>NZ_JBITET010000007.1:0-211294 GCF_044455385.1 Micromonospora sp. NPDC051227
CGGTCCTACATCAGCCTCATCCACACAACTTGATCAACAACTCATGACACAACTATCGGGACTTCCCCTTGACACATGTCTCGGGACAGCACAGTTAGCGCGTAACGGAAACTGTCCAAGATCTGCCGTGCCAGTGCCCTCCGACGCCCGGGTCCACCGCCGGACGACTCGCCGCCGCGTTCGGTCGGCTGTCAGCTGTCGAGGGCGTTCACCACATCGCCCACCACGACGACGGCGGGCGGGCGCAGCTCGGCCGTGAGCGCGTCGGCGGCCACCTCGCCCAGCGTGGACCGTAGGACCCGCTGGGTGCCCGTGGTGGCCTCCTGGACGACGGCGGCCGGCGTCTGCGGTGACCGACCGTGGGCGATCAGGGTGGCCGTGATGGCGGCGAGGTTCTTCAACCCCATGAGGACCACCAGGGTGCCGTGCAGACCGGCGAGGGCGTCCCAGCGCACCAGCGATGCTGGCGCGTCGGGTGCCAGGTGCCCGGAGACCACCGTGAACTCGTGCGCCACCCCCCGGTGGGTGACCGGGATGCCGGCCGCGGCCGGCGCGGCGATCGAGCTGGTCACGCCGGGCACCACGGTCACCGGCACGCCGGCGGCCGCGCACGCCAGCAACTCCTCGCCGCCGCGGCCGAAGACATACGGGTCACCGCCCTTGAGCCGCACCACGAACGCGCCGGCCAGGGCCCGGTCGACCAGGATCTGGTTGATCTCCTCCTGAGCCCGGGACGGACCGTAGGGGATCTTTGAGGCGTCCACCAGCTCGACGTCCGGGCGCAATTCGTCCAGGAGCAGCCCGGGCACCAGCCGGTCGGCGACCACCACGTCGGCCTCGGTGAGCAGCCGCCAGCCCTTCACGGTGATCAGCTCCGGGTCTCCCGGCCCCGCCCCGACCAGTGCCACCCGCCCGGCCTGCCGCCCACCGGTCGTCCCAGTGGAAGCGTCGGGCCGGCCAGCGATCCCGTCCGGTGCCAGGCGGACGGCGAGGAGGTCGCGGACCGCGTCGCGAACCGTCATCGCCCGGCGCGGGTCGCCGCCGCCGAGCACCGCCACGGTGACCGGGCCGTGCCGGGTCACGGCCGGGGTCCAGGCGGTGGCGGCCGTCCGGTCGTCGGCCCGGACGCAGAAGATCCGCCGTTCGGCGGCGACGGCGCTCACCGAGGCCGCCGCCATCGGGTCGTCGACCGCGACCTGGACCAGCCAGGCGCCGTCCAGGTCCTCGGGCACGAACCGGCGCGGCACCCAGTGCAGCCGACCCGCGTCGGCCCGGGCGCGCAGCGCCGGGGTCAGCTCCGGGGCCACCAGCAGGACGTCCGCACCGGCGTCCAGCAGCGCGGGTACGCGCCGGGTGGCGACCGCGCCGCCCCCCACCACGACCACCCGCCGCCCGTGCAGCCGCAAACCCAGGGGGTACGGACTGGAGGTCACGCCGCACCACCGAGGCGGACGGCTCGTTCGCTGCGCGTGCTCACTTTTCGGCCACCCCGGCGGAGTCGAAGGTGGCCACCTCGTGCAGCACCCGGACCGCGCCGGTGACCACTGGCAATGCCAGCAGCGCGCCGGTGCCCTCGCCGAGGCGCAATCCCAGGTCGATCAGCGGGTCGAGGCCGAGATGGCGCAGTGCGGCAGTGGCACCGGGCTCGGCCGAGCGGTGGCCGGCGACCATGGCGCCGACCGCCGCCGGGGCGAACGCGGCGGCGGCGAGCGCGGCCGAGACCGCGATCACGCCGTCCAGCAGCACCGGCGTCCGGCGTGCTGCGGCCCCCAGGATCAGCCCGGCCAATGCGGCGTGCTCCAGACCACCGACGGCGGCCAGCACCCCCAGCGGGTCGGCCGGGTCGGGGGTGTGCCGGGCCAGCGCGGCCCGCACCACCGCCACCTTGTGCGCGTACGTCGGGTCGTCGACCCCGGTGCCCCGACCGGTGGTGTCGAGCGGGTCGGCGCCGGTGAACGCGGCGATCAGCGCGGCGGCCGGGGTGGTGTTGCCGATGCCCATGTCCCCGGTGAGCAGGATGCCGGCACCGGCGTCGATCAGCTCGTCGGCGATCCGGATGCCGGTCTGCACCGCCGCCAGCGCCTCGTCCCGGGTCAGCGCGGCGGTCACCGTGAGGTCGCGGGTGCCCCGGCGGACGGACGCGACAACCAGTCGGGGCACTGCCGGGTCGAGCACAGCCGGATCGAGGGCCGTCGGGTCGAGCACGGCCGGGTCGAGCACGGCCGGGTCGGCGTCCGGCTCGGTGGGCAGCGGGGTGGCCACGCCGACGTCGACCACGGTGACCGAGGCGCCGGCCTGCCGGGCGAATGCGTTGACCACCGCTCCACCGGCCAGGAAGTTGCCGATCATCTGCGCGGTGACCTCCTGCGGCCAGGGGCTGACCCCCTGGGCGTGCACCCCGTGGTCGCCCGCGAAGATCGCCACCGCGGCCGGTTCGGGCAGCGGTGGTGGGCAGACTCCGGCCAGGCCGGCGAGGCGTACCGAAAGCTCCTCCAGCGTGCCCAGCGATCCCGCCGGCTTGGTCAGCCGGCCCTGCAGCTCCCGGGCGGCGGTCATGGCCGCTTCGTCCGCCGCGCGGATCGCCGCGATCGTGGTCTCCAGCATCATGCCTCCATGGTCTCGCGCAGCACGTCGATGAACGCGTCGGTGGTGTTTCGGTCGCGTACCGCCACCCGCAACCAGTCCGGGCCGAGGCCGGGGAACGTGTCGCCGCGGCGCACCGCCCAGCCGCGCTCTCGCAGGGTGGCCCGGATCGCTGTCGCGCCCGGCAGGTGCAGCAGGACGAACGCGCTGGCGGGACGGCCGACGACGCGTACACCGGGCAGTTCGGCGAGGCGCGCGACCAGGTGCTCGCGGTCGGCGGCGAGGTCGGCGGCGATCGCGCGTTCTGCCTGGACCGCGACGGCGCTGGCGCAGGCCGACGCGGCCGCCAGCGCGGGCGTGGAGACGGCCCAGAGCGGCTGGACGGCGGCCAGCCGGGACAGCAGCTCGGCGGCGCCGAGCAGGTAGCCGATCCGCAGGCCGGCCAGGCCCCACGTCTTGGTGAGGCTGCGCACCACGAGCAGGCCGGGCAGGTCGCGGCGTTGGGCCAGCGACTCCGGTTCGCCGGGGTGCTCGGAGGCGATGGTGGTGTCGGCGAACGCCTCGTCGACCACCAGCACCCGGCCGGGGCGGGCCAGTGCGGCCACGGTCTGGGCGGGGTGCAGCACCGAGGTCGGGTTCGTCGGGTTGCCGATCATCACGAGGTCGGCGTCGGCGGGCACCCGGGACGGGTCGAGCTGGAAGCCGTCGGCGGCGTCGAGCAGCACCCGCTCGACCGGGTGTCCGGCGGCCCGCAGCGCCGCCTCCGGCTCGGTGAACTGAGGGTGCACCACTACGGGGCGGTGCACGCCGCGCAGCGCCTGGGCGATCAGCACGAAACCCTCGGCGGCGCCGGCGGTGAGCAGCACCTCGTTCGGGTGACGGCGGTGTCGGTCGGCGACCGCCGCCCGGGCCGGCGCCGGGTCCGGATACCGGGCCAGGTCGGTCAGGGTCGCGGCGATCGGGTCGGCCAGCCAGGCGGGAGGCCGCGCCCGACGGACGTTGACGGCAAGGTCGATCAGGCCGGCGGTCGCCTCCGCGTCGCCGTGGTGGGCGAGGTCCGGCTCGACCCCGGTGGGTGGGGCGACCGCGCTCGGCTGATCAGACATGTCCGCGATCCTGCCGGGAAGGTGGCCGGTGGGACAGTCGATCTCAGCGTAAGCCACGTCACCACTCACCGGTTTAAGAGTTCTTCTCATGTACGAATCGGAAATGTCATAACTTGACCAGGTGAGCAACCGACCCCTTGCTGCCGCTGGTCGACTCGTCCCTCTCCTCCGCGCCGGACTGATCGCCGGAATCGTGATCGCCGCCGCCGCCTATCCACTGGTCGCCCTCACCGGGCTCGGCGCGAAAGCCACCGCGCACGCAGTGGACCAGAAGACCCGGGTGCTGAAGACCGCCCTGCCCGCCGAAACCTCGTACGTCTACGGTCCGGACGGCAAGACCGTGCTGACCATGTTCTACGAGGAGTACCGGCAGTACACCAAGCTGTCGGACATGTCGCCGAACATCCAGCAGGCGATCGTGGCCGCCGAGGACTCCCGCTTCTACCAGCACCACGGCGTCGACCCGAAGGGCGTGGCCCGGGCCTTCGTCTCGAACGCCCGCTCCGGCGGCTCCCAGGGCGCCTCGACGCTGACCATGCAGTACGTCCGGATGGCCCTGCGGGACAGCGCGACCACGCCCAAGGAGGTCCAGGAAGCCACCCAGCAGACCAGCATTCGCAAGGTCAAGGAGATGCGGATGGCGCTGGACCTGGAGAAGGAGTTGAGCAAGGAACAGATCATGGAGCGCTACCTGAACTCGGCGTACTTCGGGCACCGGGCGTACGGCATCTACGCGGCCAGCGAGATCTTCTTCTCCAAGACCCCGAAGGACCTCACCCCGGTCGAGGCCGCCACCCTCGCCGGACTGGTCAAGTCCCCCTCCGAGTACGACCCGGCCGACTCCGACCAGAAGGAGGCCACCGGGCGGCGCAACTACGTGCTGGACCGGATGAGCCAACTCGGCTACCTCTCCCCCGACTCGGCCGCCGCCGCCAAGTCCGAGCCCATCCGGCTCAAGCTGACCACCCCACCGCACGACTGCGCCGCGGTGGCGGAGAAGTACAACAGCTGGGGCTTCGCCTGCGACTACCTGAAGAACTGGTGGAGCGCGCAGCCCGCGTTCGGGGCGAGCCGGCTGGAACGGATGGACAACCTGCGCCGGGGCGGCTACCGGATCGTGCTCAGCCTCGACCCGAAGATCCAGGAGGCGGCGGAGAAGAGCGTCGGCACCAAGGAAGCCACCGGAAGCCCGTTCGCCAACGGCATCGTGGTCTCCGAGCCGGGCACCGGGCGGGTGAAGGCCATGGCGGTGAACCGGACGTACTCGCTGGACCTGGCCGACAACCCGCAGAGCTCCAACCCCGAGGCCGGGCCGAAGGTGAAGGCCAACTACCCGAACACTGTGGCACCACTGCTCGGCGGCGGTGACCTGGCCGGCTACCAGGCCGGATCGACGTTCAAGATGTTCCCGATGTTGGCCGCGCTGGACTCGGGGATGACCCTCTCCACCTCGTTCAACGCGCCGTACCGCTACAAGTCGGCCGTGTACGACGGCTGGGCGCCCTCCAACGCCAGCGGCGCCATGACCGGCCAGCAGACCATGTGGTCCGGTTTCGGCAAATCGGTGAACACGTACTTCGTCTGGCTGGAGGAGAAGGTCGGCGCGGACCGGGCGGTCCGGTTGGCCGAACAGCTCGGGCTGCGGTGGCGCACCGACGTCGACAGGGAACAGGCGTCCCCGGCCAAGGCGAAGAAGTGGGGTGCGTTCACCCTGGGCGTCTCCGACGCCACCCCGCTGGAGATGGCGAACGCGTACGCTGCCATCGCGGCCGACGGCCGCTACTGCGAGGCCATCCCGGTGCAAGCGATCATGAACCGGGACGGCACGCCCGCCACGTACGCCACCCCGGGCGGTCTGCACCGCGAGGTGGCCAAGCCGCGCTGCCGGCAGGTGGTGAGCGCGGACGCCGCGCGGGCGGCCACCGACGCGGCCCGCTGCCCGACCGGAGACACCCCGGCGCGCGGCAGCTGCGGCGGGTGGTCCACCGCCGACAGCGTGCGAGGCACCGTCGGACGCCCAGTGGCCGGCAAGACCGGTACGACCGACAGCACCCGGTCGGCCTGGTTCGTGGGCTACACCCCGGAGTTGGCCGCGGCGAGCTTCATCTCCGACCCGGACAACCCGTTCAACGCGGTCGGTGACGGGCAGTCCCAGATTCCGATCAAGGCGGTCTCGGAGACCCTGCGCGACGGCTTGAAGGGCACCCCGACCCGCCAGTTCACCCCACCGTCGGACGCCATCGTCGGCTGACCAGCGCGCGCAGGTCAGCGCAGGTCAGCGCAGGTCGGCCGCGACGAACGACCAGAGCTCCAGATCCACCCGGCCGCCGCTGACGAACCCGGCGTTCCGCAGCAGACCCTCGTAGCTGAACCCGGCCTTCTCGGCGACCCGGCGCGAGGCCAGGTTGCCGGGAGCCACCCGCAGCTCGACCCGCTGGAAGCCGTGCTCCAGGATCAGCGCGATGGCCACCGCGTCGACCGCCTCGGCGGCGAAGCCGAAACCCCGCGCGTGGGGCGCCATCGCGTAGGAGATCTCGGTGAGGCGGGCACCCCAGTCGGTGCGCCGGGTCCACAGCGAGCCCACCACCTGGTCGTCCTCCCGCCGGAGCACCGCGTAGTGGTCGCCGTCCCCGCTGTCGCGCCGCTGCCGGGCCAGATCGGTGCACCAGGCCAGCCCGTCGATCGGGCCGGAGTCGTCGGGCAGCGGCAGCCAACGCCGGGTCAGCTTGTCGGCGAAGATCTCCCCGGCCGCCGCCGCGTCGGCCGCCGTGAGCTGACGCACCTCGGTACGCGGGGTGGAGACGGTCAACGCCGGGAACCGGCGCACCGCCACCTGACCGATCACACCGACACCTCGCCCGGTTGCGCGGGTACCACCTCGCTCGTCGGCTCGGCCGCCGCCGCGGCGACCAGCCGGGCCGCCGTCGCCGGATGGCTCGCCCAGTGCACTGTGAGCTGCGAGGCGTGCACGTTGCGCCAGACGAAGCCCTCCGGCGCGCCGCCGTCCCAGCTCCAGGCCGGGCGCTGACCAGCGCGGGGGGTGAGCACCGCACGGTGTGCCTTGTGCCCGACCAGCACCGTGCCGACGGCGGCGACCACGCTGTCGGTCTGGGCGGTCGCCTCCCGGTAGCCGGCCACCACCCCGTCCCGGCTGATCCCGACCGCGTCCAGCACGCCGCACATCGGCAGCCCGTCCAGTTCCCGGGCCAGCCAGAGCAGCCCGGCGCCCTCGGCGATCACCGGACGCCCGGTCCGCGCCAACTCGGCCACCGCGATGCAGAGCCGCCGGTTGGCCGACAACTGCTCGGCGTACGCCTCGGGCAGCGCTCCGCCGACGACCAGCGCGCGGGTGCCGACCGGCAGCGCCTCGTCGCGCAGCGGGTCGACGACGACGACCTCGGCGCCGGCGGCCCGGAGCAACTCGGTGGTCTCCGGGTGGCTGAAGCTGCCGCCCGGCCCACCGGCCACCGCCACCAGCGGGCGGTTTGCCGGGGGTGTGAACGTGCCGAGGGCCTCCTCGGGAGACCAGGCCGGC
This sequence comes from Micromonospora sp. NPDC051227, assembly GCF_044455385.1. Classification (NCBI taxonomy): domain Bacteria; kingdom Bacillati; phylum Actinomycetota; class Actinomycetes; order Micromonosporales; family Micromonosporaceae; genus Micromonospora; species Micromonospora sp. NPDC051227. Next base: position 7,225 of record NZ_JBITET010000007.1, read on the forward strand.
GCCGGCAGCGGCGGGGCGGAGCGGGCCAGCCCGAGCAGCCGTTCCAGGTCGACAGTGGCGGCGACGGCCTCGCCCAGCCGGCGGACCGCACGGACGGCGTCGGGCGAGTCGTCGACCACCGGTGCCACCCCGTGCCGCCGCGACGGCAGCACCGCTGGCAGGTCCTGTCGACGCAGCGCGCCGTAGACCGGCACCCCCACGTCGTCCAACGCCTCGCGCAGCATCCCCTCGTGTCGCGACGACGCCACCCGGTTGAGGATCACCCCGCCGAGCCACAACTGCTCGTCGTACGAGCGGAAACCGTGCACCAGGGCCGCTACCGACTGACCCATCGCGGCCACGTCGACTACCAGCACCACCGGGCTGCGCAGCGCGGCGGCCGCGGCGGCCGTGGACTCCTGCTCGGGACGGCCACCGACCGAGTCGTACAGCCCCATGCTGCCCTGCACGACGGCCAGCCCGGCACCGGCGGCACCGTGCGCCACCAGCGGGGCGAGCCGGTCGAGGCCGACCAGTCGGGGGTCGATCACCCGGCCCGGCCGACCGGAGGCGAGGCCGAGGTAGGCGGCGTCGACGTGGTCCGGCCCGAGCTTGAACCCGGCGACGTCGACCCCTCGCTCGGCCAGGGCGGCGAGCAGCCCGATCGCCAGCGCGTTCTTACCGTGCCCGGAGGACGGCGCGCTGAGCACCAGGCGCGGCACGACGGTCATCATCGACTCCTCGCGAGCGGCGGCGGGTACGCGACGGGACGACCAAGGCCGATCCGTCGGCGTGACGATACCCGCCCGGCTGGAGGTGCGAGCACCGCCAACCGGGGTGCACGGCCCGGCCCTGGCCGGGCCCCGGGGCGTCGGCCCCGACCCGGTCCGGCCCGGTCCAGCTCAGTGGCGCCGGTCATACGAGTAGCCTCGGTGCCGTGTACCGGTTCCTGCTGAGCCCACGCTGGCTGGGCGCTCTCGCGCTGACCCTGGTCGCGGCCGCCGTCATGGTGTTCCTCGGCAACTGGCAGCTCGACCGCTACCGGGGGCGCACCGAGGTCAACGAGCGGATCGACGCGGGCCAGCGGATGGCTCCAGTGCCGCTCGTCGACGCGCTGCGCGCTCCCGCCGGCGGCGCGGGAACGGCCGGTCCGGCCCCCGCCGAGGACAAGGTCTGGACCCGGGTCACCGTCACCGGCCGGTACGACCCCACGAACACCGTGCTGGTCCGTGGCCGGACGGTGGACAGCCGGGTCGGTTTCGAGGTGCTCACCCCGCTGGTGCTCGCCGACGGCACGGCGCTGCTGGTGGACCGGGGCTGGATCCCACCGGCGCCCGGTGGGGCGACCGCCCAGCCGTCGGTGCCGGCCGCGCCGACCGGCGACGTGACGGTGGTCGGTCGGGTGCACGAGACCGAGAGCGGCGCCGGCGCGGTGGCCCGACGCGACGGGCTGCTGGAGATCCGGCGGATCGGGGTGTCGCGGCTGGCCGGCGAGCTTCCCTACCCGGTCTACGGTGCGTATCTGCTGCTCGACGAGCAGACCCCGGCGGCCGATCCGGTGTTCAAGGCGGTGCCGGTCGGGCACGCCAACAACTGGCAGAACTTCGGCTACGTCGTGCAGTGGTGGCTGTTCGCGGTGATGGCCCTCTTCGGCTATGGCTGGGTGGCCCGTCGGGAGGCCCGCAGGGCCGCCGGTATCGGCACCACCCCGGCTCCGCTGGACCGGGCCGCCGAGCCGACGCCGACCGCTTCCGCCTGACCTCGCCCGGTCAGCCAGTCACGCGGCCGGCGTGGATGGCGCGGACCGCGTCGATGGTGTCCGCCTCCGCGGCGGACTTGTCGTCGCGATAGCGCACCACCCGGGCGAACCGCAGCGCCATCCCACCGGGATAGCGCGAACTCGTCTGCACCCCGTCGAAGGCGATCTCCACCACCTGCTCGGGCCGAACCCGGACCACCCAGTCGCCGCGTTCCACGGCGAGGTCGAGGAACCGCTCGGTCTGCCACCGCAGCAACTCGTCGGTGAGCCCCTTGAACGTCTTGCCGAGCATGACGAAGTCACCGGTGCACGCGTCGCGCGCACCCAGGTGCAGGTTGGACAGCCAGCCCTTGCGTCGGCCGCTGCCCCACTCGACGGCGAGCACCACCAGGTCGAGGGTGTGCCGCGGTTTCACCTTGACCCAGGCGGCACCACGCCGGCCGGCGTCGTAGGGGGCGTCCGGTGCTTTGACCACCACGCCCTCCTGCCCGGCGTCGAGCGCGGCGGCGAACGCGGTGGCGGCCTGCTCCGGGCCGTCGACCTCCATCCGGCCGACCAGCAGCGACGAATCCACCGAACCGGCGAGGGCGGCCCACCGCTCCCGGCCGGGACTGTCGATCAGATCCTGGCCGTCGAGGTGCAGCAGATCGAAGAAGTACGGGGTGAGCACCGTCGAGCCCGTGCTGGCGGCCGCCGCGAGCACCGCCGGGGCCACCGGTGTGCGCCCGGTGGTGCTGGGGGTGGTGCGTCGGGCGGCCCGGCTCGACGTCTGCTGGAACGGCAGTGGGCGGCCGGTCTCGTCCAGGCCGATCGCCTCGCCGTCGAGGACCAACTCCCGGCCCGGCAGGGCACGGACCGCGGCGACCACCTCGGGCACCCGGGTGGTGATCTCGTCGAGGCTGCGGGTGAACACGGCGATGTCGGCGCCGGAGCGGTGCACCTGGATGCGGATGCCGTCGAGCTTCACGTCCACCACCGCCGGCGTGCCGGTCGCGGCGAGCGCCTCGTCGACCGAGGGGGCGCTCTGCGCGAGCATCGGCGCCAGCGGGCGGCCGACCTGGAGACCGAACCCGGCCAACTCGGCGGCCCCTCCGGCCAGCGCGGCCACCGCCACCGCCCGGAGATCACCGGCGAGCAGCAGCGCCCGGCGAACCGCCGCCACCGGCACCTCGGCGGCCCGGGCCACCGCGTCCGCGAGTAGCCCGGCCTGTGCACCCTGCCGTAGCTCGCCACTGAACAGGCCGGTGAGCAGCCGCTGCTCGTCGGCTGTCGCCGCCGCGTAGAGGGCACCGAGCAGCGCCCGACGCCGAGCCTGCGAGCCCGAGCCGTGCACCGCGGCGATCTGCGCGATGGCCGCGTCCACGGCGGCCACCGTCAACGTCGGCTCGGCGGCCGGCGGTGGCAGGTCACGCAGACTCGCGTAGCCGACCCCGGTCTGCCGTTGGCGCAGCTCACCGGCGAGATAGCCGGCGCCGGGCTCGACCTCGCCGGGGTCGAGCCGACGCAGCGCGTCAGCGAGCAGCTCCACCTTGGCCCGTCGGCCGCTGGTGGCGCCGACGGCGGCCGAGGTGGCTGCCAGATCGAGGAACCGCACACAGCTCATCCTGCCAGTCACCTCCGACACCGCCCGGGCATTGCCGTGCCCGGGCGGTGTCGGCAGGGTGCCGCCCACTCACGCGGACGACGGTGCAGGGCCTGTTTCATGAAACCGGCCAGCTCTCCTGGAACAGGCCCTTAAGCGGAGACGGGTTCCTCGATGCGCAACCCTCGGGCGCGGACCTCGCCGGCGACCCGGGAGAGCACCGAGTCGAGGGCGACCAGTGCGGCGGAGAGCTCACCGAGCTGTTCGTTGAGCGTGTCCTCGGACCACGCGGAGACATCGACATCTCCCAGCGCGCTGACAGCGGCCCCCAACCGGGCCATCACCTCGTTCGTACTCATGTACGAAAGGCTATAACAGCCGACCATCCGACACGCCGTAAACTCCCAGATCAGGCCCGAAGTTGCCGTTCTGACACCTAACTGCTCACGGCCGCCACGTTGCGCAGGAGCAGCGCCTCGGCGAGGCAGACCCGGGCGAACTCCCCCAGGTGCAGACTCTCGTTCGGGCCGTGCGCGCGGGCGTGCGGGTCCTCCACACCGGTCACCAGGATCGCCGCCTTCGGGAACATCTCCTGGAAGGTGGCAATGAACGGAATCGAACCGCCAACGCCGATGTCCACCGGGTCGGTGCCGTCCCAGGCGGTTCGGAAGGCAGAACGGGCGGCGTCGAACATCGGCCCGGACGCGTCGATCACGCACGGGTCACCGTCGTGTTCGAAGGTGACAGTCACCTGCGCACCCCACGGCGCGTGCTGCTCCAGGTGCGCGCGCACCGCCGCGTACGCCCGCTTGGGGTCATCGCCCGGGGCGAGGCGGATGCTGAGCTTCGCCTTCGCGGCCGGGACCAGGGCGTTCGGTGCCTCACCGGTGGATGGCGCGTCGACACCGAGGATGGCCAGCGCCGGCTTGGTCCAGAGTCGGTCGGTGATCCGGCCGGTGCCGATGAACTGCACGCCGTCGGCGAGCCCGGCCTCGGCCCGGACCCGGTCCTCCGGATAGTCGACGGTGGCGCCCTCCCGGCCGACCAGGCCGTCCACGGCCACGTCACCGGCGTCGTCGTGCAGCGTCGCCAACAGCCGGACCAGCGCGGTGAGCGCGTCCGGCACAGCGCCGCCGAACATGCCGCTGTGCACCGCGTGGTCCAGCGTGCGTACCTCGACGAAGCAGTTGACGATGCCCCGCAGCGAGGTGGTCAACGCCGGTACGCCGATGTCCCAGTTGCCGGAGTCGGCAATCACGATGACGTCCGAGGTGATCTCGTCGCGGTGCTCGGCCAGCAGTTGCTCCAGCGAGTCGGAGCCGTACTCCTCCTCGCCCTCGATGAAGAGGACCACGCCGACCGGCAGCGCGTCACCGTACGCGCGCAGCGCCGCCACGTGCGCCATGATGCCGGCCTTGTCGTCGGCCGCGCCCCGGGCGTAGAGCCGGCCGTCCCGTTCCACCGGCTCGAAGGGGTCGGACTCCCACAGCGACCGGTCGCCGACCGGCTGGACGTCGTGGTGGGCGTAGAGCAGCACGGTGGGCGCGCCGGGCGGGGCGGCCCGACGGCCGATCACCGCCGGCTGGCCGCCGGATCGCACGATGTCGACGTCCAGGCCACAGCCGCGCAGCAGCTCGGCGACCGCCTCGGCGGATCGTTCCACGTGCGAGTGGTCGAAGCCCTCGAAGGCGATGCCGGGGATGCGGACGAGGCGCTCCAGGTCGGCCCGGACGCCGGGCATCTCCCGCTCGACGGCGGCCCGCACCTCGGACTCGGACATGATCGGTGAGGTCATGACCGGCATCGTATGCCGGCCTTACCGGGGCGTGCCGGCGGAGCCCGTACCGTCACCGCTGTCCGCGGGGCCGGCGCCGGCCCGCGCGCCCGGCGCGGCCCGCCCGGCGCGCTGTGCGCGGCCCGCCGCCTCGGTGGCGGCGTCCATCCAGGAACGGGCCCGACCGGCGGTGCCGCCCACCCACTCGCCGACGTCGCTCGCGCCGTCGCCGAGCCGGCGCAGCAACCCGACCAGTGGGTCGGTGGACCGGCTGAACTCCTCCCGGTACGACGCGGCCGCCGCCTTGATCTCCTCAGACACGCTTGTCGAGCTGTCGTCCTCGCGGCGGGGATAGTCCCCGGCCAGCACCTGCCCGTACGCCCCGGAGTCGATCCACTGGCGCAGCGACGCCGCCCGCGCCACCGGCACCGGGTGGGTGCTCCACGCGGTCATCCGGATCTTGTGCAGGCTGTCGCGGAGGTCGCCGCCACCGGAGTACTCGGCGGCCTGCTCCAGGAAGGCGGTGGTGTCGACCTGGGACAGGTCACCGCCGCCGGCGAGCTTCATCAGCAGCCGCAGCGCGGCGGCCGGGTCCTGTCCGGCGAGCAGGCCGGCCCGGTCGGCGGAGAGTTCCGCCTTGCGCCACCACTCCAGCATCGCCGCGATGATGGCGCGCAGCGCGATCGCGCCGACCGGCAACCAGCTCAGGTTGGCCGCCCACCGGGTCAGGATCATGAGCATGGTCTTGTAGACCGCGTGCCCGCTGCCCACGTGCCCCAACTCGTGGCCGAGCAGGCAGCGCAGCTCGTCCTCGTCGAGTTGCTGTACGCAGGCGGAGTTCAGGACGATGAACGGCCGCTCCAGCCCGACCGCCTCGGCGCCCAACCAGGGCGACTGGGTCACGTACAGCTCGGGCAGTTCGGCCACGTCGAGCGCCGCCGCGGCCTCGGTGTAGCGCTGCCACACCGCCGGGTACTGCCGGTGGTCGACCCGGATGCCGGAGGCCAGCACGGACAGCCGGAAACCCCGCTCGTTCCACATCCCGAAGAACGCCCGCACCACGTCGTCGAAACCGCGCAGCTCCCGCAGCGCGACCAGGGCACCTCGGTCGGCCGGATGCTCCCAGGCCCGCGAGCTGATGCCGCTGAGGGTGATCCGACGCCGCGCTGGCGCGTCCGCTGCCGTCATGGTGGCTCCCCGTTCGCCGTAGCTCTCCGCATCGTGCCGCAGTCGGTGGCCCACGTCCATGCCCCGCTCAGCGAAGCCGCACGTAGTACCGGTCCGCGTCGTACGGCAGTGTCGGCGCGCCATCCACCAACAGGTCGGCGTGGGTCGCGGTCTCGTCGACGGCGAAGTGCGCCCGCTCCCCGTCGTGCCAGCGGCGCAGCTCGGGCAGGATCTCCGGCCCGTCCCGGGCGACAGCGCGAGCCCGCCGCAGCGACGCGGGCGCGGTGACGAACACGGCCAGCGTCAACTCCGGCCGGACGACCGCCCGGGCGGCGCTGACCCCCTCGACCACCAGCACCGGAGCCACCGGCACCGAAACCGGCCGGGGCAGAAAACACTGCCGGACCCAGCTGTACCGCCGGTAGGCGCCCGGCTCCCCGTCGCGCAGCGGGGCGAGCACCCCCTCGTCGAGGCGGGGCCAGAAGGTGACCTGGTCGTCCCACCCGTCGAGCAGATCGTCGGTGTGCACCACCGGCGGCCGGCCGCCAAGCGGCCCCGCCAGGGCATCCGCGAGCTGCGCGGCGAACCGGCTCTTACCCGCGCCGCTCGGCCCGTCGACCGCGACCAGCCGGGTCCGCCCCAACCGCGCCGGGCCCGTGAGCACCCGACGAGCCAATTCGGCGTACGCCTCGACAACCGCCACTGTCGGTCCGCCAGTTCCCGGTTTCAGCGCAGCCTCCCGTGGTGCATGACCGAAGTATGCCGCCACCGCTGGTGGGCAGGATGATCGACTCGGGTTCATCGAAGTCCCGGTCGGCGGGACCACCGTTGCCAGTGACCGTGTCGATCATGGCGATTGGGGGGCCAGGATGGGCCACCCTGACCCGTCCGGCTGACCGCACTTGGCCGGCCACCGTCACGTCCGGGGGAATTGGTGCGGCGACGGGTGACGGGCGGACCGTTCGCCGCCCGGGGTGCCACCGAATCGGCATGATCGGGTGGTGCTCCGAGACGTAATGAGCCCCGGTATAGACGCCCTACTCGAACAGGCCCGCGCCGGGCTGCACCGACTGACTCCGCAGCAGACCGTCGAGGCGGTCCGCGGCGGTGCGCTGCTGGTCGACACCCGTACCGAACTACAGCGCCGCGAACAGGGCGACCTGCCGGGCGCGGTCGTCATCGACCGGACCGTACTCGAGTGGCGCCTCGATCCGGCCAGCGCCTGGCGGATCCCGGAAGCCACCGGGTACGACCGGGAGATCATCCTGGTGTGCCGACAGGGTTACAGCTCCAGCCTGGCCGCCGCCAGCCTGCAGACCCTCGGGCTGCGCCGTGCCACCGACATGATCGGCGGCATGGACGCCTGGCTCGCCGCCGGCCTGCCCACCACCGACCGTCCCGCCGACATCCGCCCCTGACTCCCCTGACCTTGCCCCTCAGGTTCCATCCCGGGCCGCCAGCCTGCGAAAGATCGTGCTCGATCCAGGAAACAGGCCCCTCCTCGGGTGGACGAGGCCCCTACAACAAGGATCGAGCACGATCATGCGGGAGTGGTGACGCCCGGCGGCCCCTGATTGGCGACCGGCTGGCGGCAGGCTCAAGAGCACGCCTCGCGCCCCCAGGGCGCAGCCTCGGGGCGAGGCTCCGCACGGGACGGTGGGCCAGCCAGGACGGGGCGCCGGTCAGGACGGGGCGCCGGGTGGGATGAAGGGGAGGTCGGCCGGTGGGCCGGCTTCGATGAGACGCCAGAGGGCATCGGTGTCCAGGTGTTCCTCGACCAGGTCGCCGAGCAGGTCGAGTGAACGCTCGCGGGCTGCGGCGAAGCTGGTGGCCGGCGCGACCCGGAACCCGCTGCGCCCGGCCAGGCGAGCCGCCTCCGTGAGGAACCACCGGCGGAACTCGTCGGACTCGAACGCCCCGTGCCAGTGCGTGCCGTGCACCACGCCGAGCACGGCACCCTCTCCGACACCGTCGTCGCTGGTCAGCAGCGGGGTCAGGCTCGGGTCGGCCTGTGAGACGTACCCGTGGTGGATCTCGTAGCCGCGCACGGGGACGCCACCGTGACCGGTGCCCACCGACTGCCGGACGGTCTTGCGCGGGTCGAAGGTGATGTCGATGGGCAGCAGACCGAGCCCCGGCACGCTGCCCTGCCGGCTCTCCACCGGATCGTGGATGGCACGGCCGAGCATCTGGAAGCCGCCGCAGAGGCCGAGCAGGGGCTTGCCGGCCGCCACATGGGTGGCCACCGCGTCGGCGAGACCGGTTTCGCGCAGCCACTTGAGGTCGGCGACGGTGGACTTGGAGCCGGGTAGGACGACCAGGTCGGCGGCGGCCAGTTCGGCCGGTTCGATGGTGAGGCGTACGCGGACGCCCGGCTCGGTGGCGAGCGCCTCCACGTCGGTGGCGTTGCTGATCCGGGGTAGGCGGACGACGGCCACATCCAGCCACTCGCTGCCGTGCGGGGCTGCGGGTCGGCCGAGCACCCGCCCGTAGGCGAGTGAGTCCTCCGCGTCGAGCCACAGGTCCAGTGCCCAGGGCAGCACCCCGTAGGTGGGGCGGCCGGTGACCCGACGCAGCATGTCCAGGCCCGGCTGGAGCAGCCCGAGGTCGCCCCGGAACTTGTTGATCACGAATCCGGCGATCAGCGCCTGGTCGGCCGGGTCGAGCAGTGCCACGGTGCCGAACATCGAGGCGAAGACACCGCCCCGGTCGATGTCACCGACGACGATGGTGGGCAGGTTGGCATGCCGGGCCAGCCCCATGTTGACGTAGTCACCGGCCCGCAGGTTGATCTCCGCGGGGCTGCCGGCGCCCTCGCAGATCACCACGTCGTACGTCTCGCGCAGCTCGGCCAGTGCGGTGTACGCGGTCTCGGCGAGCCGGGGACGCAGCTGCCGGAAGGTGCCCGCGGTGATCGTGTCGACCGCCTCGCCCAGCAGCACCACCTGACTGGCCAGGTCGCTGCCCGGCTTGAGCAGCACCGGGTTGAACCGCAGGTCGGGTGCGAGCCCGCACGCCGCGGCCTGCATGGCCTGGGCGCGCCCGATCTCGCCGCCGCGCCCGTCCGGCCCGACGACCACCGCAGAGTTGTTCGACATATTCTGCGCCTTGTACGGCGCCACCTTCACGCCCTGCCGGTGCAGCCAACGACAGATGCCTGCGGTGAGCACGCTCTTGCCGGCGTCGGACGTCGTGCCGGCCACCAGCAGCCCGCCGTTCACCGCCTGCTCCCCCACCGCATCCCGACGCCCCCGGCCACGCCTGCCAGCCGGCGCCCTCCGGTCGCATCTGCCGGCCCTCGCCGACCCACCGCGCCGATCAGTGCACGCCTGCTCACCGTGCCGACCAGCCGGCCGAGCGTCACCGGGTACGCGGCAGCCAACCCGACGGCGGCCAGCCCCACCGCGCCGGAGATTCGGGCGGCCCGCTTCAGGTGCCGCGCCTCCGGGCGGGGACCGTCGCCGAGGAACGGCCGCACCTCGGAGCGCCCGAAGTAGATGTTGTGACCACCGAGGCGGACCCCGAGCGCACCGGCCATCGCCGCCTCGCACTGACCGGCGTTGGGGCTCGGGTGGTCGTTGCGGTCCCGCCGCCACACCTGCCAGGCGCGCTGGCGGTCCCCGTGCGCGACCGGCGCGACGGCGATGGTGAGCAGCCCGGTCAGTCGGGACGGCACAAGGTTGAGTGCGTCGTCCAGCCGAGCGGCCGGTGTGCCGAACCGCGCGTAGCGCGTCGACCGGTGCCCGACCATCGCGTCGAGGGTGTTCGCCGCGCGGTAGCCCAGCAGCCCGGGCAGACCGGCGACCGCACCCCAGAGCAGCGGAGCGACCACCGCGTCGGAGGTGTTCTCCGCGACCGACTCGACGGTGGCACGGGCCAGCTCCGACTCGCCCAGCGTCGACGGGTCCCGCCCGCAGAGGTGGCCGAGGCGTCGCCGGGCGGCGGGCAGGTCACCGTCACGCAGCGTACGACCCATGACGGTCGCCTCGTGCCGTAGCGTGCGGCCGCCCAGCACGGTCCACGTGCCGGCCGCCACGAGCACCGCGCGGGTCACCGGCCGGTGCCGGGTAGCCGCTGCGGCGACCGCCCCGAGCAACACCGGCCCGCCGACGGCGAGCGAGGTGAATGCCGTACCCGCCGTTCGGTCCGGGCGGTAGAGGCGGCGCTCCAGCGCGCCCGCGACCTGCCCGAAGCCGGCCACCGGGTGCCACCGGCGGGGGTCGCCGAGCACCCTGTCCAGCGCGTACCCGGCCAGCAGCCCCACCGCGTTCGCCATCGGCGCTGTCCGTCGCACCCGCACCACCTCCGGCCGGCCAGCCTACGAGCACTCCGTGAACCAGCCCAACCCACGGTCCCGTGACGGCAACGAGAACCGGTGGAGTGAACAGGAAGACCAGCCCACCGACGCCCGTCACGCGGGGTGACGACGCTTATTGCGCCGCCACCCCGCCCCCGTCGTGCCGCACCGTGCCGTGCCGGGTGGTGCCGTCTTGCCGCCGGCACCCGCCACCCGGCACCCGGCACCCGCCACCCGGCACCCGGCACCCGGCACCCGGCACCCGGCACCCGGCACCCGGCACCGAGATGGTGCCCTGGCCAGCTCGACCGCCGCCCAACCGCGACGGCCGAGCCGATTGGTCAGGCTGGCTGCGGAATCCGGCCCCGACCACGCCGCCCTCGACCGGGCTGCGCCGGCTCCGGCTGCCCCTCGTCGGGCACCGGCCCCAACTCGATGTCCAGGTCACCGTCGGCGTTGTCGTCGTCCGCCTCGGGCGGAGGGGCCAGCTCGTCGTCGAGGTCCGGCGGGCCGTCGGCCTGCCCGGCCTGCCCGGCGCTCGCAAGCGCTCCGCCGTCACCGAAGACCCCGCCGCTCGGGGAGCTGTCGTCGCCCGCCGGGACGTTGCCGAACGGGCTTGTTCGCAGCTCCGCGTAGTCGGGCAGCTCGAAGTCGTCGTCCAGCGGACGGTCGTCGGGCAGCACGGGCGCCTGCCCGGCCGGCACCGGCTCGGTGGGCTCGCCGTGCACCCGGCTCTCGGCCTCCGCGTCCTCCACGGTGCTGGTCGCCATGCTCGGCCGGTTGCGCAGGAAGCGGGCGCGACCCCGGGACAGGTCGTGGCCGACGGCCACCGCCTCCAGCTCGTAGAGCGTGCGGTGGTTACCGCCGTCGTCGGTCCAGTCGCGGGTGTAGAGCCGCCCGCAGACCACCACCGGATCGCCGACCATGACGGAGGCCGCCACCCCCTCGGCGAGCTTGCGCCAGCAGTTGACGCGGACGCGAAGCGAATTGCCGTCAACCCACCGGCCGCTGTCCCGATCGAGTCGGCGGGCGGTCGAGGCGACCTTGAAGTTGGCCACCAGGGTGTTGCTCTGGGTCGTACGCCGCCACTCGGGCGTAGTCAGCACATTGCCGACGATTGTCACGTAAGTGTCGAACATCGTCCCTCCAGGGGGATCGGGGCCTACCAGCGCGAGTCGACTCGACACCGAGCATCGACACTGGGGGCGCCCTTCGTGAGCGTGCATCCCCGACCTGTGGATGACGAACCCACCTGTGGACAACGCCCTGATCACGACCGGATGTGGTACGCCCGAACCGCCCGACCCGCCGTCCACGGTTTCCCAGGCCACCCGAACTGGGTAAGGACTTGATCAACGCACCACCGACAGCTCCACGTCGACGAGAGGTCAGCGCCATGACGATCACTACCATCGACTCCGCGAACGCTTCCGAGGCGCAGCGATGAGCGCCGTGGCGAACCCGGCCACCGTGGCTGAGTGCCTGCGGGTGGGCGCCGGGTTCTCCCAGGGCGACCGCAACTGGATCGCCGAGCAGTTCGCCACCCTCGACGCCCGGCTCGCCAGCTTCCACGCCGACGCGACCGAGCTGGAGGTGTCGGTGAAGGACCGGGAGGCGCGTGGTCAGAAGGTCACCCTGGAGTGCTGGATCGCCGGCCGGCAGAAGATCGTCACCACCTCCGCCGAGGAGGACCTGCACGCCGCCCTCAATGACGTCCGTGACGACCTGCGCCGTCGGCTCAACGACGCGAAGACCCGCCAGGAGCCGCGGCACAACAAGCACCTGCGCGACCTCCCGCAGCCGCAGTTGGAGGCCGACGAGTCCGACAACCCGGCCCCGCGCGCCGACGCGGAAACGGCCTGACCCACGCCCCACCCCCGCGATCTTGCACTATCGGCTCCCGAACAGCGGCTAACACCCCATCTGTCGGGACAGAAAGTGCAAGATCGCGGAGTGAGTGGGTTGCGCGGCGCGAGCCTGACGCGCGGGCTACCGCTGAGTAGGTTGGCGGCGTAGCGTCGCGTTCGTGGAACCGGACGTGTTGGGGCCGCCGTACGAGCGGCAGACGATCGACCTGGGCACCGACGACGAAGGCCCCGTTGTCGCGACAGTGGTCCGGCGGCGGGCCGAGCGCCCCACCGGGCGGGCCGTGCTCTACGTGCACGGCTTCGTCGACTACTTCTTCCAGACGCACCTGGCTGACTTCTTCGCCGAGCGGGGCTGGGATTTCTACGCGCTCGACCTGCGCAAATACGGCCGTAGTCTGCTCCCCGCCCAGACCCCCAACTTCTGCCGCGACATCAGTGACTACTTCCCCGAGCTGGACGCCGCCGCCGAGATCATCCGCAAGGACGACGGGCACGACACCCTGCTGGCGATGGGCCACTCCACCGGCGGCCTGATCATCTCGCTCTGGGCGGACGCCCGCCGCGACACCGGCACCATCGACGGCCTGGTGCTCAACAGCCCCTTCTTCGACCTGAACGCCCCCTGGGCGGTCCGCCGACCCCTCGCGGCCGCCGCGTCCCGGCTGGGCCGCAGGGCGCCGCACCGCATCCTCCCGTTCGGGCTGGGCACGGTGTACGGCGAGAGCATCCACTCCGACCACCGCGGCGAGTGGACCTACGACCTGACATGGAAGCCGCTGGCCGGGTTCCCGGTCCGGGCCGGCTGGCTGAACGCGATCCGCACCGGGCAACGCCGGCTGCGCGCCGGGCTGGACATCCAGGTGCCGGTGCTGCTGGCCTGCTCGACCCGGTCCTTCCGAGGCACCAAGTGGCACGACAACGCGACAGGGGCCGACGCCGTACTGGACGTCGAGCACATGGTCCGCTACGCGCCCCGCCTCGGTTGCCACGTCACAGTGGCCCGCTTCGACGGCGGGCTGCACGACCTCACCCTTTCCGGCCCCGCCGTACGGAAGAAGGTCTTCGACGAGGTGGGCCGCTGGGCCGAGGCGTTCCTCGCCGCCGGCCCCACCGCCCCGGCCGACGCCGCGCCGACCGACGCCGCACCGACCGACGCCGCACGGCCAGACTCGACCCCAGCTGACGCCGCGCGTACCGACGCCGACCCCGCTGACGCACCGCCGGTCAGCACGCAGACGGCCGACCCGGCGGGGGCGGCGACGCTCGGCGCCTGACCAGGCCGGACGGCGCGCGGTTCAGATGTCGCCGGGCGTCGCCGGGAGGACGGCACGGATCCGGTCGAAGGTCGCCACCGGGTGCGCGCCGACACCGGGCAGGACCAGGCCCAGGCAGTACGGGGCGACCCCACCGGTGGGTTCAGCCTGAACGATGAAGACCGGCGCGCCGACGTACCCCGGCGGCAGCTCGGTGGTGATCAGCACAGCGTCCCCGTCGCGGACCACCCGCTCGATCGCGACCTCCAGCGGCCGCGACCCGTCTTCGCGTACCCCATGGGCCAGCACGAAAGCGGAACTCGCGTCGGCGCCGAGGCGGGCGACCACCTCGGGCCCGGCGGCGATCCCCGCCGGCACCGGCTGGACGCGCCACCGCCAGCCGCCGTCGCCGGCATACCGGTGCAGGCCAGCGGTCGGCAACACCGCGACCCCGTCGCCAGCGAAGCGGGCCCAACCGGGCACGATCTCGGCCTCGGCAATGACCGCCGGGGCCACCCCCGCCGGCTCGGTGACGCTCGCCCGCAGGCCCAACTCACCACCCGAACCGACCACCAGGTCGGCCGCCGTCAGCAGCGACTCCCCCGCCGGGTCGTCGCCGCCCTGGAAGAAGAACGCGGTACCGAAGTCGCCCGAGGACCGGTACGGCAGGATGGCGCGACCGACGACCTGGCACAGCTCGTAGGCGACGTCGCTCTCGGCGTCGGAGTCCAGCAACACCAGCCAAAGGTACGGTCCACGGCCAGGCCGCTCCGCGGTAACCCGGATGCCCGATGCGGGGCGGACGTGAGACTCTGCTCGGCAACGTGGACGCGGGCACCCTTTTCGCCGTCGGGCAGTGGGACGGCGGTACCCTCTGGGCGCGACACCCACGCCACACGCGCCCGTAGCTCAGCGGATAGAGCAGGGGACTTCTAATCCCAAGGCCGCAGGTTCGAATCCTGCCGGGCGCACCCATGTTTGCCAGGAGAATCGCCCCTAACCTCTGATCCTCGAGCCGTCCCGGACCCACTCGGCCCCACCGCGTTACCCGTCGTCAGCCGTACGCCGAGCCTGCGTCGCCCGGCGCTGCGGGTTGGCCGGCACCCCGGCGGGGCGGCGATCTTGGCGCACGTTCGGGATGGCAGCCGACCGCGTCGGGCTGCGGGGCGTGGGGGCGGGGCGCTGGATCCGCAGCCCGGCCGGCCGCACGGCGAGCTTTGACACGACCGGGGACCCTCGCGCAGGGACAAGCCTGCCTGACCGAGGAGATCCCGGGCTATTTGTGGTGCGCCCGGACGGGCACGCCGGGGAACCATCTGGTGCCTCGGACCATCTCAGTCCACCGAGCCTGCTACCAGTTTCTACCCAAAACGAACCAGGTGGGAGGCCTTACGTCCCTTGTGGAGGGATTCAAGTAGCTATTCTGCATTGCGGCCTTGCCCATTACACAGTCCGGTGTCCAACCTTCTTGCTTCTTCGCCCACTGACGGTAGTATCTCCGTGTTTTTGCTTGCAACGGGGAGGAAGACCACATGCGATGGAAGTTCCCGGCCGGCGCCCTATTGGCGCTGGCCTTTTTGATTCCGGCGGCACCGGCGGTGGCACAAATCGAATCGCCCGGCCTGAACGAGGCCTGCCAAACGGTCGAGCGCAAGGTGTACAAGGACATCCGCGAGCTTGTCACCATCGACCTGGATACCGCCACCGAGCAGGAGGTACGGGTGTTGGCCGCCCAGATCCTGTCCGCGGCGAACGCCGACTCGTTGCCTGTTCTGCCCGGTGCCATCCAGGAGGCGCTGAAGGGCACTGAGGCTGATCTCCGCGCATTCCTCAAGACGGGCATGCAGAATGCCTGGTCAACGGCTTTGCGGATCACGGTGGTTCGCACGTTGACGGACGCGGGCGCCAACGTGGAGGCGGCCGCGCAGAAGGTGCTCGGCGAGGCGACCATCGACGCCTACCTGGCTTACCTGAATGACGGCCTGTACACCGCCCGTGAGCTTGACTGCGCGTCTCAGCCCGCACCGACGCCGACGGCTCAGCCCACACCGAGCGCTACGCCCAGCGCCACGACGACCGCTGCACCGACTCCGACTGCCTCCGCCAGCCTGGGCGCCCCCGGCGGCGAGGGTGGCGAGGGCGGTGGGCTGCCCGTGACCGGTGCTGACACCGCGACCGTGGCCGGCATTGGCGGTGTGCTCCTGCTCCTCGGCGGCGCGGGCTACCTGATCGGACGCCGACGCCGTTCCCGCTTCGTGGCATAGCGCACCTGACGCGCCCGGCTCGATGCGTCGTCGAGCCGGGCGCGTCAACGCCGTGTGTGGCCGTCCCGGATACAGCGTGGGCCGTCGTGCAGGGCGAACGCGCACTTGCGGGAGTTCATGGGCTTTGCCCGCATAGCAAGAAGTCGGTGCGCTGATAGCGTCGGGCGGTGTCGATGTTCCGCACTCCTCAGGTGATCCTCTTCAGCGAGGACGTCTCCCGCACCGCCCAGTTCTACGCCGGTCTCGGCTTCACTGAAACCTTCCGGGTGCCGGCAGAGGGCGAGCCGATCCACATCGATTTCGTGCTCGACGGCTACAAGATCGGCGTCGCCTCGGTGGCCTCCACCCGTGACGATCACGGGCTCGACCCCGTACCCCAGGGCCAGCGGGCCGCGGTGATCCTCTGGACCGACGACACCGCCGCCGCGTACGCCGAGCTCACGGCGAGCGGCGCCCCCGCACTGGCCGCACCGCACCGGTGGCTCGATCGCCTGCTGATCGCCTGGACGGCCGACCCGGACGGCAACCCCATCCAGATCGTCCAGCAGCTCTGACGATCTCGTCTGCGGGCATCGGACGGCAGCTGCCGGATGGCGCTCGGCTTCACCTTGCGGGCAGGCCCGCACGGGCGGTGTGCTCAGCCCTGCTGGTGACGCTCATTGCGCCGAAGGGCCTCTTCGAGTTGGTCCTCAAGAATGATGATCCGGCAGGCCGAGGCCATGTCTGTGCCCTGGTCGCACATCTCCCGGGCTCGCGCGGCAAGGCGCAGTTGGTAGCGGGAGTAGCGGCGGTGCCCCCCACTGGAGCGCTGCGGGTCGATCAGTTTCGCATCGCCGAGTCGGCGTAGAAAATCCTGGGAGCAGCCGAGCATCTCGGCGGCGCGGCCCATCGTGTAGGCGGGGTAGTCCTCATCGTCGAGCATGTCGTCGGGTTGAGCCATCGAACCTCCATCACGAGGGCCCCGGTGCTCGAAAGCACCGGGGCCCAAGGGTTGTGGGTCAGGAACACCATCTACCGACAGAACGTCGGCTTGTCTTGTCCGCACCAGCCGTCAGGGACGGCTTCGGGTGCGAGGATCGCATAAGCGTGACCGGAGACCACCTCTCGTTCGAGGGAAACTGCGGTGTCCGCGCCCAGCCCACAGATGCGACTGGCAGCGGGCGATCCAACGGTGTAATGCCCTCCCTTGCCTCTGATTTCCTCTGCCGTACTCCGTGCTGTCCGTCGGTGTCCGAGCCCCACGCGACTTCATGGCCCCGACACGTACGACGAACTCTTCTCACCTCGGGTGCGGCCCTGAACAAGCGTTGGCCCCACCCGCTGTCACACGCCTTCCTGCGTACTACCTGACTGCGGCAATGTCTGCCGCCGAACTGAGCAGGCCCTACAAGATCCCTGGGCCGCACTCCTTCGCCCTCGTGCGGGGCGGCAACGTCAGCGTCTTTGTTTGCTCTTTTCTCGACCCCAGGAACGTTAGCCGGCGACGGCGCGAATGTCTAGCGCTTCGCTCATAGATTTTCTCCGAGGACGGAGATAGCCCCGTCGGCGCCGGGACCAGCGTGCCGCGGTGATCCTCCGGACCGACGACACCGCCACCGCGTACGCCGGACTCACGGCGAGCGGCGCCCCCGCCTTGACCGCACCGCACCGCACCGCACCGGTGGCTCGATCGCCTGCTGATCGCCTGGACGGCCGACCCGGACGGCAACCCGATCCAGATCGTCCAGCAGCTCAAGAGGGTGGGCCAGTGATGACGTGCTGTAGCGGGCATGCCCGGGAGCAGTGCCGACCGCGGCGCGATCCGCGGAGCGCCCCGCCGACTCCATCCGAGGCGGCGGGGCGCTCTAGCGTTTCTGGCGGCAGTTCCCTCGCGCGATCAGCGTGTGCACCACGCCCCGGCTCGGGCTCAGACGGGCCCCAGCAGGGCGACCAGCGCGTCGTCACCCTGGCCAAGCTGCGCAGCGCCCGTCGCTGGCGCGACCAGGAACCGGCGGCAGCCGTCGAGTTCCACGTACCGGTCGGGGCCTGCACCTTCGAGCGGGCGTAGCACCGCGAAGCGGGTCGCCGGGGTGGCACAGTCGACCACCGCCCGGCGATTGGACAGCGCCCGGAGCACGCCCGCCTGGCGTTCGGTCGGCAGCGGCCCGCCGTACACGAAGTCGCCCGCGGGTTTCTCGCCTTCCTGAAGCGACGCGGGCACCTGGTAGACGCAGAGGCGCAGCGGCCCGGCGGCCGGCGGTAGCCCCGGCCCGGCCGGCCCCGGGCTGCCGTTCCGGGTCTCCACCCACACCATGTCCGTCCACTGCTGCGCGCATCCGGCGGCCTCGGCCGCTGCGGATTCGATCTGCCGGATGGTACGGGTGTCCACCGTGGTCCACTGCGGCCCGGCCAACGCGGCGATCACCTCGGCGCGAGGCTTGCCGCAGGAGTCCGTCGGGATGTGGGGCCGCAGCCAGCGCCCCCGGTCGTCCACCAGGGCCAACCATGGCGGGACGACCATCTCGAGGGTGCAGGCGACCTCCCCATCGGTCTGCTCGCTGGGCAGGCGCAGCGCGGTGACCAGCGCTCCGAGCTGCTCGGCGCGTCGCTCGGTGGCGATCTGCTCCTGGCCGCCGTTGGGGCCCGGCCGAATCTCGCGCCCGCAGATCACGGCCGCGACCGGGGTGAACGCCGGGTCGATGCGACCGATCGTCGGCTCCTTCACGGCCGGCGGCGACGTCTCCGTGTTCGGCACCGTGATCATCACGCCGGCCCGGGGTGCCGCCTCGGCACAGGAAGTCCACCCATCGACGATCTGGGCCGGAGCGGGCTCGTCGGCCCCGCCCGGCCCGATGTCCGTGCCACCGCAGCCACCCAGCGCCATGCCGAGCAGTGCCACCGCCAGTACCGTCCGGGACGAGCGCATCCGGCTCACCACCCTTCCACCCTGGATGAGACGGACGGCAGACGCGTCCGGTTCCGGCCGGCCGGGCCGCGGCGTGACGCGGGGGACCGGTGGGGACGTCGCCGGCTGGGCGCGGGGCGTCCGCCGGCAGAATGGCCGAATGGCACATCTGGGACTTGTCGCGCTGCTGGTCAGGGAGTACGACGAGGCGACCGACTTCTACGTCGGCGACCTCGGTTTCGAGCTGGTGGAAGACTCCGCCCGACCGGACGGTTCACGCTGGGTGGTGGTCCGCCCGGCAGGGGCCAAGGAGACTGCCCTGCTGCTGGCCCGGCCGAGCAGCGCCGAGCAGCAGGCTCGGATCGGCGACCAGACCGGCGGCCGGGTCGGGCTGTTCCTCTACACGGAGGATTTCGCCCGGGACCACGCCCGGATGGTGGCGGCCGGGGTGCGTTTTCTGGAGGAACCGCGGCACGAGGCGTACGGTTCGGTAGCGGTGTTCGTCGATCTCTACGGCAACCGCTGGGACCTCCTTCAGCCCCGCAGCACAGAGTGACACATTAGCGACACTCCGCACGCAAAAGATCACTCCGTCACGACCCCCATGCTATTGTCCGATGTCGATCTACGCCACGTGGACCCGGACCGGGTCGTTGTCGGAAGGACACTTCCCGATGCCGGCCGTTGCCACCCCAACCATGCCGCCGCCCACGCTGGACAATCCGGCTGGCGGGGCCCTGGGCCTCATCTTCACCACATTGCCAGCGCTGCTGCGGCTGAGCTGCGGGCTCTTCGGCGCGGCGGTGGCCGTGTCGGTGCAGACCCCGCCGGTGGAGCAGGCGGTGTTGGTGCCTGCCGTGGCAGTGCTGACCGGCTGGTCTCTCTGGTACGCGCACCGCGCGTTGCGCCACGGCATCGGCCCCGGCCTCGTCGCCGGTGACGTGGCGGTCACCGCGCTGACCTGCCTGCTCATCCCGGTGTTGGTTGCGCCCGAGGTGCTGCCCGGCGAGGGCAGTTGGATCGCCGTGCTGGCCAGCACCACGGTGATCAACACACAGGCCACGACCTCGGCACGCTGGTCGATCCCGGCCGGACTACTCGTGCTAGCCACCTACGTGACCGGGGCGCAGGCCGCCGGCAACCCCACCGAAGCTCGGGCGCACGCGGCCACGCTACTGGCGCAGACCGCCTGCACGGCGATGATGGCGGCGGTCATGCGCCGACGCATCGGGCGGGCGGACCGCGCCTTCGTCGAACACCAGCGGATGACCCGGGAGGCGTTGGTCGCGCGCGCCGCCCGCGAGGCCGAACGCCAGCAGAACCGCGACCTGCACGACACCGTGCTCGGGACGCTGACCATGGTGGGGCTGGGCGCGGTGGCTGGGCCCTCGGTCGCCTTCCGGGACCGGTGCGCGGCCGACCTGCGTACCCTCGTCTCGCTCACCGACGTCGGCCCGGTGGCCGGCGACGGCCCGGTGCCCCTCGACGGGCGGTTGCGGTTGGTGGTCGGCCGGCTGCCCGAGCTCGCGGTACGGCTGGACCTGGCGTCCTGCACGGTCCCCGTCGGGGTGGCCGACGCGATCAGCGAGAGCGCCTACGCGGCATTGTCCAACGTGGTCCGCCACGCGCCGGGCGCCGTGGCCACGCTGCGGCTGAGCCGCGACGCGATCGGCGTCGTGGTCGAGGTCGCCGACGACGGCCCCGGCTTCGACCTGGCCACCGTCCCACCACACCGGTACGGGTTGCGCGAGTCGATCCGCGGCCGGATGGCGACGGTCGGTGGGCGGGCCGTCGTGCACTCGGCCGTCGGCGCGGGCACCCGGATTCGACTGGAGTGGCCCGGTGTCGGCTGACCTGAACGCCCCGGCGCACCCCCCCGACGCGCCGGAAGCACCGAACCGCACCAGCGTCCCGACCCCCCGCGAGCCGGACTCCCCCGCGGCGCTCGCCGCACCGGCCGCCGTGGCGCACGCGTCCGACCGGGGTGCCCGGATCGCCGCCGTCGCCATCGCATTGGCCTGGCACGTCGCGATCGCGCTGCCGGCGGTGCTGTCCGCCCGCGCGGAGTTCGCCGCGCCAGCGGTGGTGCTCGGCGCCTGGGTCCTGGTCGCCGTGACCGGCGCGGTGGCCGGGATACGACTGCTGCAAGGCTCGCCACTGCCGCCGTGGCCGCTGGCCGGGCTGCTGCTGGTCGTCGACGCGGCCGTCTTCGCCGCGGCCGGTGAGCGGCAGTTGTTCACCGCCGCCAACTGGGTGTGGGGCACGCTCGGCTGGTTCTTCGTGCTGGCGGTGTGGGGTCGGCGCGTCGTGGGGCTGATCGCGCTCCTCAGCACGCACGCGTTGATCGCCCTCGTCGCCGTGCTCGTGCACGGCCCCGATCCGGCCGACGTGGCCCGCTACGTGATGTACGTCTACGGCACGTTCTCCCTGCCGGTGGCGGTCTTCGTGGGCAGCACGGTCATCGTCGGCCTGGCTCGGGAACGGGCCGCCGTCTCGGCCGCCGGTCACGCGATGGCCGCGGAGCGGGATGCCGCCGAGCGGGGCCTTCGGGAACGCCGGGACCGGCTCGCTCTGGTCAGTTCGGCGGCCGGGCGGGTCCTCGGGGACCTGGCCGGCGGCCAGGCCGACCCGGACGACCCGGAGGTGCAGCGCCGGTGCATGCTGGCCGCCGCCCGGCTGCGCCGGCTGATCGCCGAGTCCGACGATGTGCCCGACCCGTTGTTGCACGAGTTGCGAGCCGCCGCCGACCTGGCCGAACGCAACGGCCTACCGATCGACCTGGTCACCATCGGCACCCCGCCACCGCTGCCGGTGGAGGTTCGCCGCCGGCTGGCCGACCCGCTCACCGGCACCCTCGCCGACGCCCGGGGATGGGCGCGTCTGACAGTGGTCTCCGGCTCTGACGAGGTGGTGGTCAGCCTGGTCACCCCGGACCGGGAGGGACCGGAGTCGACCGGCCCGCCCCCCGGGGAGCACGACGACGGGCCGGTGCAGTACCTCTACGAACGGGACGGGAACATCAGATGGGCGCAGACCCGGTGGCGGCGGTGACCGGCGATCGGCCGGTCGGGGTGGCGATCGTCGATGACCATCCGGTCGTGGTCGAGGGGGTCCGCGCCTGGCTCGCCACCGAGCCGCGCCTGACGGTGCTCGCCACCGGCGACGACCCGGACGCGGTGCTGCGGGCGGCGCCGCACGCCGATGTGATCCTGCTCGACCTGCGGCTGCACGGGCGGATGGCGTTGGACAAGTTGGCCGAGCTGAGCGCCGCCGGGCGGCGGGTGGTGGTCTATTCGGAGCACACCGACCCGCAGACGATGCTCGCCGCGCTGGACGCCGGGGCGGTGGCGTTCCTGGCCAAGCACGAGGGCCGGGAACACTGCGTGCAAACGGTGCTGGCCGCCGCGAGCGACCGCCCGTACGTGCCACCGGCGCTTGCCGGTGCGATGGTCGGCGACCCGCGGCCGGACCGGCCGATGTTGTCCGACAAGGAGCGTGAGGCGCTGCTGCTCTGGTTCCAGTCGATGTCCAAGGCTTCGGTCGCTCGGCGGATGCAGATCAGCGAGCACACCGTGAAGCAGTACGTCGACCGGGCGCGGATCAAGTACACCCGGGCGGGGCGACCAGCCGCCACAAAGGCGGCACTACTCGCCCGTGCGATCGAGGACGGTCTCGTCCGCCCGGAGGAGATCGGCATCTACCGGTCACAGGCGACACACGACCGGCCGACCCCCTAACAGGCGTCATGACAGGGGCGCAGCGGTCCGGAAGGCTTCAGTACACAGCCAGCTGACCGGAAGGTCGTGACGATGCACGCCGACGCGTCCCCCTTCTTCATCGGTCCCCACCGGTTCGACGCCCCCGACGACGACGCGGGCCCGACCCTGGACCGCCGCTACAACCTGCGACCGATGGCCGGCGAACGGTTGCTCGGGCGACACCGGCTGCTGGTCGCGGGCTACCTGCTCGGGCCGAGCGAGGTGCGACGCCGTTGGCAGTTGCCCGAGCCGGTCGCGGTGACCGTCACCGACCAGCGGATCTGCTGGGTGGGCAGTGGCTCGCAGCTGTCGCTGGTCGGCGACGGCACGCACCGGGCTCGACCGCCGGCTCGAGTGAACGGCCTGATGAGCGGTCAGATCCGCTGGCAGTGGCCGTCCCGGTTGGAGCTGCCGACGAGCGCGCCGGACGCCCGGGCGCAGTTGCTGATCGTCTGCGACGCGCTGCGCACCATTCAGCAGCCGGCGTTGGCCCTCAGCGGAACGACCGCCGAGGTCGTGGCGCTGGCTCGGCAGGTTCGCCGGGCGGTGGCCATGTTCCGGCTCAACCGTCCACAACTGGTCGACCTCTCGGCCCAGGAGCGCGACGTGCTGCTGCTGCGGGCCGGCCCCGGTCTGCTCGCCGGGGACACCCGGATCACGCTGCCCGGCTCGTTGCCGGTGGAGTTCCACTCCCGGGACGACTACTACCGCTCGAGACCGGATCCGACCTCGTGGGGCGGGCTCGCAGGCGGCGCAGCATCCGGGCATCGGTGAAGCCGACCGCCCGCGCGGCGGCTTCCACTGTGGTGCCGTGCCCGATCAGGTGCTCGGCCCGTTCCACCCGGAGCAGCTGCTGGTAGCCGAGCGGAGTGAGGCCGGTGCTCGCACGGACGATCCTGGTCGGACGGCGTTCGCGCCGGCAGACACCATTCTGTCCGGGTGCGGAACGATTTGGCCAACTCGGCGTCAGGCGCTGGGGGCGCGGTGCTCGGCGGCGGCGTCCAGAGCGGCCGCCTCCTCCGGTGTGGGCGCGCTGCCGCCCAGGTGCGCGGGCTGCCACCAGGTGTCGTCCGGGCCAGCGGGGGTGTCCGGATAATCCCGCTGCGCCCGGTCGACGAGGGCGCTGAGCCGGGTGGTCAGCTCGGCGGCCAGCACGTTCGGGTCCGGGAAGTCCGCCGGGTTGACCGGCTCGCCGATCAGGATGGTGATCGGCGTGTGCCGACGGGTCAGCGTGCGCGGGCGGCCCTTGGTCCAGAGGCGCTGGGTGCCCCACAACGCGACAGGCAGCACCGGCACCTTCGCCGAGCGGGCCATCCGGACCGTGCCGCTCTTGAGCTCCTTCACGGTGAACGACCGGCTGATCGTCGCCTCGGGGAAGACGCCGACGACCTCGCCCTGCTTGAGCGCGCCCACGGCGGCGCGGAACGAGGCCGCGCCGGCCTGCCGGTCCACCGGAATGTGCCGCATCCCACGCATCAGCGGGCCGGAGATCTTGTGCGTGAAGACCGAGTCCTTGGCCATGAAGCGGACCAGCCGGCCCGACGCGTTCGCGCCCAGACCGGCGAAGATGAAGTCGAGATAGCTGACGTGGTTGCTGGCCAGCACCGCCCCGCCCGTGCGGGGTACGTGGTGGGCGCCCTCGATGGTGATCTTCAGGTCGAGGACCCGGAACAGCGTCTTGGCGGCGGCGATAACGGGCGGGTACACGAGCTCCGGCATTCGCAGAATCTACCCTGACCGGCTGGGGATCGGCTGGGTGGAGACCCGGCGGCGACGCGGGTGGCGCGCCACCGCCGGTTCGGCGGCCGGATCGGTCAGTCGCCGAGGTTGTCCAGGTCCAGCCGGCCCCGGGCGAACGCGTCCACCCGGCCCCAACGACCCGGGATGTCCAGCACCTCGATGCGACCCATCCCCACCGGCAGCCGTGGCTCGACCGCCAGGTGACCCTCGTGCGGCTCCAGACCGAGCATGGTGCGCAGCAGCAGGAGCGGCGTACCGGTCGACCAGGCCTGCGGACTGCACGCCGTCGGATACTCCACCGGGAACTTGGTCAGCTCCCGCGGATAGCCGCCGAACGCCTCAGGCAACCGGCCGTCGAAGTACGTGGCCGCGTCCAGGATGCCGTTGGCGATGGTCGCGGCCTCCTCGGCGAAGCCGTAGCGGCGCAGACCCCAGGCGATGATCGAGTTGTCGAACGGCCAGATCGTGCCGTTGTGGTAGCCGATGGGGTTGTAGCGGGCCTCCCCCTCGGCGAGGGTGCGCACCCCCCAGCCGGAGAAGAGCCGCGGCCCGACCAGGTGCGCGGCGAGCTTCTCCGCCCGCTCGGGTTCGACGATCCCGCTCCACAGCAGGTGGCCGATGTTGGAGCTGAGGATGTCGCACTGCCGGCCGTCCGGGTCCAGGGCCAGGGCGAAGTACTCGCCGTCGTCCACCCACCAGTCCCGGTTGAACCGCTCCTTCAGCTCTGCCGCTTCCCGCTCCAACTGGTCGGCGAACTCCGGGTCACCCCAGAACTCCCGCGCCAACCGGGCCGCGCGGACCTTCGCGTCGTACGCGTACCCCTGCACCTCGCAGGTGGCCCGTGGGAACGGTGGCAGCGTGCCGTCGGAGTAGGAGATCGAGTCCCAGGAGTCCTTCCAGCACTGGTTCTCCAGGCCGGTGTCGGTGTTGCGTCGCTCGTACCAGATGTAGCCGGTGCCGACCAGGTCGGCGTAGTTGTCGATCCACCTCAGCGCCGCCCGGGACTCCTGCTCCAACTCCTTGACCAGCGCGACGTCTCCGCTCCACCGCTCGTACTCGTCGAGCAGCACGAGGAACAGCGGCGTCGCGTCGACCGAGCCGTAGTACGGCGAGTGTGGCTGTTCCTCGAAGGCCGCGGTCTCGCCGTAGCGCATCTCGTGCAGGATGCGCCCCGGGTCCTCGTCCCGGAAGTCGTCGAACCGGCTGCCCTGCAGGGACGCCAGGATGCGCAGCGTCGTCTTCGACAGCTGCGGGGTGAACGGCAGTGTCTGCAGGCAGGTGAGGATGCTGTCCCGGCCGAACATGGTCATGAACCAGGGCAGACCGGCGGCGGGCAGGGTGGCGCCGCCCAGCGACAGCGGCGAGAAGCGCAGCGCCGCCAGGTCGATCAGACTGCGCCGGTACGTGCTGGCCACCCGGCCGTGCTCACTGTTGACCTTGGGCGCGTCGGCGATCCACTTCTCCAGGTCGTGCTGGAGGGCGAGCCGCTCGGTGCCGTGTGTCCGCAGCCCGAACCGCAGGTCCCGGCCGCCGGGCCCGACCGCGTGGGTCTGGACGTCGATCGAGGCATCCCACTGCTCGTTGGGCTCCAGGTGGACGGTGTACGTGAAGCCCTTGCTGTCGTACCGGGCCGACATCGACGACGAGATCACCGTCTCCCGGCGGAAGTTGCCACGCCGGTACCCCAGCCGCAGCCGGTCCGACTCCACCTCGGTGTAGATCTCGCCCTTCTTGTTCAGGATCTCGTCCTTGACCTGGAACAGGTCGGCGAAGTCCGACGCCGCGTCCATCCGGACTTCCAGGTCGACCGGCTTCTCGTCGTGGTTGAGGATGGTCAGCTGCTCGCAGAAGCTGCCGCCCACAGTGCGCTCCCGAATGATCGACAGCTTCGCGTCCACGTAGTGCGTGGCCATCCCCGGGACCAGGAAGAATCGCGACTCGAAGTACTGCAGGTCGTCGTAGGAGAGCGAGTTGAGTCGCTCACCGTTGACGGTCAGCACCCAGGTCGACAGGAACCGGGTGTCGATGGAGAAGAGCCCCGTGGGCTCGCTCGGCGTCGCCTCGATGTCACCGGTGTCCTCGCAGACGACGAACGTGTTGCCGTCCAGGATCCGGATCGTGTTGCTCTGCCCCATCAGTGCACCTCCCCGGCGAATCGCCGACGCGGCCCACGGGCGTCCGGGGAACCCGGGAAGATCCGCTCCACCTGTACGACGAGACGCGCGTCGCCCGACACCGTCATGTCCCCCCGCAACAGCGCGGCCAGGCCGTGCTCGCGCCCCGAGGCGATGTCGTCGAAGAGGACCGGGCTCGCGCCGATGATCGTGTCGGCCTCCTGGTCCTCCTGACTGACGTTCAGCCGGCCGTGGTCGATCCTCAGCAGCCAGTGCCGGGTCTGCGCCCCCTCGTGCAGGTCGATCCGCAGCGTCCCGGAGGTCTTGGCCAGCAGGGGTTCGTACCCCCGCCGGTCCAGGTCCTCGAAGAACCTCGTGGTCGCGTCCACCATCGGGTCCACTCCTCCCAGTTGCCGGGCCGGGGATCCCACCCACCGCGCTCGCGTCGCACGGACGGCCGGCGTTGCACGTCCCCGCACGGGTCCCCGCCGCTCCCCCGGTCAACCTCGCCCAATTCGGGTGACCCGGCACCCGCCCGCGCCGGTGATGACGCCACAGCGCCGGCCCTCCCGGAAGGGAGAGCCGGCGCGTGCCGCGGCGGACGGGTCAGTTGTTCGGGTCGTCGGCACTGATGTCGGCCAGGACCGACTGCGGTTCGCGCTCGACCGCGAGGTCACCCATCGACACCAGGCCGATCAGGCGCCCGTCGTCGATCACCGGAAGTCGGCGTACGGCGTACGTCCGCATCAGGTCCGCGGCGGCCACGGCATCGTCGTACTGACTCACCGTGATCACGTCGCGAGTGGTGATCTGGCTCAACCGGGTCGAGCCCGGGTCCATGTTCCCCGCGACACCTCGGACCGTGATGTCCCGGTCCGTGACGATGCCGACCACACTGTCGCCGTCGGTCACCACCACATCGCCGATCGCGCTGTCACGCATCTCCTGCGCGGCGGCGATGAGCGTGTCGTTGCCGTCCATCGTCACCAACCGGGTCGTCATGAACTCTCCGACCGTTGTCATGGTGCTCCCCTCTCGGTGTCGGCACGGCCCGTCTACCCGCCGCCAGGGAGGGGGTAACGCCGACGGCCCCGGCCTGTCCGCGCGGGTGCCGCCGCGGGTCGGGTCCGCGGGACCGGTCTCGTCGCTGCTCGTGCGGGCGCCCATCGCCCACCTCCTCCCCGACGTCCCGCAGCGGCAAAGCAGGGCGGTGTACCCGGCGACGGGCGGCACACCCACCTACCGGCGGCTCCGCTGCCTACCGTGGGCGGATGATGACTGGCGAGGAGGAACTGCGGGAACTGGTCTCCGGCAGCGATTGGCTGACCCGGGCGCTGACCGTGGTGCGTGATTCCGGGCTGCCGGACGCCTGGGTCGGCGCGGGCGCCCTGCGCGACCTGGTGTGGGGCGAGCGGTACGGCGACGGGTTCGACCCGGCACAGGTCCGCGATGTGGACGTGGTCTTCTTCGACCCGGCGAGGCTGACCCGCGCCGACGACGACCGGGCCACCGCCCGGCTGGCGGGAATGTGGCCGCAGCCGCCGTGGCAGGCGCGCAACCAGGCGGCGGTGCACACCTGGTACGCGGCCAAGTTCGGCGGCGACCCGATCGAGCCGTACCGAAGCGTGGCCGAGGCGGTCGCCACCTGGCCGGAGTACGCGACAGCGGTGGCCGTCCGCCTGGACCCGGCCGGTCGGCTCAGGGTCTGCGCCCCGTACGGCCTGACGGACCTGCTGGCCGGGGTGTGGCGACACAACCCGGCCCGGGTGGACGTGGCCCGGTCGCGGCAGCGGTTGGCCCGGCACCGGCCGGCGCAGCGTTGGCCCGGCGTGACCGTGATCGAGCCGGGCTGATCGGCTGTGGGCGGGTCAGCCTCGGGGTGGCATCCCGTAGAGCCGCTCGACGTGCAGGCGTAGCACGATCCGCCCCTCGTCGACCATGGCCTGGCGGTACTCGTCCCAGTCGGGGTGTTCGCCGCTCAGCCCTCGGTAGAGCGCCACCAACTCCTCGACAGTCTCGTCGCCGAGTTGGCTGGCCGGCGGGGTCAGTTCGGCGCGACCCTCGACCACCGCGTACGCCCAGCCGTCCTCGCTGCTGACGTGGAAGCTGGCACGCGGGTCGCGGCGCAGGTTGGCGGTCTTGGCGCGGCCGTCGGTGACCGAGACCCGGATCAGGCCCGCGTCCCGGTCGAAGGAGTAGAGCACCGTGGACAGCTGCGGACGCCCGTCCCGCTTGATGGTGGCGAGCACGCCCATCGAGCGGCCGGCCACCAGATCGGTCAACGCCTGCTGGGTGCGGTCATCCGGCATGGTGTCCTCCAGGTTGGACGATCGTCTCCGACCCATCCAAGCACGACCTGCCGGCCGCCGCGGGCGACCACCCGGAACGGCACCGAGCCCTCGCCGACGGACGGCGAGGGCTCGGTGAGGGTTCGACTGTGCCGGTCAGCGGCGCTCGGCGGCGACCAGTTCGGCGAGTTGCACCGCGTTCAGCGCGGCGCCCTTGCGCAGGTTGTCGTTGGAGCAGAACAGCGCCAGCCCGTACTCGACGGTCTCGTCGGCGCGGATCCGGCCCACGTAGGTCGGGTCCTGGCCGGCGGCCTGCAACGGCGTCGGGACGTCGGTCAGTGCCACCCCGGGCGCGTCGGCCAACAGTTCGTGGGCGCGCTGCGGGGTGAGCGGCCGGGCGAACCGGGCGTTGATCTGGAGCGAGTGCCCGGTGAAGACCGGCACCCGGACACAGGTGCCGGAGACCAACAGGTCGGGGATCTCCAGGATCTTGCGGCTCTCGTTGCGGAGCTTCTGCTCCTCGTCGGTCTCGAACGAGCCGTCGTCGACGATCGAACCGGCCAGCGGGAGGACGTTGAAGGCGATCGGCTGGGTGAACGAGCGCGGCGCGGGGAACTCCACGGCCGACCCGTCGAAGGCCAGCCCGGCGGCGTGCTCGGCCACCTTGCGGACCTGCTCGTCCAGCTCGGCGACGCCGGCCAGCCCGGCGCCGGAGACCGCCTGGTAGGTGGAGACGACCAGGCCCACCAGGCCAGCTTCGGCGTGCAGTGGACGCAGCACCGGCATCGCGGCCATCGTGGTGCAGTTGGGGTTGGCGATGATGCCCTTCGGGCGGTCCAGGGCGGCGTGCGGGTTGACCTCGGCGACCACCAGCGGCACCTGCGGGTCCATCCGGAACGCCGACGAGTTGTCGATCACCACGGCGCCGGCCTCGGCGACCCGTGGCGCCAACTCCCGGGCCGTGCCCTTACCGGCCGAGAAGAGCACGATGTCCAGCTCGGAATAGTCCGCGGTCGCGGCGTCCTCGACGGTCACCTCACCGTCGCGCCACGGCAGCGCCCGCCCGGCGGACCGCGCCGAGGCGAACAACCGCACCTGCTCCGCCGGGAACTTCCGCTCCGCCAGCACCTGCCGCATCACGCCACCGACCTGGCCGGTGGCCCCCACAATGCCGATCCTCATGCCCGCGAGGCTACCGACCCCACCCCCGAAACCGGGACCCCTTTCCCACCCCCCGGGTCCCACCTCACACCCCCGCCCCCTCCCACTCCGTCGATCATGAAGTTATTGCCACGACACGCCGACTGACAACAACTCCATGATCAACGGCGCGGGGGCCGAGGGCGCGCAGGCCGGGAGGGAGCGGGGGTCAGGGGAGGAGATCTCCTAGGGCGCTGGCCTCGAGGTCGCCGCGGATCACCGCAGCGTCGCCCTCGATGACCAGGGTGAGGGCTTCCGGGTGCAAATGGGTGGCTGCCGCCGCCGAGACCTGGTCCACGTCGGCGGAGAGCAGCGACTCGCGCAATCGCGCATGGTAGTCGTCCGGTAGGTCGTGCACCACCAGGGTGGTCAGCGCGGAGGCGATCGCCCGCGGGCTCTGCAACTCGACCGAGAGCTGCCCGGCCCGCCAGGAGCGGGCCACCTCCAGCTCGTCCTCGGTCACGCCGCTGGCCTGGGTACGGGTGATCTCGCCCACCGCCTCGACCAGGGCCGGCGTGGTGACCGCCGTCTGCACGCCTGAGCTGACCGCGAACCGACCGAACCGCCGCGACGCGGCGAAGTCACCCCGGATGCCGTAGGTGTAGCCGTGCACCTCGCGCAGCAGGTGGTTGAGTCGAGAGGTGAACGCACCGCCGAGGACCGTGCCAGCGAGCGTCATCGGCACGTAATCGGGGTGCGCCCGGTGTGCTGACGGGTGGCCCAGACGCAGCGTGGACTGCACCGAGCCGGGCCGGTCCACCAGGATGATCCGTCGACCGCTGTGCAGCGGCACCTCGATGGGGCCACCCCGCTCGGCGGGGCCACCACCGGTGCCGGCGAACGCCGCGGCGGCCAGCGCGTCCAGGTCGATCCGGTCCAGGTCACCGGCGACGATCAGGGTGCCGGGGCGCAGGAACCACTCCGAGTGGAAGACCGTCACGTCCTCCACGTCCAAACCGGCGACCGACTCCGGGTCGCCGTGCATCGGCCGTCCCCAGCGGTTCTGGGCGCCGAACAGGTCGGCGCGCAACGCGGCGTCGGCCCGCGGGCCGGGGTTGGCCCAGTCCATCCGGAGAGCGGTCGCCTCGTCGTCGCGGACCCGGCGTACGTCGGCGGGGTCGAGCCTGGGCGTCCGGACCGCCTCGGCGAGCAATTCCACGGCCGCACTCAGCCGGTCCACCGGGATCACCACGCTGGCCTGGAACGAGTCCCAGTCCAGACCGGTCGACAAAGCGGTGCCGAGCCCTTCGACGGCGAGCGCGTACGCGGCGGCGTCCCGCTGCGCGGTCCCCTCCTCCAACGCCTTGGCCAGCACGCCGGTCAGACCTTCCTTGCCGACCGGCTCCTGGCCCGCGCCCACGTCGAGCAGCAGCAGGGCCACGGCGAGGTTCTGCCCCGGCAGGTGCGCGGCGACGACCTGACCACCGGCCGTTGCGCGGCGGACCACCGGCGGGAACCGGTACGGGCGGGCGGCACCCGGGCCGGGACGGTCGGCGATCAGCGTCATGAGGTCTCCTCGGGCAGGTAGGTCAGGGTCACCCGGTCGGTGGCGAGCACGTCGGCGGCGGCCTCGGCGATCTCCTCGGCGGTGACCGCGAGCAGGGCCGGCAACTGCTCGGCGATGCGGGCCGGGTCACCGAACTGCGTGGTGTACCGGCCGAGCAGGTCCGCGCGGCCGTCGACGGTGGACAGCTGACGCCACCACCCGGTGCTGAGCAACGCCTTGGCCCGATCCAGCTCGGCGGCGGTGACCGGCACGGTGGCCAGCTCGTCGACGACCTCGGCCAGCCCTTCGGCCAGCCGCTCGGCGCTCACTCCGGGGCGGGCGGTGGCGGTGGCGATCAGCGGTGCCGGGGCATGGGCGAGGTCCACCCCGTACGCCCCGACCAGGTCCGGTTGCGCGATCCGCTCGCCGTCGGCGAGGCGCTGGTAGAGCCGGCTGCCCCGGCCGCTGCCCAGGATGGTGGCGAGCACGGTGATCACGTTGTATCCCGGGCTGCCGAAGGGGTAGCTGCGGTGGGCGATGTAGACCCGTGGCGCAGGCACGTCGGCGCTCACCGACTCGACGGCCGTCTGCCCGGTGGCGGGGACGCTGCGGCCGTCCGGTGCCGGCGGGATGTCGTCGCGGGCGGGCAACGCGCCGAAGTACTTGTCGGCGAGCGCGAACACGTCTGAGGCGGTGGCGTCGCCGACCACGGTGAGCACCGCGTTGTTCGGTGCGTAGTAGGTCTGGTGGAACGCCTGGAAGGTGGCCAGGTCGGCGGCGTTCAGGTCGGCCATCGAGCCGATCGTCGCGTGGTGGTAGGGGTGCCCCGGCGGATAGAGCAGCGGCAGCAACCGCAGCCAGGCGTCGCCGTACGGCACGTTCTCGTAGCGCTGCCGGCGCTCGTTCTTCACCACGTCCCGCTGGTTGTCCAGCGTCTCCTGGGTGAGGGCGGGGACCAGGCCGCCCATCCGGTCGGCCTCCAACCAGAGCGCCAGCTCCAGGTGCTCGGCCGGGACCGTCTCGAAGTAGTTGGTCCGGTCCGGGTTGGTGGTGGCGTTGAGCGAGCCGCCGGAGCCCTGGATCAGCTTCATGTGCTCGGTCTTCGCCACGTTCACCGAGCCCTCGAACATCAGGTGCTCGAAGAGGTGGGCGAAGCCGGTCTGCCCAGCCGGCTCGTGCCGGGAGCCGACGTCGTACCAGAGGTTGACGGCCACGGCGGGCGCGGTGCGATCCTCACTCACCACCACTCGCAGGCCGTTGTCCAGTCGGGACGTCTGAATGGGCCAGGGGTAACCGCTGTCGGGCATGCCCCGACGCTATCCGATCTCGGAGGCGGAAAGGTGACGTGCGGTCGGTCGGCGAGCCGACCCGGGCGGCATCGGAGCCGCCGCTTGGGGTACCGGAGAGCAATGACCGTCACCCCGCCTCCGTCCTGGGCCGCCACCGCCGTCGAACGCGCCAGCACCGCACTCGGCCGGCTGCGCCGCGGCCGGTTGCTGCATCCGGCCGGTCGCTCGTTCGTCGGCGAGACGGTGATCTGGGGTACGCCCGGACCGCCCACCGGTGTTGCTCTGCTGGACCACCCCGGCCGGTACCGGACCACCATCCGGCTCTCCAAGGGGACGCCCACGCCCGGCAGTTGGCCCGACGTCCTGGGCCTCGCGCTGCGCCTGCACCGCGACGGCGGCCGGCCGTTCGACCTGCTGGTCAGCTCCAGCGGCGCGGCCCCGG
Source organism: Micromonospora sp. NPDC051227 (assembly GCF_044455385.1). NCBI lineage: Bacteria > Bacillati > Actinomycetota > Actinomycetes > Micromonosporales > Micromonosporaceae > Micromonospora > Micromonospora sp. NPDC051227. Next base: position 40,369 of record NZ_JBITET010000007.1, read on the forward strand.
TGCTGCGGAACCTGCCGCTGCCCCGACGCCGCTTCACCGGCACGTACAGCACGATCACGTGCTACCGCGCGGGTCGGCGCCGCCTCTGGCTGGCCGCCCTGGCCGACCCCGACTCGGCCGACCTCGGTCGCAGCCTGGCCACGGCGGCCGCCGCGACCCGGACGGACACCCCGCGCCTGGTGCTCGCGGTCGCGTCGGCGGTGGGGCCGTGGCGGCTGGTCGGGCAGGTCAGCCTCGATGCCCAGCTCAGCGCCGTGGAGGACGCGGCGCTCGCGTTCGACCCGGTGCACAACCTGCCACCCGAACTGCGGGTGGCAGGTCCGCTGGCCTGGCTGCGCGACCAGACCTACCGGGGGTCGCGCCGGGCCCGCGGGGCGACCGCTCAGTCCGGCGGTTCGACCGCCACCACGGTCTGATCCGAGGTACGACGCTCCAGCACCGTGTCCGGTGCGGCGTTCTGGTCCGCTTCGCGGATGTCCGAATCGGCGAGGATGGCCTCCGCCTGCGCCTCCGGGTCGTCGCTGCCCACCGCCTCCTCCTCGGGCAGGAGGTGGTGCGCGCGGGACTCCACCCGTTCCTGATCGCTCTGCTCGTGTGTCATGGCACCCCTGTTACCCCGACCGCGCCCCCGGCACGCGAACTCCGCTCCGCATCTTGGGACGACAGGACGGGTGACCGCGTCCGGTCGGGTACGCTGGCCCGGTGACGCGTTCCTATCGATGGTTTAGGCAGCCGGCTCGCACGCCGGTGACTTCACCATGAACTGACGTCACCACGGACCGAGCCGGCTGGGCAGGAGCTGTCGTTCCTGCCCTTTTGCGTACGAGCAGCCGGCTCGTCCCGGGCACCGGCCCCGGGCACGGTCGGCGGAAGGATGCCCACCGTGACAACCCCGGAGACCGATCGGGTCAGCGATCAGCGGATCGACCGTGTCGTGCCGCTGACGACGCCCGCCCTGCTGCACCACGAGTTGCCCCTGGACGCCCCGCTCGCCTCGGCCGTGTTGACCGGCCGCCGCGCGGTCGGTCGCGTGCTGGACCGCGAGGACGACCGCCTGCTGGTGGTGGTCGGTCCCTGCTCGGTGCATGACCCGGCCGCCGCCCTGGACTACGCGCAGCGTCTTCGGACGGCAGCCGACCGGCTCGCCGACGACCTGCTGATCGTCATGCGGGTCTACTTCGAGAAGCCACGCTCCACAGTCGGTTGGAAGGGCCTGATCAACGACCCCGGCCTGGACGGCAGCGGGGACGTCAACACCGGTCTGCGGCTGGCCCGGGCACTGCTGCTCGACGTGCTCCGCCTCGGCCTGCCGGTGGGTTGCGAGTTCCTCGACCCGATCACCCCGCAGTACATCGCGGACACGGTGGCCTGGGGCGCGATCGGTGCCCGCACCGTGGAGAGCCAGGTGCACCGCCAGCTCGCCTCCGGCCTGTCCATGCCCATCGGCATGAAGAACCGCCCGGACGGCAGCATCGGCACGGCCGTGGACGCGATCCGCGCCGCCGGTGTGCCGCACGTCTTCCCCGGCATCGACTTCTCCGGCACTCCGGCGATCATGCACACCCGGGGCAACACCGACGGGCACCTGGTGTTGCGCGGTGGGGGCGGTCGACCCAACTACGACGCCGAGTCGGTCGCCGGGGCACTCGACCTGCTCCGCGCCGCCGACCTGCCGGAGCGGCTGGTGATCGACGCCAGTCACGCCAACAGCGGCAAGGACCACCGCAACCAGCCGCTGGTCGCCGCGGACGTGGCCGCCCAACTGGCCGCCGGCCAGCGTGGGATCACCGGCGTGATGCTGGAGTCGTTCCTGCTGCCCGGCCGGCAGGAGCTCGACCCGACCCGGGAGCTGGAGTACGGCCGGTCGGTCACCGACGCCTGCCTGGGCTGGGACGACACCGCCGAGGTGCTCGACCACCTCGCCTCGGCCGTGCGGGCCCGTCGGGCCACCCTGCCGACGACGGTGTGATCGCCGACACCACGACCCGCGGAACACGAGCGGGGGTCGGCTCGTTGACTGGGGTGTCGGTGTGTCCAGTGTCCCCGGGCCTCACCTAAATAGCCTTCGCGGAATACCGTCCGGCTGGAGCCGCGTAGTGCCACTCGCCGAGAGGCGACCTGCACACCGACACCAGCGCCGCCCCCGGCCCACAAGGCCGGGGGCGGCGCTGTCTGTATGCGACGAACCCAGCGGACCGGCCTGGCCGAGAGGGCCGAGCAACATCACCCTCGCCCCTCTTCGCCCCCGCTACCCCTTTGCCTTCCTTTGCTCTGCACCCGTCCGTGCACCACCTACCGAGCGTGACTGTCGCCTCGGCGGGTGCAGAGCAAAGGAGGATTCGCGGGGGCATCGACCGGGAGCGCAGGCCGACACCGAGGTGACGTTTGACCGATTCCGCCCCGGGTAGCTGATCGACGTGACCGACGACGCATCCGTGGCCGACGAGCCGGACACCCAGGCCCTCGACGACCTGCTCGACGACATCTTCCGGGCGCAGGAGCGGGTCACCCAGGCGGAGATCTATCGCCGGGCGGTGGCCGCCGAGCTTCCACCGGACCTGCTCGCCCGCATCGACGCGCTTCCCGAGGGCGAGTACGCGGTGGACGAGGCCAGCGACCTGCTGGGCGGTTCCATCGGCTGAGCGACCTGGGCGGCACCATCGCGTGAATGACCGCAGGAGGGACACCGACATGACGCACCACGAGGACCACGACGAAAAGGTGCCGGCGCTGGGTCAGCCCCCGAAGGGCAGGGACACCACGCCCGAGCCGGACTTCGCCAACGAGCACGACCGCACGGCGGTGGATCGGGACATCATCACCGGGGCGGACGAGGACGAACGGGAGCCGGAGTCGCCGCACGGTTGGTCCGGCATGCAACGTTGAGGCGTACGCGAAAGGGGGCCGGTGTCTGCCGGCCCCCTTTCGCATCCTGCTCGTCAGTCGTCCTGGTGCCCACCCTCGGCGGCCTGCTGCGCCGTCGCGTACGCCATCTGGAGGAAGTCGGACGCGGCGACCGCCGTCAGCGCGGTGGCCACCAGGCGGGTGAGCCGGGGCGCGAGCACCAGGCCACCGGTCAACCCGGTGGCCACCCAGACCGCCAGGCAGAACGGGCAGCTCAGCAGCTCGCCGATGGCGTGCCGGGTGGGGCTGCCCGAGTCGCGGACCTGCTCCATCACCTCGCCGCTGCCGATCGGATGGTCGTAGCGGGTGAACGGCGCCCGCAACGGGCTGGTCACCGCGTCCTTGGACAGCAACCGACTCAGCTTGTGCGTGGCGATGGAGAGCAGCACCACGTCGGACGGCGCGGGACGCTCCGGCACCGGTCGGCCGGTCGCCTTGACCAGGCCGGCGAGAGCTCCGGTCACCCCGGCGTAGGCGCCCATCGCCACCAGGTAGCCGCCGAGCGGCCGGTGCTCGTGCGGCGCGTACGCCCGGCGCAGCCGGGCCGCCTTCTGTCGCAGGCCAGTGTCGCTCACCCGATCTCCTCATGTGTCGTGGTGGTGCGGGAACGGCGTCCCGCGCGGCCGGCTCAGCCGGCCTGGAGGTTGTCGGCGACCTCGCGTACCAGGTTGGCGAGCGCTTCGTCGGCCAGTTGGTCCGGACCGGGCCCGCCGGACCCGTCGGCGAGGTCGAGCTGGATCCGGGCGCCACCGGAATCGGCAGGCTCCACCCGGATCTCGGCGGACCAGTCCTCGGTGTCGCCGTCGCCCCAGCGGGCGCGCAGCTCCTCACCGCTGATCTCCGCGGCGGGGCTGCCGTCGCCGCGCAGCGGCTCCGGCAGCCACGCCGAGGCACGGTCGGGATCGGTGGCCGTGTTGAAGACCACCTCGGGTGGCGCGGACATGCCGCGCACGGCGCGCGCCGGCATCAGGCGTCCCGCAGGCGGCTGGGATCGACCTCGCGACCCGGGTGTCGGGCCAGGTACTCGGTCTCCAGCTCCGCGGTGCGCCGCAGGTGGTTCGCGAGTGCGGAGTCCGCTGCGTGCCGCAGGGTGTCCAGGCGGGTTCGGTGCAGGCTGTGCATCTCGCGGATCAGGTCCTCGTCGGTCAGCTCCGTCGGGTCGATGCCGAGGTCGCCGTCGAGGCCGGGAGCGCCGGCCGGGTCGGCGAGCTGATCGCCGCCCCACTCGGGCACCCGCTGCTCCGGGCTCATATCCGCACTCCCGTTGGACGCGAGGCCGTCCTCACGTATCGATCCGGTCATGATCGCCCCCCTGATCTCGTTTGGGCTGGCGTCTAGACGATTGCCCAGGCGTGGTGATGCCAAACCAAGCCGGCGAGGCGACGACTACGACACGGTGTCGGAGACCGGTAGCGTCCCCGGTACCCTCAATGTCATGAGGCGGCTCTGGACCCCGGCGTGGATCGCACGCCACGTGGCCATGGTCGTGCTGGTCGTGGGCTTCCTCGGGCTTGGCTGGTGGCAGATCAGCCGGGCCACCGCCGGCAACAGCCTGAGCTGGGGGTACGCGGTCGAGTGGCCGATCTTCGCCGGCTTCGTGGTCTACGTCTGGTGGCGGGAGGTGAAGCTGGCCCGCCGCAAGGCGGCGGAGGCCGACGCGCCGCCCGCGGATCCGGCCGTCGAGCCGGCGCCGGCGGTCACCACCGGGTCCCGACCGGCGGTACGCCGACCGGTGCGGGTGTCCCGGATCCCGGCCACCGGCGATGTCGTCGAGGACACCGACCTGGCCGCCTACAACCACTACCTGTCATGGTTGAACGCCAATCCGGGCGCCCGGCCCGGTGACTATCCCGGCTGAGCCGGGCTCGGAAGGACGGACGAAGGTGGGCGCTGCCCTTACCCGGTACCGCGTGATCGCCTGGATCGTGGGCGTGGTGCTGATCCTGCTGGTCGTGATCGGCATGCCGCTGAAGTACGCGTTCGACAACCCGGTCGTCGTGGAGACGATCGGACCGGCGCACGGCTTCCTTTACATGATCTACCTGGTGGCCGCGTTCGACCTGAGCCGCCGAGCCGACTGGCCGCTGAAGCGGATGCTGCTGGTGATGCTGGCCGGCACGGTGCCGTTCGTCTCGTTCTACGCCGAGCGCCGGGTCAGCGCCTGGGTGGCCGCACCGCAGCGGGAACGGGCTCCGGAGCCGGTAGCCCGCTGAGCTTGCTGGACGGCCGGTGGGCCGACGCGGCTCCGGCCCACCGCCGCCGGGTCAACGGTTGGGCCGCCACGGGTCCGCTGAGGCGAGCGGGTCGACCCAACTGCCGTAGCGGTTGACCTCCCGGGCCCGCAGCAGCGACCGGGTGACCTGGCCGAACTGCCGTTCGTCGTCGGCGCTGAAGAGCAGCACCTCCGAGCCTTGGTACCACCCCCACAGTTCGTGCGGCGGTGGGCGCCAGCGATCGCCGACCAGGGCGAGGGCGGCCGGGAGCAGGAGCACCGCGCCGAGGATCAGGTACGCCTGGGCGGTGAGGCGTTGCAGACCGCCGGTGAAGCCGAGGAGCACCCCCACACCGCCGAGCATGCTGGCGGTGATGACCACGGCCCGGACGGCGATCCGGTCGTGCGGACCCCGGGTGGTACGCAGATGGGTCAGGTCGGCGACCCGGTAACTGTTCCGACCGACGGTGAACCGGTCGACGGTCACGATGATGCCGGGTCGCGCGTACAGCAGGGTCGACCGGGCGCCCGGCACCGTTCGCGGCGGTCGCGTCTTTGCGCCTTCACGATTCACGGTTCCTCCCGAGGGGGACGGTTGGCCGAGTGGACCTGCTGGCGACAGTCATCGCTGCTTGTCGACGGGATTCCCGGCTCCGGACTTCATTGTGTTGCGGGACCGCCAGTCGACCTGGGCATTTACCGGGTTCCGACAGCTCGCCTCGACCGGGTGACATCGCCGAGAACGGCATCCATTTCAGGTTTTATCGGTTATGGCGGCCAGGAATCCGACGGCATACGCCCGGAACGACGAAAGTCGTATATCCGTCAGTAGGCCGCGAAAAGGGCGATGTTCCCTCCTTCGGAGGTGTCATCAGCCACGATGACGCCACCCAGCCCAGCGGCCCGACCGGCAACTTCTCCAACTTTCGCCCCTGCTTCAACTGCGAGCGACATCCGTCCCGGGTTAGGTTGGGCGAGCCGGTCCGGCCCAGTGCCGTCCGCCCGGATGGCCCCGGCCGGTGTCGTCGAGGGCGTCAGCAGCCCCGGCGGCCGTGGGAGAGGGGCCTTCCGCTCTTGTCATCCCTGAGAAATCTGCTGCGCACCGTGGCGCTGGTCGGCATGTCGGCCGCGCTGATCGCCCCGACGGCGGTGGCCCAGGCCGAGCCGTCCCCCGCCGACCTGACCCGCCGGATCGAGACGTCCTCGGCCGAGTTGGAGCGGGTCGTCGAGTCGTACAACAAACTGCGTGAGGAGATCAAGACAAACGAGGCCGCCGTGGCCCGATTACAGACCCGCATCGGCCCGCTCGAACAGCAGGTCGAGCAGAGCCGGGCCGACGTGGCGGAGCTCGCCTCCACCGCGTACAAGAGTGGCGGCCTGCGCACCGCGGACGCCCTGCTGCGCCCGGGCGGCTCGGCCGCGCTGCTGGACCGGCTCGGCACGATCGAGCAGTTGACCCGCCAGCGGCAGGAGCGCATCTCCGGCTTCACGGCAGACCAGCAGCGGCTGCTCGACGAGAAGGCCCGCCTGGGCGCGACCTTGACCCGGCAGGCCGCACAGGCTCGTCAGCTCGCCGCGGGTAAAAAGCAGATCGAGCAGGACCTGGCCAAGCTGTACGAGCTGCGCCGGCAGGCGTACGGGGCCGCCACCGAGCGACCCGAGCCCAAGGCGGCGACGACCGAGGCCAAGAACGTGCCAGCCGTGTCCGGTGCTGCCGGCACGGCGGTGCGTTACGCGTTCGGCGCGATCGGCAAGCCGTACGTCTGGGCGGCCGACGGGCCGAACGGCTACGACTGTTCCGGCCTGACCTCGGCGGCCTGGCGGGCGGCCGGGAAGTCCCTTCCGCACAACACCCGGATGCAGTGGAGCGCGGTCGCCCACATCGGGCGGGGCGAACTACGCCCCGGCGACCTGGTCTTCTACAGCGGGCTCGGGCACGTCGCCCTCTACGTGGGCGACGGTCAGGTGATCGACGCGCCCAGCGCCGGTCGCAACGTGCTCAAGCGTGGCATGAACATGATGTCCATCCAGGGTTACGGCCGGGTCCGCTAACAACGATCGGAAACGGCGAACGGCCGGCGTCCCCCTATCGGACGCCGGCCGTTCGCCGTCATTACTACCAGGTCAGGCTGCTTGCAGCCCCTCCGCCCGAGCCAGCTCGCGGAGCCGGCCGAGGGCCTGGATCTCCAACTGCCGGATCCGCTCGCGGGACAGCGAGAACCTGGACGCGACCTCGGTGAGCGAGTGCTCCCGGCCGTCCTCCAGCCCGTAGCGGGCCCGCATGATGCCGGCGGACCGGTCGTCGAGGTGGTTGAGCAGCCCCTCGATGCGCTGCCGCTCCAGGCCGCTGAGGACGATGTCCTCCGGCGACGGCGCGTCACTGTCGGCGACCAGGTCACCGAGGTTCGTGTCGCCGTCGTCGCCCACCGGGGTGTCCAGCGAAACGGTGTCCTGCGACCAGCGGCGCAGCTCGTTCACCCGCTCGACGGTGACGCCGAGGGCGTTGGCGATCTGCTCCGGCTCCGGGTCGCTGCCCAGCTCACGGGTCAGCTGCCGGGCCACGTTGCGCATCCGGTTGACGTCCTCCACCAGGTGCACCGGTAGGCGGACGGTGCGCTCCTGCTGGGCGATCGCCCGGCTGATCGCCTGCCGAATCCACCAGGTGGCATAGGTGGAGAACTTGTAGCCGCGCTCGTAGTCGAACTTCTCGACCGCCCGGACGAGGCCGGTGTTGCCCTCCTGGATCAGGTCCAGCATGGGCATCCCCGAGCGCACGTACCGTCGGGCGATCGACACGACCAGTCGGAGGTTGGCGCGGATGAAGAGGTCCTTCGCCCGCTCCCCCTCGACGACCAGCCATTCCAGGTCGGCCCGGTCGACACCGGCGGGGACGGCTTCCTCACCGAGCAGGTGCTCGGCGTAGAGGCCGGCCTCGATCGCCTTGGAGAGATCGACCTCCTTGGCGGCGTCCAGCAGTGGCGTCCGGGAGATCTCGTGCAGGTAGACGCCGACCAGGTCGCGCTCCTCGGCAACCTCGTCGGTTCGCATGCCGATGTTCTTGTCCACGTTGCCCACGGTCCCCTCGCTCGCGCCGGTTGCCCGGTTCCTTGCCATTCCCCACACCTGTCAGCCCCTGGTAACTTCTGCTGTGCCGATCGGTGCTGACACCTACACAACAGATGAGACGTGTCGGGGATTCCTCGTCGTGAGTCGAAAGTGTCACGAATGCCTGAGTAGTAGCTGAGAGCACGGTCCATGTTTGCTGTCAGCACCCCATCGGGTGGCTCGCCACTGGGCACCACGTACGGGTTACCGCACCATGGCAACACCGCCCGCCGTGGGGGCACAGCGACCCGGGTCACCACGGCCGTGCGATCCTGGTCACTGCCAGATACGCACCCGTGGACCCGTCGGTTCATTCACGGGGGTGTTATTACCCCCCGGCCAGATGAACAATCCGAGGGCCAGTTCGCTTCCCGGGGCCGGTGGCGCTAGGAGGCTAGCAGGGCGAGGGCGCCGCGCACCTGGTCGGCCGAGCGGGCCAGCGCGGCCCGGGCGGCGTCGATCTCGGCGCCCGAAACGAGGGCGACGAGCGCCGTCTTCAGGTCCCCGTCCGCCTCGGTGAGGGCCTGCCGGGAGAGTTCCTCCGAGCAACCGGTGGCCTCGACCAGAATCGAGATCATTCGTCCGCGGAGTTTCGCGTTGGTGGCCACCATATCGATCATGAGGTTCGAGTAGACCCGCCCCAGCCGCACCATGACGGCGGTCGAGAACGTGTTGAGCACCAACTTCTGCGCTGTGCCCGCCTTCATCCGGGTCGACCCGGTGACCACCTCGGGTCCGGTGTCCACCCCGATGAACACGTCGACCGACCGGGCGGCCTCCGCCTCCGGGTTGGCGCAGAGCAGCACCGTCGAGGCGCCCTTGGCGCGGGCCGAGGCAACCGCCCCGAGGACGTACGGGGTGCGTCCGCTGGCCGCCAGACCAACCACCAGGTCCCCGGCCCGTACACAACTGGCCGCTTCGACCGCGCCGCCCCGGTCGTCGTCCTCGGCGTCCTCGACGGCCCGCCACATGGCGTCCGGGCCTCCCGCGAGGTGCGCGCAGAACCAGTGTCGGGGCGAGTTGAAGGTGGGGGCCAGTTCGGCCGCGTCGAGCACGCCCAGTCGGCCGGAGGTGCCGGCCCCGAAGTAGTGCACCCGGTGACCGCCGCGAAGCGCCGCGACCGCCAGGTCGACGGTGGTGGCGATCTCGTCGAGCACCGCGGCGACCGCCGCGGGCACCCGCCGGTCCGCCTCGTTGATCACGGTGAGCACGTCCCGGGTCGACATCAGGTCCAGGTCGACGCTGAGTGGGTTACGCCTTTCGGTGGGGGCGCCCACCCGGACAGTGGGGCGAGCGGGCCGTGCGGGCATCTCCGCACCGGCCGTCATGCCCGCCTCCGGTTGGCACCCACCCGGTGCGACTGGACCGCCTCGGCGGTCGCCTCCAGGGCCTTGCGGGCCCGGGCCCGGTTGCGGGCGGCCACCCCGACGAAGAGGCAGTCGACCACGGTGAGCTGGGCCAGCCGGCTGGCCGTCGCGCCGGAGCGGTAGGTGGTCTCCCGGGCCGCCGTAGTCAACACGAAGTCCGCCACGTCGGTGATCGGCGAGCGCGGGAAGTTGGTCAGCGCCACTGTCGCGGCACCGCGGGTACGGGCCTGCTCCAGCACCTCGATCACGTCGGAGGTGGTGCCGGTGTGCGAGATGCCGATCGCCACGTCTCCCCGACCCAGGAGGGCGGCCGAGGTCAGCGCGGTGTGCACGTCCGGGAAGTAGAAGGCGATCCGGCCGATGCGGTGCAGCTTCTGCTGGAAGTCCGAGGCGACGAACCCGCTGGCGCCGGCGCCGTAGATGTCGATCCGACCGGCGCCGCTGATCGCCTCGACCACCTGCTCGCAGACGGCGGGGTCGAGTTGCTCGGCAGTCTCCTCGACGGCGCGGGCGTCGTTGAACGCGATGGTGGCGATGATCTGGGCGAGGTCGGCACCGGGCGGGATGTCACCGCCGACCACTCGGGCGTCCGGTGGCTCGATCCGGCGGGCGGCCTCGGCGGCGAGGCGGATGCGCAGTTGGGGGTAACCGTCCATGCCGACCGAACGGCAGAACCGGATGACGGTCGCCTCGGATGTCTCGGCTGCGGTGGCGAGGTCGGTGATTGTCCGACGGGCGGCGGCCGCCGGGTCGGAAACCACCAATCGGGCGACCCGCTGCTCGGCGGGCGACAGCGATGGCAACAGCCCGCTGATGTGGACGATCAGCCCACCGGGCTCGTGACTCGCAGAAATCTTCGCACTCTTCGCCACGGATGAAACTTACTTTCACCAGGCGTGAGCGTCAACTATGACTGTCCGAGGTGGCGGGAAACTTCGATCGCCGGGATCACCGGTCCCGCACAGCCTGCCACTTCCCCAGGATCGCCGCCTCATCCGCCGGGTCGAGTCCACCCTGCCGGACGGCCGCCGGGTGCGCGGTCATCCAGGACGCGGTCGCCCGAACGGTATCGGCCAGCGGACGGACCGTCAGACCGGCGTCCAGGGCCGGCCGGACGTCCCGGTCCATCAGGCCGGCGGTCTCCGGCAGCCGCACCCAGAGCGGCAGCGCCCGCTCCCCCGACCACTCGCGTACGTCGTTGGACAGCAGGAACTCCTGGTCGACCCAGGTGAAGGCCGGATCGGCGTTGCCCAGCCCGGCGGCCACCCCGGCCAACAGCTCGGCCCGGGACATCGCCGGACCGGTGCCGTCGTACGTGCCGCCGAGGCGGGTGCCTGCGGCGTGCAACAGCCAACCGGCCAGATCGGCGACGTCCACGAACTGCACCCGATCGGTCGGGTGCCCGGGGGCCAGCACCTCGCCACCGGCCGACAGCCGCCGCACCCAGTACGGGAAACGATCGCTCGGATCCTCCGCCCCGACGATCAGCCCCGCCCGGCAGATGAACGAACGGTCCACGCCCATCCGCTCCCGGACCAGCTCCTCGATGCTCACCTTGCACTCGCCGTACCACCGGTGGTCCGGGCCGACCGGACCGTCCACGTCCGGCGGGGCCGGCGCCAGGATCGGCGCGTCCGCAGCGGTCTGGCCCGGGGTGGTGTGGTCCGCGTACACCGAGATCGTCGACACGAACGACCAGTGGCCGACGTGGTCGGCAAGCGCGGCGAGCGCGTGCCGGGCGTGGCTGATCTGGCGGGTCACGTCGACCACGGCGTCGAAGCCCGCGGCGGCGAGCGGGACCAGCGACTCGGGATCATCGCGGTCGGCCGCCACGAACCGCGCCCCGGCCGGCACCGCGCCGGACACGCCCCGGGCCGCGCAGGTCACGTCGTGCCCCTGTTCGACGGAGAGCCGTGCCGTCGCCCGGCCGAGAAACCGGGTGCCACCGAGAATGAGGATCCGCATCCGCCGATCCTGCGCCCCCACGGTCCGAACATCCCAACCAATCTGCCCACGGCAGACCGCGATCATGAAGTCGTTGCCACTCGGCTCGGCGTGTCACGGCAACAACTTCATGATCGACGGAGGTGCTCGAAGGGGGCGGGGCACTAGCGTGGGGCGTATGGGACAGGGCAGCGTGTTGGTTACCGGGGGTTCCGGCGGGCTCGGCGGGGCGGTCGTCACCGCGTTCGTCGAGGCGGGCTGGCGGGTGGTCGTACCGGAGCGGAAAGCCCGGCCCGGGTCGGAGCCGCCGGCGGCCGGACTGGTCCGGGTGGTCGCGGACCTGGGCGAGCCGGCGGGTGCGGCGCAGGCGGCCGAGGCCGCGGCCAGCGAACCGACGGCGCCGCTGCGCGCGGTGGTCAACCTCGTCGGGGGGTACGCCAGCGGCGGGTTGGTGCACGAGACCCCGGTCGAGGAGTTCGAGCGGATGCTCACCGTCAACCTGCGGCCGACCTACCTGGTCACCCAGGCCGCGCTCCCGCACCTGGTGGCGTCCGGCGGCGGCGCGGTGGTCTGCGTCTCGGCCCGCGCGGCGCTCACCCCGTTCCGCGGCGCGGCGGGCTACTCGACGGCCAAGGCGGCGGTTTTGGCCTTCGCCAACGCGGTGGCGGTGGAGTACCGGTCGCAGAACATCCGCTGCAACACCTTGCTGCCCAGTGTCATCGACACTCCGGCGAACCGGGCGGCCCAGCCCGACGCCGACCACTCCCGCTGGGTGACCCCGGACGAGATCGCGCCGGTGATCCGGTTCCTCGCGTCGGGCGAGTCCGCCCCGACCAGTGGCGCCACCGTTCCGGTCTACGGACGGGCCTGAGCCGCCACCGGGCCGACGTCTTCTCCGCCCGAGGCGGACGGCGGTAGCCAGGTCTCCAGGTGCGCCTGAATCTGCTCGGTCACCTCCTCGGCCGGGCGGCCCGCGTCCACCAGCACGAAGCTGGGGTACTCGGGCAGTGCCCGGTAGGCGGTGTCGGCGGCGGTCAGCCACCCCATCGTCTCGTGGTCGGTGCCGCGTTCCTCGATGCGCCGGTACGCCTCCGCCGGGTCGACGGCGAGCAGGAAGGTCACCTGCGGCGTGGGGAACAGCCGGTAGCCGGCCCGGGCGAGCCGCTCCCAGCGCTGCCCGCCGTGCGCCCGGATGCTCGCGTACTGGCAGGCCGAGTAGCGGTCCATCACCGCTGTCCGGCCGGTGAGCAGGCAACTGAGCAGGGCGATGGCGATGGCGAGCCAGCGCAGCACCGACTCCACCGCCAGCACGCCGTCGCGCCCGACGAGCCGTTGCGCGTCCGCCCGGCCCAGGCGCTGCGCGAGCCGGCCGAGCCAGCGCCGGCCACTGGCGTTGCGGCGGTAGGTGGCGGGACGTCCGGCGGCGGTCAGCGCGTCGGCCAGCCGGTGCGCCTGGGTGGTCTTGCCCGAACCGTCGATGCCGATCAGGGCGACAGTGCGCAATCGGGCCTTGCGTCGTCGCATCACCGATGATCTCGCCACCCTCCACAGGTTATCCGACCCACGCACCTGGTCCGCGAGGTTTGTCATGGTTCATCCCTGTTGACGCCCGACCGCGACGCCAGCAGGTGTGGCCGACCGGTTTGCCGGGTACCGGAGTTCGAAATCCAACCGCCGGTCCGCCAACAAGACGACGGGAGAACCAGATGGCTGAGCGCGGGGACGAGAGTCTTGTGCACACCCTCAAGAAGGTCGCCGCCGTGCTCAAGCAGTCCGAGATTCCGTTCGCCCTGGGCGGCAGCTTCGCGGTCTACGCCCACGGGGGCCACTCCAGCGATCACGACGTCGACTTCCTGATCCGGGAGGCCGACGTGGAAGAGGCACTGGAGGCCCTGGTGGCCGCCGGCTTCGTCGCCGAGCGTCCACCGGAGGACTGGCTGGTGAAGGTCTTCGACGACGGCCGGATGGTGGACCTGATCCACCGGCCGATCGAGACGCCGGTGACCGAGGAGACGTTCGCCGACACGGTCATCCGGCCGGTGGACGCGATTCACATGCCGGTGCTGTCCGCCACCCAACTGATGGTGCACAAACTGCTCAGCTTCTCCCAGCACTACTGCGACTTCGCCCGTGGCCTGCCACTGGCCCGGTCGCTGAGGGAGCAGATCGACTGGGAACGGGTACGCAAGGAGACGCAGCACTCGCCGTACGCCGAGGCGTTCCTGGTGCTGCTGGACCGGCTGGAGGTGGTGCCGGCCGCCGGCACCCAGCCAGGAGAGGGGACATCGTGACCCACGATCGCGACATCGGTGCCGGGCCCCCGGACGAGTACGTCGAAGCAGAAATCCAACGGTTGCTCGTCGAGGACCCCGCCGTGGCCGAACAGGGGATCACCGTGATCCGACGGGAACGCGCGCTCGTTCTCCAAGGCGAGGTGGAGAGCCCGCACCGGCGGGAGGAGATCCTGCGCCGGGTGTCAGAGCGCTTCCCGGACGTGCCCGTCACCAGCGACATCGGGGTGACCCGCACGCAGGCGCCCACGGAGATCGAGCAACTGCCCTGAGGGAGGTTTCATGGTGATCCGGATCGCCGCCGTGGGCGACGTGCATCTGGACCAGGACGTGGTCGGGCGGTTCCGACCGGCGTTGGAGGAACTGCCGGAGTGCGCCGACGTGCTGCTGCTGGCCGGGGACCTGACCCGGCACGGCACCGAGGCCGAGGCGCGCTGCGTGGCAGAGGAGTTCGGTGGGTTGGCCGTACCGGTGGTGACCGTGCTGGGCAACCACGACCACCAGTGTGACCAGGTGCCACAGGTGGTCAAGGTGCTGGAGGACGCGGGCATCACCGTGCTGGAGGGCAACGGCGTCGTGCTGGACTGCGCGGGTGGGCGGCTCGGCATCGCCGGTGTGAAGGGCTTCGGCGGCGGGTTCGCCGGCCGGTGCGCGAGTGACTTCGGCGAGCCGGAGATGAAGGCCTTCGTGCGCACCACCACCGACAGCGCGGATCGGCTCGGCGCGGCGTTGCGCTCACTGGACTGCGACATGCTGGTCGCGCTCACCCACTATTCACCGGTGCCGGACACGCTCGTCGGGGAGCCATTGGAGATCTACCCGTTCCTCGGGTCGTACCAGTTGGGGCAGGCGATCGACTCGGCGCCCACGGCACTGGCCGTGCACGGGCACGCCCACGCCGGCACCGAGCGCGGCACGACCCCCGGCGGGGTACGCGTCCGCAACGTCGCGCACCCGGTGATCAAGCAGGCGTACAGCGTCTTTCACGTTGGCGATCAACTCGACACCGACCAGGTTTCCCCGATCGGCCAGTCGGGTAGTCAGAGGTCATGGAGCTGATTCTCTGGATTCTCGCAGTCGTACTAGTGGTCGCCGGCATCCTCGCGCTGTTCCGCCGGCAGATCCTGTGGGGCATCGTCCTCATCGTCGTCGGGCTGTTGGTCGGCCCGGGTGGTGTCAGCATCTTCAATTAGCGCTCATACGCCCTGAAACCGGGACCCGCCGGGGTCGCCGCGACCGAAGCTTCGTCCTCCCGACAGAAGCATCGGCCGTGGCGATCCCGGCGCTTTTTCGTGGCTGGCCGGCCCCGTCGGCAGCCGCCCTCCCGCTCGACGGTTTGAGCGAACCTCGAGAGGAGATATCTCGACGATGGAGATATCCCGGCGGCGGCGTCCGCCGGGGACCGTGGCCGTCACCAGGTCAGCAGCGAGGCACGCCGGGGATGTATCCGTCGGAGCCGGTGTACACGTACGCGTCCGCGATGTAGCGGCCGGAGCCGATCCGGTCCCAGATCGAGCTGGTGCCGTACGTGCCGGTGACAGTGGTGCCGCTGGTCTGACAGGCGATGGTCACCCGGGTGCCGTCGGCGACGGTGCCCACCGAGGCGTACCCGGTGCCGGGGCCGGAGCGGACGGTCAGCGGCGTGCCGCTGGTGTCGACAGTGCCGTTGCCGCTGCCCGAGGAGCACCCGTTGTTACTGGTGTAGCTCTTGGTGCCCCAGTACAGCGCGAGGGTGCCGTTGAACCGAACCTGGATGTCGGCGCCGTTGAGACGCTGCTCGTAGTGCAGGTGGGGGCCGGTAGATCCGCCGGTGCTGCCGACCCAGCCCAGCACCTTGCCGTACCCGACCGTCTGCCCGACCGAGACGTTGAAGCCGTTGAGGTGCGCGTAGTAGGTGCTGTAACCGCCGCCGTGGTTGATCCGGACGTACTTGCCGTAGCTGGTGCCACCGAGGTCGGTAACCCGGTCGACAGTGCCGGGGGCGCTGGCGACCACCGGGTCGCCGAGGTCGTCGGTGCGGTTGAAGTCGACGGCGTACGCCGGGCTGTGGTCCGACCGGGTCTGCCCGGACCAGGACTGGCCGCAGGGGAACGGCACCTTGAAGGTCGGCGCGGCCAGGGCCGGGGTCGCCGGCACCAACGTTCCCCCGACGAAGAGACCCGTCACCAGCAGGCTGATCCACCGCTTTCGCATACAGCTCCTCCTATGTCGAAAACCTTCGATCCGAGGGGCTTAGCCTGACAGATATCGTCAATCTTCGAAAGAGTCCCCAGCTTGTCCCGGGAGCGCGCCCACCAGGCAGACCGCAGGTTTCCGGATTGTTACTCGCTCGTGTCTGACAGGGGGTGGACCGGGCCGGATGCAAGCGCTTACATGTGTGCACGCCCAATCGGACCGGCGACAGGTCACCAGCACGACCGCGCCGGCTAGGAAGGAGGACGGCATGGCGGTCTTTACCAGACCACGCCAGGCCTTCGTGATCGCCGGTGTACTCGGGCTGGCGCTCAGCGCCACCGCCTGCGGTACCGGCGACGACAAGAAGAGCAGCAAAGCGGGCTCTGCGGAGTGCGCCGCATACGAGAAGTACCAGGGCCACGACGGCAAGAAGGTCTCCATCTACGCGTCCATCCGTGACGCCGAGGCCGACCTGCTGGAACGGTCGTGGTCGCAGTTCACCGACTGCACCGGCATCGAGATCGACTACGAGGGCAGCGGCGAGTTCGAGGCGCAGCTCCCCGTTCGGGTCGACGGTGGCAACGCCCCCGACATCGCCTTCGTGCCGCAGCCGGGCCTGGTGAAGCGTTTCGCGGACGCCGGCAAGCTGAAGTCCCTCGGCGCCGACACCAAGGCCCTCGCCGAGCAGAACATGCCGGCCGACTGGCTGAAGTACGGCACCGTGAACGGGACGCTCTACGGCGTGCCGCTCGGCGCCAACGTGAAGTCCTTCGTCTGGTACTCGCCGAAGACGTTCAAGGAGAAGGGCTGGGAGGTCCCGACCACCTGGGACCAGCTCATCGCCCTGAGCGACAAGATCGCCGCCAGCGGCATCAAGCCGTGGTGCGCGGGCGTCGAGTCCGGTGACGCCACCGGCTGGCCGGCCACCGACTGGATCGAGGACGTGGTCCTGCGTACGCAGGGTCCCGAGGTCTACGACCAGTGGACCACCCACGCCATCCCGTTCAACGACCCGAAGATCGTCGACGCGGTCGACCGCGCCGGCAGCATCCTCAAGAACGAGAAGTACGTCAACGGCGGCTTCGGCGGCGTCAAGAGCATCACCACCACCGCCTTCCAGGAGGCGGGCCTGCCGGTGACCACCGGCAAGTGCGCGATGCACCGACAGGCGTCGTTCTACGCCAACCAGTTCCCCGAGGGCACCAAGGTGGCCGAGGACGGCGACGCGTTCGCCTTCTACTTCCCTGCCATCGACCCGTCCAAGGGCAAGCCGGTGCTGGGCGCGGGCGAGTTCGTCGTCGGCTACGCCGACCGTCCCGAGGTCCAGGCCGTGCAGACCTACCTCGTCTCGGCGGAGTACGTGAACAGCCGCGCGAAGCTCGGCAACTGGGTCACGGCGAACAACAAGCTGGACATCGCCAACGTCGCCAGCCCGATCGACAAGCTCTCCGTCCAGATCCTCCAGGACAAGACGGGCACCTTCCGCTTCGACGGATCCGACCTGATGCCGGCCGC
The DNA here is from genome assembly GCF_044455385.1 of Micromonospora sp. NPDC051227. Lineage (NCBI taxonomy): Bacteria > Bacillati > Actinomycetota > Actinomycetes > Micromonosporales > Micromonosporaceae > Micromonospora > Micromonospora sp. NPDC051227. The sequence continues at coordinate 57,882 of NZ_JBITET010000007.1, forward strand.
CGTCGGCGCGGGGACGTTCTGGAAGGGCATGGTCGAGTGGCTGAACGGCAAGGCGACCGCCCCGGTGCTCCAGGGCATCGAGAGCAGCTGGCCTAAGTGATACCCGGCGGTGGCCCGGTCCGCTGACGCGGGCCGGGCCACCGGCCGAGGTGGACCCGGAAGGGAGGGTTGATGGAGTTCGACTTCGCCGATGAGCAGCCGAAGCTCCTCATGCTGATGTACGGGCTGGTCGCCTTCGTGCTGGTGGTGGGTGGTCTCCTACTGCTGCTCGACGTGGTGCCGGCCTGGTTCGCCCGGCGACGGGAGGCGCAGCTCGTCGCCGCCTCGGTGGGTGGTTCTCCACTTCCCCGTCGACCCAAGCAGCGGGAGGGGATTTTCGCGCTCTTCTTCCTGCTGCCGACGCTGTTGCTGCTCACCATCGGTCTGGTCGTGCCGGCCATCCGCACCGTGCTGCTCTCCCTGATGAACAGGACCAGCACGGAGTGGGTGGGGTTGGACAACTTCGGCTGGATGTTCTCCGACGACGCGATCGTCCGGGTCCTGATCAACACCCTGATCTGGGTGCTCCTGGTCCCGCTGGTGGCGACCGGCTTCGGCCTGATCTACGCCGTACTGGTGGACAAGGCCCGGTTCGAGGCCGTGGCCAAGTCACTGATCTTCCTGCCGATGGCCATCTCCTTCGTCGGCGCCAGCATCATCTGGAAGTTCGTCTACGCCTACCGAGGTGAGGGCGACCAGATCGGTCTGCTCAATCAGATCGTCGTCAGCATGGGCGGTGAGCCCAAGCAGTGGCTGCTCGAATCGCCACTGAACACGCTGCTGCTGATCGTCATCATGGTCTGGATCCAGGCCGGCTTCGCCATGGTGGTGCTCTCCGCCGCGATCAAGGCGATCCCCGGCGACATCGTCGAGGCCGCCCGGCTCGACGGTGTCAGCCCGTGGCAGATGTTCTGGCAGATCACCATGCCGAGCATCCGACCGGCGTTGATCGTCGTGATGGTGACCCTCACGATCGCCACGCTCAAGGTCTTCGACATCGTCCGGACCTCGACGAACGGCAACTACGACACCAGCGTGATCGCCAACGAGATGTACAACCAGGCGTTCCGGTACAGCGAGAACGGGCGGGGTTCCGCGCTCGCGGTCTTCCTTTTCATCCTGGTCATCCCGGTCGTGATCTACCAGATCCGTAACCTCCGTCAACAGCGGGAGGGCTGAGATGACCACCGCAACGCCCACCGTCGCCGCCGGCACCCAGAAGACCGACGGCACCCCGACCAGTGCGGCCGGCCGGGTCCGCAAGCGGTTGAACAGCCGCACCGCGACGCTCGTCTCGATCGTCATCGCGGTGGTCTGGACCATTCCGACCTTCGGCCTGCTCGTCTCCTCCCTCCGACCGGAAGACGAGATCAAGACCACCGGCTGGTGGACCTCGTTCACCAACCCGCAGTTCACCTTCGAGAACTACGAGCAGGTCCTGTTCGGGCGCTCGTCGTCCTCCGGGCAGCTCGCCGGTTCCTTCATCAACTCGCTGGCGATCACCATCCCGTCGGTGCTCTTCCCACTCGCCTTCGCGTGCCTCGCCGCGTACGCGCTCGCGTGGATCAACTTCCGCGGCCGGGACTGGGTCTACATCGCGATCTTCGCGTTGCAGATCGTGCCGTTGCAGATGGCCCTGGTGCCGCTGCTGAGGTTCTTCTCCACCGGGGTCACCCTCGGCGGCGTCACGCTGATGCCGGCCTGGGACCTGGTCGACGAGCAGAAGTTCGCCCAGGTGTGGTTCGCCCACACCTGCTTCGCGCTTCCGTTCGCCGTCTTCCTGCTGCACAACTTCATCTCGCAACTGCCGGGGGACCTGATGGAGGCGGCCCGGGTCGACGGGGCCACCCACCCGAAGATCTTCCGCACCATCGTGCTGCCGCTGATCACCCCGGCGCTGGCGGCGTTCGGCATCTTCCAGTTCCTCTGGGTCTGGAACGACCTGCTGGTCGCGCTGATCTTCGCGGGCGGCGGCGACGAGACCGCTCCGCTGACCGTCCGGCTCGCCGAGATGGCCGGCACCCGGGGCAACGAGTGGCAACGCCTCACCGCCGGTGCGTTCGTCAGCATCGTCGTACCGCTCATCGTGTTCCTGTCCCTACAGCGCTTCTTCGTGCGAGGTCTGCTCGCCGGCAGCGTCAAGGGCTGACCCCGCGCCCGCCGCCGCCTGGCCCCTCGGGCGGCGGCGGGCGCTCCGGGCACCGAGCGGGAGAAACCGTGACGAGGATCGATGATGTGGCCCGGCTGGCCGGAGTGTCCACGGCCACCGTCTCGCGGGCGCTGCGCGGACTGCCGACGGTCTCGGCCGCCACCCGCCGCCGGGTGATCGCCGCCGCCGAGCAACTCGACTACGAGGTCTCGCCGAGCGCGTCCCGGCTCGCCGGCGGCCGGACCGGCACGGTCGCGGTGGTGGTCCCCCGGATCACCCGCTGGTTCTTCAGCACCGTCGTCGAGGCGGTCGAGGAGTACCTCCACCAGTCCGGCTACGACCTGCTGCTCTACAACCTGGGCGGCCGGGAGCAGGTCCGCCAGCGGGTTCTGCGTACGGCGAACCTGCACAAGCGGGTGGACGCCATGATGCTGGTCGCCACGCCCCTGCGCCCGGCCGACCTGACCGCGCTGGCCACGCTGGAACTGCCCGGCGTCACCATCAGCTCGGGCAGCAGGGTGCCCAACTGGCCGTGCGTACGGATCGACGACGTGGCGGCGGCGCGGGTCGCGACCAAGCACCTGATCGACCTCGGCCATCACCGGATCGCCCACATCTCCGGCGACCCGGACGACGAGTTGGCCTTCACCACCCACCTCGACCGACGCCGGGGTTACCAGGCTGCGCTGCGCTCCGCCGGCCTGCGACCCGACCCCACCCTGGACATCGAGTCCACCTTCACCATCGACGGCGGCAACCGGGCCACCGCCGAACTGCTGGCCCGCGGCGAGCCGCCGACCGCGATCGTCGCCGCCTGCGACGAGATGGCGATGGGCGCGATGACCGCCCTGCGCGACGTCGGACTGCGGGTGCCGCAGGACGTCAGCGTGGTCGGCATCGACGACCACGACCTGGCCGGTGTGCTCGGGCTCAGCACCGTCGCCCAGCCCGCCGCCGAGCAGGGCCGGCTGGCCGCCCAGATGTTGCTCGACCCGCTCGGCGCCCGACCGCCGGCCCCCATCGTCAGCCAACGGGGTGCCGGTTGCGACACTCCGGTGGTCCTGCCCACTCGGTTGGTGGTCCGGGACTCGACCGCACCGCCCCGGGCACACTGAAATCCAAACACCGCAACACGGGAGACGACCCTGAACACCGACCCGACGCAGCAGACCCCCTCCGGTCACCCGGCCACCGGCTGGTGGACCGAGGCCGCCATCTACCAGATCTACCCCCGCTCGTTCGCCGACTCGGACGGGGACGGAATCGGTGACCTGCCCGGCATCACCGCCCGCCTGGACCACCTGGTCGAGCTGGGCGTGGACGCGGTGTGGCTCTCCCCCTTCTACCCCTCGCCGCAGGCCGACGCCGGCTACGACGTGGCCGACTACCGCGACATCGACCCGCTGTTCGGCACCCTCGCCGACGCGGACAAGCTGATCGCCGAGGCCCGGTCCCGCAACCTGCGGGTGATCGTCGACCTGGTTCCGAACCACACCTCCTCGGCGCATCGCTGGTTCCAGGCCGCGCTGCCGGCCGCGCCCGGCAGCGCGGAACGGTCGCGGTACATCTTCCGGGACGGCCGCGGTCCGGCCGGCGACCAGCCGCCGAACGACTGGCAGAGCGTCTTCGGTGGTCCGGCCTGGACCCGGACGGTCGACGCCGACGGGCAGCCCGGCCAGTGGTACCTGCACCTGTTCGACACCGGGCAGCCGGACCTCAACTGGGACAACCCGGAGGTTCACGCGGAGTTCCTGGACGTGCTGCGCTTCTGGCTGGACCGCGGCGTGGACGGCTTCCGGGTGGACGTGGCGCACGGCCTCATCAAGCAGGCCGACCTGGCTGACTGGCAGGAGCCGCAGGAGATCCTCTCCGGCAACGATATCGACAAGCCCCGCCCGCCGATGTGGGACCAGGACGGCGTGCACGAGATCTACCGGCAGTGGCGGCAGGTGCTGGACAGCTACCCCGGCGAGCGGGTGCTGGTCGCCGAGGCCTGGGTGGAACCGGCCGAGCGGCTGGCCCGCTACGTCCGCCCGGACGAGATGCACCAGGCGTTCAACTTCGAGTACCTGCTCGCCGCGTGGAGCGCACCGGCCCAGTACGCGGTGATCACCCGTTCGTTGGAGGCGACCGACTCGGTCGGCGCGCCGACCACCTGGGTGCTGTCCAACCACGACGTGGTGCGGCACGCCTCCCGGCTCGGCCTGCCGGTCGGCACCGTACGCCCCAACGGCATCGGCATCGGCGACCCGCAGCCGGACGCCGCACTCGGTCTGCGCCGGGCCCGGGCGGCCACAGTGCTGATGCTGGCGCTGCCCGGCTCGGCGTACCTCTACCAGGGTGAGGAGCTGGGGCTGCCCGAGCACACCACCCTGCCCGACGAGGCCCGGCAGGACCCGACCTGGGCGCGCAGCGGGCACACCCAGCGCGGCCGGGACGGCTGCCGGGTGCCGATCCCGTGGGAGGCCGACGCCCCGTCGTACGGCTTCGGGCCGACCGACGCGAGCTGGTTGCCCCAGCCCGCGCTCTGGGCGGAGTACGCGCTGGACCGCCAACGCGACGTGCCCGGTTCGACGTACGAGCTGTACCGCGCGGCGTTGCGCTTGCGGCGTGCCCACGGGCTGGGTCGCGGCACCCTGGAGTGGTTGTCCTCCGGCGACGAGGTGCTGAGCTTCCGCAACGGTGAGCTGACCGTGCTGACCAACTTCGGTGCCGCCCCGGTGCCGCTGCCGGCCGGCGCCGAGGTGCTCGTCACCAGCGCGCCCCTGGACGACGACGGCGCGGTCCCGGCCGACGTGACCGTCTGGCTGCGAGGCTGATCTCGCGCCGCCCAGTCTGGTCGATCATGGAGTTGTGGTGGGTGACAAAACACCCGAAAGATGCCGAACCCGGCACCACAACTCCATGATCGACGGGGCAGGCGCCGGAGGGCTGGGCGCGAGCGCACGGGGTCAGAGGCGGTCGGCTCGGGTGTGTAGCAGGTCGTGCACGTTGTCGATGTCCGTCGGTGAGGTTCGCGAGGCGAGCCAGTACATGACGCCGGTAGGGATGAAGAAGAGCTGGAACGCGGCCAGCCCGACGGCGAAGTTCAGCGGTGGCGGGAATGCCGCTCGCAGCGCCTGGAAGGCCACCCCGACCAGCCCGTTGCCGGCCGCGCGACCGACCCCGTTGACCAGGTTGCCCAGGCTGTAGACAGTGCCCCGATGCTCCGGTGGGTTGACGTCGGCGATCAACGCGAACCAGTTCGGCGAGTTTGCCGAGGTCAATGCGAGCGCCACGATCGCGGTGAGCAGGCTCAGCCCGACCGACGGCTCGGTGAACACACTGGCCAGTACCGCACCCACCACCGCGCCGCCACTCGCGCCGTCCGGCACGTCGATGGTCACCGGAACGAAGAACAACACCAGGTAGAACGGCAGCGCGGCGAGGATGCCGACCGAGGCGACGAGCGCCCGCCCCCGCGGGGTACGCCGTTGCACGGCGTCACCGACCAGCCCGCCCACGATGGACAGCACCCCGCCGAGCTGGAACAGGGTGGCGAAGACGCTGCCCACCACCACCGCGGTCGACGTGGAGTAACCCTGAGCCTCGGCCCGTTCGGCGAAGAGCACCGGCAGCCAGACCAACGAGCCGAACGCGGCCTGGGCGGTCAGACCCTGCAGGATCAGCCACCGGTTGGTCCGCCGGGCCAGGATGCGCGGCAGGTCGGCGCGGCTGATCCGGTAGTCGTACTCGGCGCCGGCGTCCAACCTGCCGGCCAGTTCCGGCTCGCTCTGTCCACGCCGGATGTCGTACGTGAACAGGTAGGCCAGCGTGGCGACCAGGCCGACGCCGGCCAACAGCAGGAACGGCCGCCGCCAGTCGGCCGCCCCGAGCAGCCCGCCGACGAGAGTGCCCGCGAGGGTGCCGACGCCCTGGGAGAGCCCCCAGAAGCTCATCACCAGCCCGCGCCGGGTCGGTGAGATCAGGTCGGTGACCACGGAGAAGCCCACCGAGCCGACCGCGCCGAGGCCGACCGCCGCGACCAGTTGCGCGGCCAGGAACGTCAGGTAGCCGCCGGCGAACGCGCTACCGCCGGTGCCCGCCGCCCAGAGCAGTGTGCCCACCATGAGCAGCGGTTTGCGGTTGGTGCGGTCCCCGACGTAGGCCCAGCCGACCGCCGCGACCGCGCTGACCAGGAAGCTGGCCGCAGTGACCACGCCGAGCAGCCGCCCGGACACGTCGAACGCGTCGGAGATCGGGCCGTACAGCGGGGGGACCAGCCCGATCGCCACGTTGTCCAGCGAGGCGAGCAGCACGAACACCACGACGCTGTACAACCGGTGGGCCGGCCCACCGCCCCGACCGTGCGGGCGCAGGCCGGGCCCGCCACTGGTCACCGTCATGACCGGCAGCCAACCAGACTGCGTAAAGGAGGTCGTCACGCGGGTGGGTGCCGGTCACCGTCGACCGGCACCCATGCGCGTCGATCCCGGCGGTCAGCGCCGGTCGAGCACCAACCCGCGCGCCGCGGCGTACTGGTCACGGACGGCGGGGACGGCCGCCGCCGCGTACTCCTCGGTGCCCTCGACCGCCCAGACCGGCGGCTCGGCGCCGCCCAGGGCGACCCAGGCGGCCTGGCGGGCGGCACCGTCGGCGACGTACTCCCCGGCTGGCGGGACGACGACCGGGCAGCCGAAGACCTGCGGAGCGATCTGACGCACCGCGGCCGACCGGGCCCCGCCGCCGACCAGGATGACCCGGCGGGCGGTGGCACCCTGCGCGGTCATCGCGTCCAGCCCGTCGGCGAGCGCGCAGAGCATGCCCTCCACGGCGGCCCGAGCCAGGTGCGCGGGGGTCGACGTGCGCAGAGTCAGGCCGTGCACCGCGCCGGTGGCGAGCGGTCGGTTCGGCGTCCGCTCACCCTCCAGGTAGGGCACCATGACCAGCCCGTCGGCCCCGGCTGGCGCGGAGAGCGCCAGCTCGGCCAGCTCGTCCAGGTTGACGCCGAGCATCGCGGCGGCGGCGTCCAGCACCCGGGCCGCGTTGAGCGTGCAGACCAGGGGCAGGAAACGGCCGGACGCGTCGGCGAAGCCCGCGACGATGCCGCTCTCGTCGGCGGCCGGCACGTCGGCGACGCTGAACACGGTGCCGGAGGTGCCGATCGAGACGACCACGTCACCCGGGCCGGCGCCGACGCCCAGCGCGGCGGCGGCGTTGTCCCCGGTGCCCGCGCCGAGCAGCGCCCCGCCCGGCCCGCCGAAGCCGTCGGCGAGCTTGCCCGCCGACTCGGCCGGACCGAGCACCTCGGGCACCACCAACCGCCGACCGAAGCCCCGCTCCAGCAGGTCCAGCCGGTAGTCCCCGCTAGACGGCGACCAGTAACCGGTGCCGCTGGCGTCGCCCCGGTCGGTGCGCAGCGCGCCCAACCCCGGTGCGCCGGCCAGCCGCCAGGTCAGCCAGTCGTGTGGCAGGCAGACGGCGGCAACCCGGGCGGCCAGCTCCGGTTCGTGCCTGGCCAGCCATCGCAGCTTGGTGATGGTGAAGCTGGCCACCGGAACGCTGCCGGTGGCCTCGGCCCAGAACCGACTCCCGGCCGAGCCGCCGCCGGCCTCCTCGATGAGGTCGGCGGCGGCGTCGGCGGATCGGGTGTCGTTCCACAGCAGCGCCGGGCGGACCACCCGGCCGTCCTCGTCGAGACACACCATGCCGTGCTGCTGGCCGGCGACGGAGATCGCCGCCACGTCGGCCAGCCCGCCGGCCTGGTCGGCGGCGCTGCGCAGCGCCTGCCACCAGGCTTCCGGGTCGACCTCCGTGCCGTCCGGGTGCGGTGCCCGGCCCTGCCGGAGCAGAGCGCCGGACTCCGCGTCCCGGATCACCACCTTGCAGGACTGGGTGGACGAGTCAACGCCTGCGACCAACGGCATGGCGGGGCCTCAGCGGGCGCCGAGCAGGTGCTCGACGGCGAGCTGGTTGAGCCGGACGAAGGCGAAGCCCCGGGCGGCCACCGCGTCCACGTCGACGTCCTCGAACGCGGAGCGGTCGGCCAGGAGCTCCTCGTAGCCCTCGCCGTCGCCGAGGGTCGGCGTGCTCAGCTCGCCGACCTTGCTGGCGGCGAGCGCCTCGACCACCTCGGGGTCGGCGCGGAACGCCGCTGCCCGCTCCTTGAGCAGCAGGTAGGTGCTCATGTTGGCCGCCGCGGAGGCCCACACCCCCTCCATGTCCTCGGTGCGGGACGGCTTGTAGTCGAAGTGCCGGGGGCCGTCGTAGGCCGGCCCGCCGTTGGGGCCGCCGTTCTCCAGGAGGTCCACCAGGGCGAACGCGTTCATCAGGTCACCGTGGCCGAAGACCAGGTCCTGGTCGTACTTGATGCCGCGCTGGCCGTTGAGGTCAAGGTGGAACAGCTTGCCCTGCCAGAGCGCCTGGGCGATGCCGTGGGCGTAGTTGAGCCCGGCCATCTGCTCGTGGCCGACCTCCGGGTTGAGGCCGACCAGCTCCGGGTGGGCCAGCTGGGAGATGAAACCGAGCGCGTGCCCGATGGTCGGCAGCAGGATGTCGCCGCGCGGCTCGTTGGGCTTGGGCTCCAGGGCGAACCGCAGGTTGTAGCCCTTGTCGATGGAGTACTGGGTGAGCAGGTTCACGGCCTCGCGGTAGCGGTCCAGGGCAGCCCGGACGTCCTTGGCGAGGTCGTACTCGGAGCCCTCGCGGCCACCCCACATGACGAAGGTGCTGGCACCCAGCTCGGCGGCCAGGTCGACCTGACGCAGCACCTTGCGCAGCGCGTACCGGCGGACGTCGCGGTCGTTGCTGGTGAAGCCGCCGTCCTTGAAGATGGGGTGGGTGAAGAGGTTGGTGGTGACCATCGGCACCACCAGGCCGGTCTCGTCGAGGGCCTTGCGGAACCGGGCGATGTGCTGGTCACGGGTGGCCGCGTCGACGCCGAACGGGATCAGGTCGTCGTCGTGGAAGGTGATGCCGTACGCGCCCAGCTCGGCGAGCCGGTGCACTGCCTCGACCGCGTCGAGCTCGGGACGGGTGGCGTCACCGAACGGGTCGCGGGCCTGCCAGCCCACGGTCCAGAGCCCGAAGGAGAACTTGTCGGCGGGGGTGGGACGGGGTGCCATGAGCGACCTCCGGGTGGTGTTGTCCGCTATTTGTTCAGCGATTGAATTATTTGCCCACCATATGGCACTGTCAAGGGGTGAGCCTCACCCACGCCCCGGCCGGCGCAGTCCGTCAGGGCAGCCTGCGCGAGCTCAACCTCGCCCTGGTCCTCGGCCGGATCGCCACCGCCGACCGTCCTCCCTCCCGGGCCGACCTGGCGACCGCGACCGGCCTGACCAGAGCAACAGTGTCCGCGGTGGTCGAGGACCTGCTCGCCGGCCGGCTGGTCAGTGAATCCGACCCCGCGCCCCGCTCGGGTGCCGGCCGCCCGGCCCGCGGACTGGTCCTGGCCGACCAGGGGCCGGCCGGGCTCGGCCTGGAGGTCAACGTCGACTACCTGGCGGTCTGCGTGGTGGACCTCGCCGGCCAGGTCCGGCACCGCACGGTGCACCGGGCCGATCTGCGCCCGGTGGCCCCCGCCGACGCCCTGGCCCGCCTGGTCGAGATGGCCGGGGCAGCCCGCGACGACGCCGCCCGGCACGGCCTCACCCTGGTCGGGGCCGCGCTCGCGGTGCCCGGCCTGGTGGACGACGCCGGGCTGGTCCGGCTCGCGCCGAACCTCGGCTGGCACGACGTGCCGGTGCCCGCGCTGCTCGCCGAGCACCCTCCGCTGATCGAGCAGGTGCCCGGCGTCCCCGCGCTGGTGGTGGACAACGAGGCCAACCTCGCCGCGCTCGGCGAGCTGCACTCGCAGCCACCCGGCCCGTCCAGCTTCCTGCACATCTCCGGAGAGGTGGGCATCGGCGCCGGCATCGTGCTCGGCGGCGCGCTGTTTCGTGGCGTACGCGGGTGGAGCGGCGAGATCGGGCACCTTCCGGTACACCCCGAGGGCCGTCCGTGCCGCTGCGGCGGGCAGGGCTGCCTGGAGCAGTACGCCGGCCAGGAGGCGATCGTGGCCGCCGCCGGGCTGGCCCGGGCGGAGCTTCCCGCGGACACCGCGACGGCCCGGTTGGCCGAGTTGGCCGAGGCCGGCGACGCCGACGCGCTGCGGGCGCTACGCGACGCCGGAACGGCGCTCGGCGTCGCGGTGGCCGGCGTCGTCAACCTGCTCGACCTGGACACCGTGGTGCTCGGTGGCGGTTACGCGGCGCTCGCGCCCTGGCTGTGCCCCCCGGTCCTCGCCGAGATCGGTGCCCGGGTGCTCACCGCGGCCTGGTCACCGGTCACGGTCCGGCCGTCGACGCTCGGCGCGGAGGCCGCCGCGGTGGGTGCCGCCGGATCGGTGGCCCGCCGGATCATCGCCCAGCCCGCCGGCTGGTTGGCCCGCTCCGGCTGATCCCCACCCCCGCGCCGGGGGCCTCCGTCGGGGAGGATAGGTATCCTTGCCCCCAGGCAACGATCCCCGGTGAGGAGCCAGAAAACTGCCCCGACAGGCGGTGCCGGCCGGCTCGATCAGGCGGTACACGCCACCGGTGGGTCGCCGGCCGGCCATTCCCTGGTGGTGCCGACCGATCGTTCCGGACCGCCCGACGAACCCGTCCACCCCGCTCGGGTCTGCCGACCCGAATCGACCGACCAGTCCCCCGACCGCCCACCGGGCCGGTCCGGGTCGTCCGGCCAGTCCCCCTGACCCGTCGACTCGTCCGGCGTCGGCGCGTTCTGCGCCTGCTGGCGGCGGGCGGTCTCGTCGAACTCCCGCATCCCGCTCAGCAGCGCGTCGCGGCCCTCCGGGCTCATCCCGGTCAACACGGCGGCGAGTTGGGCCTGGCGGTCGTTCCGCAGCTGGGCGAGGAGCCGGCGGGCCTCCGGGGTGAGGTGTAGCGAGATCTCCCGGCGGTCGAAGCGGCCCGGCTCGCGCTCCAGCATGCCGGCGGCGACCAGCCGGTCGCAGAGGCGGCTGGCGGAGCTGAGCAGCATGTCGAGTCGGGTGGCGAGCCGACGCAGGTTGATCCCGTCGTGCTGCTCCACCACCATCACCGCCCGTAACTGGGCGCCAGACACGCGGTTGGCGGTCCCCTCCCGGGCAGACTCCCAGATTCCCAGCAGGGCAGCGGCCGCCGCGTCCAGTGCGGCAGCCATACTCGTCTCAGGGTCCGACGGACGGTTCAGTTCGGCCATGGTGGCCCGAGAGTACTCCGAACCTCCTGGTGGTCGAGCTTTCAGTGAAGGACTGACGATGGGCGAACCGGTCAATCGGGCACGACGTGCCCTGAACGAGACACCAGCCGACCGGCTTGTCGGTGGGATCGGGGACGTGCTCGCCCAGTCGTACGGGATCACCGACGTCGAGCTCTACCAGGTCGACTACCGACTCGCGGAGCTGCTGCCACTCACCGACGGTGACTCGATCACCAGCCCCGGGCACCCGGCCTGGCGCGCCTTCGACCACCAGTCGCCGATACTGACCGACGGCACCGCCTGGTTCCCGGTCACCATGCGTGGCGAGCGTCGAGGGGTGCTGTGCCTGTCACCCGTTCCGGACGACCGGGAAGTCGTCGCCGCGCTGGCCGAGATCGCCACCGCGCTCGCCCACGAGGTGGCGGCGGTCTCCGCCGGCACCGACGTCTACCGGGCGGCCCGGCGCACCCAACGCCTCACCCTGGCCGCCGAGATGCAGTGGGACCTGCTCCCCGGCCGCAGCCGGATCCGTCCCTCGTTCAGCCTGGCCGGGCAGTTGGAGCCGGCGTACACGGTGCGCGGCGACAGCTTCGACTGGTCCGACGACGGGGAGCGGCTCTGGCTGTCCACCATCAACGGCACCGGTGAGGGGGTGGCGGCCTCCCTGCTCACCTCGCTGGCCACCCACGCGCTGCGCAACGCGCGTCGGGCCGGGCTGAGTCTGGCCGACCAGACCGCCCTCGCCGACCAGGCCATCTACGACCTGTACCGGGGCGAGCAGCACCTCTCCGCGTTGCTGATGGAGTTGGACCTGCGCTCCGGGATGATGACAGTGGTGGACGCCGGGTCACCCCGACTGGTCCTGGTCCGCGACGGGAACGTCACCGAGCAGCCGCTGGAGGCGCAGTTCCCGCTGGGCATGTTCGAGGCGACCGACTACCACGAGCAGAAGTTCCCGCTGGAGCCTGGCGACCGGCTCTTCGTGGTCAGCGACGGGGTGCTGGACGCCACCGGTCAGCAGGTGCGCTACGGCGAGACGGCACTGGACCGGTTCCTGCGGCGGACCGGGCCGATGGCGCCACTGGACGCCGTCCGGTCGCTGATCGGTGATCTGCGCGCGTTCGTGGCCGGTGACCTGGTCGACGACGCGGTGGTCGTCTGCCTGGACTGGAACGGCCCGCAACCGTGACCGGTGCTCAGTACGCGCCGCGGCCGTTCAGCACCGCGCCGAAGGTCTTCCAGAGGATGGTGAGGTCGGCGGCGAGGGACCAGTTCTCCACGTAGTAGAGATCGAGCCGGATGCCGTCCTCCCAGCTCAGGTCGGAGCGGCCACTGACCTGCCACAGGCCGGTCATGCCGGGCTTGACCAGCAGCCGTCGGGCCACGTCACCGTCGTAACGGGCCACCTCCGAGGGCAGCGGCGGGCGGGGCCCGACCAGGCTCATCTGACCCAGCAGCACGTTGACCAGCTGCGGCAGCTCGTCCAGTGACCACTTGCGCAGCAGCCGGCCGACGCGGGTCACCCGGGGGTCCTGGCGCATCTTGAACATCAGGCCGTCGGTCTCGTTGCGCGCGGTCAGTTCGGCGAGGAGCGCGTCCGCGTTCACCACCATGGTGCGGAACTTGAACACGCCGAACTCCTGCCCGCCCCGGCCGACCCGGACCTGCCGGAACAGCACCGGGCCCCGGCTGTCCAGTTTGATGGCCAGGGCGATGAACGCGATCAGGGGCAGCAGCACCGCCAGCGCCAGCGACGAGACGGACCGGTCGACGAGACCCTTCACCAGCTTGCGGGCCCCACGGAACTCCGGCGCCTCGACGTGGATCAGCGGCAGGCCGGCGACCGGGCGGGTGTGGATCCGCGGGCCGGCGACGTCGGTCAGCGCGGGTGCCACGACCAGGTCGACGCCCGTCCCCTCCAACTGCCAGCCGAGACGGCGCAGCCGGGTAGCGGTCAGCTCACCGGAGGCGGTCACCGCGACCGTGTCCGCGCCGATTGCGGTGGCGGCCTCCGGGATTCCCCGGAACGACCCCACCACCGGCACGTCACCCAGCCGCTGCGCCACCGGCGCGAGCAGTGCGTCCGGGATGCAGGCGCCCACCACGTGGTAACCGGCGTACGGCTCACGGCGCAGCGTGTGGACCAACTCCAACACGTGGGCGGTGTCCCCGACCACCAGCACCTTGCGGGACCAGCCGGCACCCAGCGAACGGGCCCGGTGCAGCCGCTTGCGGGCGGCGAACCGCGCCACCTCCAGCCCGACGGTGCCCACCGCGAAGGAGATGCCCAGGAACCCCCGGGAGACGCCGACGTCGGCGATGTAGCCGATGATGGCGATCGCCCCGGCCAGGCGCAGGCTGGCGGAGCTGACCCGCCGGTACTCGTCCGCCCCGTAGCCGATCACCCGGTCGTCGTAGCAGCCGAGCGCCTTGAGCGAGATCAGCCAGGCCAGCACCAACCCGGGGGCGACCAGCACGTACGGGATCTCCGAGCCGGTCGGCTCGCCCTCACCGAAACGGGCGACGTAACCGATCAGCAGCGCGATGATGAGGACGGTGGTGTCCAGCACCACGAGAACCCGGACGTAGGACCGTTCGTCGGCGCGGGCCACCAGCCCGGCGCGTCGACCGTCCGGCTCCGCCGACCTCGCGGGGGTCAACAGTGTCGCCACGCTCACCGGCCCTCCCACTCTGTACAGGATGGCCCCGGCCGACGGGTCGGACCGGAGGCGGACCGACTATGCCGGAACAGTCGACATCCTGCCTTGACAACTATGACTGCCGATTACTTCCGACGTATTGCCGTCACTTTTCTTCAACAACCTGGTGGCCGAAAAGGGGCCTGCCACACCGAATCGGCGCTACGGCAGGCCCCTGGACGTCTGAGCGTCGGATTAGCGCGGCGCTGGCGGACGGCGCGCGATGGCGCTGAGGAAGATGCTGCCGATCTCGCTCGGGTCCTTGGTGACGAAGACGTCGCCACCGGTCACCTTGGTGATCGACTCCAACTCTGCCTTGCTGACGCCCTCGCCGATGCCGATCATGATGACCTGGACCGGCCGCTCCGGGTCGGCGGCCTGCTTGAGCTTGCTGAGCAACTGCTGCTGGTTGAGGCCGTTGTCGTCCTCGTTCTTGCCGTCGGTGAACAGCACGATCGAGTTGACCCGGCCAGGCTGCCAGTTCTCCTGCACCGCCTGGTACGCGGCAAACATCGTGTCGTAGAGGCCGGTGTCGCCGCTGGAAGGCTTGACGGTGGCAAGGGCGCCCTCCAACTGGGCCCGCTGGCCGGAGAGTGGCCCGATCGGGACCAGCTCCCGGTAGTCCCGGTTGCCGACGAGCTGGGTGGAGAAGGTCCACAGACCGATCGACCAGGAGTCGTCGAAGAGGCCGAGGCCGCGACGGGCCGCGTCGACCGTGACCTCCTCCCGGCTGCGGTTGTTGGCGCTGGGCACCGGGTCCTTCATCGAGCCGGAGACGTCGATGACGGCGAGCATCCGACCGGACTGGGTGGCGATCGACCAGCTGGAGACGACCCGCTGGATGGCGGCCGGGTCGAGGCCACCCGCCGCGGTTCCGCCGTTCGCCGGTGCGGTGGGCGCGCCACCGGACGGGCTCGGCGCACCCTGCGGCGCCTTGAAACCCTCGCCCCAGTTGCCGTCCGGCGCGCGCAGCGACTGCGCGGCGAGCCGGTCGCGGAAGGTCGGGCTGGTGAGCAGTTCGAACAGCACCTTGGCCGCCGACGCTTTGCTCGGCTCGATGCCGGGCAGCACCGCGTACGGGTAGTCCAGCGGCATCGGCGCCGGCTCCATGTAGAGCGCGGCGAGCGGCACCGGCGGCTTCTTGCTGTTGTACGCGATCACGTCTTCTTCGGACAGGGCCGCCGCGCCGAGACCGCTGGCGATGGACGTCGAGTCGTTGGCCGTGGGGAAGCGGGCCAGCAGGTCGTTGCGGAGCGAGGAGCGCCCGGTGGCCAGTGCGCGGAGCGCGCCGACGGTGTTGCGTTGGGCGTCGCCACCGGCGCCGTTGGCGGCCGCGGTCAGCGAGAGTAGACCGGACAGGCCCGCCGCGTCGCGGGTCGGCTCGACGATCCCGGTCCGCAGCGGTGCACTGGTGTTGTTGACCTGCTTGAGCAGGTCGGTCCAGTTGAACTTCTTGTCCGGCCAACCCAGCCGGGTGGCGATCGGCTCGGGCATCGCGACGACGATCGGGCTGCGCGCGATGGAGGCGCCGTTGGTCGGAGCGAACGCGGTCGCGTCCTTCTTCAACCGCAGCAGCCAGGTCGAGGAGTCGGGCACCCAGACGTCCGGGCTGACGGCGGTGCCGCTGGCCTGCCCCACGCCGGCCAGCACAGCGCCGTGCTTGGCCGCCACCACGGCCGCCACGTCGACCGGGTCGGACGCGGACACGTCGACGCGGATGCAGGTCGGGCCCACCGCGGCGCCATCCTTGACCCACTGGGACGCGGCGGCGTCCACCGCTGGCGCGAGTTCGGAGGCGACCGCCACGGCGAGTCGGATCTCTCCCGAGCAGCTGGGCTGGATCAGCTCCTGGTAGCCGAACCAAGCGCCCGTCGTCACGACGAGCACCCCCGCCGTTGCGGCGGCGGCGGCTAGGTGGAGTTTCGAACGCATGCGATGGCGGCCTGCTGACACGGTGACCATCTTGCGTACTAGGTGCCGTCTCTGCCACATCCGTTCGGACTAAAGTTACGGAGGAGAAACAGTTGACCACCTTTTTGCAACACAGAGTGACGTGGCAGCCCCGTGGCGTTGCCAAATCAGTGCAGCGCTCACGTCTCTGAACCATCGTTCAGGGCAGTACGCACGTCGGGCTCGGCACCGGCACCGGCTCGCCGACCGCCTCCGGGACGCCGGTGTCGGTGTCGCGCCGGAACACCCGCACCATGTCCGCCCGCTCGTCGGCGACGTAGAGGTGCTCCCCGATGAGGGCGAAGTGCCGAGGCCACTCCCCGCCGGTGTCCACTTCGGCCACCAGATCGGGCAGCTCCCCGGCCAGGGTGAAGACCGCCACGGTCCCCACCCCACGGTTGGCGACGTAGAGGAACCGGCCGTCCGGGGCGACCGCGACCTCCGACGGCTGAACGTGACCGGCGCGCTCGCTCGCCTCGACCCGCCCGCGCTGGTGCAACGCGCCGTCGTCGGTCAGCTCGTAGGCGGTGACCGAGGCGTCCAGCTCCCCGACGAGGTAGCAGCGCCGACCGTCGGGGTGCCGGGCCAGGTGCCGGGGGCCGGTGCCGGGCTTCGTACGCATCCGAGGCGCACGCGGTACCAGTCGTCCGGTCGCCTCGTCCAGGTCGTACCGGTAGACCGAGTCAGTGCCGAGATCCACGCCGAAGATCGGCCCCTGGCCCACCCCGGGCGAGACCATGTGGGCGTGGGCGTGGTCCTGGCGCTCCGGGTCGGGGCCGCGCCCCTCGTGCACCACCAGGTCGGTGCGCTCGCCGGGCACGCCCTGCGGGTCGAGCGGGAAGACCGCGATGCTGCCGCTGCCGTAGTTGGCCGCCAGCAGGTGACCCCCGCCGGGCAGCACCGCCAGGTGGCAGGGCTCGGCGCCGCCTGTCGACCGACTGCCGAGCGGGTCCAGCGCGCCGTCCGCCCCGACCTGCCAGGCGCTGATCTCGCCGTCCGTCAGCTCGTTGACCGCGTAGAGCACCGGCTGGCTGGGGTGCCGCACCAGGAAGGAGGGGGACGGGGTGGCTGCCACAGTGCCGAGCGGGGTCAGCGCCCCGGTCCTCGGGTCGCGACGAGCGGCGACGATGCCGCTGCCCCGCCCGCCGCTCTGCGCGGTGTAACCCCCGATGTGGACGACCTCACCCTGACCGCTCACGCCCAACTCCTCCGCCGGCATCCTTGGTTGATCCAACCAGAGGCTGCCCGCGTTGCCCGCCCGTTAACCGGCTTTCCGGCCCGGATCTCAGGCCGCCGGGACCGGCTCGCCGCGCTGTCTCGCGACGTGCTCCACCAGAGAGATCAACACCATCTTTCCGGACTGCCGGTCCCGGGCGTCGCAGAGCACCATCGGCACGTCCGGGTCCAGGTCGAGCGCTCGGCGTACGGTCTCCAGGTTGAACCGGCGGGAGTCGTCGAAACAGTTCACGCCCACCACGAACGGGATTCCCCGCTGCTCGAAGTAGTCGATGGAGGGGAAGCAGTCGGCCAACCGCCGGGTGTCGGCGAGCACCACCGCGCCGAGCGCGCCGAAGGCCAACTCGTCCCAGAGGAACCAGAACCGGTCCTGGCCAGGCGTGCCGAACAGGTAGACCTGAAGGTCGTCGTTGATGGTGATTCGGCCGAAGTCCATCGCCACCGTGGTGGTGGACTTGCCCTCCACGCCGGAGATGTCGTCGGTGCCGATCCCGGCACCGGTGAGCACCTCTTCGGTCTGCAACGGACGGACCTCGCTCAGGGCACTCACCAAGGTCGTCTTGCCAGCCCCGAAGCCTCCCGCGATGAGGATCTTCAGTGCCAGCGGGATGGTGGTGCTGGTGCCCACCTGGTCATAGCGCACGGAGTCCACTGACCACCGCCTTGAGGATGTCGTCGTCGGGAAGGATGCCGGCGGCCGGCGGCTCGTGCACCGCGACCAGGCCCTCGGCGAGGAGATCACCGAGCAGTACCCGGACCACGCCGACCGCGAGGTCCAGCTCGGCTGCCAGTTCGGCCACCGACACCGGCCGGTGGGCCAACGTGACCAGCCGTCGATGCTCCGGCAGCAGATGCGAATGGCTTGTCACGTCGACGTCCGAACCGGCCAACACGAACGCGACCAGGTTGAAGTCGTCGACGGCGGAGCGTACCCGGCCTCCGGTGAGCGTGTACGGGCGCATCACCGGGCCGGCTTCACCATCCAGCCACTCGTGCTGCGGCCCGGGTGGCTCAGTCCGCATCTCCGGCACCCGCTGCCGATCGGGCCGGCGCGGCGAGGCTCTCCCCCACCCGGATCACCAGCATCGCCATCTCGTACGCGACCAGCCCGATGTCCGCGTCGGCGTCGCTCACCACGGCCAGGCAGGCACCCTGCCCGGCAGCGGTGACGAAGAGGTACGCCGCCTCCATCTCCACCACGGTCTGCCGGACCGGGCCGCCGTCCACGTGCCGGCTGGCGCCTCGGGCGAGGCTGGAGAAGCCGGCAGCGAGCGCGCAGAGGTGTTCGGCGTCGGAGCGCTCCAGCTCGGCCGAACAGCCGAGCAGCAGGCCGTCGGCGGAGAGCACCACCGCCTCGCGGGCGGCCGGTACCCGTTGCACCAGTTCGTCGAGCAACCAGTCCAGGCCGGCGCTCTGCTTCGTCGAATCCCGCACTAGGCGTCCCTCTCAGTCACGGTCGGGGGTTCGGGGGTCGTCGGCGGGTCGGTGGGGGCCGCCGGGACCGCCGGACCGGTTGGCGCCGTCGGGGTGATGGCGGTGGCGCGTCCGCGCGCCGTGCCGGCCTGGAGCGCCGCCATCACCTGGCGGACCTCCTCGGGCGAGCGGGGCGACGGCGTGTCGGTGACGGTGGACCGGGGCCGGGCGGCGGGGGTAGGACGTCGCACCCGGCGGGGCAGGCCATCCAGCTCGTCGTCCGACTCGTCAGGGGTCGCCGAGACCTCGTCGCGCCCATTGGCAGGCGGGTTGGCCGAGGTCGGCGCTCCGGTGGGTGGGGCGGGCGGGGCTGTGCTGGCGGACGGGGCCGTCGGCGGGCGGGTCCGGGGGCGGGTCACGGCACCCCGGCGCGCCGTCCGAGCCAGCCGCCGGCTCGGGTCGGCCGAGGCGGTGCCGAGCGTGGCGGGGTCGGGGCCGGCCGGCGGCTCGGTGGTGACCAGGTCGCCGGGGACCAGCATCACTGCCGTCACGCCACCCTCCCCGGATGGGCGCAACCGGACCCGTACGCCGTGCCGGGCCGCCAGCCGGGCCACCACGAACAGACCGAGTCGGGCGCTCTGCGCCGGGTCGAACTCGGGCGAGCTGGCCAGCCGGGTGTTGGCGGTCTCCAGCGCCGCGTCGGACATGCCCAGCCCCTGATCGGTGATCTCCAGGGCGTACCCGTTGGCCACCTGCGCCCCGGTGACGGTGACCCGGGTGTCCGGCGGGGAGAAGGCGGTGGCGTTCTCGACCAGCTCGGCGAGCAGGTGGATGATGTCGCCGACCGCCCGCCCCAGCACGCCGGCCGGCTGCACGGCCTTGACGTCCACCCGTTCGTACGCCTCGACCTCGGAGATCGCGCCGCGGATCAGGTCGACCATCGCGACCGGGTTCCGCCAACCCCGGCCGGGCGCGGAGCCGGCGAGGATGACCAGATCCTCGGCGTGCCGGCGCAGCCGGGTGGCGAGGTGGTCGACCTGGAACAGCTCGGCCAGCTCGTCCGGGTCCTCGCTACGCCGCTCCATCCGGTCCAGCAGGTGCAGCTGACGGTGCACCAGGCTCTGGCTCCGTCGGGCGATGTTGAGGAAGACCTCGTTGAGCCCGCGACGCAGGGTGACCTCGTCCACCGCGGCCTGGACGGCAGTGCGCTGCACCTCGGTGAAGGCGCGCCCGACCTCGCCGATCTCGTCGTGGCCGTACTCCAGCGGCGGCGCCTCCCGGGCGACGTCGACCTGCTCGCCTCGGCGCAGCCGGGCCACCACGTCGGGCAGCCGGTGCTCGGCCAGCTCCAGCGCGGCGGTGCGGACGCCGCTGAGCCGGCGGACCAGGGTGCGGCCAACCCGCAACGCCACCAGCACCGAGACGACCACCGCGACGAGCCCGAGTACGCCGGCGGCGGCCAGCCGCACCAGGATGCGGACCGCCATCGGCACCGAACGGTCGGTGAGAGCGTCGGCCTCGGACAGCTCGAAGTCGCGCAACTGCTGCTGCACCGCGTCCTGGCTGGCCTGCCAGGACGCCGCGTCGACAGTCGGTCGGCCGGACCGGTTGGGTACGACCAGCGCGTCCTGCATCGTGCGCAGCCGGGTGAACGCCTCGCTCTCGGTCAACCGTTGGTACGCGACCCGGCTGCTCTCGGGCAGGTCGGCCACGGCGCTCTCGGTGAGCCACCGTTGGTTGCCGATGGCCTGTACGAGCTGGGTGTGCTCGCCCTCGGCGAATCGTCCGGCGGTCAGCGCGCCGGCCAGCAGCGCGTCGCTCTGGCCGAGCAGTTCCCGGGAGCGACCCAGCGCGGTGAGCGCCAAGGCCTGCCGGTTGATGTCCGGGTCGGTCAGGGTCGCCATGCCGGCGAACGCCTGGAAGGCCGCGGAGACCATGCCGCTGTACAGGCCGATCGCGCCGGCCCGGTCCACCTTGCGCTCGTCGATGAACTTCCGCCCGTCGGGTAGCGCCGCCAGTGCGTTGACCAGCTGGTCGACCCGGGCTTCCAGCAGGTCGTCCGCGGCGTCGCGCAGCGGTTCACCGTCCACCCGGCGGCGCAGCTCGGCGACCGCCCGATCGGTGCGCCCGCGCTGCTCGGCGAGTGCGGGCAGCTCGGTATCGCCGGCGAGCTGCACCGCCGAGAGTCGGCGTTCCCGTTGCAGCTCGGTGACCACTGCCTCGCCGGGGCGACCCAGGTCGTACAACAGGGTGCGGGCGGAGAGCAGGTTCAGGGCGGGACCGAAGGTCAGCGTGGTCGCGAAGATCCACAGCGCCAGGAGCGCGGTCACCGGCGCGACGACCAACGCAGTCAGCTTCGAGCGGATCGGCCAGTCGCGGGTTTTCATCAGACCTCGCCCGTACAGGGTGGCAGGAGGGGTGCCGGCACCGCCGGGCACCGCGCCTGCCGGCTGCGCGCCCGGCCGCGTCGCCGGGCACCGGCGCGGGCGCCTTGGGCAGGATACGTAATCGGAGGCTGTTTCACTACCGCCCGTGTCTCTACCGCCCAAGCGCCTCTTCCGGGATGAATCAGGTTTTGGCCGCTGAGTAGTTGCGCCCCTCGTCAGGAAAGTGCCTCGGATCGGGATTGGCGATCACTGCGCGGAGGGAATAGCAGATGACGAAGGAGGAGCCCATGTCGCCCACGCAGATAGTCGTCATCGTGCTCGTCGTGCTGGTGATCGTCGCGGTGCTGGCCGTGGCCGCCCGCTCGCTCAACAACCGCCGGGCCCTGCGCAACCGGTTCGGACCGGAGTACGACCGGGTGGTGGCGGAACAGGACAGCCGGTCCGCCGCGGAGCGCGAACTGCGCGACCGGGAACGCCGGCATGCCGAGCTCACGCTCACCCCACTCACCCCGGAGTCCCGGGCCCGGTACGCCGCCGCCTGGGAGGAACTCCAGGTCCGCTTCATCGACTCCCCCGGCGAGACCGTGGGCGACGCGGACGAACTGGTTACCCGGCTCATCGAGGAGCAGGGCTACCCGACCGGTGACTTCTCCGACCAGATCGCCCACCTCTCCGTCGAGCACGCCCGCACGCTGACCAACTACCGGGACGCGCACGACATCCACCTGCGCAACTCCCGGGGCGAGGCCAGCACCGAGGAGCTGCGGCAGGCGGTCGTGCACTACCGCGCACTCTTCGCCGACCTGCTGGGCGAGGAGCCGGTCGGCCACCACATGCCCGAACAGCGCCACCACCCGGACCACGACGCCACGAGCCGCTGAGGAGGCCACCGATGCGCCAGGAAGAGCAGCAGGTGAGCAACGACCACCCGGAGGCCGTCCGGTCCGAGCCCGTGCCGGTACGCCCGGCCGGCGACCGGGCCGGTCGCTCCGACGTCCCTGAGGACGCCCTCGACGACCGGGGCACCTTCGACGACCAGGCCGCCGTCCATGAGCGGGCCGACGACACCGACCGGGTCGCCGCGTACGACCCGGCCGACGACGTCGACCCGCGCCACCGGCGCGACGACCGGTCCACCGACGAGGGCGGTTTCCACGAGCCGGGGCCGCTGCCGACGACATTCGGCGCCACCACGGTGGCCGACGCGGTGGCCGCATCCGCGCTGGCCAGCCCGCACCCACAGGATCAGCCGGACCCGAGGGCCGAGCGGACCGCCCAGCCGGGCGACGGCGCCGAGGACGGTGAGCGGGAGGGTCTGCGCGCCGATCCCACCGCGGAGCTGCACCGCCGCGACGCGTACGTCGACGACAGCGCGGACGTCGACGACCCCACCGACCTGGACGGCCGCACCGACGCGGACGCCTCCGCGCGGACCGTCGTCCCGCCGGGGAGCACGAACGGCGACCCGGAACGGCGCGGCGATCTGACCGGTGACCGGGATGCCGCCGCAGCGGGCGCGGCCGGCTACGGCAGCGCGACACCGGAGATGGTCGACCCGGACGCGGACGGCGAACCCGTCCCCGGCGACGACACCAGCCCCACGCTGGAGTCCGCCGGAACTTCCCGACCCGCCGGGTCGACGGTCGCCGCCGAGCCGGCCACGCTCCTCGACACGGACACCGCACAGGGCTTCCGGGACCGCTGGCGGGACGTGCAGCTGCGTTTCGTCGACGACCCGCAGTCGGCTGCCGGCGAGGCGCAGTCGCTGGTGGAGGAAGCCATCCAGGCCCTCTCCTCGGCGCTGGCCGCCCAGAAGAACACGCTGGGCGGGTGGCAGGACGCCGGCTCGGCCGACACCGAACAACTGCGGATGGCGGTCCGCAACTACCGGGACTTCCTGGACCGCGTACTCGGTCGCTGATTCACCTGACCAACACTGGCGCCCCGGCCGAAAACGGCCGGGGCGCCCTCTTGCGTACCGATCGTCGCGGCGCCTGCCAGACCACCCGAAGGGCCCGAACACGGGCGGTCCCGATCTGCAGGAGTGAAACCGCCCCAGACGGGGTAATAGGGCGCGCGCGCACACCAACCAGCGCGGACGTCGGGACGAGGGGTGACGGGATGGGCGGCGAGGGTCTTCGGCTCAACATGAACGGCCTGGACTACCTGATCCTGGCGCTGTACTTCGTCACCGTCCTCGGGGTCGGCTTCGCCGCGCGCCGGGCCATCCGGACCAGCGTCGACTTCTTCCTCTCCGGCCGCTCCCTGCCGGCCTGGGTGACCGGTCTCGCCTTCGTCTCGGCGAACCTGGGCGCGTTGGAGATCATTGGGATGGCCGCCAACGGGGCCCAGTACGGCGTGATGACGGTCCACTACTACTGGATCGGCGCGGTCCCGGCGATGGTCTTCCTGGGCATCGTGATGATGCCCTTCTACTACGGCTCCAAGGTCCGCAGCGTGCCGGAGTACCTGCGGCTGCGGTTCAACCGCCCCACCCACCTGCTCAACGCGATCAGCTTCGCCGTCGCCCAGGTGCTGATCGCCGGCGTGAACCTGTACGCGCTGGCCCTCGTCATGCAGGCGCTGCTCGGCTGGCCGCTCTGGACGGCGATCGTGGTCGGCGCGGCGATCGTGCTGGCGTACATCACCATCGGCGGCCTGTCCGGGGCGATCTACAACGAGGTGCTCCAGTTCTTCGTCATCCTCGCCGGCCTCATCCCGGTCACCGTGATCGGCCTGGTCAAGGTCGGCGGGTGGAACGGCCTGATGGACGCGGTCGGCGACACCAAACTCGGCGAAGCCGGCCTGCACGCGTGGCAGGGCACCGGCAGCACCGCCAACCCGCTGGGCGCGCACTGGATAGGCATCGTCTTCGGCCTCGGCTTCGTGCTGTCGTTCGGCTACTGGACGACGAACTTCGCCGAGGTGCAGCGGGCCCTCTCGGCGAAGAACATGAGCGCCGCCCGGCGTACGCCGATCATCGCCGCGTACCCGAAGCTGTTCATCCCCCTGGTCACGATCATCCCCGGCCTGGTGGCCCTGGTGACGGTGAAGGGCCTCGGCGCGGAGAGCGGCGACCTCCAGTACAACAACGCCATCCCGCTGCTGATGCGCGACCTGCTCCCCAACGGCGTGCTCGGGGTGGCGGTCACCGGCCTGCTCGCCTCGTTCATGGCCGGCATGGCGGCCAACGTGAGCGGCTTCAACACCGTCTTCACCTACGACATCTGGCAGGCGTACATCCGCCGGGACCGGTCGGACGAGTACTACCTGCGGGTCGGCCGGTGGGCGACGGTCGCCGCCGTGGTGATCGGGATCGGCACCGCGTTCATCGCGGCCGGGTTCAGCAACATCATGAACTACATCCAGGCGCTCTTCTCCGTCTTCAACGCGCCGCTGTTCGCCACCTTCATCATCGGCATGTTCTGGAAGCGGATGAGCGCGCTGGCCGGCTTCTGGTCGCTGCTGCTGGGCACCCTGGTGTCGCTGAGCCTCTACCTGCTCTACAAGGGCGGGGTGGTCAATTTCAACTCCGACCTGGAGGAGAGCTTCTGGGGTGCCGGTCTGGCGTTCGTCACGGCGGTGGTGGTCGCCGCGATCGTCACCCCGCTCACCGCACCCAAGCGGGACGAGGAGCTGCGCGGGTTGGTGTACGGCATGGGGGGCGTCGACCTGAAGGGCGACGTGCTCGCCGGGGACGCCGTCTGGTACCGCTCCCCCGTGCTGCTCGGTCTGATCGCGGTCGCGCTGGCCGCCCTCTTCTACATCCCGGTCTTCTAAGGAAAGGGGTCGGCAGATGAGCAACGATGGCCAGCCGGCACAGGACCCGCTGATCGACGAGACGCAGGCGGAACAGCGGCGCTCCGCCGCGGCCCGACTGTTCGACATCCGCCGGGTGATCGGTGGCCTCTTCGTCGCGTACGGGGTCATCGTGACGCTGATCGGCCTCTTCGACAGCCGGGCCGAGATCGACAAGGCCGAAGGCGTACGGATCAACCTGTGGGCCGGGCTGACGATGCTCGTGTTCGGTCTGCTCATGCTGCTCTGGCAGTGGTGGCGCCCAGCGGAAGCGCCGGCCCCGAACGAGCAGCAGCCCGACGCCTGACCACCTGACCGCACGGCATGAGCACGGCCCGGCCCGACCGCCGGGCCGTGCGGCATGAGCGCGGCACGAAGGGGTACGTGGGGGAAATCAGGCACCGTGTCGGACACAGGAGGCAGCACCATGACCGATCGCGATCGCCAACCGCCGCTGGAGGACACCCCCGAGGTGGCCTCGGCGGTGGACGATGACGCCACCGTGCCGCAGTTGCGGACCGGAGGTGGCCCGGACCGGGACACACCGGGCTTCGCCGAGCCTCGCAGCCGACCGGACGACCTCGCACCGGACACCGACGAGCTGATCGGTGACCCGTACGCCGCCGGCACCGGGGCGACCGGGACGGGCACCGGCGCCGGTGGGGACAACATCCGCACAGGCGGCGAACAGCCCTGGGAGCCGGAGGACCTGGTGATGGCCCGTGGCCAGGACCTGACACCGGAGAACCTGGAAAAGGCCCGCCGTGACCTGGCCGAGCAGGGCCGGGCGGCGATCGAACGCACGGTGCCCTGACCGGGGCCCGAAAGGGGGGTCCCCGGCCCGACCTGTGACGGTCGAGCCGGGGACCCGGGGGGAACCTGCTGCCAACAGTGCCTCACCAACCACTGGCAGCGGGTTGGTGCGTGAGCTACCCGATCAGAGCGCCGGGTAGGCGTTGCGCATGAGCTCCTGGAACTGGGCGGAGAACCACGCACCGGAGATCGGCGCGTCGGGCAGCGCCCCGGACGGGTTGTTGCCGTTGCGGGCGTTGCCGCCGTACGTCGGGTCGCACATCCGGTCGAAGCCCTTGCCCTCGTTGTTCGGGATCTCCTTGCTGGAGCCGTCCGACTCACCCGGCGGCTTCACCCAGACGTAGGCGTCGATACCCGTGGCCGGGTTCGCCCGCGGCCGCTCACCGAGACCGGCACCAGCCTGGTTGCACCAGTTGCCGAGGTGGGCCCGGCGGTCGATGCGGCCTCCGTTGACGTACGTGTCCACGTTGGTCATCGCGCCCGGGCCGGTGGGCCGGGCGGAGCCACCCCAACCGTTGCGGGACGTGTCGATCAGCATGCCGATGTTGGAGTTGAAGCCCACCGAGACCAGCTGGTTGCGGAACGCCTGGGCGAAGGACAGCTCGTCGACGTAGAAGTTCCAGTCGACCCACTTGGACTGCCGCACCGTCTGGCCGTTCACGTTGTCGGTGACCTTGAAGTACGGCTCAGTCAGCGCCGAGTAGTTCGCGGTGTTGGTGATGAACCCGTGCACGTTGTTGACAGTGCTGCCGGAGGCCACCGCGGCGGTCTTCAGGATGTTGGCGGTCGGGCCGAAGTTGGAGTCCCAACCGAGCCAGCCGTGGTGACCGGCGTCGATGTAGTTGTAGACGTTGCCGATCGCGCCCAGCTTGGCGAGGGCGTAGCCGACACCGTTGACGTACGCGCCGTTGGCCTTGACCGTGTCGCACATGACAGTGCCACCGGCCTGATCGGACGTGTTGGTGACCAGGTTCGGCAGCGAGTCGATCTCGATGATGTTGATGATCCGCAGGCTGCTGTACTTCGACTCACCCTGGATCGCGGCGATCGGGTCGATGTACTGGGCCTTGTACTTCGGCAACTCGTCCGGGCCCAGCTCACCGTTGGAGGCGAGCGCGGAGCAGTCCCGGCCGGGCAGGTTGTAGATCACGAACTGGATGTAGCCGGCGCCCTGGCGCAGCGCCTCGTCCAGGTGCTGCCGCACCCCGAAGGCCCCGTTCGAGCTGCTGTCCGGCGTGCCGTTGATCGCGGCGATCCGGTCCAGCCAGACGGCGGTGGGGTTGTTGGAGACGCGGCTTCCGCCGGTCTCGGCGTCCGCCTTGGCCTTCCACTCCGGGTTCACGTAACCGCGCGCCCCGGCGTACGGGTTGTCGACCTTGGTGCCGGGCGGAGGCGTGGTGGGCGGCGGGTCGGTGGGCGGAGGCGTGGTGGGCGGCGGGTCGGTCGGCGGGGGCGTGGTCGGCGGGGTGGTGCCACCGTTGCAGACGACGCCGTTCAGGGTGAACGAGGTCGGCTTCGGGTTGCTGCCGCTCCACGCGCCGTTGAAGCCGATGCTCGTCGACGCGCCGGTGGCCAGGGTGCCGTTGTAGGACAGGCTCCGGGCGGTGACCTGGCTGCCGGACTGGGTGAACGTGGCCGACCAGCCCTGCTGCACCCGCTGGCCGGAGTTGGGGAAGGTCCAGCCCAGCGTCCAGCCGTTCAGCGGGTCGCCGACGTTCTTGATGGTGACGCTCGCGGTGAAACCACCAGGCCATTCGTTGCTCGTGTACGCGATGTCGCACTGCGTCGCGGCCTGCGCCGCGGTAACCGGAATCGTTACGAGCCCACCGGCGACCAGGGCACCCGCGCCGGCGAGCGCGAGGGCCCGGCGTGGGCCGGATAGCCTTCTCCACACATTCATGCCACTGATCTCCTTGGGCGAGACCGGGCCCAGGTACGGCCCGGCGGGACGGCCCGATGGGCGTCCTGTATGGACGGCCGTCGGCGCCAACGGGATTCTTTGGGGGCGCCCGACCCGGACGGGCGATAGTGGTGGTGGTGGTGCCCGGCCGAGCGTCGGCCGGTCGATCGGCGGCGGGTGCGTCGCCCGGTGAACCGGGTGCCCTCGACTCCCTGCCTGCACGGTGTGGCTCTCTGAACCGCGTTCGCCGATTCTTGCATGGGAGCGCTTCCATGGCAATGGCTCGATGCGTTGCCGGAGCCGTTTCGGACGATACCCCCGAGCCGGCGCGCGCCGCCCGGACCCGCTGCCACCGGATGACCGAGGCAGGGCGGGAACTGTGAGTGCGGAACGCCGTGCCAGACCCCAGAACGTCCCGCGCCGCCCGAGATGACGCTCCGCGCGGCGAAAGCCGCGTAGCACCCCTTCACCTCTTACTGGATCAAAGGTTAAAACGCGAATCTTTCACTTCATAAGTCATGAAACCGTCTAACGTCGGTCTTAGCTCGGTTGTCGCCGGGCACAGGACAACAGGGATGGAGTGACGCAGGTCATGGCTAAGAAGATGCTCGGGA
The DNA here is from genome assembly GCF_044455385.1 of Micromonospora sp. NPDC051227. Classification (NCBI taxonomy): domain Bacteria; kingdom Bacillati; phylum Actinomycetota; class Actinomycetes; order Micromonosporales; family Micromonosporaceae; genus Micromonospora; species Micromonospora sp. NPDC051227. Next base: position 86,081 of record NZ_JBITET010000007.1, read on the forward strand.
AGGTCGTTGCGGGCGCCGCGCTCGGCGGCGCGTCGCTCATGGTGTTCGCACCGGGGATCGCGTTCGCCGACGGTCACGACGACGGCAAGGTCTACGCCAAGCCGCACGTCGTCAAGGCCGGCGACGAGGTCAAGCTCCTCGAGATCTGCCCGGATCGGCAGGAGCACGCGTTCGTGTGGTCCAAGGTCACCGGCAAGGTCAAGCTCAAGCCGGCGCATGAAGACCGGGGCGAGGACCGCGAGTGGCGCGAGGAGGAGAACTCCTCCGACCACGACAAGGGCAAGGACGAGCACGGCAAGGACGAGAACGGCAAGGACCACGAGGGCAAGGACGAGAACGGCAAGGACGAGCACGGCAAGGACGACAAGGGCAAGGACGACAAGGGCAAGGACCACGAGGGCAAGGACGAGAACGGCAAGGACGAGCACGGCAAGGACGACAAGGGCAAGGACGAGAACGGCAAGGGTGGCCAGGGTGGCGGCGCTGCCGCCGACGCCTACGGCGACGAGGGCAGCAAGGACTGGAAGGGCGAGGAGCACGGCCAGGACGCCGAAGAGGGCCGTGACAAGAAGGACTGGGACTCCAAGGACGAAGACAAGAAGGACTGGGAGTCCAAGGACGAGCACGGCTCCGAGTACGGCTCGGACGAGCGCGGCGGTTACGGCAAGGACGAGCACGGCTCGGACTACGGCTCGGACAAGGGCTGGGAATCCAAGGACGAGCACGGCTCCGAGTACGGCTCGGACGAGCGCGACGGTTACGGCAAGGACGAGCACGGCTCGGACTACGGCTCGGACAAGGGCTGGGAGTCCAAGGACGAGCACGGCTCCGAGTACGGCTCGGACGAGCGTGACGGTTACGGCAAGGACGAGCACGGCTCGGACGAGCGTGACGGTTACGGCAAGGACGAGCGCGGCTCGGACGAGCGTGGCCGGCACGAGGAGCGCGAGTTCGTCTACTACGGCGAGGCCAAGGTCGACAAGGACGCCAAGCCGGGTCGCTACGAGCTCAAGGGCTCCTGCGGCGAGGGCGAGCTCGTCGTGCTGCCGCACGGCGGTGTCGACGGCGGTGACGGCGGCGTCAGCACCGGTACCGACCGGGGTCTGGCCACCGGCGGGGCGGGCCTGCTCGGCGCTGCCGCGCTCGGCGGGATCGTGCTGATGCGTCGTCGGCGGACCGATGGTTCGCTCGTCTGACGTGACGGCGACACCGGCCGGCGGCCGCCACGGGAAACCGTGGCGTGCCGCCGGCACGGCCGTCGTCGTCACCGTCGCCATGATCGGCGCCGGCATGATCGGCGCCTCACTGAAGACCACGCCCGCTCCCCGACCGCCGCAGCCGCTGGCCCAGGCCGGCCCCCAGGCCACCGCGCCGGCGAGCACCGCCGACGATGCCCCGCTGGTCGACGGGCAGCCGGCCGGTCAGGCGGCGGCCGGCTTGGCCCGTTCGGCACCGACCAGCATCGAGATCCCCCGGATCGGTGTCGACGCGACGATCATGTCGTTGGGCACCAACCCGGACGGCACCGTCCAGGTCCCCCCGCTGGACAAGGCCGACCAGGCCGGGTGGTACGAGCCCGGTGCGAGCCCCGGCGAGACGGGTAACGCGGTCATCGTCGGGCACGTGGACTCGGCGGTGCTCGGCCCGGCCGTCTTCTTCGACCTCGGCGCTCTCACCCCCGGCGACACCGTCACCGTGCGCCGCGCCGACGGAGTGCCGGCCACCTTCACTGTCGACTCGGTGAAGTCGTACCCGAAGACGGCCTTCCCCACCGAGTTGGTGTACGGGCCGAGTGACCGGCCCAGCCTGCGGGTGGTCACCTGCGGTGGTCAGTTCGACCAGGCCGCGAAGAGCTACCCGGACAACATCGTCGTCTTCGCCACCCTGGCGGCGTGACCCACGACGAACGAAACGCGGTCCGGCCGGTCAGGTCACCCCCGACCGGCCGGACCGCGTCCGGTGTACCTGACTCAGGCGGCCGCGGAGGTCCGCACCAGGGTGCGGATCTGGCGCAGCAGCACCGACAGGGCGGCGAGGTCCGCCCGCGACTCGTCGAACTCACCCATCGCCCGCCGGGCCCGGTGGATCGAGGTGGCGTTCGACTGCTCCCACTGCTGCACCCGCTCGTGCGGCGGCAGGTCGTCCGGGGTGGAGTCGAGTACCTCCGCGGTGAGCGCGGCCAGCGCGGCGTACAGGTCGTACCGCAGCGCCATCCGGGCCAACGTCTGCCAGCGGTCCTCCCGCGGCAGCAGGGAGATCTTCGACAGCAGCGAGTCCACCCGGAACAGGTCCGACAGCACGAAGTAGACCGAGGCCACCTCGCTGACGTCCCGTCCACTGGCGTTCGCGGTCTCCACCACGTCCATCAGACCGAAGCTGTACATCAGCCGGGTGGCCCGCTCCGCCAGCTCGCGGGGTAGCCCACGCTCGGTCATCGAGTCCATGTGCGCGGCGATGCCCTGGCGCTCGTTGCCGTAGAACAGCTCCTCCAGCCCAGGCAGCAGCCGGGTGACCCCGCCGCGCAGCCGGGCGATCTCGGCCGGCACGTCGATCGGCGAACGCCGGTTGGAGACCAGCCACCGCACGGCCCGGTCGAGCAGCCGACGGGTGTCCAGGTAGACGCTTGTCTGTAGCTCCGGCGCCACCTTGTTGTCCAGCGCCTCGACCGCGTCCCACAGGTCGCGCAGACCGAACACCTCGCTGATCACCACGTACGCCCGGATCACGTCGGCCGCGCTGGCCGCCGTCTCCTCGACCACCCGGAAGATGAACGAGATGCCACCCCTGTTGATCGCCTCGTTGACCAGCACTGTGGTGACGATGTCCCGGCGCAGCCGGTGCCGGCCCATCCGGTCGGCGAACCGCTCGCGCATCGGCGTCGGGAAGTAGTTGACCAGGACGTCGGTCGTCCACTCCTCGTCGGCCAACCCCTCGGTGAGGATCTCCCGCTCCAGGACGATCTTCACGTACGCGAGCAGCACCGCGAACTCCGGCGCGGTCAGGCCCGATTCGCTGCGGACCGCCAACTCCTCGTCCGGAGGCAGCGCCTCCAACGCCCGGTCCAACCCGCCCGACCGCTCCAGCTCGTTGATCATCCGGCGGTGCACCGGCAGCAGCGAGGCGGCCTGGGCCTGGGCGTTGTTGATCGCCCGCGCCTGGTCGTAGTTGTCCCTCAGCACCAGCTCGGCGACCTCGTCGGTCATCCCGGCCAGCAGCTCGTCCCGCTCGGCCGTGGTCAACTCGCCGTCGGCCACCGCGGTGTTCAGCAGAATCTTGATGTTCACCTCGTGGTCGGAGGTGTCCACCCCGGCCGCGTTGTCGATGAAGTCCGTGTAGATCCGGCCACCGGTCAACGCGTACTCGATCCGACCGAGCTGGGTCCAGCCCAGGTTGCCGCCCTCGCCCGCCACCCGGCAGCGCAGGTTGCGCCCGTCCACCCGGATCGCGTCGTTGGACTTGTCGCCCACCTCGGCGTTGGTCTGGGTGGAGGCCTTGACGTAGGTGCCGATGCCGCCGTTCCAGAACAGGTCCACCGGGGCGGTGACGATCGCCTTCATCAGGTCCTGCGGCGACAGCTGCGTGACGTCGTCGTCCAGGCCGATCGCCGCCCGGACCTGCGGGGTGATCGGAATGGACTTCGCGGTACGCGGGAAGATGCCGCCACCTGCCGAGATCAGCTCCGGGTTGTAGTCCTCCCAGGAGGAACGGGGCAGGTCGAACAGCCGTCGACGCTCCGCGTAGGAGGTGGCGGCGTCCGGCTCCGGGTCGAGGAAGATGTGCCGGTGGTCGAAGGCGGCCACCAGCCGGATGTGCTCGGAGAGCAGCATTCCGTTGCCGAACACGTCGCCGGACATGTCGCCGACGCCGACCACAGTGAAGTCCTGGGTCTGGGTGTCCAGGCCCAGCTCACGGAAATGCCGCTTGACCGACTCCCAGGCGCCCCGGGCGGTGATGCCCATCTTCTTGTGGTCGTAGCCGGCGGATCCGCCGGACGCGAACGCGTCGCCCATCCAGAAGTTGTGGTTCTTGGAGATCTCGTTGGCGATGTCGGAGAACGTCGCGGTGCCCTTGTCGGCCGCCACTACCAGGTACGGATCGTCGCCGTCGTGCCGGACCACGTCCTCGGGCGGCACGATCTGCCCGCTGACGATGTTGTCGGTGACGTCCAGCATCGCGCCGACGAACTCCTGGTAGCAGGCGACCGCCTCGTCCCGGTCGCCCGGCTTCTGCTTCAACACGAAGCCGCCCTTGGCGCCAACCGGCACGATCACGGTGTTCTTCACCATCTGCGCCTTGACCAGGCCCAGCACCTCGGTACGGAAGTCCTCCCGACGGTCGGACCAGCGCAACCCGCCCCGGGCCACCGGCCCGAACCGCAGGTGCACACCCTCGAAGCGCGGCGAGTAGACGAAGATCTCGAACTTCGGTCGCGGTGCGGGCAGGTCCGGAATGGCCTGCGGGTCGAGCTTGAACGCCACGTACGCCTTCGGCCGCCCGTCGGCGCGCTTCTGGTAGAAGCTGGTCCGCAGGGTCGCCTCGATCAGCGTCAGGTACGAGCGCAGGATCCGGTCCTGGTCGAGGCTCGCCACGTCGTCCAGCGCGCCCCGGATCGTCTCCACCAGCTCACCGCTGCGCTGCTGCCGCTGCTCGGTGCTCAACTCGCCCGGCGCGAACCGGGTCTCGAAGAGCTCCACCAGCAACGCGGCGAGCTTCGGGTAGGCGATGAAGGTCTGCTCCATGTAGTCCTGCGAGAAGACAGTGCCGGCCTGCCGCAGGTACTTCGCGTACGCCCGCAGCACCACCACCTGCCGCCAGGTCAACCCGCCGCGCAGGACCAGCTCGTTGAACCGGTCCACCTCGGCCTCGCCGCGCCAGGCCGCCGCGAAGGCGTTCTCCACGTGCGGGCGCACCTCGGCCAGCTCGTGATGCCCCTCGGGCAGCATGAGGCCGAAGTCGTACAGGTAGACCCGACCGTCGATCCGGTCCACCTCGTACGGGTGCTCGTCGACCACCCGTACGCCGAGCGAGTGCAGCACCGGCAGCACGGCGGAGAGCATCATCGGCTCGCCGTACCGGTAGACCTTGAACCGGACGTCCATCGCCTCGGCCAGGTCGGCTCCCGGTACCCGGGTGCCCGGCCGGGGCGCCAACTGCTTGCGGAACAGGTGCATCTCCAGCTGGCCAGGCTCCTCCAGCAGCTCCAGCTTCGCCAGGTCCTTCATCGCCTCGTACGGCGTGTGCCCGTCCTTGTAGCCCTCCGGGAACGCGTCGGCGTACCGGGTGAACAGGTGCTTGGCCTGCTCGTCGCCGAGCTTGCGCTCCAGCACCAACCGGTAGTCGTCGTCCCAGAGCCGGGTGGCGTCGGCCAACTCCTCGGCGAGCAGGTCGGCGTCGATGTCGCCGGGTGGCCGCGTCGGGTCGGTACGAACGATGAAGTGCACCCGAGCCAGCATCGACTCGGTGACCCGGGTGGTGTAGTCCACCCCGACACCGTTCAGCTCACGCAGCAGGATGTCCTGCATGCGCAGCCGGTTCTGCGTGGTGAACCGGTCCCGGGGCAGGTAGATCAGGCAGGAGATGAACCGCCCGTACGCGTCCCGCCGCAGGAAGACCCGCAGCTGCCGGCGGCCGGCCATCCGCAGCACGCCGACCACCGCGTGGTAGAGGTCGTCGGTCTTGATCTGGAACAGCTCGTCGCGCGGGTAGGTCTCCAGGATCTGGATCAGATCCTTGCCCGAGTGGCTGCGCTGGCTCAGGCCGGAGCGGTCCAGCACCTCGGCCACCTTGCGGCGTACCACCGGCAGCTCGCGGACGCTGGTCCGGTAGGCGGCCGTCGAGAACAGGCCCAGGAAGCGCCGCTCACCGACCACGTCACCGGCGGAGTTGAAGATTTTGAAGCCGATGTAGTCCAGGTACGCCGAGCGGTGCACGGTGGCACGCGAGTTGGCCTTGGTGATGATCAACAGGCGCTTCTCCAGCACCTTCTCGTGCGCCTCGGGCGTCATCGAGGCCAGCGACCGCGCGTCCGGCGAATCGGAGCGCAGAATGCCCAGACCGGTGCCGAGCACCGCCTCCAACGCCTTGCCGTCTACCGCGTCGGCGGCGTCGCCGCCGTCAGTGTCCACCAACCGGTACTCGCGGTAACCGAGGAAGGTGAAGTGGTCCTGGGCGAGCCACCGGAGCAGCTCCACCGAGTCGGTGATGTCCTTCTCCGGCACCGGTGGGCGGTTGTCGGAGGTACGGGCGGACGCCAGCTCGTCGGCGAGCGCGAGGGCACGCTGACGCATCTTCGGCCAGTCCTCCACCGCCTCCCGCACGTCGGTGAGCACCCGCTGCAACTCGCGGCGCAACCGGTCCCGTTCGGCCGCGTCCCGGACCGGGTCGATCTCGATCCGCATCCAGCTCTCGATGATGTCGCCGGCGATCGCGTCGTCCGGTTCCACATCCGCGGAGACCTCGGTGAGCCGGCCCAGCGGCTCCCGCCGCACCACCACCAGCGGGTGCACCAGCAGGTGCACGTCGAGGTGGTACGAGTTGAGCAGCGCCGTCACCGAGTCGACCAGGAACGGCATGTCGTCCGTGACGATCTCGACGACCGTGTGGTGCTGGTCGGCGTGGGGCTCGTGGATCCGCAGCTTCAACTCGCCCGGCACCCGCTGCTGGGCGAGATCCCGGTGTGCCCGGGCCGCGTCGAGCATCTCTTCCGCCGTGAAGCCGACCAGCTCCTCGTCCGGTGCGAACCGCCAGAAACGGCCGACAAGTGTCGCCACGTCGTGGTCGTCCCCGGCGAGCGCGACGGCCTGTGCCACCAGGCGCTCCGCGTTGGGGACGGGTTCGTCGAGCTCGGCGTCCTCCACGTCGTCGGCCAGCGCCTCGGCTGGCAGACCCAGATCGTAGATGGTGTCGATGCTCGACCCGGTCAGCCCGGTGACTCCCGTGTCGAGTCGGCCGTAGCCGTCCCCGTCGGTCGCCGAATCGAAGCTGTCATCGTTCCGGCCGGAGTCATCCTGCCGGAGGTCGGGTTCCGGTTTGATCGCCGGACGCCGGTCCATCGGTGCCACTCCCCTCGACCCACCGCGTTGTGGGTCACTCTGCCGCCCAGCCTAGGCCCTGCCGCTCTGCGCCTTCATCGGCGGACCACTGGCCAGACGTCCGGATCGGGACTTTGTCCTTTCACCCGTTGCGGGTCCGAGGTTGGCCGGCTGCGGGATACCCCGCCACGCGATGTTCATCACACGGGCGCGGCCCGTCTTTGAGCGCGGCCGAGCACCTGGGGGACGTTGGGGACGGCGTTCCCGTACTACCGTGCGAGGGCAGTCCGAGATCGGAAGGACCAGCTTCATGCCCTTGACGTACCCCCGGCCCCACCGGCCGAACCCCGCCCGCCGGCTCGCCGCCGCCGTCACCACGGCGCTGCTCGCGGCGGGTTTCCTGGTCGGTTGTTCCGGTGACGACGGGCCGCAGCGCACCGTCGACGCCTTCCTCGCGGGCTGGCGCAGCGGTGACCTTCAGGCGGTCGGTCTGATCGACCCGCTCGGCTCGAAACTGCCGTCGGCCGACGTGGCGCGCGAGATCAAGGACCTCTCCGGTGAGCTGGCGGCCACCCCGCCCAAGCTGACGCGTCGCGGCGACCCGAAGATCACGAAGGACATCGCCACCACGACCGTTGAGGTGGAGTGGGCCCTGCCCGGTCAGACCCGTTGGGCGTACGACCGGGAGGTGCGGCTCGCCCACGGCGACGACGACCAGTGGCAGGTGATCTGGGAGCCGAAGGTGGTGCACGAGCAGCTCACCAAGGGCGACAGGTTGGCGCTGCGACGCGACCCCGGTGCCCGCGCCGCCGTGCTGGACAACGCCGGAAAGCCGCTGGTGACCCCGCGCCCGGTGGTCCGGGTGGGTGTGCAGCCCAACGGGGTCGCCGACCTCAAGAAGCTCGTCAAGGACCTCGACGCGGCGTTCAAGGCCATCCGCCCGGCGCTGGTCCCCGGCGTCGACCTGGCCGACCTGCCCGACCGGGTGGCCAAGGCCGAGCCGGGCGCATTCGTCGAGGTGGTGTCGCTCCGCGAGGAGGCGTACCGGCAGATCAAGCCCCGGATCTACGACCTGCCCGGCACCAAGTTCGTCTCCGACAAGATCGACTTGGCGCCCACCCGCGAGTTCGCCCGTGCGCTGCTCGGCACTGTCGACCCGGCGCAGGCCGACGACCTCGCCGCACACCCCGACCGGTACGTCGTCGGCGATCTGGTCGGGCACGGGGGGCTACAGGGTCGCTACGACGAACGACTGCGCGGCGGCCCCGGGCTGACCGTGGTGGTCGAGCGTCCGGCCGAGGGCGGCAAACTCGAACCCACCGGCGCCGAGCTGTTCCGCCGGGAGCCGCAGCCCGGGCAGGCGCTGAAGACGACGCTGGACGTCGCCGTCCAGAACGCGGCCGACGGGGCACTGCGCGCTGAGTCGCGCCGGTCCGCCCTGGTCGCGCTTCGGATCAGCGACGGCGCCGTGCTCGCCGCCGCGAACGGCCCCGGTCCGGCCGGGGAGAATCTGGCCTTCGACGCCCAGGTGCCTCCGGGCTCCACCTTCAAGATGGTCAGCACGCTGGGCCTGCTGGACCGGGGCGCGGTCACTCTCGACGGGCCGGTGGACTGCAAGAAGACCTTCACCGTGGATGGCCGGTCCTTCAAGAACTCGGACAACTTCGAGCTCGGCTCGGTGCCTTTCCGCACCGACTTCGCCAAGTCCTGCAACACGGCGTTCGCCGCGCTGGCCCCGAAGCTCGGCGGCGACGGGCTGGCCGCCGCCGGTCGCTCGCTGGGCCTGGAGGGTCAGTGGGACCTCGGCACCGACGCCTTCACCGGCAAGGTCTCGACGGGCGGCAGCCCGGCCGAGCAGGCCGCCGCGTCGTTCGGGCAGGGCACCACGCTGGTCAGCCCGCTCGCCATGGCCGGCGCCACCGCCGCCGTCGCCCGCGGCCGCTTCGAGCAGCCGAAGCTGCTGATCGACCCGGCGCCGGCCAAGCCTGCCCCGGCAGGCGAGCAGCTCAAGCCAGAGTCCGTCGCGGCGCTGCGCACGATGATGCGCGAGGTGGTCACCGCCGGCACCGGCAGCGCGCTGAAGGATGTGCCGGGCGAGGTGTACGGCAAGACCGGCACCGCCGAGTACGACGACAACCCGGCACACACCCACGCCTGGTTCGTCGGCTGGCGGGGCGACGTGGCGTTTGCCGTCTTCGTGGAGAAGGGCGGGGCCAGCACCGCCTCGGCCGTCCCGATGGCCGAGCGCTTCCTCCGCGCCCTCCCAACCCCCTGACCCCACCACCCCGGGGCCCTGCTGGGCTCCCGGCGGGGCCCTGGGCTGTCCGGGGCCCCCACCGGGGCATCCCGCCTTTGCCTCGGGGCCAACGCCCGGCGTCCGGCCTTGATCCACTCGGTTCTGCTGAAACTGCGGTGTCCGAGCCACTCGGACACCCCGGTTCCACTGAAACCGAGTCGATCAAGGCTAGGGGGCGAGGGCCGGGTCAGGCGGTGTCGGCTTCGTGCCTGTCGGGCGGGTTCTGGGTCGACGGGGCGGAGCGTCGCAGGAGACCTGGGCCGGCCGACGCCGGCGGGCCGACCGGTTCGCGCTCGACCAGGGGCGCGACACTGGCCGCGACGCCCGATGGCTCGGAGTGGGCCGGTCCGCCCGTGCCGGGCGACTCCCCCTCGGCCGGGACGTCGTACGGCACCGCGGCCACCGACGAACCGACGCCGGGGACACCGACGCCGGCAGGCCCGACATCGGCGAGCCCGACATCGGCGGCGTCGATGTCAGCGGCGTCGATGTCAGCGGGGAATTCAAGCCTCGCAACCCGCTCAGCACTGTCGAGCCCGTCAAGCCTGACCAGCCCGTCGAGCCGCTCGGCACGGTTGGGACGCTCGGCGCGGTCGAGCCGCTCGGCACGGTCGGAGAAATCGGTGGTGGCGGTCGCGGCCCGGCCGTTGCCGCGCCGCGGGGAGGGCGTGGGGCGGGCCGACAGCAGTCGGGGCGGCACGGCTTCCGGGGCGGTCACCGGTGCCAGACCGGCGACCACCGTGTTGACGATCTCGGCCGCGTACGAGCCGTCCGGGTCGTAGTCGGGGTCGAAGACGGTCAGCTCCACGCCGAGGCAGTGCGGGGTGTCAACCAGGCCGGCGAGCAGGATCTCCAGCTCGGCGAAGGCGATTCCGCCCGGGTCGGGGGCGTCCACGGCGGGCATCACCGCCGGGTCGAGCACGTCCACGTCGATGTGCACCCAGTAACCCGCGCAGTCGGCGAGTTGCTCGTGCGCCCACTGGGCAGTCCGGGCGGCACCTTCGGCGCGCAGCGCCGGCACCGGTCGGGTGGTGATCCCGGCGGCCTGGAGGTCGAGCCGGTATTCGTCCTGGGCGCGGATGCCGAGCACCACCACGTCGATGTCGCGGAAGTAGGGCCGGCGGCCCTCCAGCGCGGCCAGGTCGGCCTGCCCTCGCCCGGTGACCAGGGCCAGGTCCTCACCGGCGGCCGCGCCGACGTAGGAGGCGTTGCCGGGGTGCCGGAAGTCGGAGTGCCCGTCGACGAAGACCAGCCCGATCCGCCCGCCGACGGCCTCGCCCAGTCGGTGCATGGCCAGGGCCGAGCCGAGGAGCACGGAGCAGTCGCCGCCGAGCACCACCGGGAACTCACCCCGGTCGATGATCGAGCCGATGCGTTCGGCGAGGGCCAACGAGTAGTCGGCGATCTCCCGGGCGTGGCACACCCCGTCGCCGGGCCGCCAGTCGCCCGGGTCGTAACGGGCGGGAGTGACGCAGCCGGCGTCGCGGGCGCGGAGCCGGGCCAGCAGATCGTGGTCGCGCAGCGCCCCGGGCGCCTTGGCGCAGCCCGGGACCGACGTGGGCGTCGGCGGCCGTAGACCGAGATTTGTCGGCGCGTCGAGGACGGCGATCCGGCGCATCATGAGCTCCCGTCCTCGGTGGTCGGGCGGGCCGGCCGGAACGCCGGCCCGCGCTGGCGTGCTACGAACTCAGAACAGGGCGCTGGCCAGGGCCCGACGTGCCGAGGCGACCGCCGGATCGTCCGGGCCGGCGATGGAGAAGAGCGAGACCAGGTGCTGGCGAACCGCCTCACGGTCCTCACCGGCGGTGCGGCGGACCAGACTGACGAGCCGGGCGTACGCCTGCTCGGCCAGGCCGCTGAGCACCTCGATGTCGGCGGCCAGCAGTTGGGCGGCGACATCGTCGGGGGCGCTCTCGGCGGCGGCCAGCGCGGCGGACGGGTCGGCGCCGGCCACCCGACGGGCCACCCCGACCTGGGCCAGCCCCGCCGTGGCCGCGGCGTCCGCCGGGGCGTCGGCGAGGATCTTCCGGTACGCCTGCTCGGCGGCGTCCAGATCGCCGCTCATCAGCGCATCGTCCGCCTCGTCGAGGCGGGGGTCCTCCGGCTCGGCGACGGTCACGCCACCGGCCTTGAGCACGGCCTGGAGCCACTGCCGCAGCTGAGCCTCGGGAACCACTCCGGAGAAGGCGTCGACCGGCTGGCCGCCGACGACCGCGTAGACCATGGGGATGCCCTGCACCCGGAACATCTGGGCGATTCGGGGATTTTCCTGCACGTCGACCCGGGCCAGCACCCAGGTGCCGCCTCCCTCGGCGTTCAGCCGCTCCAGGACCGGGGCGAACTCGTCGCTCTCCGGGAAGCCGGCCGCACCGAAGAACACGACGACGGGCGTGGCCATCGAGCGTTCGAGCACGTCGGACTGGATGGTCGCCTCGGTGACGTCCACGATGGCGGTGTCACCGCCGGTGGTGGGCGCGCCGGGGGCGCCGTTTGACGGGCCGCCCTGAGGGGGCGTGCCGGGGCGGGTACTTGCTGGTGCGGGGCCACGCAGCGTGCTGAGGTCGACCGCGCCGCGGGTGAAGATCGACGAGGTGATCCGTGGGTCGCTCATGGTTACCTAGTCTCGCACGTGAGCCCCCGATCTCAGCTCACCCGCAACCCCGACGTTGCAACTCTCACGCCCCGTCCCCGCCCCCCGCGATCTTGCACATTCTGTCGCCGGTACGCCGCATTCATGCCTTATGTCGGCGCACAAACTGCAAGACCGCGGAGGGGGTGGGGTTGGGGGTTAGAAGCGGGCTGGCTCTCGGTAGGTGCCCCACTCGGTGCGCAGGGCGTCGCAGATCTCGCCGAGGGTCGCCTCGGCGCGGACCGCGTCGAGCATGGCGGGGATCATGTTCTCGTCGGTACGGCTCGCCTCGATCATCCGGGTCACCGCCGCGCGGACCGCTGACTCGTCCCGTGCGCTCTTGCGCTCGGCGAGCACCCGGCGCTGCTCCAGCTCCACCTCGTGCGAGATGCGCAGGATCTCCAGCTCCTTGGCGACCGTGCCGGTGTGGCAGTTGACCCCGACGATCTTCTTGTCACCCTTCTCGAGGGCCTGCTGGTAGACGAAGGCCGACTCGGCGATGTGCCCGGTGAACCAGCCGTCCTCGATGCCGCGCAGGATGCCCGAGGTCATCGGGCCGATCTGGTGTGGCCCGTCTCCGCCGAGCTGCCGGATCCGGGCGAAGATCTCCTCCGCCTCGGCCTCGATCTTGTCGGTCAACGCCTCGACGTACCAGGAGCCGCCGAGCGGGTCGGCCACGTTGACCACACCGGTCTCCTCCATCAACACCTGCTGGGTACGCAGGGCGATCTCGGCCGACTCGTCGGTGGGCAGCGCCAGGGTCTCGTCCAGCGCGTTGGTGTGCAGCGAGTTCGTGCCGCCGAGCACCGCCGCGAGAGCCTCGACGGCGGTGCGTACGACATTGTTGACCGGCTGCTGCGCGGTCAGCGACACCCCGGCGGTCTGGGTGTGGAACCGCAACCACAGGGCCTTCTCGCTGGTCGCGCCGTAGACGTCGCGCAGCCAGCGGGCCCAGATCCGGCGGGCGGCGCGGAACTTGGCGATCTCCTCGAAGAAGTCGAGGTGCGAGTCGAAGAAGAAGCTCAGCCCCGGCGCGAAGACGTTCACGTCCAGCCCACGCGAGAGGCCCAGCTCGACGTAGCCGAAGCCGTCCGCCAGGGTGTACGCCAGCTCCTGCGCAGCGGTCGAGCCGGCCTCACGGATGTGGTAGCCGGAGACCGACAGCGGCTTGTAGCGCGGGATCTCCCGGGCGCAGTACTCCATCAGGTCGCCGATGAGGCGCAGGTGTGGCTCCGGGTCGAAGAGCCACTCCTTCTGCGCGATGTACTCCTTGAAGATGTCGGTCTGCAGGGTGCCGTCCAGCTTGGACAGGTCGGCGCCCTGCCGCTCGGCGGCGACCAGGTACATACAGAACACCGGCACGGCCGGACCGGAGATGGTCATCGAGGTGGTCACGCCGGCCAGGTCGATGCCGTCGAAGAGTGCCTGCATGTCGGTGGCGGTGTCGATGGCCACGCCGCAGTGGCCGACCTCGCCGAGCGCCTGCGGGTCGTCCGAGTCGCGGCCCATCAGCGTCGGCATGTCGAACGCCACCGAGAGCCCCCCGCCGCCGGCGCCGAGGATCATCTTGTAGCGCTCGTTGGTCTGCTGGGCGTTGCCGAAGCCGGCGAACTGCCGGATCGTCCAGGTCCGACCGCGGTAGCCGGTCGGGTACAAACCCCGGGTGTACGGATACTCGCCCGGCCAACCAATCCGTTCGAAGCCCGGATAGGTGGCGCCCTCCGGCGGCCCGTACACCGGCTCCACCGGCATGCCGGAGAGCGTGGTGAAGTCCGCGTCCCGCTTGCGCGCGGCGTCGTACCGGGCCTGCCAGCGCGCCCGTCCGGCGTCGATCTCGTCGGCGTCCATGAGCAGGGCTCCTCCTCGGGTCCTCGACTGCACGTCGAGTGTAAGGCCCCTACCTGAACGATCGCTAAGTCACGCCCTACCGGCGAGTAACGGCAGACGCCACGCTGATCATGGAGTTGTGGTGGTACACAAATCCCGCAGCCGGGGCCAAACTGGCCACCACGACTGCATGATCGACCTGGGAGGTGGCGCAGGTCGCGCCGCACACCGCTCAGGCCGGGGGTGTAATGGGGGTTTCGCCGATCGCCATGTCGTCGACCCGGATGTTGACCTCATCGACCCGCAACCCGAAGGCCTCGACCGCCTCGGTCACACGAGCGCGCACCTGACCGGTGACCTCTGACACGGGTCGACCGGCCTCAATCACCAACACCAGGTTGACCACGACGGCGTCCCCGGTCACGTGGGCCGAGCAACCCCGCCGGGCGTCACCCACCTGGTCGAGCCCGACCCGGTCGAGAACCGCGTTGAAGAACCGGGCGACGTCCCCGCCCAGGTCGGCCACGCCGGGCACCGCGCGGGCCGCCGCGACGGCGATCTTCTCGATCACCTCGTCGGCAACCTGCGTCGTCCCGCCAGCCGGCACCGACGCCCTCGTCAGCTCCCGCGTTGCTTCCAAGTCCACAGTCGCTCCCCACTCCTCGCACCACCACGTTTGGGCACGTCCGGCCCCGGTGCAAATGGGGCGGTGCGAGCCTACTGGGACGATGCCGTCCCGGGATGTTCCTGGCGGACGGTCCGGCAGCCGTGAAACCGCCGGGCAGCTACGTCTCAGGCTCCGGCTGCCGCCCCCGGCTGGTTCAGCTCGATGTCGTCCACAGTGACGTTGACCTGGGTGACCGTCAGGCCGTACTTCTCCACCGCCTCGATCACCGCGGCCCGCACCGCCTCGGTCACGTCGGCCACGACGTGACCGGCGTCGATCACCAGTACCACGTTGATGACGGCCGAGCTGCCCTTCACGTCGGCCGACACGCCCCGCCGAGCGTCGCCCACCTCGTCCAGGCCGATCTTGTCCAGCACGCTGTTGAAGAACCGGGAAACATCACCGCCGAGATCGGCGACACCGGGCACGGCACGAGCGGCCGTACCGGCGATCTTCTCCACGACCTCGTCGGAAACCGACGTGACACCCCGGGCCGCGCCCGTCGCGGGCTGCACTACGCCAGCGTTCTCCACCGCGTCCGTCATGATCACATCTCCCCTGGTCCCGGTGCATTGTGGACCGACCGGCTCGTCAGCCCGCTTCGCGGAAGCCCCGCTTGCGGCCACGCGCGGCGAGCCTACTAAAACCAGAGCGACCTTCGCTTGCGGGCGTGCGGCGCGCCCCGACCGGCCGAATCGGCGACGGCTTCGGTCCGCACCGGACGGTGCCGATCGGGTTCCTCCAGGTGGACGCGCCGGCCGGCGGGTCGCCGGTCAGCGCGCGAGCTGGGCGAGCAACTCGTCCGCCGCCGTGTACGGGTCGATCGCGCCCTCGGCGACCTTGGTGGCGAGCGTGGCCAACTCCGTACCGTCGCGCAGTGAGCCGATCCGCGCGCGGAGGGTGCCGAGCGCGATCGCCTCGATCTCGGCGGCGGCCCGCGCCTCCTGGCGGCGGCGCAGCTCGCCGTGCTCGACCAGCCAGCCCCGGTGTTTGTCGATGGCGGCGGCGATGTCGTCGATGCCCTCGCCCCGCGCGGCGACCGACCGGACCACCTGGGGCCGCCACTGCCCCGGCCCGCGCTCACCGAGCGCGATCATGCCCTGGATGTCACGGACGGTGGCGTCGACGCCGTCCCGGTCCGCCTTGTTGACCACGAACACGTCGGCGATCTCCAGGATGCCGGCCTTGACCGCCTGGATCGCGTCGCCCATCCCGGGTGCGAGCAGCACCAGCGTCGTGTCGGCCAGCGAGGCGACCTCCACCTCGGCCTGCCCGACGCCGACCGTCTCGACCAGCACCACGTCGCAGCCGGCGCCCTCCAGCACCCGGACCGCCTGCGGCGTGGCCGCGGCCAGCCCGCCGAGGTGCCCCCGGCTGGACATCGACCGGATGTAGACGCCCGGATCGGTGGCGTGGTCCTGCATCCGCACCCGGTCCCCGAGGATCGCTCCGCCGGTGAACGGGCTGGACGGGTCGACCGCCAGCACGCCAACCCGGTGCCCGCGCGCCCGCAGCGCGCGGACCAGCTCGTTCGTGGTGGTCGACTTGCCCACCCCGGGTGAACCGGTCAGCCCGACCACCTGGGCCTGCCCGGCGTACGGCGCCAGCGCCGCGGCGATCTCCGGCAACAGCGCGTCACCGTTCTCCACCAACGTGATCAGGCGAGCCACCGCGCGGGGGTCGCCCGAGCGGGCCCGCTCGACCAGCAGCGGTACGTCCCGGCTGCGGCGCACCGACGTGGTGCCCGCTGCCGGGACGTGCTCAGCCTCGCTCACTGCGCCATCCCTGTTCGCGACTGCGGGGCTCGCAAGACCGGCTCACTCCTCGCGCTCACTGGCTGGTCTCGGCCTTGCCCGGCACGTGGATGATCAGCGCGTCGCCCTGGCCACCGCCGCCACACAGCGCGGCCGCGCCGGTGCCACCGCCACGCCGCTTCAACTCGAGGGCGAGGGTGAGTACGAGACGCGCGCCCGACATGCCGATCGGGTGCCCCAGCGCGATCGCGCCGCCGTTGACGTTGACCTTGTCCGGGCTGATCCCGAGGTCCCGGGTGGACTGGACACCGACCTGCGCGAACGCCTCATTGATCTCGATGAGGTCCAGGTCCGTCACGCTCAGGCCACCCTTCTTCAGGGCGTGGTTGATGGCGTTGGACGGCTGCGAGTGCAGCGAGTTGTCCGGGCCCGCCACGTTGCCGTGCGCACCGATCTCGGCCAGCCAGGTCAGCCCCAGCTCCTTCGCCTTGGCCTTGCTCATCACGAGCACCGCGGCGGCGCCGTCGGAGATCGGCGACGAACTGCCGGCGGTGATGGTGCCGTCCTTGGCGAAGGCGGGGCGCAGCTTGGCCAGCGACTCGACGGTGGTGTCCGGGCGGATGCCCTCGTCCTCGGTGATCACCAGCGGGTCACCCTTGCGCTGCGGGATGACCACCGGGGCGATCTCGTCGGCGAAGTGGCCGTTCTTCTGCGCCGCGGAGGCCCGCTGGTGGCTGGCGGCGGCGAAGGCGTCCTGCTCCGCGCGGGAGATGCCGTGCCTGGCACCGAGCCGCTCGGTCGACTCGCCCATCGAGCAGCAGTCCCAGGCGTCGCTGAGCCCGTCGTGTGCCATGTGGTCCTTGACCACCACGTCGCCGTACTTGTAGCCGGTGCGCTGGCCCATCAGCAGGTGCGGGGCGTTGGTCATCGACTCCATACCGCCGGCCACCACGATGTCGAACTCGCCGGCCCGGATCAGCTGGTCGGCCAGGGCGATCGCGTCCAGGCCGGAGAGGCAGACCTTGTTGATGGTCAGCGCCGGCACGGACATCGGCACGCCGGCCTCGACCGCCGCCTGCCGAGCCGGGATCTGGCCGGTGCCGGCCTGCAACACCTGCCCCATGATCACGTACTGGACCTGGTCCGGGCTGACGCCGGCACGCTCCAGCGCCGCCTTGATGGCGATCCCGCCGAGCTTCGTGGCCGGGAGGTCCTTGAGGTTGCCCAGCAGCCGGCCCATCGGGGTCCGTGCGCCGCTGACGATCACCGAAGCCATGCCTGCCTCCGAGGGGGTGCCGAGCTGTACGCCTTAACGATTGTTCGGCCAGACTAGCGCCATGGCAGAGAACTCCCCCGTCGAGCCCGGTGCGGACTACGTCACAGACATCGGGCTTCGCAAGATTGACCACGTCGGGATCGCCGTGGCCGACCTGGACGCCGCGATCGACTTCTACCAGCGGACGTTCGGGATGCGCTGCGTCCACGTGGAAACCAACACCGAGCAGGGCGTTCGGGAAGCGATGCTGGCCGTCGGGCCGACCACCGAGGGTGGCTGCGTGCAGTTGCTCGCCCCGCTCACCCCGGAGTCGACGATCGCGAAGTTCCTGGACCGCAACGGGCCGGGCGTGCAGCAGGTCGCGTACACGGTCGTGGACATCGACGTGGCCTGCGCGGCGCTACGTGAGCGCGGCATGCGCCTGCTCTACGACGCTCCGAGGCGTGGCACCGCGGACAGCCGGATCAACTTCGTGCACCCCAAGGACGCCGGTGGCGTCCTCGTCGAACTGGTCCAGCCCGCTCCCACCCCCCACTGACGCCCCACCCCCGCCCCTCGTTGCTCAAGAGGTTTGCGTCATCCCGCGCCGCAGAGATGACCGGGAGCTCTTGATCAACGAGGGGCGGCGTCCGTTGGAGGGCGGGTGCACGCACGTCAGTGCGCGGTTGGCGGGGTGGTTGGACACCTTCACGCATCGGCGGATGCAGTTTTTCACAGAGGACTTCCCGGCCTAGCTACCGTTCAGTAACGTCCGGCCCCACAGGAGCGCGACCGGTGCCGGATGTGTCGAATGCCGACATGGCGGTCGTGCCCACCGGCGCCGACGATGGCAGCACCCGGACCCGTGCGGGTGCGGACGAACCGGAGGTCACCGTGCAGGACATCCTCGAA
Organism: Micromonospora sp. NPDC051227; assembly: GCF_044455385.1. Lineage (NCBI taxonomy): Bacteria > Bacillati > Actinomycetota > Actinomycetes > Micromonosporales > Micromonosporaceae > Micromonospora > Micromonospora sp. NPDC051227. The sequence goes on from NZ_JBITET010000007.1 coordinate 104,452, forward strand.
GCGATCATGGCGGCGGAGGAATCGAACGATCCGGACCGCGAACTCGCCGGCGTCGCCGGGCTGCCCGTACCGGAGAGCTACCGGGGCGTGGTGGTCCGCGCCGAGGAGGCCCGGATGTTCGACGGCATGGCCACCCGGGACAAGGACCCGCGCAAGGCGCTGCACGTGCAGGAGGTGCCGACGCCGGAGCTGGGTCCGGGCGAGGCCCTGGTCGCCGTGATGGCCAGCGCGATCAACTACAACACCGTGTGGACCAGCATCTTCGAGCCGGTGTCCACCTTCAAGTTTCTCCAGCGTTACGGCCGGCTCTCCGAGCTGACCCGCCGGCACGACCTGCCGTACCACGTGGTCGGCTCGGACGCGGCGGGCGTGGTGCTGCGCACCGGCCCCGGGGTGACCCGCTGGGCGCCCGGCGACGAGGTGGTCGCGCACTGCCTCTCCGTCGAACTGGAGGACGCGGCCGGGCACGACGACACCATGCTCGACCCGCAACAGCGGATCTGGGGCTTCGAGACCAACTTCGGCGGGCTGGCCGAGCTGGCGGTGGTCAAGGCCAACCAGCTGATGCCCAAGCCGCGGCACCTGAGCTGGGAGGAGGCGGCCAGTCCCGGGCTGGTCAACTCCACCGCGTACCGGCAGCTCGTCTCGCACCACGGCGCCAACATGAAGCAGGGCGACGTCGTGCTGATCTGGGGCGCCTCTGGCGGCCTCGGCGGTTACGCCACCCAGATGGCGCTCAACGGCGGCGCGATTCCGGTCTGCGTGGTGTCCTCACCGGAGAAGGCCGAGCTGTGCCGCAAGATGGGCGCGGAGCTGGTCATCGACCGGGCCGCGGAGGGCTTCCGCTTCTGGAAGGACGAGGAGACCCAGGACCCGGACGAGTGGCGGCGCTTCGGCGAACGAATTCGCGAGCTGACCAGCGGCGAGGACCCGGACATCGTGTTCGAGCACCCAGGTCGGGAGACGTTCGGCGCCAGCGTCTACGTGGCCCGGCGCGGCGGGACCATCGTCACCTGCGCCTCCACCAGCGGCTTCCTGCACCAATACGACAACCGCTACCTGTGGATGCACCTCAAGCGGATCGTGGGCAGCCACTTCGCCAACTACCACGAGGCGTGGCAGGCCAATCGCCTGGTCGCGCTCGGCAAGGTGCACCCCACGGTGTCCCGCACCTACCCGCTGGAGCAGACCGGCCAGGCCGCGTACGAGGTGCACCGCAACGCCCACCAGGGCAAGGTCGGCGTGCGCTGCCTCGCACCCACCGACGGGCTGGGCGTACGTGACGGGGAGTTGCGGGCCCGACACGAGGACGCGATCAACCGCTTCCGGGGTCACTGAGCGGCACCGCCGACCCTCGGGGGCACCGACGGGCATCCGGAGCCGGGGCGGGTCCCGGCCGGACGGTGGAACGCTGGATGACCATTGCGCTGATCGCTCATTGTTCTTCCGCCCCCATTAGCGGATAGGCCACCCGGATCGAACAAAGGGCCTCGGGGTAACCCCGGGGCCCTTTTCCGCGTCACGCTGCGTGGCGTCCGACAGGCCGGGACCTGCCAAGATCGCCGATTGGTCCAACCTGGCCGATCGCGGGAGTTGACCATGTAAAGAGGGCACGAAAGCTTCGCACCGCTCTTGCGAAGCACCCTGGGGCGTCTGCCAGTATGTCCCAATGCCCCAGCAGCAGTCCTCCCCTCTCGCGTTCTTCGATAACGCGAACTCGCAGCCAGATTTCACCGTTGGCCTGCGCGGATACAACACTCATCAGGTCGACGACTTCCTCGGCCGGATGACCGCCGCGCTGACCCAGTCCGAGCAGGCCCGTGCCGAGGCCGAGCAGCGGATGAACGACGCCCAGCGTCGGCTCCGCCAGGCCGAGCAGCGCATGAGTGCGCTGGAGCAGAAGCTCACCGACACGAACAAGCAGCTCGAAGAGAACAGCCGACCCACCCTCTCCGGGCTCGGCACGCGCGTTGAGCAGATCCTCCGGCTCGCCGAGGAGCAGGCCAACGACCACCGCAACGAGGCCAAGCGCGAGTCGGAGGGCATCCTCTCCGCCGCCCGCCTCGAGGCCCGCGAGATCACCGACAAGGCCCGCGCCGAGGCCGCCGCCATGAAGGCGAGCGCCGAGCGCGAGGCGGGCAACCTGCGTACGGCCGCCGAGCGCGAGGCCGCCGAGGTCCGGGTGCAGGCTCGCCGCGAGGCCGACACGCTGCGCGCCGACGCCGACCGGGAGACCAAGCAGCTGCGTACGGTCACCGCGCACGAGGTGGCCGAGCTGAAGTCGACCGTCGAGCGGGAGGTCGCCACCCTGCGGGCCACCGCCGAGCGGGAGATCACCCAGCAGCGGGCGAAGGCCGCCCGCGAGGCTGAGGAGAAGCGCGCCGAGGCGACCAAGCTGCTCACCGATGCGCGGGACAAGCGCGACAAGGACCTGCAGGCTCTGGAGCTCCAGCTGGCCGAGCGGCGGGAGAAGGCCGAGCGCGAGGAGTCCGAGCGGCACGCCGCTCAGGTCGCGCAGACCCAGAAGATGGTCAGCGAGGCCGAGCAGCGTGCCCGGGCCGCGCAGGAGCGGGCCAAGGAGATCGAGCAGCGCGCCGAGGCGCGGCGGGTCGAGTCGGAGCGCAACGCCGCCGAGACGGTCGACAAGGCCAAGGCCCACTCGGAGAAGACCCTCAACGAGGCGAAGGCCGAGTCGCAGCGCCTGCTCACCGAGGCCCGCACCGAGGCGGAGCTGACCACGCAGGCCGCCCGCCGCGAGGTCGAGGACCTCACCCGGCAGAAGGACGCTGTCACGTCGCAGCTGGGTCAGATGCTCTCCGGCCTCGCCGGCATCGTTCCGGGAATGCCGGCGCAGGCCGCTCCGGCTGCCAAGCCGGAAGCAGCCAAGAAGACCGATGGCGGTCAGGAGCGGGTGCCCGCGGAGACCGCCGGCTGACGCGAGGCGTCAGGTCGGGGCATCGACGGCGCGAGGTGACACCGGGTAACCGGTGCCACCTCGCGCCGTATGCGTTTCCTAACCCCTGGTATTCGGTGACCGCAACGGAGTGAAGTAGCTCCCACAAGGCCCGTCCGTATCGCCCCAGCAGGGCCCGTTGCGTGTGAGGATGGGGGCATGTCGCACGGCGAGGAACTGTTCGCTCTCGGCGGGGACGTGACGACGGAGCCCAGCTTCGAGTCCGCTCTGCGGGGGTACGAGAAGAAACAGGTCGACCGTTATGTCGCACGTGCTGAGCACGAGATCGCGACCCTCGCCTCCGAACGGGAACAGGCGTACACACAGATCCACAAGCTCGCCGGCCAGGTCGAGGTTCTCCAGCGCGACCTGACCCAGGTGCGCAAGCAGATGAACGTGGTCGACCGGGCGTCGTTCCGGCACCTCGGCCCGCGGGTCGAGTCGATCCTCACTCTCGCCGAGGAGCAGGCCGAGCAGATCCTCGCCGACGCGAACGGGGAGATCGAGGCGCGTCGTGCCGCGGCCGAGCACATCATCGAGGAGGCCCGCGAGCAGGCCGCGCGGGCTCTGAAGGACTTCGAGATCGCCCTCGCCGCCCGACGCGCGGAGGAGGAGCGGCACAGCGCCGCCCAGCGGGCCGAGGCGGACGCGACCCTGCGGGCGGCCAAGGACGAGTCGGCGCAGTTGCGCAAGGCGGCGCAGGACGCGCTGGCGAAGGCCCAGCAGGAGGCCACCCAGCTGCGGGATTCCGCCAAGGAGATCCACACCCGGGCCCAGCAGGAGGCCACCAAGCTGCGCGAGACGGCCCGCGAGACGCTGGCCAACGCCCGGCAGGAGGCCAGCGATCTGCGCGATGCCGCCAAGGAGGTGCACGCCAAGGCGCTCCAGGAGGCCAAGCGGCTCACCGACACGGCGACCGAGGCCGGGCGGGCCACCCATGCCAAGGCCCAGCAGGAGGCCAAACAGATCATCGACGACGCGTCGATGGCCGGCCGGGCCACCCGCGCGAAGGCGCAGCAGGAGGCCGAGCGGCTGACGACGCAGGCCACCGAGTCGGCGAAGCGCAGCCGCGCCGAGACCGAGGCGTACGTGCAACGAATGCGCACCGAGACCGAGGCGTACGTGCAGCACACCCGGGCGCAGACCCAGCAGGAGCTGGGCGCGTGGCGGGCCGGGGTGGAGCAGGAGGTCAACTCCCGTCGGGAGGCGGCCGACCGGGAGTTGGCGCAGCGACGGTCCGCGGCCGAGCAGGAGTTCGCCAAGCGCCGCGACGAGCTGGACAAGCAACACGCGGCGCGCCAGCAGGAGCTGGAGGCCGGGCTCGCCAGCCGTCAGCAGGAGCTGGAGAACGGGTTCACCACCCGTCAGGACGAGCTGGAGAACGAATACTCGGCCCGGAAGAACGAGCTGGAGACCGAGTACACGGCTCGCAAGAACGAGATCGAGCAGGGCGCGGCCAGCGTCCGTCAGGCGGCCGAGCAGGACGCGGCGGCGCTGCGCCAGCGGTCCGAGGCGGAGGCCGCCGAGCTGCTGAGCCAGGCCGAGGCGGAGGCCAGCGACAAGCGCCGCAAGGCCGACGAGCATGTCGCGGCGTCCCGGCGGCAGTTCGAGGAGTACGCGGCCACCACTCAGCAGCACCTGGCCACCACTCAGCAGCACCTGGCGGCGACCCAGCAGGAGTCGGCGGCGGGCCGTCAGCAGTTGGCCCAGGTGATGTTGGAGATCGCTCAGGCCCAGCAGCAGCTCGCAGACCTGCGGCAGGAGACCTGGAAGGCCCGGCAGGAGTCCGACGAGCTCCAGCGTCAGATGTCCGAGCTGCGGTTGCAGAGTGTCGCCGGTCCGATCGACGGCCCGACCGCGCCGGCCGGAGACGCCAGCGCGAACGGAGGCGGGCCCGGTGGTGGGGACGACGGCGTGAGCGTTGCCGCCGGCGCGGCCTCCGGGTCGGGTACGGGCACCGGGCTGAAGACGGAGCCCGCCGACACCAGGCAGCCGGTGAACGCCGGCGCGGAGGAGTCCGGGCAGTCCACGACCCGGCCGGTGGCCGAGCCGGTGACCACCGTGGATGGTGGGACGGCGAGCGCCGGGGTGGACGGGGAGCCGACCGTGGCCGCCGTTCCGGGCGAGGGTGGCCGGGGCGCCAAGCCCACCAAGATCACTAGCACCGGTGAGAACGGCAAGCGACCGACAAAGCCAACCACCGACGAGCGCAGCGCCAAGCCCAGCAAGGTCACCATCGAGAAGGAGTGACGGGCACGCGAGCCCGCGTGAGCTTCGAGATCTTGGACACTTTCCGTCAGCGGCTGACGGAAAGTGTCCAAGATTCACTTTTGCGTCGGGTGACGCAGGGGTGGGGTGGGGGTCCAGCCGGCTGCCACGAGAGCGCGGCGGACGGTGTCGGCGACCTCGTCCGGGCGGGCGCGAACCAGCCAGGCCGGGAAGCGCAGGATTCGGTCGCCGCTGGTCCAGACGTCGTTCTGCCGACGCATGTCCGCCGCCCACTGCTTGGCGTCCATGTGGTGCGCGCCGTCGATCTCCACCTGCACCCGCCACTCCCGCCAGTACGCGTCCAGCCAGCGGTTCCGGCCGGCCGCGTCGACCCGGTGTTCCTGAAGGTCGGGGGCGGGCAGCCGGTGCCGGCGGCACAGCCGCAGAAAGTCGATCTCCGAGAGCGCCTGCGCGCCGCCCGCGATGTCGCTGATGGTCTGCCCGATCAGCCGCCGACGGGGGACCCGAGGGAGGACGTCGAGCACCGCCTGCAACTCCTCGGGCAGCACCCGGCGTTGCTGGCAACCGGCGGCCAGCACCGACTGCGCCTCGTCCACGCCGGCCGCCCAGCCCGACGCGTCCACCAGCGCCCGCGCAGTCGTGGTGCGCGGTGGGCGGGCATGTTGGAGATGGGCCTCGGGGAGGACCGTCGTGCGATGGACCAGCACCGCAGGCATGTCGATCGGCAGTCGACGTAGGGTGGTCCGCGCGGCACGGCGGGCTGCCGGCACCAGCACGTGCAGCGGTTCGCGTCGCAGCCCCCGTACCCCGGCTTCGGCGGCGGCGGACACCCCGGCCAGCACCGCCCCCGGCCCGGCCGCCAGCACCGCCACCCAGAGCTGTTGGTCGCGGGTGAGTCGGCCGTTGCCGACCAGCAGGATCCCGCGACAGATCGACCGCCACCGACCGGAGCGAATCCGGCCCCGCACCCGCCCCTCGCTGAGCAACCCGGCGATCTGCGCGGTCGTCAGCACGCCCGCCTGCTCGAAGGCGAGCCAGTCGAGTGCGTCGGCGTCATCGGCGGGCAGCATCCCGACAGCCTTCGCCGTCGACCGCCGCCGCACCACCAGATCTTGGACACTTACCGTTAGGGCGTAACGGAAAGTGTCCAAGATCTGCGCGCCGGCCGGGTCTAGCCGACGTCCGGAGGTGGGTCGATGATCGGGCGGCGGAACGGGCCCCACGCCACGAAGCGTTCGAACAACTCCCGGGGCGCCGGCCCGTCGTAGGGATTGAGCTGGTAGAGGTCGTGCCGCCTCGTGGTAGAGCCCGGCGAGGTAGATGGTCAGCGCGGCCGGGTCCTCGTCGAACTCCGCCTTGAGCAGCAGCCGGGCTGGTTCAGCCGGAGCCGCCGCAGTTCGTCGCGGTCGTCGACGAGTTGGTGCTGCGGCGTGCCGGCGAGGAGGTCCGCGGGTTGATGGTCGAGCAGATCACCCACCTCGTCGCCAGTCTGGAGCGACCACACGTCAGCCTGCACATCGTTCCGGCCGAGACCGGGCTGCACGTCGGCCTTTCCGGGCCGTTCAATCTGCCCGAGGCGCCGACGGTGGTTGGGTGGGGCACATGGAGCACCAGATTGACGGCCTCGTGGTCGATGGCGACCATGAGGTGGCTACGCTGCTGGCGCGCTGGGAGATGATCAGAAACGGTGCGTTGTCCCGCCGCCAGTCGATCGAACTGATGAAGGAAGTTGTGACCTCATGGACCTGACCGGCGCGCTCTGGCGCACGTCCAGCCGTAGCGGCAACGGAGAGTGTGTCGAGGTGGCGGACAACCTGCCCGGAGTGGTGGGGGTGCGGGACAGCAAGGACTCGTCCGGTCCGGTGCTGGTGTTCGCGCCTGCCGCGTGGCGGGCGTTCGTGGCCGTCGCCCGTCGTCCCACCGCCTGAGCCGGGAGGTCCCTGGTGCCGCAGCACGTCCCGTCCGGCGACGACCCCTCCGGCGACGACCCGGACGTGACCCCCGGTCTCCGGTCGGCGGAGACACCGCAGCCGGCGGATATGCCACCGCCTGCGGAAACACCACCGCCGGTGCCGGTCCCCGTCCCGGGGGTCGACCCGGAGGAGCCGCCGGCGGTCCCGCCCGGAAAGTTCGGCACACCGGGGCGGCCACTGCGCCGCAGCAGTTTCCTGCTCGGCTTCACCGGTGCGCTGGGCGTGCTGCTGGCGTACACCCTCTATCTGGGGATTCGCAATGCCGGCGGCATCCTCGTGCTGGTGGTGATCGCGCTCTTCCTCGCGGTCGGCCTCAACCCGGCGGTGGTCCGACTGGGCCGCTGGGGTGTGCCGCACGGCCTGGCGGTGGCGGGGGTCGCCCTGACTGTGGTGCTGCTGCTCTGCGGCGGCGTGGTGGCGCTGGTGCCACCGATCGTCACCCAGTCGGGGCAGTTCATCGACCAGATCCCGAGCCTGCTCGACGAGTTGCGCCGCAACCCGACGGTCAATGACCTGGTGGAGCGGTACGACGTGGTGGAGCGGGTGCAGGGCGCTGCCAACGCGGAGACTGTCGGACGGGCGCTCGGCGGGGTGCTGGGCGGCGCACAACTGATCTTCGGCACGGTGTTCCGGACGCTGACCGTGCTGGTGCTTACCATCTACTTCCTGGCGTACTTCGACAAGCTGCGCTCGCTGGGCTACTCGTTGGTGCCCCGGTCGCGGCGGCAGCGGGTGCAGCTGATCGGTGACGAAATACTGGCCAAGGTTGGCGCCTACATGGTCGGCGCGCTGAGCATCGCGGTGCTGGCCGGCTCGACCACCTTCGTCTTCGCGCTGATCGTCGACCTGCCGTACCCGTTCGCGCTGGCCGTGGTGGTCGCGGTGACCGACCTGATCCCGCAGATCGGCGCCACCCTGGGCGCGGTGATCGTGAGTCTGGTCGGCTTCGCCGCCGACCTGCCCACCGGTATCGCCTGCGCGGTCTTCTTCCTCATCTACCAGCAGGTGGAGAACTACCTCATCTACCCGAAGGTGATGCGGCGTTCGGTGGAGGTCAACGAGGTGGCCGCCCTGCTGGCCGCACTGCTCGGGGTGGCGCTGCTGGGTGTGGTGGGCGCGCTGATCGCCATCCCCACGGTGGCCGCGCTGCAACTGATCCTGCGCGAGGTGGTGCTGCCCCGCCAGGAGCGCCGCTGAGCGTCAGCCCGCCGACCGGAGGCCAGACCGCGGGCCGGTGGATCAGTCCGCCTTGGCGGCGGCCGGGCCGGGGACGGGGGTGTCGGCGAAGGCGGCCACCGTCCGGTCGGCGTACGCGCTGACGTCGCCGGCCTCCATCGGGCCGTCCCAGGTTGTCGGCAGCGGCACCTCGACGGCCGGGTTGACCCGCCGGACGATTTCGTCCAGCACCGTCTCCGCGTCGCCCACCCACAGGTGCTTGGCACCCGGCACCCCCACCACCTCGGCCTGCGGCACGGCGGCGAACCGCTCCCGCGCCTCAGTGGGGCGCAGGTAGTCGTCGAACTCCGGCACCAGCGCCACCAGCGGCCAACCCGAGTCGGCCCAGGTGGCCAGGTCCTCGGGGGCGGAGAAGCGCAGCGGCGGCGAGAGCAGGATCGCCCCGGCGATCGCCGGGTCGCAGCCGTACTTCAGTGCCAGGTCGGTGCCGAACGACCAGCCGACGAGCCAGACGTTGGGCAGCTCGGCGAACTCCGCGTACTCGATGGCGGCGGCCACGTCGTACCGCTCGCCCACCGCGCCGTCGAAGGCTCCCTCGCTGGTGCCGCGCACGCTGCTGGTGCCCCGGGTGTTGAACCGCAGCACCGCCAGGTCGGCCAGCGCGGGCAGCCGCCAGGCTGCCTTGCGGAACACGTGGCTGTCCATCATTCCGCCGTGGGTGGGCAGCGGGTGCAGGCAGACCAGGGTGGCCACCGGCGGTCGGTCGGCCGGCAGGGCCAGCTCACCGACCAGCCGCAGACCGTCGGCGGTGTGCAGCTCGATGTCCTCCCGGCGGCCGGGCAGGATCGACGACGCGCGGATCGCTGTGCTCACCGCCCAAGTCTGTCGTGAAGTCGCCGCCGCCGCCCGCCCAGGCACGAACAGGGTGACCCAGGTCGCTACCGGGCGGGTCGCCAAACCCTTACCCGGCAGCGCCCCGGGCGCGGTCGCTCAGTAGCGCGGGGAGCCCCGGCCACGCTGCACCGCCGGGCCGCGCCGGTCCCGGGCGCGCCAGCAGCCGCTGTGCCAGTGCCGCCGGTCGGTCAGGTCACCCAGGCCGTCCGCCGGCCAGGCCACCAGGTGCGCCACCCCCGGTCGGATCTCCTGGTCACAACCGGGGCAGCGGTACGTCTTGACCGACGCGCCCGCGCCGATGCCGCGTACCTGCCAGGCACCGTCGGTCCACTGCTGCACCGAGGCGACGCCCTGCCGGACCCGGTCGGCGTCCAGGTTGGCGTTCTCGTCCCGGCGAGGGCGATTGCGACGGGGGCTCACAGTCACCAAGCGTACGTTCCGTCGGACGGGACGACCCCGTGGCCAGCCCGCCCGACAGCTGAGATCACTACCAGCTGTCCGGTTGGATCGGATCGGTGGCGATCCGCGCTCCCGCCAGCAGGACCGTCGCGTCCGCCTCGGTGAATCTGCTTGGCGGGTCTTCGCTCCCCTGGGGCAGGCCGAAATCGACAGCCGCTGTCGTCCCCTTGATGCCCACCAGCTCCAACGTCGTCCCATTCGGGGAGAGGAACGCGGGTCGACCACCGACGGTCCGGTTCGCCCTGGTGCTCGTGCCCGCTGTGCTCAGGTACTGGTACCGCACCCACATGACCTGGTGGTCCGGCCGCTGAAGAGTGAGGTGGGCGGTGATGAGACGCGGGTACGAGGCGACGCCGACCGAGCAGGCGGTGACCTTCGCGCCGGCGGGGAGGGCGTCCAGCCGTAGCGGCGCCGCGCAACGCCGGGCCTCGTTGAAGCGCAGCGCTTGGACCGCCTCCTTTGTCCGCCACGCTGAGCCGTAGGGACTCGCCCCCACCGCTGACCTCCCAGCCGAGGTAGCGGGCCCGGGCCGGGTCGAGGCCGAAGTGCAGCACGTCCGGGTCGGTGCCGACCAGCGCCGGGTCGGCGGCAGCCCCGGGCACCCCGTCGGGCCGGTCCGCCCGGGAGATCTTGCGCCAGTGCACGTACGCCCGGGACAGCACCTCCTGGGTGAGATCCTCGGCCCGGTGCTCGTCACCGGTCAGCAGCCGCGCCAGCCGGATCAGGGCCGGGCCGCGGCTGCCGACGTACTCCTCGAAAATCACACCATGCAGACGCCGCCGGAGCCGCCCGGCGTTTGACCCGGTCAGCGGTGCGAGTGGTCGCGGAAGCCGCGGCGGGTCTTGCGGCCCAGGTAGCCGGCGGTGACCAGGTGCTCCAGCAGCGGCGCGGGCGCGAAGCCCGGCTCGCGCAGTTCCAGGTACAGCTCGCGCTGGATGGCCAGGGAGACGTCCAGCCCGACCACGTCGAGCAGCTCGAACGGGCCCATCGGGTAGCCGCAGCCCAACTTCATGGCGTGGTCGATGTCGTCGGCCGTCGAGTAGCTGGCCTCCAGCATCTTCACCGCGTCGTTCAGGTACGGGAAGAGCAGCGCGTTGACGATGAAGCCGGACCGGTCGCCGCAGACCACACCGGTCTTGCCGAGCGCGGCGCAGACGGCGCGGGCGGTGGCGGTGGCCTCCGGGGAGGTGCGGATGGTGCGGACGACCTCGACCAACGGCATGACCGGGGCCGGGTTGAAGAAGTGCAGCCCCACCACGTCCGCCGGCCGCTGGGTGGCCATCGCCACGTCGATCACCGGCAGCGACGAGGTGGTGGTGGCCAGCACCACGCCCGGCTTGCAGATCTCGTCGAGGCTGGCGAAGAGGGCCTTCTTGACGCTCAACTCCTCGACGACGGCCTCGACCACCAGGTCGACGTCGGCGAGATGGTCGAGCGTGGCGGACCAGCTGATCCGGCCCAGGGCGGCGTCCCGGTCGGCCTCGGCGAGCTTGCCGCGCACCACGCCCTTGTTCAGCGAGGTCTTCACCGCCTCGCAGACCTTCGCGGACTTCTCCATGCCACGGGTCACCGAGACGACCTCGTAGCCGGCCTTCGCGAAGACCTCGATGATCCCGGTGGCCATCGTTCCGGAGCCGACCACGCCGACCTTCGCGATGGCGCGCGCGCCGTCGGCGAGCGCGCCGTCCGTGGCCAGCGGCGTCGCCTCATCCGGTACGACCACCGGGGAGCCGGGCCGTTCGTAGGTGTAGAAGCCCCGGCCCGACTTCCGGCCGAGCAGCCCTGCCGTCACCATCTGCTTGAGCAGCGGCACCGGGGCGTGTCGGCGGTCCCGCCCGCCGCGCCGGTACATGGTGTCCAGGATCTCGTACGCGGTGTCCAGGCCGATCAGGTCCATCAACGCCAGCGGGCCCATCGGCAGGCCGCAGCCGAGCTTCATGGCGGCGTCGATGTCCTCCCGCGTCGCGTAGTGCGACTCGAACATGCCGACCGCGTGGTTGAGGTAGCCGAAGAGCAGCGCGTTGGCGATGAAGCCGGCCCGATCGTTGATGGTGACGTCGACCTTGCCGAGCCGGGCGCAGAGCGCCTCCACGTCGGCGACCACCTCGGGTGCGGTGACGACAGTGCGGACCACCTCGACCAGCTTCATCACCGGGGCCGGGTTGAAGAAGTGGATGCCGATCACCTGGTTGGGTCGGCTGGTGGCGACGGAGATCTCGGTGACGCTCAACGACGAGGTGTTGGTGGCGAGGATCGTCTCCGGTCGGCAGACCCGGTCCAGTTCCGCGAAGATCCGCTGCTTGAGGTCCAGGTGCTCGGGCACCGCCTCGATGACCAGGTCGACGGAGTGCAGCGCGTCCAGCCCGACCGCGAAGTGCACCCGCTCGTGCAGGGCGTCGCGGTCCGCCTCGGCGAGCTTGCCCTTGGCGACCGCCCGGTCGGTGGAGCCCTTCAGGGTGGCCCGGCCGCGCTCCAGCGCCGGCGCGGAGATTTCCACGGCCACCACGTCGATGCCGTTGCGGGCGAAGACCTCGACGATGCCGGCACCCATGGTGCCCAGCCCCACCACACCCACGGTGCTGAACTCGCGCCCCACGACCGGCCTCCCCAGAGACTCCGCACGGCCACTGAACGGCCGCTAAGGTTATGCGCGCGAGTCTGCCACGTGACGGTGAGTTGTCGAGACGCCGTGGCATATTTCACCCACGGCCCAGCGGCGCCGCTACCCGGCCGACACGCTGGTCAGGGCCAACAACTCCGCGACGAACTCCGCCGGGCGCTCCAGGTGCGGGCTGTGCCCGCAACCGGGCAACACCACCTCGTGGTACGCGCCGCCGGCCGCGGCGTACCGGTCGAGCACCGCCCGGGTCTGGCCGACCATCGGCTGCGGTGGGCAGGCGTCCGCGCCGGGCCAGCCGGGCACGAGATCCAGCGAACCCAGGTACGCCAGGTCGAAGAGCGAGGTGTCCGAGACGATGACGTCGACGTCTCCGCGTACCCAGGTGACGGGCGGTTTCTCGGCGACGGCCACCAGTTCGTCGGCGAGCCGGAACCAGGTCGGCGCGAGCGCGTTGAGCACCCCGCGCTCCCCCGGCGCGGTGCCCGGCCAGTTCTCCGACGGCACCGCCGTGCCCGGGTAGTTGTCGTCCCCGGTGGCGGTGGAGAGCACGGTGTCCAGCAGCAGTTCCTCGTCCTCGACCAGAGAGGCGGGATCGGCCACATAGGTGGCTCGCAGCACGGCGCGGGGGCTGGCCGGCGCGTCCGTGCTCCGGTCGCCGGCCGCGAGGCGGGCGACGAAGTCCGGGTTCGCCGTGCCGGCGCCGGTGCCTGCGAAGTCGGCTGTGGTTGGCGTGCCGATCAGGTCGCGGGTGCCGCCGAAACCGTACGGGGAGACCGGTGCGGCGAGCAGCAACGCCCCCACCCGGTGCGGGTGGTCGACCAGCAGGCGCATCGCCACCCCGCCGCCGAGGGAGTGCCCGACCACCACCGGGCAAGCGTCGGCGTCGAAGAGCGTCGGGTCGTCCAGCAGGGCGGCCACGTCGTCGGCGAAGTCCCGCAGGCCCCGGGTGGCGTCCACCGGGGCGGTCGCGGAGTCGCCGTACCCCCGCAGGTCGGGGGCGACCACCCGCAGCGTCGGTGGCAGACGGCGGACCAGCGGCTCCCAGAACAGCGCGGACGAGCAGTTGCCGTGGATCAGCAACACCGGTGTGCCGTCCGGCGGGCCGGCCACCCGTACCGCCTGGGTGATGCCGTTCGCCGTCACGGTCCGCTGCTCGGTCTCCATCCGCGGCATGGTGCCACGGGTGTCCCCGCCGGTCCAGGTGTCGGACCGCCACCTAACCGAGCTGCCCGGTGTGGCCGGCCGCCAGGCGATCAGCGACGCGAGCCGGGTGGCGCGGCCAGCGGCAGCGGCAGCGTCGGTCGGACGTCGCGCCTGGACGGGCCGAAGCTGAGCCCCACCGGGTCGGTGAGCGCCACCCCGGGGTCGAACAGGCGCAGTTCGGTGCGGCCAAGCCGGATCACGTCGCCGTCGGAGAGTCGTTCCACCTCGGTGATCCGCCGGTCGTTGAGCCAGGTGCCGTTGGTGGAGCCCAGGTCGCGCAGGGACGGGCCCTCCGGGGCCAGCCACACCTCGGCGTGGCGACGGCTCAGGTGTGGGTCGTTGATGACCACCTGACCGGTCGGCGCTCGGCCGATCACCTGTATCTCGGCTCGCATGCGAAAGCTCGCACCGCGCATCGGTCCACCCGCGACCGTCAACAGCGGCATCAGTTCCGGATGTTCCTCCATGGACAGTCAGCCCTCCACCCCACACCGTCACTCCGCGCGTCAGCTTGCCATCAGACGGTAGTCGTCAATACCGACCGGCCGGTCAGCCTCTCGTCACCTCCCGGCCACCTGCCGTTCGACGGTTCGGGCGGGCCGCATTCGTCACCAACGCCCTGACCTGCACTGATCAACGATCGGTCGGGTTGGTGCGACGCCGGTCCCCGGGCCCCGAATCGGGGACCCTACCGGTGAGTAATCCTCAGGTCTAGACTTCCGCCATGACGGCAGTGCATATCCCGGGCGTTCCGGTCATCGACGCGGGCCAACTGGTCTCCACCAGCCCGGCGACCGGCGCCGAGGCCGGTCGCCTCCCGGTCGCCACCGACGCCGACGTGCGGCAGGCCGTCGACAGCGCCCGCGCCGCCGGTGAGTGGTGGGCCGGTCTCGGCTTCACCGGCCGCCGCCAGCGGATGCTGCGGTGGCGTGCCCTGCTCGCCAAGCGCATCGAGCAGTTGGCCGAGTTGGTTCACGTCGAGGGCGGGAAGCCGATCGCCGACGCGATCGTCGAGATCGTCACCGCGATCGAGCACATCGACTGGGCCGCCCGCAACGCCGGCCGCGTGCTCGGTCCGCGCCGGGTGCGGTCCCGGCTCATCCTCGCCGAGTTCTCCGGGCACCTCGAATACCAGCCGCACGGGGTGGTCGGCGTGATCGGGCCGTGGAACTATCCGGTCTTCACGCCGATCGGCTCCGCCGCGTACGCCCTCGCCGCCGGCAACGCCGTGGTGCTCAAGCCGAGCGAGTACACGCCCGCCGTCGGGCAGTGGCTGGTGGACAGCTTCGCCGAGGTGGTGCCCGAGCAGCCGGTCTTCACCGCCGTGCACGGGCTGGGCGACGTGGGCGCGGCGCTGTGCCGCTCCGGCGTCGACAAGCTGGCCTTCACCGGCTCCACCGCCACCGCCCGGAAGGTGATGGCCGCCTGCGCCGAGACGCTGACCCCGGTGCTCATCGAGGGCGGCGGCAAGGACGCCATGATCGTCGACAGCGACGCCGACCTGGACGCGGCCGCCGAGGCGTGCGTCTGGGGCGGCATGACCAACGCCGGCCAGACCTGCATCGGCATCGAGCGGGTGTACGCGGTCGACGCCGTCTTCGACGCCTTCGTCGACAAGGTGGTGGCCCGCGCCGGTCGGCTGACGGTCGGGCCGGAGGGCACCGACATCGGCCCGATCACCATGCCCAAGCAGATCGAGGTCATCCGCCGGCACATCGACGCCGCGATCACGTCCGGCGGGCGCGCCGTGCTCGGCGGCCCGAGCGCCGTACAGCCGCCGTACGTCCACCCCACAGTGCTGGTGGACGTACCGGAGGAGTCGGCTGCGGTCCGCGAGGAGACCTTCGGTCCCACGCTGACCATCAGCCGGGTCCGCGACGTCGACGAGGCTGTCACCCGCGCCAACGCCCTTTCGTACGGTCTCGGGGGTTCGGTCTTCGGCCGGCGGCGTGCGGTGGCCACCGCCCGGCGACTGCGCTCCGGGATGGCGTCGATCAACTCCACGCTGACCTTCGCCGGCATGTCCACCCTGCCGTTCGGCGGTGTGGGCGACTCCGGCTTCGGGCGGATCCACGGGGAGGACGGCCTGCGTGAGTTCGGTCGGGCCAAGGCGATCACCCGACGTCGTGCCCGGTCGCTGCTGCCGTCGATGACCTTTGAGCGCACCCCGGCCGACGTGGCCCGACTCGTCAAGGCCATCAAGGTCATGTACGGGAGGTAAGTGTCGGATAACCGATCATCAACGAGGATCGGTGTATCCACATGTTTATACGCCGTGGTCACGGCGGTACATTGCGTTAAATGGGCCCCAATCGATTGCGCTACCGCCTTGTCGACAGTGACCAGTCGTGGAGCGCCCGACGGCGTCGGCACCGTTCGGACTGGCTGGCGCGCACCTTTCCCAACATCGGCGACATGCACGTGGTCGACCTCGGTGGTCGGCTCGGCACCTGGCACCGCGCCACCGTCCGACCGGCCCGAGTGACAGTCGTCAACCTGGAGCAGCCGCCCGCCGTCGTTCCGGAATGGGCCCACGTCGAGCGGGCCGACGCCTGCGACCTGCCCCCGCACCTCACCAAGGGCAGCTACGACCTGGTCTTCTCGAACTCGGTGCTGGAGCATGTGGGCGGGCACGAACGCCGAATTCGCTTCGCCGCCGCCGCCCGCTCACTGGCCGACCGGCACTGGGTGCAGACGCCCTACCGCTACTTCCCCATCGAGCCACACTGGATCGCGCCCGGCATGCAGTTCCTGCCGGTACGACTGCGCACCGCGTTCGCCCGACGCTGGCCGTTGGGGCACAAGCCGACCCGCAGCCACGACGCCGCCATCCACCAGGTGCTCTGGACCGAGTTGTTGGACCGCTCGCAGATGCGCCACTACTTCCCCGACTCGACCATGCTGGTGGAGAGGGTGTTCGGTCTGCCGAAGTCACTGATCGCGGTGCGCAACGGGTAGGTCGCCGCTCAGAAGAGGGTCAGCTCGTCCTTCACGATGCCGCGCAGCCTGTCGTAGTCCACGACCACACACCGGATGCCCCGGTCGGTGGCGAGCACCCGGGCCTGCGGCTTGATCTCCTGGGCGGCGAAGACCCCGACGACGGGGCTGAGCAGCGGGTCACGGTTCATCAGCTCGAGATAACGGGTCAACTGCTCCACCCCGTCGATGTCGCCGCGCCGCTTGACCTCGACGGCGACCGAGCCCGAGTTGGCATCCCGGCACAGCAGGTCGACCGGGCCGATGGCCGTCATGTACTCGCGGCGGACCAGCGTGAACCCCTCACCCAGGGCACCCGGGTTGGCGGCCAGCAACTCCTGCAGGTGCGCCTCCACCCCGTCCTTGCGCAGGCCCGGATCCACACCCAGCTCGTACGAGGTGTCCTGGAAGATCTCCTCCAGGGTGATCCGCAGTTCCTCGCCAGCCTTGTTGACGACCCGCCACACACCGGGGGCCTCCTCCAACCGACACGGCGGGCTCATCCAGTTCAACGGCTTGTACGCACGGTCGTCGGCGTGAATGGACACCGACCCGTCCGCCTTCACCATCAGCAACCGGGTGGCCAGCGGCAGGTGAGCCGAGAGCCGTCCGACATAGTCCACCGAGCACTTCGCAATGACCAACCGCACCCGACGAGGGTAGCCGAGCACCCCCCGGTCGCCAGCGAGCGGCACTGGCGCGTCGATGCGATGCTGAGACCGTGTTCGAAGTCCTCACCGGCACCGGTCTCGCCGCCTCGGCGGGGCTGAACGCCTACATACCCCTGCTCATCCTCGGTCTACTCGGCCGTTACACCGACCTGATCGACCTGCCCAGCGGCTGGACCTGGCTCGGCAACGGCTGGGTCATCGCCATCATGGCCGTGCTGCTCGCCGTGGAGATGGTCGCGGACAAGGTGCCAGTGGTCGACCACATCAACGACGTGGTGCAGACAGTGGTCCGACCCACCGCCGGTGGCCTGGCCTTCGGCGCCGGCTCCTCGTCGGAGACGGTGACGGTCAGCGACCCGGGGAGCTTCTTCTCGTCCCACCAGTGGGTGCCGGTCGCCACCGGCGTACTGCTGGCGTTGGGCGTGCACCTGCTCAAGTCCGCGGCCCGCCCGGTGATCAACGCGACCACCGCCGGGATCGGCGCCCCGGTCGCCAGCACCGCCGAGGACGCCACCAGCGTGGTGGTCTCCCTGGTGGCGATCATCCTGCCGGTGCTGGTGCTCGTCGTCCTGGTCGGCCTGGCGTTCTTCACCTTCTGGTTCTTCCGTCGTCGATCCGAACGACGCCGCGAACGAGAGGCCGCCCGCGCCGCCGGCTTCCGCGTCTGACGCTTGATCGACTCGGGTTCCTGGAAACCGGGCCATCCCCCGCAGCGGGAGACCCCGCGTTCCTGAAACCCGAGTCGATCACGCTGGGCGGCGGATCGGCGGCCCGCCATACCGGGGTTGCACGGGTCGACAAAAGCCTAGGATCGGGGCAAGAACCTAGAGGAGGTCGGCATGACCGCAGCGTTGGAGATGCCCCGAGTCCAGGAATGTGTGGTCGCCGCGTGCGCGTACAACCAGTCGGGTGACTGCCACGCCTTCGCGATCACCATCGGCAGCATGGATCACGCCCACTGCCACACCTTCGTCGAGTCGCCCGTGCGCGGCGGCGTGGAGAGCCTGATCGCGCAGGTGGGCGCCTGCCAGCGCGCCGACTGCCGGCACAACGAGCAGCTGGAGTGCCACGCGGCGTCGATCAGGGTCGGTCCGGACAACGACATGGCCGACTGCATGACCTACGCCGGCCGCTGACCAACCACGGCGCTGACCTGCCGGCGGCGGGTCGGGCTGGGAGGGCCCACGCGAGCAGGCTGTCGCACGGCCCGGCGACGACGCCCGATCAGGGCAGGTCGTTGGCGTGACGGATGACCGTCACCAGGTCGTCGATGATGCCGGTGAGGGCGAAGTCCTTCGGGGTGAAGACCCGGGCGACCCCGGCCGCCCGGAGGGTGTCCGCGTCACTGGCCGGGATGATGCCGCCCACCACCACCGGCAGGTCCGGCCGGCCGGCGGCGCGCAGCCCGTCGAGCACCGCGGGCACGGCGGCCAGGTGCGACCCGGAGAGCACGGAGAGCCCGACCAGGTCGACATCCTCCTCGACGGCGGCGGCGACGATCTGCCCCGCGGTCAACCGGATGCCCTGGTAGACGACCTCGAAGCCGGCGTCGCGGGCGCGTACCGCGATCTGCTCCGCGCCGTTGGAGTGCCCGTCCAGGCCGGGTTTGCCGACCAGCAGCCGCAGCCGGCCGCTGCCCAGCTCCCGCGCGGTGGCGGTGACCCGCTCTCGGACCGCCACGAGGCCCGGCTCCCCACCGCCGCCGGTGGCACCGGCCAGGCCGGTCGGCGCCCGGTACTCGCCGAACACCTGGCGCAGCGCGCCGGCCCACTCGCCGGTGGTCACCCCGGCCCGCACGCACTCCAGGGTGGCCGGCATCAGGTTGGTGGTGGTCGCGGCGTCCGCGCGCAGCCGGGCCAACGCCGCGTCGACGACGGTCGCGTCCCGGTCGGCCCGCCATCGGCGTACGCCGTCCACGGCGGCCGCCTCGACCGCGGAATCGACCTGCTCGACGGCGCCTGCGCCGGCGGCGGTCAGCGGGGAGGGTTCCGTCTCGGTGTACCGGTTGACCCCGACCACCACGTCGGCACCGGACTCCATCCGCCGACGGCGCTCGGCCAGCGACGCGACAAGCGCGCTCTTGAGGTGGCCGGTCTCCACGGCGGCGACGACGCCGCCCAGCTCCAGCACCTTGTCCAGCTCGACCCGCGCCCCGGTGACGACCTCGTCGACCAGTGCGGTCATCACGTGCGAGCCGGCGAAAAGGTCGGGATATTCGAGCAGATCCGATTCGTACGCCAGGACCTGCTGCATCCGCAGCGACCACTGCTGGTCCCACGGGCGGGGCAGGCCGAGCGCCTCGTTCCAGGCGGGCAGTTGGACCGCGCGGGCCCGGGCGTCGCGGGACATCGTCACGCCGAGCATCTCCAGCACGATGCGCTGGATGTTGTTCTCCGGCTGCGCCTCGGTGAGGCCGAGCGAGTTGACCTGCACGCCGTAGCGGAACCGCCGTTGTCTGGCGTCGGTGACCCCGTACCGGTCCCGGGTGATCTCGTCCCAGAGCACGCCGAACGCGCGCATCTTGGCGATCTCCTCGACGAAGCGCACCCCGGCGTTGACGAAGAACGAGATCCGCTGGACCACGTCGCCCATCCGCTCGGCCGGCACCTGGCCGGAGTCACGGACCGCGTCGAGCACGGCGACAGCGGTGGCCAGCGCGAAGCCGACCTCCTGCACGGGCGTGGCGCCGGCCTCCTGGAGGTGGTACGAGCAGATGTTGACCGGGTTCCACCGGGGCATCTCGCGCAGCGTGTACGCCACCACGTCGGCGGTGAGCCGCAACGACGCCGCCGGCGGAAAGATGTAGGTACCCCGGGACAGGTACTCCTTGATGATGTCGTTCTGGGTGGTGCCGGCGCAGCGGGTCAGGTCGGCGCCCTGCTCCAGCCCGACGGTGCCGTACAGGGCGAGCAGCCACATCGCCGGCGCGTTGATGGTCATCGAGGTGTTCGTGTCGGCGAGCGGGAGACCGTCGAAGAGCGCCCGCATGTCACCGAGGTGGGCCACCGGCACGCCGACCCGCCCGACCTCACCGGAGGCGAGTTCGTGGTCCGGGTCGTACCCGGTCTGGGTAGGCAGGTCGAAGGCGACCGACAGGCCGGTCTGCCCCTTCGCCAGGTTGCGGCGAAAGAGGGCGTTGGTCGCAGCGGCCGACGAGTGGCCGGCGTAGGTGCGCATCACCCACGGGCGGTCCCGCTCGGGCAGTCGCCCCGGGAATGCCGTCTCATCCATGGCCGGAGTCTAAGTTACCGTTCAGTAAAAGGAGCTGTGGAAAACCACACAGGTCCATGTCGGGGACGTCCGGGTGGCAATCGCCCGCAGTGGCGTGGACCGCCACACCCCGGGCACCACCCGACCCAGGCCAGGACGCACACTGGACGGCATGGATGACGAGCTGGCCATCTCCGTCCGAGGGCTGCGCAAGGCGTACGGCGACAACGTGGCGGTGGCGGGCGTGGATCTGGACGTCCACCGCGGCGAGGTGTTCGCGTTGCTCGGCCCGAACGGCGCCGGCAAGACCACCACCGTGGAGATCCTGGAGGGTTACCGCCGCCGGGACGCCGGCGAGGTCTCCGTGCTCGGCGCGGACCCGGCCAACCCCGACGCCGGCTGGCGCTCCCGGGTCGGCATCGTGCTCCAGGGCACCGGCGAGTTCGACGAGCTGACCGTGGCCGAGGTGATCCGGCACTTCTCCGGCTTCTACCCCGACGCGGACGACCCGGACAAGGTGATCGAGCGGGTCGGGCTGGCCGACAAGGCGAAGGCCCGGACGCACACCCTCTCCGGCGGGCAGAAGCGCCGCCTGGACGTGGCCCTGGGCATCATCGGCCGCCCCGAGCTGCTCTTCCTCGACGAGCCGGCCACCGGTTTCGACCCGGAGGCCCGCCGCGAGTTCTGGGAGCTGATCCGCGATCTCGCCGCGGCGGGCACCACCATCGTGCTCACCACCCATTACCTGGACGAGGCCGAGGCCCTCGCTGACCGGGTCGGCGTGATCGCCGGCGGCCGGCTGGTCGAGGTCGCCGCGCCCAACCGGCTGGGCAATCGGCAGGAGGCCCTCGCGACGGTCTCCTGGCGTACCGCGGAAGGGACGCTGGAAAGCGCGCAGAGCGCGACGCCGACGGCCTTCGTGGCCGACCTCGCCGCGCGCTACGGCGGCGAGGTCCCCGGGCTCACGGTGACCCGGCCGACCCTGGAGGACGTCTACCTCACCATGACCGGACACGCGCGATGACGACCACGACGAAGCCGGCGACGCCGGTCACCGCGACTCGCGGCCGGCGGCCGGGTGCCGGCGCGCTCGCCCTGCGCCAGGGCCGACTGGAGATCACCCAGTTCCTGCGCAGCCGGGAGTCGGTGGTCTTCACGATGGGCTTCCCCATCATCATGATCCTGATCTTCGCGTCGATCTTCGACGGCACGATCGGCGGCGGGGTCAAGTTCACCCAGTACTTCATCACCGGCATGATCGCGACCGGCCTGATGACGGTGAGCTTCCAGAACCTCGGCATCTGGATCCCGATCGAGCGGGACCGGGGCGTGCTCAAGCGCTACCGGGGCACGCCGATGCCGAAGTGGGTCTGGTTCGCCGGCAAAGTGATCATGGTGGTGGCGATCGGGATCGCCGAGACGGTGCTGCTGCTGGCCGTCGCGGTGGCCCTGTTCGACCTCGACCTGCCGGGCACCGCCGCGAAATGGTTCACCTTCGGCTGGGTCGCCGTGCTCGGGGTGACCGCGTGCACCCTGTGCGGCATCGCGATCTCGTCGCTGGCCCGCACCGCCCGCAGCGGCTCGGCGGTGGTCACCCCGGTGGCCCTGGTGCTCCAGTTCATCTCCGGTGTGTTCTTCGTCTTCACCGACCTGCCGACCTGGATGCAGCAGGTGGCGGCGGTGTTCCCGCTCAAGTGGATGTGCCAGGGGCTGCGGTCGGTGTTCCTGCCGGAGAGCTTCGGCGCCCAGGAGCCGGGCGGCTCGTTCGAGCTGGGCCGGGTGGCGGTGGTGCTGGCCCTGTGGTGCGTGATCGGTGTGGTGCTCTGCCTGACCACCTTCCGCTGGACCACCAAGCGCGACGGCTGACCGGCCAGCCGGGGCGGGCGACCGCCCCGGCTGCCACAGCTCAGTACGTGTAGAAGCCCTTACCGGTCTTGCGGCCCAGGTCACCGGCGGTGACCATGCGCTGGAGCAGCTCCGGCGGGAAGAACTTCTCGTCGGCGGTGTCGGTGTAGATGTTCTTCGAGGCGTGCAGCAGCACGTCCACGCCGGTCAGGTCGGTGGTGGCCAGCGGGCCCATCGCGTGCCCGAAGCCCAGCCGGCAGGCGGTGTCCAGGTCCTCCGCGGACACCACCCCGGACTCGACCAGCTTGACCGCCTCCATCACCAGGGCGGAGATCAGCCGGGTGGTGACGAAACCGGCGATGTCCCGGTTGACCACGACTACCGTCTTACCGATCTCCTCGGCGAAGGCCCGCGCGGTGTCCAGCGTGGCGTCGCTGGTCTTGTAACCGCGCACCAGCTCGCAGAGCTGCATCATCGGCACCGGGGAGAAGAAGTGGGTGCCGACCACCGCCTCGGGCCGCTCGGTCACCGCGGCGATCTGGGTGACCGGGATCGCCGAGGTGTTGGTGGCGAGCACCGCGTCCGACTTGCAGATCTTGTCCAGGGCGCGGAACACCTCGTGCTTGATCTCCAGCCGCTCGAAGACCGCCTCGACCACGATGTCCGCGTCCGCCGCCGCCTCCAGGTCGGTGGTCGGGGTGATCCGAGCCAGCGTCGCCTCGACCTCGGACGCCTCGATCTTGCCCTTCTCGGCGAACTTCCCCAGTGACTTCCGAATACCGCCGAGACCCCGGGTGGTGGCCGCGTCGTCCAGGTCGCGCAGCGTCACCTGCCAGCCCGCCTGCGCCGCCACCTGGGCGATGCCGGAACCCATCAGCCCGGCCCCGACGACCGCGAGTCGACCCGCCATCTGCTTCTCCCTCGCTGCGATTGAGTGCCTGCCTGCACCCTAGTCGGCGAGCCTGAACGATGGCTAAGTGGCGGTCGGGCCGGGTTGTGGGGCCTCAGATCTCCAGTGCCGGCTCCTCCGGCGTGGTGCCCCGCTCGACCGCCACCCCGAGCGCACGCAGGTCGGCCACGAAGTCCGGGTAGCCCCGGTCGACATGGTGCACGTGGGAGACCTCGGTGACCCCCTCCGCGCAGAGTCCGGCGATGATCAACCCTGCTCCGGCCCGGATGTCGGTGGCCCGCACCGGGGCACCGGAGAGCCGGTCCCGGCCCCGGACCACCGCGTGATGCCCGTCGGTCTTGATGTCCGCGCCGAGCCGCATCATCTCGTTGGCGAACATGAACCGGCCGTCGAAGATGTTCTCGGTGATCAGGGAGGCGCCGTCGCTGACGGCCGCCAGCCCGATCGCCATCGGCAGCAGATCGGTGGCGAAGCCGGGGTACGGCAGCGTCACCACGTCCACCGCCCGGGGCCGCTCGTCCATCCGTACGCGGAAGCCGCCTCCCCGGGTCTCCACCAGCCCGCCGGCGGCCACCACCTTGTCCAGGGCGACCTCCAGGAAGGCCGGGTCCAGCCCGGTCACCGTCACGTCGCCCCGGGTCATCGCAGCGCCGAACGCCCAGGTGCCGGCGACGATCCGGTCCCCCACCGTGGCGTGACGCACCGGACGCAGACCGGGCACCCCGGTGATGCGCAACGTCGACGTGCCCGCGCCGACGATGCGCGCGCCCATCTGGTTGAGCATCGTGCAGATGTCGACGATCTCCGGCTCCCGGGCAGCGTTGTCGATCATCGTGGTGCCCTGGGCCAGCACCGCCGCCATCACCAAATTCTCGGTGGCGCCGACGCTGGGGAAATCCAGCACGATGTCCGCGCCACGCAGCCCGTGCGGGGCGGAGGCGATGACGAACCCGTGCTCACCGGAGATCTCCGCGCCCATCCGGGTCAGCCCGGAGATGTGCATGTCCAACCCCCGCGACCCGATCGCGTCGCCGCCGGGATGGGCCACCCGCACGTACCCCCGACGGGCCAGCAACGGGCCGAGCACGCAGATCGACGCGCGCAACCGTCGAACCAGGTCGTAGTCGGCCTCCGCGCCCGGCTGCTCGGGTACGTCGATCGTCACCGACCGGGACCGGGCCACGCCGCCACGGGCGACCATCGGGTCGACCGGGTCGTCCGCGTCGAACTGGACGTCGCAGCCCAGCCGACGCAGCACCTCTCCCATGATCGCGATGTCGGTGATCCGGGGGACGTTGGTGATCACACTGCGGCCCGGCGCGAGCAGCGCGGCGGCCATCAGCTTCAACGCCGAGTTCTTGGCACCGACCACGTGCACGGTGCCGGACAGTCGGGCGTCACCGCGTACCCGGATGACGTCGACATCGTTGACCGCCGAATCGCCGGCGTCGCCGGGACCCACCACCACCGGCCAGCCGGCGGTGCTGTCCGGCCGCGCCGGGATCGTCAGGTCGGGAATCCGTAGGCTGTGCGTCATGGCCGTCCACCTCACGCGCATCTACACCAAGGCCGGCGACGCCGGCATGACCAGGCTGAGCAACAACGAGCAGGTGCCGAAGACCGATCCACGGATCGCCGCGTACGCGGATGTCGACGAGTGCAACGCGGCGATCGGCGTCGCCCTCGCGCTGGGAAACCTCGACGAGGAGCTTCGCGGCGTGCTGGGGTCGGTGCAGAACGACCTGTTCGACGTCGGCGCCGACCTGTCCACCCCGGTCGAGCCGGAGCCGAAGTACCCGCCGCTGCGGGTGACCGAGGAGTACGTCGAGCGCCTGGAGGGCTGGTGCGACGAGTACAACGCACGCCTGAGCAAGCTCGACTCCTTCATCCTCCCCGGCGGCACCGCAGGCGCGGCGCTGCTGCACGTGGCACGGACCGTCGCCCGGCGTGCCGAACGGGCAGCGTGGGCGCTGGTCAGCCACGATCCGGAACGAACCAGCACGCTCCCGGCAAAGTATCTCAACCGGCTCTCCGATCTGCTCTTTATCCTGTCAAGAACGGCAAATCCGGCAGGAGACGTGCTATGGGTGCCGGGCGGCAAGCGCTGAACGTCGGCGCTCCGCACCACGTCGAGGTCTGGGTTCCCACTCTGCCCGCCACCACGCGTAGCCAGGGCCGACTCCTCGGCGAGCCGACCTGACCAGCGCCTAGATCGACCCGACGACGTGATCTTGCGGCACCTGGACCACCGGGAAGGCAGGACTCAGCTGCATCGGTAACGGCACATGAGAAAACCGCCCCGGACCGGCGCACAGTGCCCGACGAAGGGTTTCCGGGGGAGCCCGCCCGGCGCAGGGATCAAGCCTGACCGCCCGGAGCCGGGCGGGCTCCCCCGGAAACCACACGAGCGACCAGAGAAGAGCCGATCAGGCAGCCGGCCAGTCCTGGGAGGCCATACGCGGCGAGACCGCCCCCGGAGGGGCGGCCTCGAGCCAGGAGAGAAAACCGGTCACCGTCGATCGCGCCATGGCGATCTCCACCGGTGCGTGGTTACTGGTACAGCGGAGGATCACCCAGTCGGCCGGCATGGAGAACCGTTCCTGACCTTCCGGCAACCGGCGGCGCTCCACGGCCAGCCCCTTGCGGGAGAGCACCCGCTTGGGCCGGATCGCGAAGCTGAACATCCGGTACCAGCGCAGCTCGTCACCGGCGAACCGGCCGAAGCCGGGCGACCAGCCACGGCCGTCGAGCATGGTGGAGACCCGGACGCTGAGCCGGATGATGCCACCACTGCGGGTGACCAGAGCTCGCCGGACGAAGAGGATCAGAAGCGCGCCGAGGATGACGACAACGCCGATTCCGAATCCTTCGACGATCTCCATCCCCGGTGTGGCTCAGCGGCTCTGCGCGGAGACCGGGGTTGCGCTCTCGGCCAGTACGGTGACGCCGTCGGCGCTGACCGAAAGGAAGCCGCCGGCCACCTCGTAGGCGACCTGCTCGCCGCCGGCGAGCTTGATGCGTACCTGGCCGGGCTCGGCGAGCTGGCCGAGCAGCGGCGCGTGCCCCGGCAGGACACCGAGCTCGCCTTCGGTCGTCCGGGCGACGACCATCTCGGCGTCACCGGACCAGACCTTCTCCTCGACGGCGACGAGCTCGACGTGAAGCTGCTGTGCCACGCTGTCTCCTTGCTGCGGCTACGGATTGCCGAAAGTCTAGCCTGACGATGCGGCGCGCCCAACGCGGGTGGGGACAACGCCGGCCTGACTACTTGGCCTTGTTGACGAATTCCGGGTGCTCCAGCAGGAACGGGTCGAGTTGCTCGTTGTGCAGAGCGGTGAAGAAGTCCGGAACACCTTCCTGGAACTGCTCGCCCAGGTACTTCTTGCCCTCGAAGACCCCGCCACCGGGCAGCTTGATCATCTCGATGGTGTTCGGGCGGATGTCCTTCAGGGCGAGCCCGAAGTCGACCACGCTGTTGCCTCGACCGTTGAAGATCAACGACTGGCCGGCGGCGCGGAGCACCTTGTCCAGCTTGATCGGGTTGGAGACCACGTCGGCGCTGAACGCCTGGCCGACCATGGCCTTGACGAACTGCTGCTGGTGGCGCTGCCGGCCGTAGTCGGAATCCGGAACACCGTTCTTCGGGTAGCGCTGCCGGACGTAGTCCAGCGCCTGCCACCCACTCAGGTGCCTGTTGCCCTTCTTGTAGAGCGCCTGCGGGCCGACGTAGCCCTCACCACGGGTGTTGCCCGGCCGCGGCGTGCCGTCCGGCTGCTTGTGCTCGGACTTCACGTCGCGCTCGATGTACATGTCGACACCGCCCATGGCGTCGACGATCTTCTGGAAACCGGTGAAGTTGATGATCGCGCCAGCGTCGAAGCGCTTGATGCCGGTCACCTTCTGCACTGTGGTGGCGAGCAGCTCGAAGCCCCGTGCCGCGTCGGGGTTGGCCCCCGGCACCTTGCTGCCGAACGACATCGCGGCGTTGATCTTCGTGGTCTCGCCCGGGAAGTCGGCCTTCTTGAACGCCGGGATGTCCACGTAGAGGTCACGTGGCAGCGAGAAGAGGTAGGCCCGGTCCATCGAGGCCGGCACGTGCAGCACCATGATCGAGTCGGCCAGTGGCGCGGCCGTCGGCGTACGCGGGTCGATGCCGACGAGCAGGATGTTGAGCGGACCCTTGATGTCGCTCTTCTTCGCCTGGGCACCCGCCGCCTGGTCGCCGAAGAGGTCAGCCTTGCCGACGGACCCCTCGTAGCGGGCCATGAGCACCTCGGTGCCGACCAGGACCGCGCCGCTGAGCACGGTCAGCACGGTGCCGAAGACCGTGCAGATCCTGGCCCACCGCGGCACACCTCGCCAGATGGACGGCTTGCGGCCACTCTTGCCGGCCTTACCCACGAGCAGCTCCGTTCGTTACGCCCACGACGAGGAAGACGGGCGCACGTCGTCGAAAGGTTGCAAAGATCAACGCTCGTTCACGTGAGCGCGGAACGAACCGTAGCTCGGGACCCTCCGGAGTGACGACCACGAGTAACGGACCGCGACGATGGTAGGACGCGAACATGAACAAAAGACTGCCCCGGCATTGCCGGGGCAGTCTTTTTGCTACTGGTCGGATGAGAGCTGGGTCAGCTCTTCATCAGCTCCTCAGCCTTGCGCTCCAGGTCCTCGAGACCGCCGCACATGAAGAACGCCTGCTCGGGGAAGTGATCGTACTCACCGTCGCTGATCTTGCGGAACGCCTCGATGGTCTCCTTGATCGGGACCGTCGAGCCCGGCACGCCGGTGAACTGCTCCGCCGCGTAGGTGTTCTGCGAGAGGAAGCGCTCGATCCGCCGCGCGCGCTGCACGGTGATCTTGTCTTCCTCGGAGAGCTCCTCAATGCCGAGGATGGCGATGATGTCCTGCAGGTCGCGGTAACGCTGCAGGATCCGCTTCACCTCGGTGGCAACCTGGAAGTGCTCGTTGCCGACGAACTCCGGGGCGAGGATCCGGGACGAGGACGCCAGCGGGTCCACGGCCGGGTAGATGCCCTTGTCGGAGATCGACCGCTCCAAGTTGGTGGTCGCGTCCAGGTGGGCGAACGTGGTGGCCGGGGCGGGGTCGGTGTAGTCGTCCGCCGGCACGTAGATCGCCTGCATGGAGGTGATGGCCTGGCCCCGGACGGAGGTGATCCGCTCCTGGAGCTCGCCCATCTCGTCGGCCAGGGTCGGCTGGTAACCCACGGCGCTCGGCATACGGCCGAGCAGGGTGGACACCTCCGAACCGGCCTGCGTGAAGCGGAAGATGTTGTCGATGAAGAGCAGCACCTCCTGCTTCTTCACGTCCCGGAAGTACTCGGCCATGGTCAGCGCGGAGAGCGCCACCCGCAGCCGGGTGCCCGGCGGCTCGTCCATCTGGCCGTAGACCAGCGCGGTCTTGTCGATGACGCCGGACTCGGTCATCTCGGCGATGAGGTCGTTGCCCTCACGGGTGCGCTCACCCACGCCGGCGAAGACCGAGGTACCACCGAAGTTGCGGGCAACCCGGGTGATCATCTCCTGGATGAGCACCGTCTTGCCCACGCCCGCGCCGCCGAACAGGCCGATCTTGCCGCCCTTGACGTACGGGGCGAGCAGGTCGATGACCTTGATGCCGGTCTCCAGCATCTCGGTCTTCGGCTCCAGGTCCGCGAAGGCCGGGGCCTTGCGGTGGATGCCCCACCGGTCGTCGGCCTCGAACGTCTCGCCCTCTTTGAGGTTGAGCACCTCGCCGATCGCGTTGAACACGCGGCCCTTGACCGCGTCGCCCACCGGCACCGTGATCGGCTCGCCGAGGTCACGCACCTCGGCGCCGCGGACCAGACCGTCGGTCGGCTGCATCGAGATGGCACGGACCAGGTTGTCACCCAGGTGCTGGGCAACCTCCAGGGTCAGCGTCTTCTCACCGCCGGACAGATTCACCTTCACGTGGAGGGCGTTGAACAGGGCCGGCATGGCGTCGCGCGGGAACTCGGCGTCGACGACCGGGCCGATGACCCGGACCACGCGACCCGTGGCCGTCTTGGTCTCTACTGGTGCAGTCATCACACTTCACTTCCCGACGCGGCCAGCGCGTTGGCGCCGCCGACGATCTCGCTGATCTCCTGGGTGATCCCGGCCTGGCGAGCCGAGTTCATCTCGCGCGTGTACTTCTCGATCATCTCTTCGGCATTGTCGGTGGCGCTCTTCATCGCCCGCCGACGCGACGCCGACTCACTCGCCGCCGACTCGATCAACGCCGCGTAGATCCGCGTGTTGATGTACCTCGGCAGGAGCGCGTCGAGCAGCGCCTCCGCCTCCGGCTCGAACTCGTACGCCGGCAGCAACCCCTCGGAGCGCGGCCGGTCCTCCACCTGCATCGGACCGATGACCTTGGTGACCGGGTTCTGCGTCATGAGCGAGTGGAACTCGGTGTAGACGATGTGCAACTCGTCGACCCCGACCACCCCGTCCGCTCCGGCACCGCCGTCGACGTCGTCCGCACCGGCGGTGAACGCCTTGATCAGCGTCTCACCAACGGTACGGGCGTCCTCGAACGACGGCTGCTCGCTGAAGCCGGTCCAGTTCGCCTCGATCGGCCGGTCACGGAACCGGTAGAACCCGACGCCCTTACGCCCGATGACGTAGAGCACCGGCTCCTTGCCGTCCGCCTTGAGCCGCGCGATCAGCGACTCCGCCATCCTGATCGCGTTGGAGCTGTAACCGCCGGCCAGGCCACGGTCGCTGGTGACCAACAGGACACCGGCCCGCCGCACCCGCTCACGCGGGGTGAGCAGCGGGTGGTCGATCCGCGCGTTGGACGCCAGCGCCGTGAGCACACCGGTGATGGCCTGGGCGTACGGCAGGGACGCCTGCACCCGGGCCTGAGCCTTGGCGATCCGGCTCGTCGCCACGAGCTCCATCGCCTTGGTGATCTTCTTCATCGACTTCGCCGAGCGGATCCGTTGACGAAGAACGCGTACCTGGGCCGCCACGGGATCAGCTCTCGGCCGGGCGGTCGGTCGCGCCGTCGCGGAAGCGGGTCACCGTCTCGCGGTTCTCGTCGCCCTCAAGCGGCGTGGCCGGCGCGTCGTTGACCGTGCGCTCGTCCTCCTTGCCGAGGAAGACCTGCTTGAACTCGGCGATCGCGCCGTCCAGCGAGCCGATGATGTCGTCGTTCCACTGGTTGTCGGCGATGCCGGCCAGCACACCCTGGTGCTTGTGCCGCAGGTACTGGAGGAACTCCGACTCGAAGCGCCGGACCTCGCCCACCGGGATGTCGTCCAGCTTGCCCTCGGTGCCGGCCCAGACCGAGACGACCTGCTCCTGCACCGGGAACGGCGAGTAGTTCGGCTGCTTGAGCAGCTCCACCAGGCGCGAACCGCGGTCCAGCTGGGCCCGGGAGGCCCGGTCCAGGTCGGAGGCGAAGGCGGCGAACGCCTCCAGCTCGCGGTACTGGGCGAGGTTGAGCCGCAGCGAACCGGCGACCTTCTTCATCGGCTTCACCTGCGCGGCGCCACCGACCCGGGAGACCGAGGTACCGACGTTGATCGCCGGACGGACGCCCTGGTTGAACAGGTCGGTCTCCAGGAAGATCTGGCCGTCGGTGATCGAGATGACGTTGGTCGGGATGAAGGCCGAGATGTCGTTGGCCTTCGTCTCGATGATCGGCAGACCGGTCATCGAGCCGCCACCCAGCTCGTCGGAGAGCTTCGCGCAGCGCTCCAGCAGGCGGGAGTGCAGGTAGAAGACGTCACCCGGGTACGCCTCACGGCCCGGCGGGCGACGCAGCAGCAGCGACACGGCGCGGTACGCCTCGGCCTGCTTGCTCAGGTCGTCGAAGACGATCAGGACGTGCTTGCCGCCGTACATCCAGTGCTGCCCGATGGACGAGCCGGTGTACGGGGCGAGGTACTTGAAGCCAGCCGGGTCGGAGGCCGGCGAGGCGACGATGGTGGTGTACTCCATCGCGCCCGCCTCCTCGAGCTGCCCCTTGATGGAGGCGATCGTGGAGGCCTTCTGGCCGATGGCGACGTAGATGCAGCGAACCTGCTTCTTCGGGTCGCCGGTGCGCCAGTTGTCCCGCTGGTTGAGGATGGCGTCCAGGGCGACAGTGGTCTTACCGGTCTTCCGGTCACCGATGATCAGCTGCCGCTGACCCCGACCGATCGGGGTCATCGCGTCGATGGCCTTGATGCCGGTCTGCAGCGGCTCGTCGACGGACTGCCGGGACATCACGTTCGGAGCCTGCAGCTCCAGCTCGCGGAAGCCCTCGTTGGCGATGTCGCCGAGCGCGTCGATCGGCTCACCGAGCGCGTTGACCACGCGGCCGAGGAAGGCGTCGCCGACCGGAACGGAGAGAACCCGCTCGGTGCGCTTGACGCGCTGCCCCTCCTCCAACTTGGCGGAGTCACCGAGAACGACGACACCGATCTCCCGGACGTCGAGGTTCAACGCCACGCCGAGCGTGCCGTCCTCGAACTCCAGGAGCTCGTTGGTCATGGTCGAGGGCAGGCCCTCGACGTGGGCGATACCGTCACCGGTGTCGGCGACGGTGCCGACCTCCTCGCGGGAGACGTCGGACGAGTAGGAAGAGACGTAGCGCTCCAGGGCGCCGCGGATCTCCTCCGTCGAGATGGTCAGCTCGGCCATCCTCTGCTTCCTTAAAATTCAGGGGCCCGGGATACCTAGTACCGACCGGTCCGAATGGCGTCTGTCAATCCGGGCGCTGAGCGGCGGAGCCACCCCAACGCTGGGCGGCGGAGCCGCTCAGCCGCGGGGCGGCGAAGCCGATCAGCGCTTCGCGAGCGCGTTGCGGGTCTCGTTGAGGCGGCGCAGGACGGTGCCGTCGTACAGGTCGGAGCCGACCCGCACGCTCACGCCACCCAGGACGTGAGGGTCGACCGTCTGCTTGACGGAGACCTCTCGACCGTATATCGCGGCGAGGCTCGCACCCAGCCGGCGCTCCTCCTCGTCACTCAACGGGGCCGCCACGGTGACGTACGCCACCTGACGGTCCCGCCGTTCGGCGGCGAGTTCCACGAGCCGGGTGAGCGATCCGCTGAAGGAACGCCCACCGAAGCCGGCAAGCGCCACCTCGATGAGGCGGACGGTGGCCAGGTGCGCCTTGCCGGAGAGCAGCTCACCGACCAGGACCCCGCGCTGGTCCACAGGGACCGCGGGGTTGGACAGCACCGCCGAGAGCTCGGGCTGGCCGGCGACGACCTGCCCGAAGCGGAACAGTTCGTCCTCGACCTCGCCGAGATCGCCGGAGGCCTCGGTGCTGGCCAGTGCCGCCTCCACGCCGAGCCGCTCGACGCCGTCGAGCAACTCCGACGGCACCGACCAACGGCCGGAGACCAGCGCGGCGAGCAGGTCGAGCGCGCCGTCGCCGATCTTGCCGCGCAGCATCCCGCCGAGCAGTTCGGCGCGGTCAGCGCCGGACCGGCCCGGGTCCGAGAGGGCCCGGCGCAGCCGCGGCTCGCGCCGCAGCAGCCCGGCAACGGCGAGCAGGTCGTTGGCGGTGTGTGCCGCCGCGACCGCGTCCGTGCCGCGGACGTACGCGTCGAGGCGCTCGGCCGCGACCTTGTACGACTCCCGGCTGGCGGCCTGCATCAGCGGGCCCCCGTGCTCTCGAGACCGCTCAGGAACCGGTCGACGGTGCCCTTACGCCGTGCCTCGTCGGCCAGCGACTCGCCAACGATCTTGCTGGCGAGGTCCACCGCGATCGTGCCGACCTCCGCGCGCAGCTCGCGCACGATGGTGGCCCGCTCGGCGGCGAGCGCGTCCTTGCCCGCCTGGATGACCCGGTCGGACTCTTCCCGCGCCTTGGCGAGGATGTCCTGCCGGATGCCCTCGGCGTCGGCCCGCGCGTCGTCACGGATCTTGGCGGCGTCGGTCCGGGCCTCAGCGAGCTGGGCACGGTACTGCTCGAGCAGCTGGTTCGCCTCGGCCTGGGCGGCCTCGGCGCGCTTGATGCCGCCCTCGATCGCGTCGACCCGAGCCTGGAACGTCTGCTCCATGCGCGGGAAGACGAACTTCATCAGCACGAAGCAGAGCACGGCGAAGGCGACCGTGCCGACCACGATCTCCTGCCAGATCGGAATGATCGGGTTGTGCTCTGACTCACCACCCTCGGCGGCGAGGAGGAACAACATGGGTGACCTCCCGGTCGGAAGGGGCGGGATCAGCCGGCCCAGATGAAGCCGAAGGCGATGCCGAACAGCGCGAGCGCCTCGATGACGGCGAAGCCGATCCAGACGTACGGCAGGGTCATGCGCGACGACTCGGGCTGCCGGGCGGTCGACTGGATGTAGGCGGCGAAGACCAGGCCAACGCCGATGCCCGGGCCGATGGCCGCGAGGCCGTAGCCGATGGCGGCGGTGCTGCCCTCTACCGCGGCGACGTAATCCATTAGTGGTTCCTCCTGGTTATCACGCGTGACTCTCACGCGGGACGACAACGGTTGGTGCGTGGATCAGTGCTCTTCGGCGAGCGCACCCTGGATGTAGCTGGCGCTCAGCACGGTGAAGACGTAGGCCTGCAGGACGATGACCAGCGCCTCGAGGAGGGTCAGCGCCACGGTCATCACCCAGGAGACCACCGAGATCGGCGCCAGCCAGGCGTTGGCGTTGAGCATCGCGAAGCCGCCGAGCGTGAAGACCAGCAGGAGCATGTGGCCGGCGAACATGTTGGCGAAGAGACGAACGGCCAGCGAGAACGGCCGGATGATGAAGGTCGAGAACGCCTCGATCGGGACCAGCAGCGGCAGGATGTACCACGGTGCCGGCGGGATCAGGGCGTGCTTGAAGTATTTGCCGAAGCCGTGGTGCCGGATGCCGATGTAGTTGAACAGCACGTAGCTGATCACCGCGAGGATCGCCGGGAAGGCGATGTGCGAGTTCGGCGAGATCTGGAAGAGCGGAATGATCGCGAACGCGTTCGTCAGCAACACGAAGCAGAACAGCGTCGTGAAGTAGGGAGCGAACCGCACGCCCTGGTGACCGATCATGTCGACCGAGATGTTGTTCCGGACGAAGCCGTAGATCGACTCGGCGAACCACTGCTTCTTGGTCGGCACCAACTTCGGGTTCCGATAGGTCGCCAGGAAGAAGATGATCAGAACGCCGACGGCGATCCAGACCATCAGCGTGAACTTGGTGAACCACGGAGCGTTCTCCACACCCCAGGGCGCGATCGCGGGCAGGTAGAAGTCGTCCACACTGGGTGGGAATGCCGCCTGGCCCGCTGCCAGAACGTTCGCCTGTCCGAACACCGTGTCCCTTCCTAAGTAGGCGTGCCGAGCCGACGGACGACGAGGATGATCCCCCCGGTCACGCCGAGCACGACGCCGATCCCGGTGGCCACGCCACCGGTATCGAGCCACTGGTCGACCAGCCAGCCGATGAAACCCCACACGAGCATTCCTCCGATGAGGTAGCTGAGCGCGGTCCAACCCTGACCGGCGCCGGACGGATAATCGTCCGGTTCGCCGGCGGGACGGGGGGTTTGGTCACCAGCCATGACGGGGCGAACGATATCAGCCGGGAAGACGAGGCTGTGCCTCACCCCCCGCACAACCGTGGTTGTGTGGGCTTCTCGTGGGCGCCGTCGTCTGTGGGCACGCTACTCCCCTTCCGCCCGTCGGAAAATGACCGGAGGCCGACACATTGCGGCGCGTCCGCTGGTTGGGACGACCGCCAGGTCAGCCGCGCGGCCGGCGAGCGTGCACCGTGGTCAGCCGCGCGGCCGGCGAGCGTGCACCGCGGTCAGCCACCAGAGGTGCACCGCTGTCCACACTGCCACCCCGGCGACGATGCCAAGGCAGAGAGGGATCAAACCGGGCCAACCGGTCGACGCCACCGCCACCAGCACCGCACCCAGCAGGCTGAACTTCAGCACGTACAGGCCCACCCCGAGCGGCAGCAGCAACTGCGGGTTGACCTGGTCGGCCCGGGCCAGCACCACAGTGGTGAGGGTGTAGCTGAGCACCGTGACGCCCACGCCGGCCGCCGCGCCGAGCGCGGCCGTCACGCCACCGGTCACCCCGCCCACCACCGCGGCGACCGCGGCGAGCGCCGCCGACGCGCCCAACAGCACCGGCAGGTGCCGCAGCCGCCACCGCCGGTCGGTGTCCGGCGCGACCACCCCGGGCTCAGCCACGGGGATACGCCGGGAACGCCGCGACCAGCTCGGACACCTCGGCACCGAGCCGGGTCAACTCGTCGGCCCCGCCCGGAGCACCGGGATCGGTGCGCACCGCACGGGCGATCAGGGTCGCCACCTGGCGCAGCTCCCCCTCGCGCATCCCCTGCGTGGTGACGCTCGGCGTGCCCACCCGGATGCCGGAGGCCACCATCGGGGGCTGCGGGTCGTACGGGATGGCGTTCTTGTTCAGGGTGATCGACGCGGCGTCGCAGCGGCGCTCGGCCTCGGTGCCGGTGACCCCCAGCTCCCGCAGGTCGATCAGGGCGAGGTGGGTGTCGGTGCCACCGGAGACCGGGCGCATCCCCTCGTCGGCCAGCCCGGCGGCGAGCGCCTGGGCGTTGCTGACCACCTGCCGGGCGTACGTCTGGAACTCCGGCTGGGCGGCCTCGCGCAGCGCGACCGCCTTGGCGGCGACCGCGTGCATCAGCGGGCCGCCCTGGGTGAACGGGAAGACCGCCTTGTCGATCCGCTGGGCCAGCGACTCGCGGCACAGGATCATGCCGCCGCGCGGCCCGCGCAGCACCTTGTGGGTGGTGGCGCAGACGACGTCGGCGTACGGCACCGGAGACGGGATCGCCCGCCCGGCGACCAGGCCGATGAAGTGGGCCGCGTCCACCATCAGGTACGCGCCGACCTCGTCGGCGATCTCCCGGAACCGCGCGAAGTCGATCAGGCGCGGGTACGCGGTGGCCCCACAGATGATCAGCTTGGGTCGGTGCGCCCGCGCCAGGTCCCGTACCTCGTCGTAGTCGATCAGCTCGGTGTCCGGCCGCACCGGGTAGCCGACCGGGTGGAACCACCTGCCGGAGAAGTTCACCCGACTGCCGTGGGTGAGGTGCCCGCCGTGCGGCAGGTCCATCGCCAGCACCGTGTCCCCCGGCTGCACCAACGCGGCGTACGCGGCCAGGTTGGCGCTCGCCCCGGAGTGCGGCTGGAGGTTGGCGTGCTCGGCTCCGAAGAGCTCCTTCGCCCGGGCGATGCCGATCTCCTCGGCCCGGTCCACCTCGGCGCAGCCGCCGTAGTAGCGCCGGCCCGGGTAACCCTCGGCGTACTTGTTGGTCAGCGTCGAACCGAGCGCGGCCAGCACCGCCGGCGAGGTCAGGTTCTCGCTGGCGATGAGCTGCAGGCCGCCGCGCAACCGGTCCAACTCGCCGAGGACCACCCCGGCGATCTCCGGGTCGGTGGCCCTGAGCTGCGCGAAATCCGGCCCCCAGAAGGTGCTCGTCTCGGTCTCCACAGCGAACGAGTCTAGGGGGCCGCAGACTGGGACCTGTGAGATGCCTCGTCACCGGAGCGACCGGCTACATCGGCGGGCGGCTGACGCCGCTACTGCTCGCCGACGGGCACACCGTGCGTTGCCTCGCCCGCAAGGCGGTGCGGCTGCGCGACGTGCCCTGGGCCTCGGCGGCCGAGATCGTCGAAGGAGACCTGAGTCGACCGGAGACGCTGGCCGCCGCGTTCGCCGACGTGGACGTCGCGTACTTCCTGGTGCACTCGTTGGGCCGGTCCGACTTCGAGGCGGCCGACCGCACGGCGGCGACCAACTTCGCGGCGGCGGCGCGCGCGGCCGGCGTACGTCGGATCGTCTACCTGGGCGGTCCGCTGCCGGCGACCGACGCGGTCCCCTCGCCGCACCTGCGCTCCCGGGCCGAGGTGGGCCGGATCCTGCTGGCCAGCGGGGTGCCCACGGCGGTGCTCCGGGCCGCGGTGATCATCGGGTCCGGCTCGGCGTCGTTCGAGATGCTGCGGTACCTGACCGAGCGGCTACCCGCCATGATCACGCCACGCTGGGTGCGCAACCGGATCCAGCCGATCGCCGTCCGCGACGTGCTGAGCTACCTGGTCGGCTGCACCGCCCTGCCGGAGGAGGTCAACCGGGGCTTCGACATCGGCGGGCCGGACGTGCTCACCTTCCGCGACATGATGCAGCGCTACGCCCGGGTGGCCGGGCTGCGCCGGCGGATCATCGTGCCGGTCCGGGCGCTCACCCCGTCGCTCTCCTCGCACTGGGTCGGCCTGATCACCCCGGTGCCGAACAAGATCGCCCGCCCGCTGGTGGAGAGCCTGATCCAGGAGGCGGTCGCTGACGAACATGACATCGCCCGCTACGTCCCGGACCCGCCGGGCGGGCTGACCGGCTTCGACGACGCGGTGGCGCTGGCGCTGACCAAGGTGCGCGACGCCCAGGTGGAGACCCGCTGGTCGAACGCGAGCGGCCCGTACGCACCCGCCGAGCCGCTGCCCACCGACCCGGTGTGGTCCGGCGGCACCGCCTACACCGACGTCCGGGAGCGGACGGTGGACGCGCCACCCGCGGCACTCTGGCGGGTCGTCGAGGGCGTCGGCGGCGAACACGGCTGGTACTCGTTCCCCCTCGCCTGGTCGATCCGCGGCTGGCTGGACCGGCTGGTCGGAGGGGTCGGGCTACGTCGGGGCCGACGCGACCCGCACCGCCTCCAGGTCGGTGAGGCGCTGGACTTCTGGCGGGTCGAGGAGATCGTCCCGGGCGAGTTGCTGCGACTGCGCGCCGAGATGCGGCTACCCGGCCGAGCCTGGCTGGAGATGCGGGTACTGCCGGCCGACGACGGCCGCAGCCGCTACCAGCAACGCGCCGTCTTCCTGCCGCGCGGCCTGCCGGGGCACGCCTACTGGAAGTCGGTGGCCCCGTTCCACGCTGTGGTCTTCGGCGGAATGGCCCGCAACATAGCCCGCAACGCCGAACAACCCCGCTGACCGCCCCGCGCCACCAGCCCCGCCCGCCCCGCCCGCCCCCCACTCCCGCCCGCCCCACTCCCGCCCGCCCCACTCCCGCGATCTTGCACTTTGTGTTGTCGATTTGAGAGCTTCGGCACCTTTTGTCGCGACAGAAATTGCAAGATCGCGGGAGTGGGGCGGGGCGGGGCCCGGGCCGGGGTGCGCCCTACCCGCGCGTCGCGCGCTACCCCGCGTCGATCTTGGAGTTGTGGTGCCTCACAAAAAGGGCGCTCATGGATTCAACGCCCACCACAACTCCATGATCGACTGGGCGGGGCCGGGCTGGGGTGGGCGGGGTGGGGTGGGGTGGGGTGGGGTTAGTTGCCGGCTTGGGGTTGGGTTTGGAAGGCGGTTCGTTCGCTCGGCGGGACGAAGTCGCGGACCGGTTGGTCGCGCAGGGCGGAGGCGAGCACCTCGCCGACCGCGTTCACCATCTGGGCCTGCACCGCCTGACCGACCGCATCCCGGGGATCGTCCGGGTTCGCGGCCATCGAGGCGACCGCGAGCTGCGGCGTGAACGCCACCACCGTCTCCGTCTCGTACCGTTCCGAACTGCCGGTCTTGCCCGCCACCGGACGGCCGAGCTTCGCCCGCAACCCGGGTGCGGTGGCGCCGTCGCAGCGCCCGTACATCGACTGGTCGCCGACCGGGCAGCGGGCCGCGTCGGTGGCCGCCCGCGCCACGTCGGGGTCGAGCACCTGTCGGCAGTCCGGCTTGGCGGCGTCGACCGGCCGGCCGCCCGAGTCGGTGATCGAGACCACCGGCAGCGGTGCACACCAGGTCCCCTCGGCCGCCACCGTGGCGTACGCGCTGGCCAGGTCCAACGGGGTGGTCGCGGCCACGCCCAGGGTGAACGGACCCCAGTCCTTCGCGCCGTAGCGGGCCAGCTTGGCGTCGGACTCGGCCCGCAGCACGATGCCGAGCCGCTCGGCCATCTCCACCACCCGGTCGGCGCCGACCTTCTCGGTGAGCCAGGCGAAGTACGTGTTCACCGAGCGACCGAACGCGCTCCACATGGTGCGGGGCCCGTCCATCGACGACGGGCTGGCGTTCGCCGGGCACCACCGTCCGTCGCAGCTCGCTCCCCCGGTCACCGGGAAGCGGGTGAGCAACTGGGTCGGCGCCACGAAGTCGGTCGACAACGGCAGGCCGGACTCCAGCGCGGCCAGCAGGGTGAAGAGCTTGAACGTCGAGCCGCCCTGGTACCCCTCGATCGCGCCGCCGCCGGCGATCAACTGGTTGACGGTGTTCGGACGGTTCTTCTGCCCGACCGGGTTGTCCGCCACGCTGTAGTTCCGGTTCACCGACATCGCCAGCACCCGCCCGGTGCCCGGTTGCACCACGGCGGTGGGCACCGCCTCGGCCCTGGTCGTCGGGTAGATCTTCAGCACCTGCTCGGTGGTGGCCCGCTGCACCCCCGGGTCCAGCGACGACACGATGGAGAACCCGCCCCGGCGCAGCGCGCGCTGCCGCTCGTCGGCGGTCGCCCCGAACGCGGACTGGCTGCTCCACCAGCGGGTGAACCAGTCGCAGAAGAAGCCCCAGTCGTTGTGGGCGTCGGGTACGCCCGTGCAGTCGTTCGGGGTCTCGCTGGGCCGCAGTTGCAACGGCTCCGCACGCGCCGCCGCCGCCGCGTCCGCCGGCACCTGCCCCGTCTCCACCAGCCGCTCCAACACGTACGACCGCCGGGCCACCGCGCTGTCGGCGTCGCCGTTGATCGGATCGTCGCTGTCCGGCGAACGCACCAGACCGGCGAGCAGTGCCGCCTGGGCCAGGGTCAGCTCGGCCGGGGAGCGGGAGAAGTACCGCTTGCTGGCCGCCGCGATGCCGTACGCCCCGGCACCGAAGTAGGCGATGTTGAGGTAGCGGGTCAGGATCTCGTCCTTGTCGAGTTCCCGCTCCAACGCGAGCGCGTACCGCATCTCCTGGAGCTTGCGGACGGTGGTGAGTTCGGTGGCGGCGTCGCGCTGCGCCTCGGTCAGTCGGGGATCGTTGCTGAGCACGTTACGGACGTACTGCATGGTCAGCGTGGAGGCGCCCTGCCGGGTCCGGCCGTCGCGCTTGTTGACGGTGAACGCGCGCACCACGCCCCGCAGGTCGACCCCGCTGTGCTGGTAGAACCGGACGTCCTCGGCGGCCACGATCGCCCGGCGCATCACCGGAGCCACCTCGTGCAGCGGCACGTCCACCCGGTCCTCCTGGTAGAAGGAGGTGATCAGGGTGGTGCCGTCGTTGGCGTAGAGGTTGGAGCGCTGCGCGGTGGGCGGCGTCCGGAGTGTGTTCGGCAGCTCCGAGTACGGCGTCGACAGGGCGCTGAAGCCGATCCCGAAGACCAGGGCCGCGGGTAGGGCGGCGGCGGCCAGCACCAATCCGGCCAGCACTCCGGCGATCACCACGGTCAGCAGTTTGTCGAGTTGGGCCCGGATCATCAGCTCTCCCCGCAGGAGCCGGTCACGCTAGGACCCGTTCAGAATGACCCGGAACGCCCCTTTAGCCCTGGGTTTTCCCCAAACCCGGAGGAAACTCGCACCACGCTCAGGGCAGCAGCGCGCCGGCCAGCGGGTGGACCGTCTCCTCGATCTCGTCGGCGACCCGGCTGAAGCACTGGTCGCCACGACCCCACGGGTCGTCCAGATCATCGGTGGCCAGAGCCGAAGCGCCCAGCCGCGCGTCGTGAGCCGCCGCCACCAGGGCCACCCCCCGGGCGTACACGGCCTCCGGGGTGGCGTCACCCGGCGGCAGCGCGGCGGCGTCCACCGCGGCCAGCAGCCGGCCGAACTCGCCCAGCACGAACGTGCGGGCCGCCGCGTCCGGACGAAGCGCCACCACGTACTCCTGCTGGTCGGCGGTGGCGGTCAGGACCAGGTCGGCGGCGTCGATGTGGTCCGAGCGCAGCTTGCGCGCGGCGAACCCGGCCACGTCCCCACCACGGCCGGTGACCTGTCGTGCCGCCGGCGGGTTCATCTCCTCGCCCGCGTGCCAGCCACCCGTGCCGGCGCTGTGGCTGTGCACCAACTCCTCGGCCTGGGCCGGGTCCTGCGAACGCCGGGTCAGCCGCTCCCGCACGGCCAGGGCGAGCAGCCGCTCCGCCATCGGCGAGCGGCAGATGTTGCCCATGCAGACGTGCAGAACAGTGAACGGGGGCACTCAGACCGCCCGACCGTCGACGAGATCCGGAACCACGTCACGCAGCTTCTCCAGCGGGATCGCCCCGGCCCGCAGCAACTGCGGCACCTCACCGGTCAGATCCACGATCGTGCTGGGCACCGGGTCCGGGCAGGGGCCGGCCTCCAGATAGGCCCGCACCGAGTAGCTGAGCTGGTCACGCGCCTCGTCGGCGGTGACCGCAGCCGGCTGGCCGGTCTTGTTGGCCGACGAGACCGCCATCGGACCGGTTTCGCGCAGCACCTCCAACGCCACCGGGTGCAGCGGCATCCGCACCGCCACCGTGCCGGTCTTGTCGCCCAGGTCCCACTGAAGGCTCGGCGAGTGCTCGACCACGATCGTCAGGGCACCCG
Organism: Micromonospora sp. NPDC051227; assembly: GCF_044455385.1. NCBI lineage: Bacteria > Bacillati > Actinomycetota > Actinomycetes > Micromonosporales > Micromonosporaceae > Micromonospora > Micromonospora sp. NPDC051227. The sequence continues at coordinate 146,052 of NZ_JBITET010000007.1, forward strand.
GCCAGAACGCCTCCACGAGGTCCCGTGCGGCCGTGGGCAGCGAGAAGACCAACCCGTCCAGGGTGTGCCGCGAGCCGATCAGCACCGGCGGCGGCATCTGCCGCCCCCGGCCCTTGGCATCGAGCAGCGCCTTCACCGCGTACGGGGTGAACGCGTCCGCGCCGATCCCATACACGGTGTCCGTCGGAAGAACGACCAGCTCGCCGTTCTTGACCGCCTCGATCGCCGCAGCGATGCCGCGGTCCCGGTCGGCGGGCGACCGGCAGTCGTAGAGCATCACGAGGAGTCAGTCTGCCACGCCGCCTCGATCGGGGCGTGCTGGCCGTCCGCCCGTCGGGACGCGGTCGCGTAGCGGGGACGCCCGGTGAGGTCCAGATGCTCCTCCACAGCGGTGAAGCCGCCGTCCTGGGCGAGCAGCTCGGGCACCGCCGCGCCGTGGGTGTCGTCGTGTTCGACGCCGAACACGCCCCCCGGGCGCAACAACACCGCCGCCCGGGCGACGACCGGCCGGATCACCACCAGGCCGTCCGCGCCACCGAAGACCGCCTCCGCCGGGTCGTGCCCGGCCACCTCCGGCGCAACCACCACGTCGTCCGGCACGTACGGCGGGTTGCAGAGCAGCACGTCCACCCGGCCCACCAGCTCGGCCAGCAGGTCCGGCGCGGTCACATCGGCCTCGACGACCTCGATCGGTCGGTCTCCCGCCGCGGCGCGCTCCGCCGCGTTGCGCCGCAACCAGGCCAGCGCCGCCGGGGACCGCTCCACCGCGATCACCCGCGCTCCCGGCAGCTCCTGAGCCACCGCCAGGGCGATCGCGCCCGAGCCGCTGCACAGGTCCACCACCACCGGGTCGGGCCAGCCCTGGGCCTGCTCGACACCCCAGCCGGCCAACAGCTCGGTCTCCGGCCTGGGCACGAAGACACCCGGGCCGACCGACAGCTCCAGGTGCCGGAACCCGGCCCGACCGGTCAGGTGCTGCAACGGCTCCCGCGCGACGCGGCGGCGCGTCAACTCGTCGAGCCGCACCAACTGGTCGTCGCTGAGGTCGTCGGCGAGAGCCAACCGACCCCGGGGAACCCCGAGCACGTACGCCGCCAGCAACTCGGCCTCCACCCGGGCGGAGCCGACCCCGGCGGCGGCGAGCGCGCGGGCCGCTCGGGCCACCGCGGCGGACGGCCGGATGGGGCCTGTCCCTTCGGGGGGGTGTTGCGGCAAAGTACTCACGACATAATCATGAAGCGTCGCGGGCGGCGTGACGAACAGGTGCGCCCAGGCGCGCACGACAGGAGGTTGGCGGGTGGGCTGGCTCGACCGGGTCGATGACCAGGTTGACGCCCTGACGCACGCCCGGGCGTTGCAGGAGGCTAGCCGCTCCGCGGAGGCGTACGTCCTGCTGGAGCGTGTGATCCGCACCACCAACGACCCGGCGGCGCGAGCGGACGCGATGGTGCAGCGCCTCTCCGCGCTGATCAATCTCGGTCGGACCGCGGAGTTCACCCGGGCCATCGAAGAGGCATCGGCGGCGGTCCGCGACCTCGCCGAGCCCTATCTGCACGGTCACCTCAACGCCCTTGCTGCGCTCGCCGCGCACCACCAGGGCGCACTGGACCGCTGCGTCATGCACCTCGTCCGGGCGGCCCGGGCGCTGGGCGCGGTCGCCGACCCGGACCGGGACACCGCCTGGGGCTGGCACGACCTGGCCATGGCCTACAGCTACCTCAGCTTCCACGGGTACGCCCTGGGGGCCATCGAACGGGCCCGTCAGCTCGGGCTGACCGCCGGGATCCCGGAGGAGACGTTCGCCGCGCCGGGCATCCGGCTGCGCAACGCCGTGGCCCTGGACCACAACGGCGACAGCGACGGTTGTCTGCGGGTGCTCCGGGACGTGGCCGCCGACCTGACCCGCTTCGTCCGCGCCGGGCGGGCCAGCCAGCTACGCCCGAGCAGCCTCGCCGCGTACGGCTACGCGGCGGCCCGACAGGCCGCGCTCGGCGACCAGGTGGCGACCGAAGGCCCCGAGCCGGCCCGGTTGATCACCCACGGCGGAGACAGCGCCCGCGCCCGCGACCTGCGTCAACTCGGGCAGGTGTGCCTCGCCGTCGCCGACGGTCGGCCGATCGAGGCGGTCGCCCGACTGGACACCGTCCAGGTCTCCAACGAGACGCTCGGGGCGGCCGAGCCGGCCCGGCTGCGCAGCATCGCGTTGACCCGCGCCGGGGACCACCTGGCGGCGCACCGGGCCGACCGGCTGGCGTTCCGGCTCGCCGCGCAGCGCAACGACCGGCTGCGCGACGTCTACATCGACGGCATCGCCGCCCGCATCGACCACGAGGAGATGCGCCGCGAGGCGGCACGCTTCGAGGGCGAGGCGTTGACCGACCCGCTCACCGGGCTGCCCAACCGCCGCCGGTTGGAGCGCTACATCACGGCCGTGGTCACCCGCGGCGATCGGGTGGTGATCGGCGTCTGCGACCTGGACGGCTTCAAGGCGGTCAACACCCGGCACGGGCACCACTCCGGCGACCTGGTGCTGCAACGCATCGCCGGCGTGATCAACCGGGTGATGCGTCGGGGCGACTTCGTGGCCCGCTACGGCGGTGACGAATTCGTGGTGGTGCTGCCGGACACCGGCATGACCGAGGCCGCCGAGGTGGCCCGCCGGATCGAAGCCGCCGTCCGCCTGGAGGACTGGGAGTCGTTGGTCCCCGGCACCCCGGTCGGGGTCAGCATCGGCTTCGCCGAGGTCTCCGGTGGCAGCGGGCTGCGCGACGCGCTCAGCGTCGCGTTCGAGCAGGCCGACCGCGAGATGCTCCGCGCCAAGACCCGCCCCCGCGCGAGCTGACCCCGGCCGGCTGGCGCGCGCCGGCGCCGGCGCCAGCGCCGGCGCTGGCGTCGATGGCGGTTGCGGTCAGCGGCGGGTCAGCTCGGTGTCGCCGGCGAGCCGGGCGGCCCGGTCGGCCTCGGTGAGGGCGTCCAGCACCCCGTCCAGCTCGCCGCCGAGTGCCAGATCCAGGTTGTACGCGGTGTAGCCGATCCGGTGATCGGTGATCCGGTTCTGCGGGAAGTTGTAGGTGCGGATCCGCTCCGAGCGGTCCACGGTGCGCACCTGCGCCTTGCGCGCGTCCGAGGCGGCGGCGTCGGCCTGCTCCTGGGCGGCCGCGAGCAGCCGCGCCCGCAGGATCCGCATCGCCTGCTCCCGGTTCTGCAACTGGGACTTCTCGTTCTGGCAGGAGACGACGATGCCGGTCGGCAGGTGGGTGATCCGCACCGCCGAGTCGGTGGTGTTCACCGACTGGCCACCCGGACCGGACGAGCGGAACACGTCGATGCGCAATTCGTTCTGGTCGATCGTGACGTCGACGTCCTCGGCCTCCGGCAGCACCAGCACCCCGGCGGCGCTGGTGTGGATCCGGCCCTGCGACTCGGTCACCGGGACACGCTGCACCCGGTGCACGCCGCCCTCCCACTTGAGCCGCGACCAGACGCCGTTGCCGCCGTCCGGTACACCCTTGGTCTTGATCGCCAGGGAGACGTCCTTGACCCCGCCGAGGTCGGAATCCTGTGCGTCGATCACCTCCGTGACCCAGCCGTGCCGCTCGGCGTACCGGGTGTACATCCGCAACAGGTCACCGGCGAACAGCGCCGACTCCTCGCCACCCTCACCGGCCTTGATCTCGACGATCACGTCCTTGGCGTCGTGCGGGTCGCGCGGCATGAGCAGCTCGGCGAGCCGCTCCTCCAGCACCGGCAGGGAGCCGGCGATGACATCCGCCTCAGCCGCGAAGGACGGGTCCTCGGCGGCCAGCTCGCGAGCCGCGGCCAGATCGGCGCGGGCCTGCTCCAACTCGTCGGCGGCCTTGTGCAGCGGCACCAGCTCGGCGTACCGGCGGCCGACCCTGCGCGCGGTGGCCTGGTCGGCGTGGATGGCCGGATCGGCCAACCGCTTCTCCAGCTCCGCGTACTCGTCGAGAAGGCCGGCCAGACGCTCGCTGCTCATGCTGCGGATGCTCCTTCGACGGTGCGCGACGACCGGGCCGGGGCCGGAAAGCCAGCGGCCGGGCGGAAACGGAGGAAAATGCGGACGGCGCCCGCATCCGGCGGAAAACCGGACGCGGGCGCCGAACGAGGAGTTACTTGGCCTTCTTGGCCTGAACCTTGGCGTACTTCTGCTGGAACTTCGCGACCCGGCCGGCGGTGTCGAGAACGCGCTGCTTACCGGTGTAGAACGGGTGGCAGGCGCTGCAGGTCTCGGCGTGGATCGCCCCGCCCTTGGCGGTGCTGCGGGTCGTGAACGTGTTGCCACAGGAGCAGCTGACCTCGGTGGTCACGTACTCCGGGTGGATGCCTGACTTCATCTCGCCTCGGTCCTCTCGTTGGTGGTCGCCGGGTCGCCGTCATCGCTCGTCGCGCCGTACGCGACGGGCTCGGGCGTGAACCGGAACCGGTGGCCGATTGACCAGTGTGCCATGGGCCTGAGCCGACCCGGTAATCGGGCCGCACACCTCGTCCGGCATCGTCAACACGTGCCTACCCGTCCGCATTCCCGCCGGCCAACGGGGCATTCGCGCACCCGGCGGATCGCCGCCAGGTACCCCGGCCGGGGTACACCCGTCGAGCCGAAGGTGCGTCGATGACCCGCCTGATCGCCACCCGGGGACTGCCCGCCTCGGGCAAGACGACGTTCGCCCGCACGCTCCAGCCCTCCGTGGTCCGGGTCAACCGGGACGACCTGCGCCGGATGCTGCACGGCGAGCGGCTCTTCACCCAGTGGGCCGAGGCCCAGGTGACCGTCGTCCAGCGGGCCCAGGTCGAGGCGTTGCTGCGGGCCCGCGCGGACGTCTGCGTGGACGACACCAACCTGCGCTCACGGACGCTGCGTGACTGGGCCGAGCTGGCCGCCCGCCACGGCGCGGACTTCGAGGTGCACGACTTCACCGACGTGCCACTGGACGAGTGCCTGCGCCGCGACGCCGCCCGGCCGGCCGCCGACCAGGTCGGTGCGGACGCGATCCGCCGGCTGCACGAGCGGTACCTGGAGGGTCGGGAGTTGCCGTTGCCGGTGCCGCAGGCCCGTACCGGACGCCCCGCCGTGGTGCACCCGCCGTCGACCGAGCCACCGGAGATCGTCCTGGTGGACATCGACGGCACCGTCGCGCTGGCCGTCTCCCGCAGCCCGTACGACATGACCCGGGTGGGCCAGGACCAGCCGAACGCGGCGGTGATCGCGGCGGTCCGGGCGATGCACGCCGCCGGGTACGGGGTGGTCTTCTGCTCCGGGCGGGACGCCTCCGCCCGCGCGGCCACCGAGGCGTGGCTGGCCCGGCACGTACGAGTGCCCTACCTGGGCCTGCACCTGCGGGCCATCGGCGACTCCCGGAAGGACTCGATCGTCAAGCGGGAGATCTACGACCGGGAGATCCGGGATCGTTACCGGGTGGCCGGCGTCTTCGACGACCGTGTCCAGGTGGTCCAGATGTGGCGATCCCTCGGTCTCACCGTCTTCCAGGTGGCCGACGGCGACTTCTGAGGTGTCCGGACGGGCCCCGCGGGGGGCCCGTCCGGACAGTTCACCCGGTGACGGTGATGGTGGCCTCGGCACGGGCGCCGTTGACCTCGACCGTCAGGCGTATCGGCGCGCCGGGCCGCAGTGCCGTCAGGGTGCCGGTGGCCGGGTCGAATCGGGCGGTGTGCCAGGGGCGCACCCCGGCCGCCGAGCCGACGTGCACTCCCGGCGAGGCCGACCAGTCGGCGCTGACCGGCGCGGCCACCGGGACCGTACGCCCGCCGGGCTGGGTCAGCGTGGCGGTGACCGCCGCAGGGGTGCCGAGCGCGACGCTGGCCGGGGCGGCCACCGTGAGGCGGTCGGCGTGCACGTGGAACTCCGCGTCCACCCAGCGCGGGCCCTCGGCGAGCGGGTTACGGCGGGCGCGGTCGGCCTCGACCGGGGTCACCGGGTCCACGCCGAACTCCGTCCAGCCGGTGAAGCCGCCCTGGTCGGCAGGGGTGGACGGCGTCTTGCCCGCATTGCCGTTGATCACGTACGGCACCCCGTCCACCCGGTCGGCGTGGAAGGTGCCGACGTGCCCGCCCACGAAGAGCGCGCCCTTGCCGGTGTGGTGCTGGAAGTCGGCCAGCCACTGCTCCAGCAGCGCCGCCTCCTTGCGGTCGCCGAGCTGGCTGGCCTGCGCCGGGCTGGGGTCGCGCGGCGGGTGGTGGTGCAGGACGACGACCGAACCCACGCGCCGGTCGGTGGCCGCCGCGTCCAGCGTCTCGCGAAGCATCCGTACCTGGTCGAAGCCTCCGCCGCGCAGCGTCCCGGTGGACGAGTTCAGCGTGACGAACCGGGTGCCGTTGTGGTCGAACACCCGGGAGGTGGCACCGAACGCGGCCGCGAAGTTGCTGATCGGGGCGCCCATGATCTCGTGGTTGCCGGGCACGTAGTACCAGGGCAGCGCGTCGCCCAACTCCTCGTCGAGGATCCGCCGGGCCAGCGCGAAGTCGGCCGGGTAGGCGGTGTCCACGAAGTCGCCGTTGATCAGGAGGAAGTCCGGCCGGGCCGCCCGCACCTCGCGCAACGTCCGCCGGGCCTGGGCGACCAGGTCGCTGTCCGGTTCGGCGGCGACGAACTGGGCGTCGGAGAGCACCGCGAACCGCCACGGCGCGCCGTCCACAGTGCCGTCGCGGACCACCACCCGATCGGTACGCGGGGCCACCTCCGGCACGTCGACAGTCGGGGGCACCTTCGCCACCAGGTCGTCGATGATCACCTCGCTGGTGTACTGCGCCGCGGCGTTCGTCTCGGCGACGTAGAAGCGGCGTACCCGCACCGGGTACTGCACCCCGGCCGGCACCGCGAACTCCACGTACCGCCAGCCGGTCCAGGTGATCAGCGGGCCACGCAGCACGTGCTGGGTGTCCTGGGCGTCGTGCAGGTGCAGGCTGGGCCACTCCCCGGTGCCGTTGCCGTGGATCCACATCCCGAAGGCCTGCGGCTGACCGGGCACCTCGATCCAGGCGGGCGGGTCGGCGTACGCGGCCCGCGTGCCGGTGGACTGGCTGAAGTCGTACGACATTCGCAGGCCGGTGCCGGTGTGCCCGGGCGCCGGCGCTACCGAACCGCTGGCGCGGGCCTGGCTGAACCGCCAGGACGAGGCGTCGTCGAAACCGGCGACCGGCACGTCGGTCAGCCCGACGGTGACCGGCAGGACAGCGCTGGTGCGTCCGACGTGAACGGTCACCAGGGCCGAACCGGTGTCCCGCAACGCGGCGATGGACAGGTTGCCGTCCCCGGTGGGGGTGATCCGCAGCAGGTCCCGGTCGTAGTCGAGGGTGAGGTCGGCCGGCTCGATCGGGGCGGTGTTGCCTTCGGCGTCGTACCCGACCACGCCGACCAGGGCGTTGCCGTCCCGGCCGGTCAGCCCGACCCGCGGCGCGGTGGTGCCGATCCGGGCCAGCGGGCCGAGCACTGTGAGGTTCAGCGAGCCGGTGACGTGCCCCCGTGCGGCGGTGACCGTGCTGGCCCCCGGTGCGCCGGCGCGGAACACGCCGTCACGGGCGACCCGGCCGCGTACCGCCGGGGTCGCCCGCCAGGTGGGGGCGCCGGCCGCCGGGCCGTACGTCTCGTCGTAGCCGGAGGCGGTGAGGGTGCGGGTCAGCCCCGGGAAGACCCGGTCGGGCCGCCCACCTCGCACCGGTGAGACGCCCGGGGCGGCGGTGGGGTCGCTGGCCGTCTCGACCCAGTAGCCGGTGAGTCGGCCGCTGCCCTTCGGCGCGTAGATGGCCAGGCCGTTGGGCACGGCCCGCTCGCTGCCGTCGGAGGGGCCGTTCTCCAGCTGCACGGCGGCCGCGCCGGGCTCCCGGGCCAGCAGCGTGGACGATCCGCCGCCATCCAGGTTGAGCGCGTGGTGAGCGCCCAGCTCGGCCATCATCCGGCCCATCTCGGTCTGCGTCACGCCGCGGCTGTCGACCTGACGGCCGTCCACCGTCAGCATGATCATCTTTCGACCGTCGGCGCTGAACCCGACTGCGGTGCGGGGGGCGAGGGTCGGGTCGGCGATGCTCTGCACGACGCCGTCGCGGACCAGGACGTTGCCGCCCCCGACCGCCGCGTGCAGGGTGCTGCCGTCGGAAGGCTTCGGCCGCCAGGCCACCGCCACCGGGTCACCGGGGCGCAGGCCGGCCAGCGCGTCGGCGCCGAGGTCGCGGCCGAGCAGCACGGTGCTGCCTGCGACGATCGGGCCGCTACCGGCCACGCTTCCCACCGCGGCCACCCGACCGCCGGTCACCGTGACCTCGACCACCCGGGCCGCGCCCTCCACGGCACGCTGCCGGGAGTACGTCCCCCACAGCTCGGTGAAGGCGCCGATGCCGTCGGCCTGCACCATGTTGTTGAACTGGGTCAGCGGGACCGGCCCGGTGGGCAGTGTGGCGCTGCCGTCGAAGTTCACCTCGATCACCCGCCCGAGCCCGTTCGTGGTGACCGCCACCGCGTTGCGGTGACCGCTGACGCCCGACTGGATCAGCTCGCCGTTCCGGACGCCGACGCCCTGGGCGGCGCCGGAGTTGTTGATGTCGAAGAAGTCGCCGTTGACCGCGGCGACCGCGTGCGACTGGTCCACCGTCTTTCGCAGCGGCTCGGCTCGGCTGACCGCGCCGGAGTTGACGTAGTCGACGGTGGAGCCGCCGCCCAGGTCGGTGGTGAGCGCATCGGCGCGCAGCCAGCCCTCGGCGTCGTACCGGTCGAAGGACGTCAGCCGCACGCCCGGCGCGACCGGCCGGGTGGCAGTCGTGGTCTCCAGCCCGCCGGCCGGCTCGAGACCACCAGCGTCGGCGGTCGGGGCGGTCGCGACCGTCGGGGCGGCAGCCAGGGTGACCGAGCCGGCGGGGCGGGAGGACGCGGGCGGCGCGTCCTCGGCGATGGTGGGTGAGGCCACTGACGATGAGGCCACGGTGGGTGGGTCGATGGTGGGCGCGGCGGTGGCCGGCGGCGACAGGGCCAGGGCGAGCAGCGGCGTCAGCAGCAGGACGCCGGTGCGGCGGGCGGATCGTCTGCGGGTACGCATGGACGACAGTCAACCCGGATATGAATAGAAGTTTCAATACCTGTCGACTGAACCGAAGGAAAATTCCAACAACTCGCCGCGCCGACATCGCTCCGTCGGCGTCGTCCCCCGCCCGTTGCGGCTCCCACCGATCGCAGGTGCCGGGCCGGCCACCCCCTCCCGGGCAAAGGCGACGAGGTACATGGCGAAGGGGCACGGCCGCGATGGCCGTGCCCCTTCATCGTCACCCGGGGATGGTTACTCCCCCGGCGTCGACTTCGCGATCTGCATCAGGAACTCGATGTTCGTGCGGGACTGCTTGAGCCGGTCCAGCAGGAGATCCATCGCGGCCTGCGAGTCCAGCGAGTGCAGCACCTTCCGGAGCTTGTGGATGATGGCCAGCTCTTCCGGTGCGAGCAGGACCTCTTCCTTACGCGTACCGGACGGGTTGATGTCGATGGCCGGGAAGGTCCGCTTGTCGGCGATCTTCCGGTCCAGCTTCAACTCGGCGTTGCCGGTGCCCTTGAACTCCTCGAAGATGACCGTGTCCGCCATGGACCCGGTCTCCACCAGCGCCGTGGCGATGATGGTCAGCGACCCGCCGTTCTCGATGTTGCGGGCCGCGCCGAGGAAGCGCTTCGGCGGGTAGAGCGCGGTGGAGTCGATACCACCCGACATGATCCGGCCGCTGGCCGGCGCCGCCAGGTTGTACGACCGACCGAGCCGGGTCACCGAGTCGAGCAGCACGACGACGTCGTGCCCAAGCTCGACGAGGCGCTTGGCCCGCTCGATGGCCAGCTCCGCCACGGTGGTGTGGTCCTGCGGCGGACGGTCGAACGTGGCCGCGATGACCTCGCCCTTGATCGACCGCTGCATGTCGGTGACCTCTTCAGGCCGCTCGTCCACCAGCACCACCATCAGGTGGCACTCCGGGTTGTTACGGGTGATCGCGTTCGCGATCGCCTGCAGCACCATCGTCTTACCCGCCTTGGGCGGAGACTGGATGAGTGCCCGCTGGCCCTTGCCGATCGGCATGACCAGGTCGATGACCCGGGTGGTCAGGATGTGCGGCTCAGTCTCCAGCCGCAGGCGCTCCTGCGGGTAGAGCGGGGTGAGCTTGTAGAACTCCGGTCGACGCCGGGCCTCCTCCGGCTCCATCCCGTTGATCGTGTCCAGCCGCATCAGCGGGTTGTACTTGTCGCGCCGCTGGTCGCCGCTGTTGCCGCCCTCTCGGGCCGCCCGCACCGCACCGGTGATCGCGTCACCGCGGCGCAGGCCGTACTTCTTGATCTGGGACATCGAGACGTACACGTCGTTCGGGCCGGCCAGGTAACCGGTCGTCCGCACGAAGGCGTAGTTGTCGAGCACGTCGATGATGCCGGCCACCGGGACGAGCACGTCGTCCTCGTTGACCTGCGGCTCACGCCCGCCGGTGTCGGCACCGGTCTCGGTGCGCTCGCCGCGCCCGCGGCGACGGTCCCGGAAACGGCTGCGCCGGCCGCGCCGGCCGCCACCCTCGTCGTCGTCGTCGCTGTCCCGCTCGGCACGCTGACCACGATCGTTGCGGTCGTTGCGGTCACCGCGATCGGGTCGGTCGTTGCGCTCGGCCCGCTCACCCCGGTCGGAACGCTCGCCCCGGTCGTTGCGCTCGGCACGCTCGCCACGCTCGGTCCGGTCGTTGCGCTCGCCCCGGTCGGCACGCTCGGTCCGCTCGCCCCGGTCGGCACGCTCGGTCCGCTCGCCCCGGTCGGCACGCTCGGTCCGGTCGGTCCGCTCGCCCCGGTCGGCACGCTCGGCCCGATCGGCACGCTCCGGACGCTCGGCACGCTCGCCCCGGTCGGAACGCTCAGTCCGGTCGGCACGCTCAGTCCGGTCGGCACGCTCAGTCCGGTCGGCACGCTCGGTCCGCTCGCCGCGATCGGCACGCTCGGTCCGCTCGCCGCGATCGGCACGCTCGGTCCGCTCGGCCCGGTCGCGGCGGTTCTCGCCACGGTCGGCCCGCTCGCCGGCTTCCGCCTCGTCGGTACGCGTCTCGGTCGCACGCGCCTCGGTCGCACGCGCCTCAGCGGGGCGAGCCTCGGTGGTGCGGGCCTCCGCCGTTGCGGTCCGGCTCCGCCGGGTGCGACTGCGGCCCTCGGTCTCGGCGGCCGGCTCGGCCGGCGCCTGCTCAACACCGCGTCCTTCGGCTGCCGGCCGGTCGGCGGTCTCCCGCACCTCGGCGCGCACCCCCTCGCGGGTCGGGGCGGCCGCGGCCGCGACCTCGGCCCGTGGTCGAGGGGTCCCGGCGGCGTTGCCGCCCTGCCGCTCGGAAATCGCGGCGATCAGCTCGCCCTTGCGCATGCGAGCCGTGCCGGAGATGCCGAGCGACGCAGCCAGGCTCTGCAGCTCTGGCAGCAGCATCGCCGACAGACCGGTGCCGCTACGCCGACGACGGGCGGGAGCGGCGGCGGTGGCATCGCCAGCGACGTTGGAAACATCCGACGTCACGTCGGTGGTGTCGCTCAATGGATTCCTTCCCTCGATAAGGCCGGGACTGCCCGGAGTCGGAGCTCAGGTGGCCGGGCGGCCTCGGTGCACCCGCCTCGCAAGGACGCGTCGCGGGAGTCTGTGACACAGCAGCCGGTCGGTATCCCGACTCACCAACGTCGGTGAGCAGGTCTCGCCGTCTGCGGCGACCTGTGGAAACTGCGGTGCGGCGTGGGCCTTTGGCAGGGGTAGACGGGCTGACCGCCGAGAGCTTCGGGGGTGCGCCGCCCCGCAGGAGATCGCGTGCTTCGCGGCTGTGCTAGGTCTAGAGCGTAATCAACTCTTCCGACCTGCGGCAACAGGGTCCCGCTCGGCGTGTCCAAGTCTACCCCGCGCGACCCGCGCGCCGCTGACGTCTATGGGTAACTGCCAGATCTCCCAGTCTGTTCCCACTGGGAAGCCCGCTGGAGGCTGGCTGAGCGCCAGCACAGTCGGCCCCGCCCCACTGACCACAGCTGCCACATCGGCCCCTCGCAACGCTCTGACCAGGGCAGACGTGCCTGGCATCCCGGCTGCGCGATAATCCTGATGGAGTCGGTCGACGGTGGCCGGCAGCAGCAGGGTCGGGTCCGTGGTGAGCGCGTGCACCAGCAGTGCTGCCCGCCCGGCGGTCAACGCGGCGTCACCGTGCGGCACGGTCGCCGGCAGTGCCGCCCGCGCGGTCGCGGTCAAACCGCGTTCCGCCGGAACGAAAACAGTGGGCCGCACCGCGGCGGCGACCGGCAGGGAGACCGCCCGGGCGCCGCCCGGCTCGGACCAGGCCACTGTGAAACCGCCGAGCAGGCACGGCGCCACATTGTCGGGGTGGCCCTCGATCTCGGCGGCCAGCCGCAACGCGCCGGCGTCGTCGAGGCGGTGCTCCCCATCGACGACCAGGGCGCGGGCCAACAGCACCCCGGCGACGATCGCGGCGGACGAGGAGCCCAGCCCACGTGCCTGGGGGATCCGGTTGACGCACTCCACGCTCAGCCCCGCGGGGTGGGCCCCGAGCACGTCGAACGCGGCGCGCATGGCCCTCACCACCAGGTGCCGGTCGTCGTCGGGCAGCTCACCGGCGCCCTGCCCGGTCACTGTCACCCGGACACCGCCCGAGGCGACCTCGGCGGCCACGTCGTCGTAGAGCCCGAGGGCGAGACCCAGCGCGTCGAAGCCCGGGCCCAGGTTGGCGCTGGTCGCCGGGACGCGGACCCGGACCGGCTCGGCGGTGAAGTTCGTCGGCACGCGCTCATGCTAGGGCGCGGGACCGACGAACCGGTCCCGCGCCCGCTGCCTGGGACCGCAGAGTTCAGCCGGCCGGGTCCGGGACCGGCTCGACGGCCGGATCGGTGAGCGACAGCCGGCGGGTGGCGATCCGCCAGCCGACCGCGTACACGAGGGTGATCAGACCACAGCCGGCGAGCACCACCCGCTCGTCGACCGAGTCCACCACCAGGGCCACCGCCAGTTGACTCACCGAGATCGCCAGCGTCGCCAGCATCATGTCGGTGGCGAAGACGCGGCCCCGCAGCCGGTCCGGAACTTCGCCCTGAAGGGCGAAGTTCGACATCACCCAGTTGCTGCCACCCGCGAAGTGCGCCACGAAGACCAGCAGCAGCACCAGCGGAAACCATCGCACCACCGAGGTGCCCAGGTAGGACAGGCCGTAGAGCGACATGGACAACGCGAGCCCGGGCAGCAGCCAGGCCCGGTTGGTCAACACCCGGCGCATCAGGATCGGCCCCACCAACGCTCCAGCGCCGCGTACCGCGAAGAGCAGACCGGCGCCGAGCGGGCCGACACCGTACACGCCGGCCAGCAGCGGAAACACTGTCAACACGCCGTTGCCCAGGCCCACCGCGGACTTGACCGTGACCAGCGCGAGCACCCGGGGGCGGTGACCGATGTAGCCGAGCGCCTCGCGGACCGCCGACCAGGTCCGCTGTGCCGGTTGGTCGGCGTCCCGGGGCGCCTGCAACGGCCGGCGGATCCGGGTGGCGAGGGCCGCGGCCACCGCTAGGCCCGCCGCCGCGACCCAGAAGCAGACGTACGGGCCGGCAGCGGTGCTGAGCACGCCGCCGAGCGAGGCACCGACCACGGTCATGGTGCCCCAGGCTGAGCCGGCGACGGCGTTGCCCGCGGCGAGTTCGTGCGGCTCCAGCACGTTGGGCAGCGCGGCCTGGGCGGCCGGCGAGTAGAACGCCTTGGCGACCGCCACCACGCCGATCGCGACCAGCGCCAGCCAGGCCGTTCCGGCGTTTCGCACACCGAGCAGCAGCAGCACGCCCGCCAGCGCGGCCACGTTCGCGGCGATCATGATCTTCCGGCGGTCGAAGCGGTCGGCGATCGTGCCGGTGTACGGCAGCAGCAACGCCACGATGCCGGTGTCCACCGCCAACACCAGCGCGCCCCAGACGCCACTGCCGGTCAGGTGCGGCAGCAGCACCAGCAGCGGCACCATGACGAACCAGTCGGCGCCGAAGACCACCAGTTCGGCGAGGAACAGGTTGCGGAAGCTCCGATTGCCGGTCAGAACCGAGAGGGTGGACGCCACGGAGCGCGACCCTACCTGGTCGTCGTCGGAGTCATACCCGCTCCCAGCAGCGCCGAGACCGTGACGAAGGTGTAACCGCGCGATCGTAGCCCGTTGATCATGTCGGTCAGCCCCCGCAGTGCGACCAGCCGTCGGCGCGCCCCCACATCGTGGGCGAGCACGATCGTTCCCGGTCGGACCGCGGCCACGATCCGTAGGGCGTGACCGGCCGGATCGTCGGGGAACTCGCGCTCCACCATCTGCAACGACCAGAGCACCAGGCGATAGTCCAGCCGGGCCGCCGCGTGCAGCACCGCCCCGCCCAGGTGGCCGTACGGCGGGCGGAGGAGCGCCGGCGGCACCCCGGTCAGGTCGGCGATCGCGTCGTGGCTGCGGCGCAGGTCGTCGTACGCCTGGGCGGCGTCCAGTTCGGCCAGGTCCCGGTGCTCCCAGCTGTGGTTCCCCACCTCGTGCCCGGCGAGCCGGTCGCGTACGACCTCGGCGTGCCGGCGGACCTGCGCCCCGACCATGAAGAAGGTGGCCGGCACCCGGTGCTGGGCCAGGGTGTCGAGCACCATGGGAGTCCACTGTGGTGCCGGGCCGTCGTCGAAGGTCAGGGCCACCAGGCGCTGGTTGGTCCGCCCCGACCAGACGACCTCCAGCGCGCCGGAGCCGACACCCTGCTGGCCGTTACCGAGGGTGGCGCCAGCGGGGCCGTCGGCGATCGGCATCCGGCGATGGTTGACCCGCCACGCCTCCGACGTCCCGGTGCCGACGGCCACACCGCCCATCACCAGCAGGCCACGGCGCAGCAGGTCGCGTCGCCCCCACCCGCGCGCGCCCTCGGCCATCCGCCCGCCCCCGCTTCACCCACACCCCCACCCGTCTACGAGGAGTATGCAAGAAGTTACACAAAGTATGGGGGCGTCGAGTCGGAGTGTTTTCGGTCGAATGAAGCTGGAACGCCCCCGGCGAAAATCCGCCGAGGGCGTTCCGAACCGCGCTGCGACCTACTCGGTCGGCTCCGCCGGAGGCAGCGGCGAGGTGCGGCTACGCGGCAGCCGCAGCACCTCGAACTGGTCGGTGCCCTCCACCAACGCGGCCGACGGCGCGGGTCGCCCGGCCGGCTGCACACCCTCGGCCGCAACCGGGGCGGGCGCGGCGCTCGGCACCGCGACCTGGTTCGGCGCTGGCACCTCGTCGGTCTCCGTCGTGGTCACCTCCGACCCTCCGGAGCGCCGCCGTGCGCGCCGACCCCGTAGCGACTCCTTGGTGTGCTCCACCATCGTGTAGAGCGTCGGCACCAGGATCAGCGTGAGCAGCGTCGAGCTGAGCAGACCACCGATCACCACGACCGCCAGCGGCTGAGAGATGAAGCCGCCCTCACCGGTCAACCCGAACGCCATCGGCAGCAGCGCGAAGATGGTCGCCACCGCCGTCATCAGGATCGGGCGCAGCCGGCGACGGCCACCTTCGACCACCGCCTCCCGGACCCCCATGCCCTGCGCCCGGTACTGGTTGATCAGGTCGAGCAACACGATCGCGTTGGTCACCACGATGCCGACCAGCATCAGCACACCGATCAGCGCCGGCACACCGAGCGGCGTCCCGGTGACCAACAGCAGACCGATCGCACCGGTCGCCGCGAACGGAATGGAGATCAGCAGGATCAGCGCCTGGGTGAGGCTGCGGAACGTGGCCACCATGATCAGGAAGACGATGGCGATCGCGGCCAGCACCGCCAGGCCCAGGTCCGCGAAGGCATCCGCCTGATCCGCGCTGACACCACCGATGGTGAAGCTCGCACCAGGCACGTTGATGCCGTCCAGCCGCTTCTGCAACTCCTGGCTGGTCGCGCCCAGGTTCGAGCCGGTCGCCGCGCCGGTCACCGACACGCTGCGCTCGCCGTCGATCCGGGTGACCTGCTGCGGGCCTTCGCCCTGAGTGACCTGCGCGATGTCGCCCAGCCTGACCGGACCAACCGGCAGTGCTCGCAGCTCCTCCACGGTCACCGGCGGCTGCGTGCCCAACCGCAGCACCACGTTCTGCTGCTGGCCGTCGAGCGCTACCTGACCCAGCGGCGCTCCCCGGAACGCCTGCGACAAGAGCTGCCCGACGGCGGCCTCGGTGAGCCCGACCCGACCGGCGGCGACCCGGTCGACCACCACGTCGACCCGCGGCACCCGCGCGGCAAGGCTGGTGGAGACGTCCTCGACGTCCGGGACCCCGGCCATCGCGGCCCGCGCCTCCTCGGTGGCCCGAGTCAGCGCCTCCGGGTCGCCGGCCTGGACGATCACCTCCAGCTGGCTGGTCGACGCCTCCTGCCCGCCACCGAAACTGATTTCACCCACACCGGCGCCGAGCTTGTCGAACTCCTTGCGCAGCACCTCACGCATCTGCTTCGCGTCGGTGTCACCGTCGAGCGCCAGCGACCAGCTGGCGACGTTGTTGCCGCCGCCGCCCGCCCACGGGTTGTCCCCACCGCCCGCGGTCACCTGGTACGTCTCGACACCGTCGGTGCGGGACAGCACCGACTCGACCTGCTTGGCCGCCGCGTCGGTGGCCGCCAGGCCACTGCCGGCCGGCAGCTCCTGGCTCATGTTGAGGGTGTCCTGGCCGGAGTCGTCCAGGAAGTTGGTCTCCAACTTCTGCGCCAGCCCGAAGGTGCCGAAGAGCACCAGCAGGCCGAGCCCGACGGTGATCCAACGGGTCGACCGCTTGCGGGTGGCGAACCCGATCACCGGCAGGTACGCCCGCTGCAACGGGCTGCGCAGCTCCTTCTCCTCCGCGGCGTGCCGTACCGCCTCGTCGTCCGCCGTGCCGCCGCGCGGCTTGAGGAACCAGTACGCGAGGACCGGGATCACGGTCAGCGACACAAGCAGCGAGGCGAGCAGGGCCACCGTCACGGTGATCGCGAACGGCGCGAAGAGCTGACCCACGAACCCGCCGACCAGCGCGATCGGCGCGAACACCGCCACAGTGGTGAGGGTGGACGCGGTCACCGCACCGGCCACCTCGCGGACGCCGGTGATGATGGCGTGCCGTTTCTCCTCGCCGTACTCCAGGTGTCGTTTGATGTTCTCCAACACCACGATCGAGTCGTCGACCACCCGACCGACCGCGATGGTCAACGCGCCGAGGGTGAGCAGGTTGAGCGAGTAGTCACCGATCCACAGGGCGATCAGCGCCACCAGCACGGAGAGCGGGATGGAGACCGCGGTGACCACCGTCGAGCGCACCGACAGCAGGAACACCAGGATGACGATGACCGCCATCACCAGGCCCAGCAGGCCCTCCGTGGTCAGCGACTCGATCGACTTCTCGACGAACGGCGCCTGGTCGAAGACCACTGTCAGCTCCGCGCCGGAGGCGTCCTTCAGGTCGTCGAGCCGGTCCCGGATCTCGTGCGAGATCTGCACGGCGTTGCCGTCCGGTGCCGCGGTGACCGCGATACCGAGGCTGTCCTTGCCGTTGGTCCGGGTGATCGCCGTGGCCGGGGCGAGCTGCTGCTCGACCGTCGCCACGTCACCGAGGCGAACGGGTGCCGCGGCCGGGGCGACCACGATGCCGCGCAGCTCCTCCAGGGTGGAGATCGGGGTGCCGACCTGCACCGGGAGGGCCAACGCGCCGTCGGTCACCGCGCCGGCCGGAACCGCCACGCCGTTGGTCTTCAGCGCCGCGCCGATCGCCGTCGGCTGGATCTTCGCGGCGGCCAATTTCGCCGGGTCCGGGGTGACCACCACGACGTCGTCGCGGGTGCCGGTCACCTCGACCGTGCGTACCCCCTCGATGCCCTCCAGCTCCGGCACCACGGTCGCGCGCAGCTTCTCGGCGAGCGCCCGCTCGTCCGCCGTGCCGGCCGCGGCCAGCACCACCGCCGGAAGGTCGTCGGTACTACCCGCGATGACCTGCGGGTCGACGCCCTCCGGCAGTTGGGCGTCGATCCGGCTCAACGCGGTCTGCATCTTGTTGACCACGTCGTCGAGGTCGGTGCCGAACTCGTACGTCACCTGGACGGTGGCCGCCCCCTCGCGCGAGGTGGAGGTGACCTGGTCCAGCCCCGGGATGCCCTGGAGGGCGTTCTCGATCGGCTCGGTCACCTGCGACTCGACGATCTCGGGGCCGGCGCCGGGGTAGGGAGCCACGATGAACGCGGCCGGGAACTCGAGCGACGGCAGCAGTTGCTGCTTCAGCGACGGCACGGCGAACACTCCGAACACCGTGGTCACCACCGCGATGAGGGCGATCAGCCCTCGGTTGGCGAGGCTGAATCTGGCGAGCAGCGACATCGGCCTGGCTCACTCCTGAACGAGAATGCGGGCGGGGATACCCGAAAGTGTGCCGGACTCGCATACCCCGACCCCCGCCGCCCCCGGGCCGCCCCGGGTGCCGCCTACCCGCCGCCGATCACCGGCGCGCTCAGGCCAGGTCGAGGGCGCGCGCCGCAGCCAGCGGGTCGTTCGCGATGGTCACCGGCGCCGGCGCGGTGGAGATCGCCCATTCCGGGTCCTTCAGCCCGTGGCCGGTCACCGTGCAGACCACAGTGGAACCGGGCGGCACCGCGCCCGCCGCGGCCTGCTGCAGCAGGCCGGCCACGCTGGCCGCGCTGCCCAGCTCGACGAAGACCCCCACCTCGCGGGCGAGCAGACGGTACGCGGAGAGGATCTCCCGGTCGGTCACCGACGCGATCAGACCACCGGAGGCGTCCCGGGCATCCAACGCCTTGGTCCAGCTCGCCGGGTTGCCGATCCGGATCGCGGTGGCGATGGTCGACGGCTCCGGCACCACCTGACCGGTCACGATCGGGGCCGCCCCGGCGGCCTGGAAGCCGTACATCTTCGGGGTGCGGGTGGTGGCGCCGGCGGCCAGCTCCTCCGCGTAGCCCATCCAGTACGCGGAGATGTTGCCGGCGTTGCCGACCGGCAGGCAGTGGATGTCGGGCGCGTCACCGAGCGCCTCGACGATCTCGAAGGCGGCGGTCTTCTGGCCGTGCAACCGGTCGATGTTGACCGAGTTGACCAACGCGACCGGGTAGTCCTGGGCGAGCTTGGCGGCCGTCGCGAGGCAGTCGTCGAAGTTGCCGTTCACCTGGAGCAGCTTGGCGCCGTGCACCAGCGCCTGGGCCAGCTTGCCCAGCGCGATCTTGCCCTGCGGCACCAGCACGGCGCAGGTCAACCCGGCCCGGGCCGCGTACGCCGCGGCGGAGGCGCTGGTGTTGCCGGTGGAGGCGCAGATGATGGCCTTGTTGCCGGCCTCGACCGCCTTGGACACCGCGAGGGTCATCCCCCGGTCCTTGAAGGAGCCGGTCGGGTTGGCGCCCTCAACCTTGAGGTGCACGTCGCAACCGAGCCGGGCGGACAGCACCGGCGCCGGCAACAGCGGGGTGTTGCCCTCGTGCAGCGTGACGACCGGCGTGGCCGCGGTGACCGGCAGCCGATCCCGGTACGCCTCGATCAGACCCCGCCACATGTCGTTCTCCTCGCCTCTACCGCCGTGCCCACCCGATTATCAGGGCCACCTTGGACCAGCCCGCTGGAGTGGTCAATGGCACACCCCGGCTTACCCACCTGGCGGGACGCGCAAGCCGTCCCGTCGATGATGCAACGACTCAGGCGTCGCCCTCGACCCGCAGCACACTGGTCACCGACCGGACGATGTCCAGACCGCGCAGCTCACCGACGGTCGCGGCGAGCGCGGCGTCCGGTGCCACATGAGTGACGATGACCAGCTCGGCGTCGCCGTCGCGGCCCGCCGGCCCGACCGCCGAGCCCTGCCGCACGGTCGCGATCGACACGTCGTGCCGGGCGAACACGCTCGCCACCGAGGCCAGCACACCCGGGCGGTCGGCCACGTCGAGGCTTACGTGGTAGCGGGTCAACGCCTCGCCCATCGGCCGGACCGCGAGGTCCGCGTACGCGCTCTCGCTGGCCGCGCGCACCCCGGCGAGCCGGTTGCGGGACACCGCGACCACGTCACCGAGCACCGCACTGGCGGTGGGCGCGCCACCGGCGCCCCGACCGTAGAACATCAACTGCCCGGCCGCGTCCGCCTCCACGAAGACCGCGTTGAACGCGTCCCCGACGCTGGCCAGCGGGTGGCTGCGCGGGATCATCGCCGGGTGCACCCGGACGCTGACCGTCTCCCGGCCGGTGGGGTCGACACCCCGGGCCGCGATGCAGAGCAGTTTGATCGTGCAGCCCATCGCCTGGGCGCTGGCCATGTCCGCGGCGGTCACCTCGGTGATGCCCTCGCGGTGCACGTCGGCGGCGCCGACCCGGGTGTGGAACGCCAGCGAGGCGAGGATCGCCGCTTTCGCCGCCGCGTCGAAGCCCTCCACGTCGGCGGTCGGGTCAGCCTCCGCGTACCCGAGGGCGGTGGCCTCTTCGAGAGCCTCGGCGAAGCCGGCCCCGGTCGCGTCCATCGCGGAGAGGATGAAGTTGGTGGTGCCGTTGACGATGCCGGTGACCCGGTTGATCCGATCGCCGTGCAGCGACTCCCGCAGCGGGCGCAGCAGCGGGATGGCCCCGGCCACCGACGCCTCGTAGTAGAGGTCGCCGCCGCCCTCGGCCGCCGCCTCGTGCAGGGCCACGCCGTCCTCGGCGAGCAGCGCCTTGTTGGCGGTGACCACGCTCTTGCCGGCGCGCAGCGCCTCGACCAGCCAACTCCGGGCCGGCTCGATGCCGCCGACCACCTCGATCACCACGTCCACGTCGTCGCGCTTGATCAGGCCGAGCGCGTCGGTGGTGAACAGGTCCTCGTCGACCGGCAGGTTGCCCCGGTCGCGGCCGAGCCGCCGCACGGCGATGCCGGCGATCTCCAGCGGAGCGCCGATCCGCGCGGCCAGGTCGGCCGACTGCTCGTGCAGCAGCCGGACCACCTCCTGGCCGACAGTGCCACAGCCGAGCAGCGCCAAGCGCACAGGTGACGTCATCCAACATCCAATGCGAGCAGGTCCTCTTCGGTTTCCCGCCGGACGATCAGGCGCGCCTGGCCGTCGCGTACCGCGACCACCGGTGGCCGGGGCACATGGTTGTAGTTGCTGGCCATGCTCCGGCAGTACGCACCGGTGCCGGGCACTGCGACAAGATCTCCGGGCTGCACGTCGGCGGGCAGGAATTCATCCTTCACCACGATGTCCCCGGACTCACAGTGCTTTCCCACCACGCGGGCGAGCAACGGCTGCGCGGTCGAGGCCCGCGAGGCCAGCGTCGCCGAGTAGGACGCGTCGTAGAGGGCGGTGCGGATGTTGTCGCTCATCCCGCCGTCGACGCTGACGTACGTCCGGAGGCCGTCGAGGTCCTTGACCGTGCCGACCTCGTAGAGGGTGAACACGGCCGGCCCGACGATGGCCCGGCCCGGCTCGATCGACAGGTGCGGCACGGCCAGGTTCTCCGCCGCGCACTCCGAGTCGACGATCTTGCGAAGCCGCTTGGCCAGATCCTGCGGGGTCGCCGGGTCGTCCTGGGTGGTGTACGCGATGCCGAAGCCGCCGCCCAGGTCCAGCTCGGGCAGCTCCACCCCGCGCGCGTCGCGGATCTGCGCCTGGAGGGCGAGCACCCGGCGGGCCGAGACCTCGAAGCCGCTGGCGTCGAAGATCTGCGAGCCGATGTGCGAGTGCAGGCCCCGCAGCTCCAGCACACCCTCGTCGAGGATCTTGAACGCGGCGTTCGCGGCGGCGCCGCCGGCCAGCGAGAAGCCGAACTTCTGGTCCTCGTGGGCGGTGGCGATGAACTCGTGGGTGTGCGCCTCGACGCCCACCGTGACCCGGACCAGCACCCGGGGCCGGACCCCGCGCTCGCGGGCCAGCGCGGTGAGCCGGTCGATCTCGGTGAACGAGTCGACGATGATCCGGCCCACCCCGGCGTCCAGCGCCCGACCCAGCTCGGCGACCGACTTGTTGTTGCCGTGGAAGCCGATCCGCTCCGGCGGCATCCCGGCCGACAGCGCGGTGGCCAGCTCACCACCGGTGCAGACGTCCAGGTGCAGCCCCTCCTCGGCGATCATCCGGACCACCGCCCGGCAGAGGAACGCCTTGCCCGCGTAGAACACGTCCTCGGTCGGGAAGGCCGCCCGGAAGTCGCGGCAGCGCGAGCGCAGGTCGGCCTCGTCGAGGACGTACACCGGGGTGCCGAACTCGGCCGCGATGTCGCGGACGCTCAGGCCCGCGACGGCGACCGCGCCGTCGGCGCCGCGCGTCACCGACCGCGGCCACAGCGCCGGCACGAGGGCGTTGACGTCGGCCGGGGTACGCAGCCAGGCCGGCCCCTGGTTGCTGATGTCCGCGTGCAGCGCACCGGCCTCATGAGCCCTCATGTCACATCCTCTCGGGTGCGGAGACGCCGAGCAGGTGCAGGCCGTTGGCGATCACCGTGCGGGTGGCGTTGTTGAGCCAGAGCCGGGCGCGGTGCAGGTCGGTGATCTCCTCGTCGCCCAGCGGCAGGACCCGGCAGTTGTCGTAGAACCGGTGGTAGGAGGCGGCGACGCTCTCCTCCAGGTAGCGGGCCACCCGGTGCGGTTCCCGCAGCTCGGCGGCCGTGGCCACCACCGCGGGGAACTGGGCGAGCGCCTTGAGCAGCTCGTTCTCCTTCTCGTGGTCGAGCAGCTCGGGGCGGAACGCGTCGGCGTCGCCCGGGACCAGCCCCACCTCGGCGGCGTTGCGGGCCACGCCTGCGGTCCGGGCCGCCACGTACTGCACGTAGTAGACCGGGTTGTCGCGGGTCGCCCGGGTCCACAGCTCGATGTCGATGTCGATCGGGGAGTCGCTGGAGTAGCGGGCCAACGCGTACCGGGAGGCGTCCACGCCGATCGCCTCGACCAGGTCCTCCAGGGTGATCACGGTGCCGGCCCGCTTGCTCATCCGCATCGGGGCGCCGTCGCGCAGCAGGTTGACCAGCTGCCCGATGAGGATCTCCAGGTTGCGCTCCGGGTCGTCGCCGAAGCAGGCGGACATCGCCTTCATCCGACCGATGTAGCCGTGGTGGTCGGCGCCCAGCATGATCACGACCCGCTCGAAGCCGCGCTCGCGCTTGTCCAGGTAGTAGGCGCAGTCCGCGGCGAAGTACGTCCACTCGCCGTTGGACTTGCGCAGCACCCGGTCCTTGTCGTCGCCGAAGTCGGTGGTGCGCAGCCAGGTGGCGCCCTCGGACTCGTAAAGGTGCCCCTGCTGGCGAAGCCGGGCCAGGGCGAGGTCCAGCTCACCCCGGTCGTGCAGGTCCTTCTCGTTGAAGTAGGTGTCGAACTCCACCCCGAAGTCGCGCAGCGAGGTGCGGATCTCGTCAAACATCAGCGCGACGCCCTCGACCCGGAAGACCTCCTGGGCGGCGTCGTCGTCGAGTGAGCGCACCTCCGGCCGGCGGGCCTGCACCTCGGTGGCGATCTCGGCGATGTACGCCCCGCCGTAGCCGTCCTCCGGCGCCGGCTCGCCCTTGGCGGCGGCGAGTAGCGACCGGGCGAACCGGTCGATCTGCGAACCGGCGTCGTTGAAGTAGTACTCCGTGCCGACGTCGGCGCCGGTGGCCCGCAGCAGCCGGCTCAGCGCATCGCCGACGGCCGCCCAGCGGACCCCGCCGATGTGCACCGGCCCGGTCGGGTTGGCCGAGACGAACTCCAGGTTGATCTTCTCGCCGGCGAGCCGGTCGCTGCGGCCGTACTCCGCGCCGGCCTCGACGATCACCCGCGCGAGCTGACCGGCCGCCGCGGCGTCGAGCCGGATGTTCAGGAAGCCCGGCCCGGCGATTTCCACCGATTTGACCCCCGGTGCCCGGCCCAGCTCGTCGGCCAGGGCGGTGGCCAGCTCCCGGGGCGGAACGCCCACCTTCTTGCTCAACTGCAGCGCGAGCGTCGAGGCGTAGTCGCCGTGCTCGGGGTTGCGCGGTCGCTCCACCACAGTGCTCGCCGGCAGCGCGGCGCGGTCGAGCCCACGCTGCTCGAAGACGGCGTGGGCGGCGGCAAGGACGACCGAGGCTAGTTCTGCAGGAGTCACCCAACCATGTTATCGGGGGTAGACTCGGGCACTCGGCGGCTCCCCTGCGCGTCATCCGGCCCGCCACTCCCCTGACCGACCGACTTGACGAGGCACGATGAGCATCAGCACCCCGGGTGGCCCTGAGCGCCGCCCGACCGTGGTCAGCACCGGCAAGAAGCCGGCCGCGGGCCGGCCGGCGTCCGGCGCCAAGGCCGGTTCCGGCAAGCCGACGGGCTCCCCCCGGGCCGGTGGCAAGGGCCCGCGCAAGCCGGTCACCCCGGTCAAGGTGAGCCAGGGCCGCGCGTGGGGGCCGATCGCGCTCTTCGTCGCGGTGGGCGTGCTCGCGGCCGGCATCATCGGGTACGGCGCCTGGGCGTCGTTCCAGGGCTCCAAGCCGTGGGACAAGCGGGCCAACGCCATCGACGGCATCACGAACATCCGCAAGTCCGACCCGGAGAGCCTGAAGTACGAGTCGCACAAGTCGGGCCCGCTGACCTGGAAGTACTCGCCTCCGGTGGGTGGGGTGCACAACGCCGCCTGGCAGAACTGCATGGGTGACGTGTACGACGCCCCGATCGCCAACGAGCACGCGGTGCACAGCCTGGAGCACGGCGCGGTGTGGATCACCTACCGCCCCGACCTGCCCAAGGACCAGGTCGACAAGCTCGCCGGCAAGGTGCGTGGCGTCGAGAAGACGATGATGAGCCCGTACGAGGGCCTGGACAAGCCGATCTCGCTGCAGGCCTGGGGCTACCAGCTCAAGGTCGACAACGCCGACGACTCGCGGATCGACGAGTTCATCAAGGACCTGCGGGTGAACGCCTCCGTCGAGGGCCCGACGGCGCTCTGCAACACCGGCATCACCGCCACCGGCACCACGCCGCGTGAGCTCCAGCAGCAGCCCACCCAGTAAGGACCGTAATGACCGCTCCGGCGACCACCGACAGCGAGTACGACGAGATCCCGGCCGACCCGGACGAGGGCGGCCGGGCCCCGGCGTCGCGCTACGGCGTGGTGGCGCTCGCCATCATGCTGGTGGTGGGGCTCCTCCTCGGGTACGCGGGCGGCCTGCTCACCCCGCGGCTGACCCGACCCGGTGACGCCTCGGTCGAGGCGGGCTTCGCCCGGGACATGACCACCCACCACGCGCAGGCGGTGGAGATGAGCCTGATCGCGTACCGGTCGGCGACCCTCCCCGAGGTGCGGCAGATCGCCGTCGACATCGCCACCGGGCAGCAGGGCGAGATCGGCGCGATGCAGACCTGGCTGCGCGAATGGGGCCTCAGCCCGACCGGGTCGAAGCCGCCGATGTCGTGGATGTCCGACGGGGCCACCGTCAAGGACGGCCTGATGCCGGGCATGGCCACGCCGCAACAGATGACCGCCCTGCGCAACGCACAGGGCATCGAGGTCGACAGGCAGTTCCTGACCCTGATGTATGACCACCACCTGGGCGGCATCCACATGATCGATGCGGCGCTCGGCGCGACTGACAACGCCGAGGTGCTGCGGGTGGCGAAAACCATGAAGGCCACCCAGCAGACCGAGTTGAACAACCTCCGGCAGCTCCAGGCGCAGGCAGCCAAGGGCTGACCGACCGGACGGGCGCACGCGGCCCGCGTTCCCGCCCTTGTGTTGCGGGGACGCGGGCCGCACCATGTCGAGGCCATGTACCCGCCCACCCCGAACGCCCGCTTTCGTCCCGTACGGGTGTTTTGCGTGGCACAGGCGATTACGTTGCTTAGAGAGTTTTCTCCCCACATATCGTGACCAGTTGCGATTCGGGCTCGTTGCCCAAGACGTGGGGGTTGCACTCAGAGACGCACGGCGCTCGGTCACCAGTTGGTGCCGACGCCACACCATCGGTGGTGACGGGGCGGTGGCAGCCGTCCGTCGCGGACAGCGGCAGGGCGAGCCGGGAATGCTCAGCCGCGAACAGGAACTCGAGTTGATCGACACGCTGCGGGGCGTCCACCCCGACGAGTTCGGCCTGGACGAGGAGTTGTGGACGCGGCAGAGCCTCACCACGCTCATCCAGCGGCGCTTCGAGCTGCCGCTGGACACTGGCGCGGTCGGGGCGTACCTGCGGGCCTGGGGGTTGGGTCCGCGGGAGCCGCGCGAGCGGGCCTGCGGGCTCTGCGTCAGCGCGGTCGAGCGTTGGGTCCGCAGCGAGTACCCGGGGATCACCCGGGCCGCCCAGGAGCACCTCGCGGAGGTCTACTGGATCGGCCGGGTCCGGCTGCGCGGCACGATGCCGGCCGCCGACGTGATCTCCGCCGTCTCGTCCCGCGGTCGGGTGCGCTTCATGATCACTACGCCGACGGTGGACCCGCCGCTCCCCCGCGACTTCGTGTTGCGGCTCAGTGGCGAGGAGCAGCGCACCGTCCACCTGATCGTGGACGGCTCCTGGCCGCGCAACGAGTGGCCGCGTCGGCTCCCTCGACGAATCGTCCTGCACCCGCTGCCCAGCTGCGGGCGGGTGGTAGCCGCCTGAGCACCGGGTGGGCCGGTCCGACACGATCGGCTCACCCGATACCGATTCGGCGTACGCAGGGGAGGTTTGCTAGTCTTCTCCAGTCGCTGAGCCCCCGTAGCTCAGGGGATAGAGCACCGCCCTCCGGAGGCGGGGGCGCAGGTTCGAATCCTGCCGGGGGCACACGTGCTAGGTCACACAAAGAAGGCCATTGACCAGGTAAGCCCGGTCAGTGGCCTTCTTAGTCTGTGTCCGGTGTGTCCGGTGTGTCCGGTGTGTCCGGCCGCCCGACGGCCGTTGGCGGACGCCCCGGAGACCCGATCTGTAGTCGGCCGCACCGTTGAGGCGGAACACCTAGCTCAAGGCCGCCTTCGCCGTGCTCGCCCGCCGCTACGCCGACGAGGCAGGATGAATGCGCTGTCCCCAACAACGAGACGCCGTTTCCCGAGAATCGGGGTATCCGGGCCGTCCGGACAGGCGACATCGCCGCAACCGAGTCGATCATCTGGAGGCGCGGGCCCTCATGAGGCGGCACGTGTGCCTCTTCGGAGCCTCGACAGGGTTGAACGCGGTCAGGAATGGGTCCGAAACTCCGCCGCGTCCGCTGCTTGAGCTGGCGGCCAGTAGCGGTCCTTCCGCTGTTGGTGCTCCTTGCCGGCGTGCGGCTGGCCGATGCCTCGTCCTCAAAGCGTCCACTTCAACCCGGAATGGTTCGCCGTTGACAATTCGAGCTCGACGACGTGTTCCCGCAGCGGTTGTTCAAGATCTTCCGTTTCGAGCTGGCCACAGTCGGAGCGGCCGGGCCTGCCGTCGGGCATTGAACGACAGATTCCGCGCAGCGCTTGACCGACACCTGCCCGCACCAAGACGTCCTCGAGCCGCCTCGGGGATGTACCTCCGGCAGAACCCCTGTCATACTTGCGCGCATCGACCCGCACGAGTGGTGTCGACAGCAGCCACCTGGTTACACAGCGCGGACGGGCGACGCTTGGGGGGTTTCTATCAGCGATTCAGACATTGGCCGTCTACGTTGGGCTGACCAGCACGAACCTTATGCCAATCTGACGGGCGACACAGGGCGAGACTCAGAATACCTCCGGCGAGTGGGCTTGATTCCCAACGTTGTGGACCTGGTAGGCCCGGTGAGCACGAAATGTGTCCTCGACGCCGGATGTGGGACCGGCTGGCTCTTCGATGAGCTAAGTCCGTCCGAGGCCTGGCAATGTGACCTCGCGCCACCGCCAAGTCGACGTGCAGGAATACGAAGTAGTCGCGAAGACATCACCAGCATGAGCTACCCTTCCGGCACGTTCGATGTCGTGGTCAGTAGCCTGGTCTTGATGTGGGTCAGCGAGCTGTCCGCCGCGCTCCGGGAGTTCCACAGAGTCGCGAAGCCTGGCGGCCGACTTGTCGTCGCACTTGTGCATCCTTACTTCGCCCACGCGGGCCATGTCGTCAGCGACGGTTTCGTAATCAACCGGGACCTGTCGCAAGAGCAGGAGTTGTCTGACTATTTCATCTCCGGAGTCGTAGGCCCGTTGACCTATTATCACCGCAGGCCCGAGACGTACTACAACGAAGCCCTTCTTGCGGGATGGCGACTAACCCATTTCTTGGACTGGTTCGTCGACATGGAGCACTACGAACGATTTGCCGCAGACAGGAGAACGGCGACCCGTCGCACGGGATGGGTGCCCACGTTCACGTTTTTCGTTGGGGAGAAGGACCTGAGCGATGTCGACACGTCCGGGAGTGGAGATGCCGGGTAAGAAGGTCCTGGTTACTGGCGCCAGCGGGTTCATCGGTCAATACGTGACTCGGGAGTTGCTGGCTATGGGCCGCACCGTTGTTGCGTTTGATCGCCTTCAGACATCACATGCGATGCCGCCAGGAGTCCATGCTTCTCTTGGTGACATACGTGATCCCGTTGCCGTGCACGAGGCAATGTCACAGGCAGAATCCTGGATTCATCTCGCCGGCGTGCTTGGAACACAGGAAACCATTGCGAACCCGAGGCCCGCAATCGAAACGAATATTGTGGGCGGCATCAACATCCTGGAAGCGGCGGCACATTATGGCCTTCCAGGCGTGAATATCGCCGTCGGCAACTGGTTCGAACAGAATCCCTACAGCATTTCGAAGAGCACCGTAGAGCGCTTCTGTGAGATGTACACCAAATTTCGTGGCGTGTCAGTGGCAGTGGTGCGTGGCTTCAACTCCTACGGCCCCGGCCAAGCGCTTTCGAGCCCATACGGTTCAAGCAAGGTCCGCAAGATCGTGCCCGCATTCGTCGCGAGAGCCATCAATGGCGAACCAATCGAGATATACGGCGACGGCCACCAGATCATGGATACGATCTACGTCGCAGATCTTGCTCGGATACTCGCGAGAGCACTGTTCAAGATTGAAGGCAGGCCGGCAGAAAATACCGTTTATGAAGCCGGCACCGGTCACCGCACGACCGTTCTCGATATCGCGAACGAGGTCATCCGCTGCGTCGGCAGGGGCTCTATCAACCATTTGCCGATGCGTCCGGGCGAGACACCGGGTGCCGTGGTCCTCGCCAATCCTGCCACGCTCGGAGAGTTAGGGGTAGACCCACGCGACCTGACCGGCTTACCGGCCGGCATCGAGCGGACCGTGGCATACTACCGGCAGGTTTTCCGTGATCAGTAGCAGGCGAACGCTTGCCGTGATAAGGAGCCGAGATGCGACAGTTCACTCTAGTCATCGTCAAGCCGGACGCGTACAGGCGAGGCTTGACAGGCGAAATCCTCAGTAGGTTCGAACGGGCAGGACTGCGCATCGAGGCAATTCGCGCGTCGTCGAACGAACGCGACATGATCGAGAATCATTACCCGCAGGACGAGGAATGGTTACGATCCGTCGGAGGCAAGACCCTTGCCGACCACGAGCAACTCGGCAAGTCCACACTGGAAAAACTCGGCACCGAAAATGCGCTGGAGATCGGCCGAATCGTGCGCTTACGGTTGGTGCAGTTTCTGAGCGGCGGAACCCTGATTCCGGTCATCCTTAGCGGGAATCGTGCGATTGAAAACGTCCGCAGAATTGTCGGGAACACCCTTCCCGTAATGGCGGCACCGGGCACCATTCGCGGCGACCTGAGCGTGGACTCGACCGACAGCGCCAATGATGAATCACGGCCTGTGGCGAACCTCGTACACGCCTCCGGTGATCCTGATGAGGCAGCGCGCGAAATTGCACTATGGTTTCCAGACTTCAAGCAGGGACCCTCAGCGGCATCATAGCGAACCAGCTAGGACGCCAGCAATGGATCTCAGGCAGAGGCCGCTCACGCACACCTCGAATGGGTTGAGCCGGTCATCGACCACTAGCGCATCTCGCGTCACTATCGCCCGATGAGCGAGTTCTACCGGTGCCCAAATGAGTGGTGAATACGATTCCGTCTCACCAGGCACCTGGTCGCTCCCTCCTTTAACTACTACCTCATAGGTGAGCATCGAGGTTCGGTTGGTTCTTTGGGTGCCCAAAGGATCCGCAACATCGTCGCACGACTTGATGATTAGCCTTGCCTCTGCGTAGAACCGCCCAGTCGTGAGTGCAGCGGCGAGTCCAAGTTTTCGCGCAAAGAGGTTCTCCAATGCATAGGCAGCCTCCGAATTCAAGTATCCACCACGCCCAACCTGGACTGGTTCCCGCGGACTGACGGGATGAACCCCCCGTCCACCCGCGTCGGTTGCCTCATCGAGTATGCCGAACAATCTGGATGGAACCCCTATCGTGGGCGTGCTCAACGCTCCCGGGAACCTCCGAACAAGAGGCGTCGCTTTGCGCACGCCGAGAAGGATCTCTTGCTTGCGAGGGTTTCGGAAGATTGCGGCAGAAATAACTGTGTGATGTTCGGGCGCAATGTCATCGAGCATCAGCAGCACCCCTCTATGGGCTGAGCCACAAATTATTGGGTGGAGAAGACATGGTCTACAAGCCAGTCCTGCTTCCGCGTGAGAAGCCGATTGAGCCGAGGCCTGATCGGCGTGCTGTACAGGTCAGCTATAGGTACCAGGGTAAGTTCTGGGTTCCAGGCTTGGACTTCCTTCAACTCGTCAACACCGGTAGATCGCAGTAGATCCAGGCGGAAGACGTAAAAACCGAGGTGTGTCGCCTCGTCCTCTCGGTCCAGAACGCAGGTGCCTTTCAGGCTTAATCGGTCACTCACGACATCCAGGCCGCACGTGACGAACAGTTCACGCTGTGCGGCCTTTCTGAAACTCTCCTCAGGAATGAGGAATGGCTCGGGTTGATTCGCCGCCATCCAAAGGTCGTCCAGCGCCTTCTCGTGGTCTCCATCGATCGAACCGCGGGAGTACTGAGACATGTCCTCTATGAGAATACGCTCGCTGACCAACGATAGTTTGCGAAAGTCGTCACGGGAATTCTTGAGATTCCTGGGCTTCAGGAGAACGCAGGGCCCTGATGCTGTATTGGCGCAAATTGCGACAACCGCGACCGGCTCGACATCGTCGACAGCGAGGCGGCCATAAGCGGCCACGCGACGGATCGCCGGCACGAAGGGTCCGCCGATCCTGCGGTTCTCCGTCGAGCTGCAGCGGATCTGCCGCTGCGTCAGTGGCGTCGCCTGGCTCAGCAGCAGTCGGATATAGGTCTTTAAATCATTGATCTGGGTGGTTGACATCCGGGATGCGACGACCGTGGATATCGCCGTGGCTGGCCTCACCTGGCCAGACGTGAGAATCGGCAACTGGCTCAGAATCGCGGCCCGCTCGACGCCATCCCTGACGGAATAGACGACACAGTCAAGGAACATGTCGTCGAACTGGAAGATCTCCAACCGCCTGGACCGGTTTGGATCAGTTGTCCTGGGTTCGAGCCAATTCCGCAAACCCGCAACGCCGGTTATCCAGCGTTGCACAAGGGTGCCCAGGACGCCGGGTTGGCGATAGAGTGTGACCCGGTCTCGGGCTGGAGTGACGTAGCGTACGTGAGACGGAAGTGAACCACGGCCCTCCGCGGTCTCCCGCAGCGCGTGCAACTCCACCAAACGGTCGACGCAGTGCGGCGGGAGAACACCGATGATATCGACACGGTCGGCGTCGAGTATTTCGACCAGAACCGCCTCTACATCGGTGGAACTAGTACTCTGAATCGGCAATGCCGGTGACTGGGACTGCGTTGGAGTAGGTTGATAGCGGCCGAGTGCTCGCTGCGCCGCTCTGACCTCAGCAGGGATCATCTGCCTGTCCATAGCTAGGCCTTGCCTTGACGCCAGACGCGACCAACGTGAGTCATCGCGTTGAACCACGCGTCATGCAGACGCTCCGCGGATCCGTCCGATCCTGAGACGGCAACCAATTCCAGCGCCGATTCCCTGGCTTTTGAGTCCTGGACGCGCATTGCCAGCAGGTACAACCGCCGTCGAGCGGCACTGTCATTGGAGCACAATAGGTCGGTGAGCGGCTGGGGTGATTCGAAAATTTCGAGAATTTGCCGAGCGATATCCCGTTGTGCTGTTTGATCTCGCTCGCGTCGTCCGATCCCGCCGGTGACAACGGGCGCAAGCAGGCCCAAGAGCGCGCCGAGTATCGTTCCGAGAAGGGTGAGGGCCTGCTGGACCCACGGTTCACTCATGCGCTGCCGCCCTTCTTAGCCGTCCGCGAGATGACCTTCCGCGACAGCCTGGCTGATCATCCGCCGGTTCAAGTCAGCGAGTGGACCAAGCGATGCGGCGACGCGCTCCAGCCGTGTCGTCACCTTCGAGGCCGACACCGAATGCTGACGCCACGAAGAGTTCTCCGAGTTGACAAAGTTCAGCAGAATCGGAAGAAATGCGTCGACACCCTTGACGAACTTCGCTTCGGGGGTGATTTGGCTCTCATATTCCTCCCAGAGGTCTGCGAGGAGGTTGGCGCCCTGTCCGGGGAACTTGGAGCGGATCTCCGCAACGGCGGACTGTTCTCGCGACTGCTGGCCCGCCACGTCGTCGCCGAATGCGAATGTGTCTCCCACGAAGGCCTCGACGACATCGTGAACGGTCGCCAACAGAACAGCGCGGGCAATGTCCACGTCGGCCGGGCAGTACTGTGCCAATACGATGACGCCAATTCCGATATGCCACGAATGCTCCGCGACCTTTTCCTTTCGCGAGGCACATCCTAATGGATTCTGCCGTTCAAGCTCCTTGAGGCTTTCGAGGCGACGGAGCAACGATACTTCCATAGGAAGGGAATCCAGGAGCTGTTCTCGTGAATCGGTTGACGCCACCGGGCAGTCTCCTTGCGGTGTGGACCGGCTTGTGGTTGGTTGACGTACGCGGGACCAGTATGTCGTCGCCGTAACCCACTTAGCAATCCGCCTCACGGCTGACCGAGACACGGGCGATCATGCATGGATGTTCACATGTGTCAGTTGATCAAGCCTGAGCGGCCTGGAGCGCTGAGGGATGAGCAGCGGAAGATTGCGAGGGGGAAGCTTGATCGACGACGGTGCTGCCAGTATTGGGCTTTCGATCGAGAAGTTAATTGAACAATTCGAGCATGAGCGGTTCTACCAGGACAATCGGGCCGCTGCCGAATGTGCCTACGCCCTCGCCGTCCGGCTGCGTGAGGCAGGCCGGTTGGGCGATGCGCGCAGGTATGCCCGCGCGTGCCTCCGACTTGCAGAGGAACTGCCGTCGACTGCCGTCGATGACGTCGCATCGACGCGGCAGGCCGTCGGCGGCGTACCTCTGCCGGACTACTTCCATGATGGGGTGGTGCGTGTTCGGCTTGCCGACCTTCTGGCTGGGCATGAGCCCTCACCGCATGCGGACCATCCACCAACCGGCCGTTGCGTCCCTAAACCCAGGACGCCTGTGCGACCAGCCGACGAGAACCCGCAGCACTCTGCCGCTAAATCGAGCTGACCGTGCGACTTCAAGGCGATAGCGTTCCACA
Organism: Micromonospora sp. NPDC051227; assembly: GCF_044455385.1. NCBI lineage: Bacteria > Bacillati > Actinomycetota > Actinomycetes > Micromonosporales > Micromonosporaceae > Micromonospora > Micromonospora sp. NPDC051227. Next base: position 179,497 of record NZ_JBITET010000007.1, read on the forward strand.
GGACATCAGACCGAGACGCCGCTCGTGGCTGAGAGACAGCGGGCGACAGCCCGCCAGTGAGGCTTCCTACCGCTTCACTTCGAGTGCCGCCTCAGCGGTGGCGGCACGTACGTCACCTGGTCCGTGCCCGGGGTACGTCAACCCCGCACGGCCGGCCTCGGTCTGACCGGCCGCCACCTGCGGAGTCCTCGCCACCACGACGGCTCGGCGCGCCCGACAAGCGGTGACGTGAACGCCGACGTACGCGGCCGGTCAGATGCCGACGTACGCCGCCAGGTGCTCGCCGGTGAGGGTGGAACGGGCGGCGACGAGATCCGCGGGTGTGCCCTCGAAGACGATCCGGCCACCGTCGTGGCCGGCGCCGGGACCGATATCGATGATCCAGTCGGCGTGCGCCATGACCGCCTGGTGATGCTCGATGACGATCACTGACTTGCCGGCGTCGACCAGGCGGTCGAGCAGGCCGAGTAGTTGCTCCACGTCGGCCAGGTGCAGGCCGGTGGTCGGCTCGTCGAGGACGTAGACGCCGCCCTTCTCAGCCATGTGGGTGGCCAGCTTGAGCCGTTGCCGCTCCCCGCCGGAGAGTGTCGTGAGCGGCTGCCCCAGGCTCAGGTAGCCGAGCCCGACATCGGCGAGCCGGTCGAGGATGGCGTGCGCTGCCGGCGTACGCGCCTCTCCGGCGCCGAAGAACTTCTCGGCCTCCGTCACCGACATCGCGAGCACCTCGCTGATGTCGCGACCCCCGAAGCGGTATTCCAGCACCGATGCCTGGAACCGCTTGCCCTCGCAGTCCTCGCAGGGGGCGGCGACGCCCGCCATCATCCCCAGGTCGGTGTAGATGACGCCAGCGCCGTTGCAGCTGGGGCAGGCACCCTCGGAGTTGGCGCTGAACAGCGCCGGCTTCACCCCGTTGGCCTTCGCGAACGCCTTGCGGATCGGGTCGAGCAACCCGGTGTACGTGGCCGGGTTGCTGCGCCGTGAACCGCGGATCGCGCCCTGGTCGATCGAGACCACGCCCGCGCCGGCCGGAATCGAGGAGTGCACGAGCGAACTCTTGCCGGAGCCGGCGACGCCGGTCACGACGACGAGCACCCCGAGGGGTACGTCGACGTTCACGTCCTGGAGGTTGTTGGCCGTGGCGCCCCGGATCTCCAGCTTGCCGGTGGGCGTCCGCACCGTCTCCTTGAGGACCGCCCGGTCGTCGAGGTGGCGGCCGGTGATGGTGCCGCTGGCCCGCAGACCTTCCACGGTGCCCTCGTAGCAGACGGTCCCGCCCTCCGTGCCGGCGCCGGGCCCGAGGTCGACGACGTGGTCAGCGATGGCGATGGCCTCCGGCTTGTGCTCCACGACCAGCACGGTGTTGCCCTTGTCGCGCAGCTGGAGCAGCAGCTCGTTCATCCGTTGGATGTCGTGCGGGTGCAGCCCGATCGTCGGCTCGTCGAAGACGTAGGTGACGTCGGTGAGCGAGGAGCCGAGGTGGCGGATCATCTTGGTGCGCTGTGCCTCACCGCCGGAGAGGGTGCCCGATGGTCGATCGAGCGACAAATAGCCCAGCCCGATCTCCTCGAACGAGTCGAGGAGGTGTTGCAGGCCGGCCAGCAACGGGGCCACCGACGGCTCTTCGATCCCGCGCACCCAGGCGGCCAGGTCGCTGATCTGCATCGCGCACGCGTCGGCGATGTTCCTGCCCTTGATCTTCGACGACCGGGCCTCCTCGCTGAGCCGGGTGCCGGCACACTCGGGGCAGGTCGTGAAGGTCACCGCGCGCTCCACGAAGGCGCGGATGTGCGGCTGCAACGCGTCGATGTCCTTGGCCAGGAAGGACTTCTGGATCGACGGGATCAGGCCCGCGTACGTCAGGTTGATCCCGTCGATTTTGATCTTGGTGGGCTCCCGGTGGAGCAGGTCGTGCAGCTCCCGCTTGTTGAACTTGGCGATCGGCTTGTCCGGGTCGAAGTAGCCGCAGCCCCGGAAGATCCGGCCGTACCAGCCCTCCATGCTGTAACCCGGGATGGTGATCGCGCCCTCGTTGAGCGAGAGGTTGTCGTCGTAGAGCGCCGACAGGTCGATGTCGGTCACCGCACCCATGCCCTCGCACCGCGGGCACATGCCGCCGAGACGGTTGAAGGTCGCCTTCTCGGTCTTCGTCTTGCCGGCGCCGCGATCGACGGTGATCGCCCCGGTCGCCTTCACCGAGGGGACATTGAAGGAGTACGCGTTGGGCGAGCCGATGTGCGGCTGCCCGAGCCGACTGAACAGGATGCGCAGCATCGCGTTGGCGTCGGTGGCGGTGCCGACGGTGGAGCGGGAGTTGGCACCCATCCGCTCCTGGTCCACGATGATCGCCGTGGTCAGGCCATCCAGCAGGTCGACCTCCGGCCGCGCCAACGTCGGCATGAAGCCCTGCACGAAGGCGCTGTAGGTCTCGTTGATCATTCGCTGCGACTCGGCCGCGATGGTGCCGAACACCAGCGAACTCTTGCCGGAGCCGGAGACACCGGTGAACACCGTCAGCCGCCGCTTCGGGATCTCGACGCTGACGTCCTTGAGGTTGTTCACCCGCGCGCCCTGCACCCGGATCAGGTCGTGGCTGTCGGCGACGTGCGGTGCGGACGGCTGGATGGCCGTGCTCATCGTGACTCCATCTGTCGGGCGCGCAGGGCTCAGCGCACTTCCTGGATGCGGACCATGTTGCCCGCCGGGTCCCGGAAGGCACAGTCGCGCACGCCGTACGGCTGCTCGGTCGGCTCCTGGACGACCTCGGCGTTGCTGGCCTCCAGCTTGGCGAAGGTGGCCTCGAGGTCGGTGGTGGCGAGGTTGACGCCGAAGTAGCTGCCCTTGACCATCAGCTCAAGGATCGTCTGCCGCTCGTCGTCGGTGATGCCGGGGTTGGCGGCCGGCGGGTGCAGGACGATGGCCGTGCTGGGCTGGCCGGGCGGCCCGACCGTGATCCACCGCATCCCCTCGTACCCGACGTCGAGGCGGACCTCGAAGCCGAGGATGTCGCGGTAGAAGGCCAGCGAGGCCTCCGGATCGGTGTGCGGAAGAAAACTCGAGTGAATGGTGATGTCCATGCTGGTCACGCTAGTTGCGGCTCGGTGACCCGCGCTTCTCGATTCCTGACCGGTCTGGTCACCTGCTTCGCCACGCACGACGGCATGCCCGCCGCCGCCTGCGCCGCCTGCCGCCGGTAGACGCTGGGCGGCACGCCGACCAACTCGGTGAAGCGGGTGCTGAAGGTGCCCAACGACGAACAACCGACCGCGAAACAGACGTCGGTGACGCTCAGGTCGCCACGGCGCAACAGGGCCATCGCCCGCTCGATCCGTCGGGTCATCAGGTAGCTGTACGGAGATTCGCCATAGGCGAGGCGGAACTCGCGGCTGAGGTGCCCGGCCGACATGTGCGCGCCACGGGCGAGCGCCTCGACGTCCAACGGAGACGCGTACTCCCGGTCGATCCGGTCGCGGACCCGGCGCAGTCGCGCCAGGTCGGCCAGTCGCTGGGTCGCGTCGGCTTTGCTGCTCACCTGCGAAATCGTGCCACAACCCACCGACAATCGGCCGCCCGCCGGGCGCGAGCGGGGTCGAGCCGGGGCCGAGCACGGGCCGAGCCGGGCGCCGACGAGCCGGTCAGCCGGCCTCGCGGCGGGCGCGGGCCCGGCGCTTCCCCTCGTGCATGGCCTGCACCCGGGCCACCGGGATGGTCCGGCCCTCGGCGACCAGGTCGGCGGGGAGCGACTGCGGGGCCGGCATCAGCGCGGCCCACGGGTCGCCGTCGGCGAGCAGTGCTGGCGCGGTCCGAATGGTGAAGTCGGCGGGGGTCACCTCGGTCAGGTCGGCCCAGTCGACCGGGAACGAGACCGGCATCCCCGGGCGCAGCCGGGGGCTGTACGCGGCGGCCACGGTCGCCCCGCCCGCCCGGGTGGCGTCCACGAAGACCCGGCCACCCCGGTCCTCCTTGATGTACGCCGTGGTGGCCAGCGCCGGGTCGAGCCGCTCGGCGCGGACGGCGAGGGCCCGGGTGGCGGCGGCCAACTCCTCGGACGTTGGTTCGTCGGTCACCGGCACGAAGACGTGCACACCCTTGGCGCCGCTGGTCTTGACGGCACCGGCCAGGCCGGCGTCGGCGAGCGCCTGACGGACCAGCAGGGCGGCGTCGACCGCCGCGCGGAACCCGTCGCCGTCCGGCGGGTCCAGGTCGAGGATCAGGTGGGTCGGGCGGTGCAGATCCGCCACGGTGGCCAGCGTCGGGTGGTACTCCACCGCCCGCTGGTTGGCGAACCAGAGCAGGGTGCGGCGGTCGTCGCAGAGGGCGTACGAGATCTCCCGGTGCGACGCCTCCGCCCAGACCGGTTCCCGGCGGACCCAGTCCGGGGTGTAGCGGGGCAGGTTCTTCTGCATGAACGGCGGCTGGCCGGGGCGGACCCGGATCACCGACAGCGGCCGACCCCGCAGCTGCGGCAGGAGCCGGTCCCGGACCGCGTCGAGGTAGTCGACCAGGTCACGCTTCGTCGCGTCATCGCGGTCGGACAGCGGCTGGTCCAGGTTGGTCAGGGCCACGCCGTCCCGGGTCTCGTCAGCCTCGCTCACCCGACCACCCTCTCGGCCCCGCTGCCGGCGGTCAACTGGACGCGGCGCTTCGGTACGGATCTGTTCCGGCACCCACCCCGGCCGGGCCCGACGGGTCGGTGGCCGACGACGGCCGGGCCGCGCGTCGGGGCACTGTGGTCAGCGCCACCAGCCACGCGGCGACCACCAGACCGGCGGCCACGGCGAACGCGGTCCGGTATCCGCCGGCGAGCGCGGCGGTCTCGGCCCAGCCGGCGGCCCGCAGCCCGTCGCTGCGGGTGGCTGCCAGGGTGGCCAGCGCGGCCAGGCCGACCGCTCCGCCGACCTGTTGGGTGGTGTTGGCCAGGCCGGAGGCGAGCCCGGCGTCGGTGTCGGTCGCGCCGGCCATGGCGAGGGTGGTAACCGCTGGCAGGGTCAGCCCACCGGCCGCCCCGAAGATCAACATCGCGGGGAGTACGTCCGCGACGTAGGCGCCGTCGGCGGGCAGCCGGGCGAGCAGGAGGAAGCCTACGGTCGCCAGGCCGAGCCCGACCAGCAGAACCATCCGGGCACCGAGGCGGGCGATCAGCCGACCGGCCAGGCCGAGCGAGACCACGGCGATCACGACCGGGGTGGGCAGGAAGGCCCAGCCGGTCGCGGCGGCGTCCAGCCCCAGCACCAGTTGCAGCTCCACGGCGAGCAGGAACTGGAATCCGAAGTACGCGCAGACCATGAGGAACTGCACGGCGTTCGCCGCCACCAGGCCCGGGACGCGCAGCACCCGGGACGGCACCAGCGGGGCCGCCGCCACGCGTTGGCGCAGCGCGAACCCGCCGAGCAGCAGCACCGCGAGGGCCACCGCGCCGAGCGTCCGAAGGCTGGTCCAGCCGTGCTCTCCCGTTCCGACGATGCTCAACACGGCGGCCATCAGACCGGCGGTGGCGAGCAACGCGCCGGGCAGGTCCAGGCCGGCGCGCAGGCCGATCCCTCGTTCGGCCGGGAGCCGGCGGACGGCAGCGATCAGGATGGCCGCCCCGATCGGCCCGTTGACCAGGAAGATTGTCCGCCATCCGGCGGCCTGGGTGAGCACCCCTCCGGCGACTGTGCCGACCGACGCACCGGCCGCGCCGGTGAAGCTGAAGACGGCGATGGCGCGGGCCCGCTCGGCCGCTTCGGGGTAGAGCCGGACGATCATGCCGAGGCTGACCGCCATGGCCAGCGCGCCGCCGACGCCCTGCCCGAACCGCGCGCCCACCAGCAGGGCCGGCCCGGTGGCGACCGCGCAGGCCAGCGAGGCCACCGTGAACAGCGCGACGCCGGCCAGGAAGACCCTGCGCCGGCCCAGCAAATCACCGAGCCGGCCGGCGAGCAGTAGCAGCCCGCCGAACGCGACCAGGTAGGCGTTCACCACCCAGGCCAGGCCGGCGGCGCTGAAGCCGAGGTCGCGTTGGATGGCGGGCAGCGCCACCGCGACGACGGTGCCATCCAGGATGATCATCAGGCTGCCGGCGCAGAGCACCAGCAACGCCGGCCAACGGGATGGGACGACACGCTCCACGGAACCCTCCTTGGTGCACGGTTTGTTACCGAGGTCATCGTCTGTGACCATGAACCGGAGCGGAAGGAGGCACTTTGATGTCCCAGAGGAACAGCGATGTGTCCGCACTGGTCGAGGCCGAGCTGACCTGCGCGGCCGAGAACGTGCCGTTCACCCCGGGTCAGGCCCGGGCGTGCACCGTCCGCGAAGTGCTCGACCGGGTCGGCGGCAAGTGGAGCATTGGCATCCTGGTGGCCGCCTCGCACGGGCCGGTGCGCTTCACCGAGCTGGAGCGGCACATCGAGGGGATCAGCCGCCGAATGCTCACGCTGACGCTGCGCAACCTGGAGCGGGACGGCCTGCTGCACCGCACGGTCTACCCGACCGTCCCGCCCAAGGTCGAGTACACGGCCACCCCGATGGCACTGGAGCTGTACGAGTCGCTGGTCGCGCTGACCAGCTGGGCCGAGCGGCACCGCCGGGCCATCGCCGAGGCCCGGACCAGGTACGACGCCCAGCACGCCGGATAAACCCGCAAGTGGTGTGGTGAACGCCACCGCTTCCGTCTGACCGATCGGTCAGGGTCTGACCGATCGGTCAGGCATGCTGGTTGGCGGGAGGTGGACCGACCATGGTCAGAGCGGTGTCCGACACGCACGGCGAGATTCTCGCCGCGGCGGCGCGGCAGTTCACGGTGACCGGCTACCGGGGCACCTCCCTGCAGGACATCGCCCGGGAGGTCGGCTGCTCCAAGGCCACCGTGCTCTACCACTTCGCCAACAAGGAGGCCCTGCTCGCCGAGCTGATGGCCCCCGCGATCGCTGTGCTCCGCAGCCTCGACGACCAGCTCACCGGCCTGAGCGGAGCGGCCGCCCAGGAGGTCGCCGCACAGGGCTTCGTCGACCTCGCGGTCCGGTTCCGGCAGGAGATCGCGGTACTGCGCGGCGAATTCCCGGAGCTGCTGTGCCAGCCGGCTTTCGCGCACATTCAGGAAATTTCCGACCGGCTGCGCGACGCGTTGGCCGGGCACTCCGACCGGCCCGTCGCCCGGATCGCCGCGCTGGTGCTGCTCGCCGGCATCTCCGAGGCGTGCGCCGAGTTCGCCGACATCCCCGACGACGAGCTGCGTCTCGCCCTGCTCACCCTCGCCCGGCGGGCCGTCGAACCCGTCGACGCACCTCTGCCCCATCCACCCACGACCGAGGACAAGGACTCCTGATGGCCACCCTGCTCTACCGGCTCGGCCGGGGCGCGTTGCGCCGGCGACGGCTCGTCGTCGCGCTCTGGCTCGTCGTACTCGTCGTCGCCGGCCTGGCCGCGGCGACCCTGCGCAGCCCGACGGCGAGCAACTTCACCATGCCCGGCACCGAGAGCCAGCGCGCGCTCGACCTGCTGGCCGACCAGTTCCCCGCGGCCAGCGGCGCCACCGGCACCATCGCGGTCAAGGCGCCCGCCGACGGCCAACTGGCCACCCCGCAGGGTCAGGCAGTGGTGCAGGAGCTCGTCCAGCAGGCGTCGGCACTGCCCGGCGTGGTCGGCGCGGTCAACCCGCTCCAGGTCGGCGCGGTCTCACCCAACGGCCGGTACGCGCTGGTCCAGGTTCAGTTCGCCACCGGCGGCGACGAGGTGACCGACGAGCAGCGCACCGCGTACGAGGAGGTCGGCGCAGCGGCCAAGGCGCAGGGCTGGCAGGTTGCCCCCGGCGGTGAGGTGCTCGGCGGCGAGCCGGAGATCGGCTCCACCGAGGCGCTCGGCGTCCTGGTCGCCGCGATCGTCCTGATCATCACGTTCGGCTCCCTGGTCGCCGCCGGCATGACGATGCTCAACGCGCTGATCGGCGTGGGCGTCGGCATGGCCGGTCTGTTCGCGCTGAGCGGTGTCATCGAGTTGACCAGCACCGCGCCGATCCTGGCGCTGATGCTCGGCCTCGCCGTCGGCATCGATTACTCGTTGTTCATCACCTCCCGGCACCGACAGAACCTGCTCGAAGGCCTGTCCCCGGAGGAGGCGGTCGGCCGGGCGGTGGGTACCGCCGGCTCCGCTGTCGTCTTCGCGGGCGCCACCGTGGTCATCGCCCTCGCCGGCCTGGCCGTGGTGAACATTCCGTTCCTCACCGTGATGGGTCTCGCCGCCGCCGGTACGGTCACCATCGCCGTGCTCGTGGCGATCACCCTCCAGCCCGCACTGCTCGGCTTCGCCGGCAACCGGGTGCTCCCGCGTCGGCTGCGCTCCACTGTCGACTCCGCCGCGCCGGGTGAGCCGGTGGGCGAAGAGACGCTGCCGGTCGAGGACCGCTCCGGGTTCGGCTTCCGCTGGGCGCGGTTCGTCACCCGCTTCCGGGTGCCGGTCATCCTGGTCTCGCTGCTCGGCCTGGGGCTGCTCGCGCTGCCCACGCCGGACATGCGGCTGGCCCTGCCGGACGCCAGCACGGCGACGGCGGGCTCCCCGGCCCGGGTGGCGAGTGACCTCACCACCGAGGGCTTCGGTCCGGGATTCACCGGCCGGCTCGCGGTGGTCGTGGCGGGCGACGACGCGCAGGCGACCGCAGCCGCGGTGCCGCAGGTGACCGCGATGATCCAGCGCACCGAGAACGTCCTCGCGGTGGCGCCACCGCAGCTGAGTCCGGATGGTCGGACCGCCCTGCTCGGAGTGGTGCCGAAGACCGGCCCGACCGACGAGGCCACCGAGACCCTGGTGCACGACGTCCGCGACGCGGTCGGCGGGGTCAAGGGCGCCGAGGTGCTGCTCACCGGCGCCACGGCGATCGGCATCGACGTCTCGGAGAAGCTCTCCGACGCGCTGCCGATTTACCTGCTGCTGGTCGTCGGGCTCTCGGTGCTGCTGCTGATGCTGGTGTTCCGCTCGCTGCTGGTGCCGCTCAAGGCGGCGCTGGGCTTCCTGCTCACCGTGGCCGCCACGTTCGGCATCACGGTGGCGATCTTCCAGCAGGGCCACCTCGCCGACCTGGTCGGCCTGGACACCCCGGCCCCGCTGGTCAGCTTCCTGCCCATCCTGCTGATCGGCATCCTGTTCGGCCTGGCCATGGACTACGAGGTGTTCCTGGTTTCCCGGATGCGGGAGGACTTCGTGCACGGCGAGACCGCGCGTGAGGCCACGATCAGCGGCATGGGCCACGGTGCCCGGGTGGTCACCGCCGCCGCGCTGATCATGATGTCCGTCTTCGGTGGCTTCGTGTTCCTCGACGACCCGATCATCAAGTCGATGGGCTTCGCGCTCGCCATCGGCGTGGCAATCGACGCGTTCGTGGTTCGGATGACCATCGTCCCGGCGGTGATGTCCCTGCTCGGCGACCGTGCCTGGTGGCTCCCCCGCTGGCTCGACCGCGCTCTGCCCAACGTGGACATCGAGGGCGAGGGCCTGCGCGAACACCTGGATGACCGGACCCCCACGAGGGTCTGACGCCCACCCGGTCGATCAAGGAGTTGTGGTGTCTGCCGCGCCCCGGTGCGGGGCGTTGGTCCGGCACCACAACTCCATGATCGACGCGAACCGGGTCCGGGTCAGACCCCGGCCGGGTACGTTTCCATCTCGCCGGGGGCCGCTGGCACCGGTAGCGGGTGCAGGGCCGTGGTGTCGTCGCACCAGATGAAGGCGTCATAGCGGTCGCCGAGCCGGGTGGGCACGTAGTTGCCCCAGGACTCGAACGACGGGTCGTAGACGACCCCGATCGCCCGGTGGTCCACGGTCTCGGTGACCCAGCCCGGCTGGTCGTCACCGCCGAAGACCAGCACCGCCCGCTCTGGCATCAGCTCGTGCAACCGCCGCTCGATCGAGCCCTCCCGAGCCGGGGGCACCACCATCGCCTCGGGCGGTGAACCCCAGCGGGGTGCGGCGATCACCGTGCCCCGGTAGCTGCCGAAGCCGACCAGGGCCACCGCGTCCTCGCCGTGCCGCTCCCGGGCCAACTGACCAATGTTGATCATCCCGTCGGCAGCCATGTCGGTGGCCCGCGCATCCCCGACGTGCGTGTTGTGCGCCCAGACGATGCCCCGGGCTTCGGGGCCGTAGCGGTCCAGCAGCCGGTCCAGGGTGTCCTGCATGTGGGTGTCGCGGATGTTCCACGAGTCGGGCCCGCCGGCCACCATCGCCCGGTAGTACCGCTCGGCGCCGGCCACCACCTCCGCGTTCTGCCAGGCCGAGAAGCGGTCCGGGCCGTCGGAGAGGGCGTGTTCGCGGGTCCGGGCGAGCAACCGGACGACCTCCTCCTCGCACCGGGCGGAGACGAACCGGCTGGCCGCGCCGTACTCCTCGACCCTCTTGCCGTACGGCTCGAAACACCGGTACGCGTCCTGCGCCGCCTCCAGCGACTTCGGGTCCTCCTCCCCCAGGTAGTCGAAGATCGCCTGCATCGACTCCCAGAGGCTGTACACGTCGAGCCCGTGGAATCCGGCCCGTTGCTCCTCCGGCCGCTCGACGTTCCAAGCCCGCACCCAGCTGGCGAACCGAGCCACCTCGGCATTGGCCCACATCCAGGTCGGCCATCGCTCAAACTGGTTGAGTGCGAGCTGCGGTTCGAGAGCGCCGCCCGGGGCGGCCGTCACCGAACGGTGCACCCGGTCGCAGTCGGGCCAGTCACCCTCCACGGCGACGAAGGAGAAACCGCACTCCGCGATCAACCGGCGGGTGAGCTGCTCACGCAACCGGTAGTAGTCGTAACTGCCGTGGGTGGATTCACCGATCATCACCACCCTGGCGTTCCGAACGCGCTCCAGCAACGGGTCGAAATCGCTCGGCGCGCCGAGCCGCTGAACCAGCATGTCAGCGGCTACCCGGCCGCCGTTGCGGCAAACCGTGCGTGCGTCGCGGGCCGACACGCCGGCCGCCGGGCCGTCGTGGGCCCCAACCAAGCCGGTGTACGACCACCGCGAGCGGGTAGCCGGCCGACATGACCGTCACCGGGGTTCAGTTGCAGGAGTACCTGGCCGGGCTCGACTACCCGGTCTCCCGGGAGGACCTGATCCGCTGGGGTCAGGAGAACGGGGCCAGCACCGCAATGTTGCAGATGCTCCAGGCCCTACCACCCGAGCAGTTCAACTCCCCCGACGAACTAAACGCCGCCCTAACCACCCCCACCTGACCCACCCCACCCCAGCCCACCCGGCCCGGCCCGGCCCGGCCCCCGGTGATCATGAAGTTATTGCCGTCCGGCACGGCGAGTCGCGCCGCTAACTTCATGATCAGCGGAGTTGGCGGGCGGGGTGGGGGTGGGGCGGTTGTTAGGGGAGGGGGATGGTGCGGCATTCGGTGCGGGCGGTTTCGGCGGCGGCGAGGATGGCGACGACCTCGCGGCCGAAGCGGACGTCGCAGCGGTGGTCCCGGGTGCCGGCCTGAACCTGCTCGACGAGCTGGTCGATGGCGACACCGAACGCGGTGGCGGCGTCGTTCTCGCCGAACGGGACGTTCTCGATGCCGTTCTCGCCGTAGAACACGAACTCCCGGGCCATCGACTCGGTCGGGGCATCCAGGGAGAGCGAGGCGCTGCTCGTGGCACCGCCCTCGTGAGTGAGCAGCAGATGCACCATCCCGCTCGGGCCGTCCATCGCCGCCACCTGCGTCACGCGACCCAGCACCGGCAGGAGAATCGAGAGCGCGTGCGGAGCGATGTCCCAGAGCGCCCCGTGCTCCCGACGCCACAACGAGCCGCCGTACGGGCTGCCGTCCTGGAAGATCGAGGCGAACGCGGTGGTCCGACCGTGCTGCCAGCCCCCGGCGGCGGCGGTGGCGGCGAGGAACGCGGTCACGTTCGGCTGGAACCGCTGGGTGAAGAAGACGACCGAGGCGACCCCGGACTCCTCGGCGGCGGCCACGACCCGGTCGGCGTCGGCCACGCTGAGCGCCAGCGGCTTGTCCAGCAGCAGGTGCCGACCGGCACGGGCGGCCCGGACCGCGATGTCGGCCTGGATGTCCGGCGGCAGCGCGACGGCGATCGCCTCGCACTGCTCGATCAGGGCGTCGACGTCGGCGTAGGCGGGCACCCCGTACCGCTCGGCCAGCGCGGAGGCCCGCTCCGGGTTGCGACCCCACACTCCGACCAGCTCCGCGTCGGGATGTGCGTGCAGCGCCTTTCCGTGCGTCTCGATCGCCCAGTGACCGGTGCCGAACAAGCCGAACCGCAGCACGTGTACCTCCGCTGTTTCCCCGCACCGCGGCAACGCCACGGACGTGATCCACGCTAGTCGCCCGGGCGGCCACGACGGCGGCGGGTTCGACCAATCGAAGCAGCTCACCTTCATTTCCGGGTCGGTGGTCGAGCTACCCGCCCGGCTGTCGGTGCAGCGGTCCGCCCGTGGTCTGCCGGCACCGCCTGCGCCGCTCTCGGTAGCGTCAGGTCCGATCGCCGCCAGACACACCAGGTGCGGCGAGGCAGTGTCGACGGCATGCAGAGCACGAACCCAGCGATCACCAGCGGTGTCGCGACGTTTGACCACTGGTACGACTTCACTGAGGGCGGCCCGGTGCACCGCGCGCTGCTGCCGTTTCCGTCGACAGCGCCCGCCCCGTTCGAGGTCGCTCGCTGGTCGGTGGCCCCGAACACCGCCAACGACCTCGACGTCCATCGGTCTCGTGAGGTGTGGATCATCGTGTCCGGGACGGGAATCTTGACGTTCGCCGACCAGACAGGCGTCCTGCGGGCCGGGGACGTCGCGGCGTTCGACAGCAGGGTGCCGCACCAGATTCGGAACGACGGACCGGACCCGCTCGTTGCCATCTCCGTCTACTGGCTGCAAGCAGGCGACTGACGCCCACCCGAGAAGCGCGGGCACCGGGGCTGCGGGCACCTCGCCGGGCGCGCCTCACACGCGGAGAGGCAGGGCACCCCTTTACTACGACGGTTAGTAGGCTGTGCCGGTGACCGAGGCAACGACCGGGTGGTGCCGGTGACCAGCGTGGGTGCCGACTCTCCGGTGGACGGGATCGTCGCGACAGTGCCGATCGTGCTGTCGCTGCTCGTGGCGGTGTGGGCGCTGGTGGCGGCGGTACGCCACCGGCCGCCGGACCGGGTGCAGTTCGTCGGCCTGGCCGTACTCGAAGTGGCGTTGCTGGTGTTGAGCGTGCTGGCGCTCGTCGCGGTCGGCGGCGGGGATCGGCCCGGCGAGCCCGGCGCCTTCTTCGGCTACCTGGTCACGCTGGTGTGCCTGCCGCCACTGGCCTGGGTGCTGGCCCGGATGGAACCGACCCGCTGGGGCTCGGCGATCGTGTGCGCGGTCTGCCTGGTGACCCCGGTGGTGGTGGTCCGGTTGCAGCAGACCTGGGAGGTGCTCGGTGGTTGAGACAGGATCGGCTCGGCAGCGCACGAACTCCGGCCCGGGTCGGCTGTTGATCGCGGTCTACCTGCTCTTCGCGATCGCGGCAACGAGTCGGGCGGGTCTGCAACTCGCCACCAGGTTCGACGAGGCGCCGGTGGCGTACCTGCTCTCCGGGGTGGCCGCGCTCATCTACATCGTGGCGGCGGTGGGCTTGGCCCGCGCCGGGCACACCGGCCGTCGGGTCGCGCTGGCGTGCTGCTCGGTGGAGCTGGTCGGTGTGGTCGCGGTCGGCATCCTGAGCCTCGTCGACAAGGACCTCTTCCCGGACGAGACGGTCTGGTCGCAGTTCGGCAGCGGGTACGGCTACATCCCACTGGTGCTGCCGGTGCTCGGCCTGATCTGGCTCTGGCGCACCCGCCGCGCACCCGCCTGATCCGCCGCACCCGCTGACCCGCCGCGCACCCCGACCGACCGGGCGCAGACCCGGCGACGAGGGCGCCGGCTCACCTGCCGGAGCGCCCTCGTCGGGAGTACGGGTCAGTCCCGTGGGCCACCCGCGACGTAGATGACCTGACCGGAGACGAAGCCGGCACCCTCGCTCGCCAGGAACGAGATGGTGTGCGCGACGTCCTCCGGCCGACCCGGGCGACGGACCGGGATCTCGGCGGCGGCGTGCTTCTGGAAGTCGTCGAAGTCGACCTTCATGCGGGCCGCGGTGGCCGCGGTCATGTCGGTGACGATGAAGCCTGGCGCGACCGCGTTCACTGTCACCCCGAACGGACCCAGCTCGATGGCGAGCGTCTTGGTGAAGCCCTGTAGGCCGGCCTTGGCGGCGGCGTAGTTCGCCTGGCCCCGGTTGCCCAGCGCGGAGGTGCTGGAGAGGTTGACGATCCGCCCCCACTTCCGGTCCACCATGTGCTTCTGGGCGGCCTGGCTGAACAGGAACGCGCCGCGCAGGTGCACCCCCATCACCGTGTCCCAGTCGGCGTTGGTCATCTTGAACAGCAGGTTGTCGCGGAGCACACCGGCGTTGTTGACCAGCACGGTGGGCGGGCCCAGCTCGGCGGCGACCCGGCTCACCGCCGCCTCGACCTGGTCCCGGTCGGACACGTCGGCGCCCACCCCGAGCGCCCGGCCACCGGCCCCGGCGATGGCGTCCACCGTCTCCTTGGTGGCCGTCTCCTCGATGTCGACCACGGCGACGGCCATTCCGTCGGCGGCCAGCCGTCGGGCGGTGGCCGCGCCGATGCCGCGTGCGGCTCCGGTGACGATGGCGACGCGGGACTCCTCCGACATGATTACCTCCCGGTAACTTGGGGTCGATCGGAGGAGCTTAACCTCAACAGGCCGACCCTCGGCATAGGCGAATCCACCGGTATCCGTGGCCGGAGACCTTGATTGCGCCGAGCTTGCCCAACTCTCCGTAGCCACGGTCGGCGAGCACGTCGATCGGCAGGTCGGCCTCCGGCTCAAGGCTGCTGAGGTCCACCTCGACGTCGTCGGTGCTGAGGTTGTGCACGAAGACCATCGTCCCGGTCGGCCCGTCGGCCCGGTGCGCGAGCACTCCGGCCGGCATCGCCACGTCGATGTGGGTCGTCGAGCCGGAGCCGATCTCGGGAGCCTCCCGCAGCGTACGGATCATGCGCTCGAACCAGGCGAGCAGCGACTTCGGGTCGCTGCGCTGGGCGGTGACGTTGACGTTCTGGTAGCCGAACTCGCCCTTGTCGATCACCGGACGGACCAGCTTCTCCGGGTCCGCCGTGGAGAAGCCGGCATTCGGCTGGTACGACCACTGCATCGGCGTACGGATCGCCTCCCGACCGGGCAGCGACAGGTCCTCACCCATCCCGATCTCCTCGCCGTAGCGCAGCACCGGCGTACCGCGCATCGAGAACTGGAGGGCGTACGCCAGCTCGATGCGCCGCCGGTCGTTGCCGAGCATCGGGGCGAGCCGGCGACGGATGCCCCGGTCGTAGATGCGCATGTTCTCGTCCGGGCCGAACTGCGCGTACACCTGGTTGCGCTGTTCGGTCGTCAGCCGGGACAGGTCGATCTCGTCGTGGTTGCGCAGGAAGGTGGCCCACTGCCCGCCGACCGGCAACTTCGGGGTGTCGCGGAGCGCCTCGATCAGCGACTCCGGGTCCTCGCGGGCCAGGGCGAGCATGAGTCGACCGTTGAGCATGAAGTCGAAGAGCATGTGGATCCGGTTGCCGGAACCGCTGGCGTCGCCGAAGAACGTCGGCAGCTGGTCCGGCTCGACGTTCGCCTCGGCCAGCAGGACGGCGTCGCCGCGTCGCCACTGGACGTGCTGGCGCATCTCGGTGAGGAACTCGAAGTCCTTCGGGGAGTTCGGGTTGCCCGGTTCGGTCAGCTCGATGATGAACGGCACCGCGTCCATCCGGAAGCCGGAGACACCGAGCTGGAGCCAGAACGACATGATCTTCTTGATCTCGTCCCGGACCTGCGGATTGGCGAAGTTGAGGTCCGGCTGGAACTTGTAGAACCGGTGGTAGAACCACGCCTTGGCGGTCCGGTCGTAGCTCCAGGTCTCGTCCTGCTCGCCGGGGAAGACCATGCCCTGGTGCCGGTCGTCCGGTTCGGTGTCGGACCAGACGAACCAGTCCCGGTACGGCGAGTCCGGCGAGGAGCGGGCGGACTGGAACCACGGGTGCTCGTCGGAGGTGTGGTTGACCACCAGGTCGATGATCACGCGGATGCCCCGGTTCTGCGCCTGGTGCAGCAGCTCGGCGAAGTCGCCCAGGGTGCCGAAGCGCGGGTCCACGTTGTAGAAGTCGGTGGCGTCGTAGCCGTCGTCGCGGTTGGGCGACGGGTGGATCGGGTGCAGCCACAGGCAGGTCACCCCGAGTCGGGCCAGGTAGTCCAGCCTCCCGATCAGCCCCCGGATGTCGCCGACCCCGTCACCGTCCGAGTCGGCGTACGTGTCGATGTCGAGGCAGTAGACGACGGCTTCGGAATACCAACGGTCACCCATGCCGAAGAAATCTCTCCAGTTGATCACCGTGGCAAACCAGCCTGGCCGACCGGCGACCGCATTGGGTTACCGTGCCGGTCATGGAGAACGACCTCGTACCGCCGAGCGAACTGTTGGACTGGTCCCGGGGCAGCTGGCTGCACCCGCCGGTACGCGTCGAGGAGGGCCCGGCCGGCGAGCTGGTCGTCGAACCGGCCGCGGACAGCGACTTCTGGCGGCGGACCAGCTACGGCTTCGTGCACGACAACGGCCCGGCCCTGCTGGCACCGCTGCCGGTGGGCGCCGCCATGGAGGTGAGCTTCCGGCTCGACTTCTCGGCGCAGTTCGACCAGGCCGGTGCGTTCGTCCGGGTCGACGAACGGACCTGGACCAAGGCCGGTGTGGAGATCAGCGACGGCGAGGTGCAGCTCGGCGCGGTGGTGACCCGGGAGTTCTCCGACTGGTCGGTGGGGCCGGTGCCGGAGTGGGCGGGCCGGGGGGTGACCGTCCGGGTCAGCCGGGCCGGCGACGCGCTGACCGTCCGCGCCCGGGTCGACGACGAGCCGTGGCGACTGGTCCGCCTCGCCCCGCTGGACCCGACGGTCGAGGCCGTCGCCGGCCCGTTCTGCTGCGCGCCGTCACGCGCCGGTCTGACCGTGGTGTTCACCGGTTGGCGGCAGGGACCGGCGGACACCGCGCTGCACCCGGAGCACTGAGCGCAGGTGTAGCTCGGACTCGGCTGGGTATGACTGTCCGATCCCCGAGAGCCGACCGGAAGGACGACCATGGCGTACGCCCAGGCTGGCGACCCGTCCGAGTTCACCGGGTTGACCGGCTGGGTGGCCTCGGTGATCGAGACGTTGGGCCCGGCCGGCGTGGCGCTGCTGGTGGCGTTGGAGAGCATCGTCCCGCCGATCCCCAGTGAGATCGTGCTGGCGATGGCCGGTTTCCTGGCTCATGAGGGCGAGTTCAACGTCTTCCTCGTGGTGCTGGCCGCGACGGTCGGCTCGCTGGTCGGCGCGTTGGTGCTCTACTGGCTGGGCGCGGCGCTCGGCGAGGAACGGCTCAAGCGCTGGCTGGACCGCATCCCGTTGGTGGACCGCGACGACCTGGAGAAGGCCGACAAGTGGTTCGAGCGGCACGGTCGGTGGGCGGTGCTGATCGGCCGGGTGGTGCCGGTGGTCCGCAGCCTGGTCTCCGTGC
This sequence comes from Micromonospora sp. NPDC051227, assembly GCF_044455385.1. Lineage (NCBI taxonomy): Bacteria > Bacillati > Actinomycetota > Actinomycetes > Micromonosporales > Micromonosporaceae > Micromonospora > Micromonospora sp. NPDC051227. The sequence goes on from NZ_JBITET010000007.1 coordinate 197,026, forward strand.
CGGCCGGGGCCAACCGGATGCCGCTGGGTGAGTTCATCCTGTTCACCACCATCGGCAGCGGGGTGTGGAACGGTCTCATCGTCGGGGCGGGCTACGCGCTCGGCAGCCAGTGGCAGGACGTGGCCCGCTACAGCGACTGGTTCAACTACACGATCGTCGCGATCTTCGTCGTCTTGGCGGCCGTGTGGGCGTTCCGTAAGGTCCGCCGACGCCGGGAGCGCGACGACCGGCGGTCGGTGACCGCCGGTCGCTGATCCGCGCTACCGCTCACCGCCGGCATCCTGGCCGGACGCCGGCGAGGCCGGTCAGGGCAGGGTGTCCAGGTGCGGGCCCACCGTGTTGGCGAAGCCGTTGCCGTTGCTGACGTCCCAGTTGACCGACCAGGTCATCGCGCCCCGGATGCCGGGGTAGGTGCGCGGCGGGCGGAAGCTGCCGCAGTTGGTGCCCCGGGCCAGGCAGTCCAGGGCGGCGTTGACCACGCTGGGCGCGACGATGCCGCCCCCGGCCGCCCCCGCTCCGGCGGGCAGACCGAGGCCGACCTGGTCGGGGCGGAGCCCGGCCTCCAACTGGATGCAGGCCAACGCGACGATGAAGTTCACAGTGCCCTGGCCGTACGCGGCGTTCTGGTCGCAGCCGAGCATCGCGCCGGAGTTGTAGTACTGGGTGTTGACGACGGTGAGGATGTCCTTGATGTCGAGCGCCAGCTTGAAGTAGCCGCCGGCCGGGTTCTGCATGTCGATGGTCTGCGGCGCCATCGCGATGATCAGCCCCGACCCGACAGTGGCCCGCAGCGCGCGCAGCGCCTGCGCCATGTACGTGGGGTTGAGCCCGTTCTCCAGGTCGATGTCGATCCCGTCGAAGCCGTACCGGGCGATCAACGCAGCGGCCGTGTCGGCGAACGCGGTGGCCGAGGCGGCGTTGTTCACTGTGACCCGGCCGGTCTCACCGCCGACGGAGAGGATGACCCGCTTGCCCCGGCTGTGCAGGGTGCGCACGTCGGCGGTGAAGTCCGCGTCGGTGTAGCCGCCGAGCGCGGCGGCCAGCCCGGGGTCGACGCCGAAGGTGAGCGCCCCGGGCGTCGCGGTGGCCTCGGCGAAGGCGACCGCCACCAGGTCGTACTCGGCGGGGACGTCGCGTAGCCGCAGCTCGACGGCGGGGTTGTCGAAGTTGTGCCAGTACCCGGTGAGCAAATGTTTCGGCAGCCCACCGGTGGGCGGGTCGGTCGGCGGCGGAGTGGTCGGCGGGGGCGTGGTGGGCGGCGGCGTGGTGGGTGGGGTGCCGCCGCCGCAGGACGCACCGTTGAGCTGGCAGCCGCCCGGTGAGCCGGAGCCGCTGGCCAGGAAGCCGAAGGAGACCGACGCGCCCGGGGCGATCGTGCCGTTCCAGGACCGGTTGGTGAAGGTGTGCCGCTGGCCGGATGAGCTGAGCAACGCGTCCCAGTAGCTGCCGAGGGTGGTGCCGGACGGCAGGTCGAAGGCGAGGCTCCAGCCGTTGATGGTCGAGCTGCCGCCGTTGGTGATGGTGTACTTCCCCTCCCAACCGGAGCCCCAGTCGGCGGTCTTGACGAAGCTGGCGGTGGCCCCGGCGGCGTACGCGGGCAGCGCCACCCAGGCCGCGCCGAGTGTCGCCGCGAGGGCGACGACGAGGGACAGGACAAGGGATCTGGAGCGTTTCATGCGGCCCTCCGGCCCGGACGGGCATGTATGGACGTCAACGTTTGCGCTAATTATTAAGACAGTTAACTGTTTCTGTCCAGGGGTCGACATGGATGGATGGGCCGCCCGTCGCGCGACCATGGCGACGGGCGGCCCGGGACGGTCCGCTCAGCGGCGGAAGGTGAACCAGTTGACGTTGACGAAGTCGTTCGGCTGGCCGCTGGTGAAGGTCAGGTACACGGAGTGCCGGCCGGTCACCGCGCCCACGTTGCCGGGCACCGAGCGCCAACTCTGCCAGCCTCCGGTGTTGCCGATCGCGAAGCTGCCGATCGGCGCCGCGGTCGGGCTGTCCAACCGCACCTCGACGAGGCCACTCGCACCGCCACCCGCGCCGGAGGCGACCCGGGCCACGAAGTCCCGGGGTCCGGCGGAGCCGAACTCGACATTGTCGTAGCGCGCCCAGTCGCCGTTGCGCAGCGCGGCGATGTTCTGCCCGCCCTCCGAGCACGCCTCGACGAGCACCCCGTTCTGCCCGTTGAACGACTCGGCCTGGATCTGCGCGTACGCGTCCCTCGTGCCGCCGGGCGGCGGCGTGGTGGGCGGCGGGGTGGTGCCACCGCCGCGCTGGTACACCGCCACGTAGTCGACGAGCATCGGCCGCCCCGGGACGGTGGCCGCAGTCGGCGTGCCGCTGCCGGCCACGCCGTTCGGGAAGGCCCCACCCATCGCGACGTTGAGCAGCAGGAAGTAGCCCGCGTGCGAGGTCATCTGCGACCAGGCGGACGCACCAACCTGGCTCTGCGTGACGGTGTGATAGAGCTGCCCGTCGACGTACCAGCGCAGTTGTTGCGGGCTGATCGAGGCGTCCCACTCGAACCGGTAGGTGTGGAACGCGGACTGGCAGCTCGCGCCCGGGCAGGCCCGGGACGCGCCGAGGCCGTTGGACTCGTTGCACGGCCCGCCCGGTGCGACACCGCAGTGCAGCACGCCCCAGACCGAGTTGATGCCGTTGACGTTCTCCATCACGTCGAACTCACCGATGCCCGGCCAGTTCTGGTAGTTGCCCCGGTAGGGCGCGCCGAGCGCCCAGAACGCCGGCCAGTAGCCGGCGGCCGCGGCGCCGGTGACGTTCGGCATCTGGATCCGGCCCTCGATGGCCAGCACGCCGCCGGCCGGGGCCTTGAAGTCGCTGCGCACGGTCTCGATCCGGGCGGAGGTCCAGCCGCCACCGCTGTCCCGCAGCGGCGTGATCCGCAGGTTGCCGCCACCGTCGTGGCTGACGTTGGCGGTGCTGGCGGTGTAGTTCTGGATCTCGCCGGTGCCCCAGTTGCCCGGACCACCGGGATAGCTGTGACCGGTGTCGATGATCCAGTTGGCGGACGACGGCAGGCTGCCGGCGGCGCCGGTGAAGTCGTCGCTCCAGACCGTGCTCCAGCCGGCCGGGGGTGGCGGCACGGCCGCCTGCGCGGTGACGGTGGCAGCGGCCAGGACGGTGGTGGTGGCGACGAGCAGGACGGAGGCCAGCCGCAGCCGGCGTCGGACGAGCGGGGCGGCGGGGGCCGCCGAAGGAGGAGACATGGACGTGCCTCTCTGCGGGGACGGGAGTCGAGAGAGCGCTCTCTCAGAGTTGTACGTCCCGTCGACACAGTTGTCAACGTCGATCTCTGTCGGCGTTCGCCGGAACCGCCTGCGGGCGGCGGAGCACCGCCTGCTCAAGGGCCGACCACACGCTCGTCGTCACCAGATAGATCACCGCGGCGAGCGGCAGCACCAGCGCCACCAGCACCGTCGTGAACGGCAGCAGGGGCAACAGCCGGCCGAGCGTTGCCGCACCCGGCCCCTCGGTCGGCGTACCGGCCACCGTGCCGACCGCCGCCGACGCCCGGCGGGCCCGCCGCGACGACCACCAGGCCACCGCCAGCAACACCAATAGCAGTACGCCGAACAGCGGTCCGGCCGCACCGGCCAGCCCGTCGCTGAGATGGTGACCCAGTGGCACGCCGGCCAACCGCTCGTCCAGCAACCCGGTGCCGCCCTCACTGGTGCTGAACAACCGGTACAGCACCAGCAGGAACGGCGCCTGGATGAGCAGCGGCAGGCAGCCGGCGATCGGGTTCGCGCCGGCCTCGCGGTACAAACTGAACACCTCGCGCTGAAGCGTCGCCGGGTCGTCCGCGTACCGCTGCTGGAGGTCACGCACCTGTGGGGCGAGCGCCGCGCGACGCCGCTCGCCGCGGACCTGAGCGACGGTCAGCGGCGAGATCAGCAGGCGGACGGCGATGGTGAAGAGCACGATGGCGGCGGCGGTCGCTTCGCCGCCGGCCAGTGGTTCGAGCAGCTCGGTGAGCCAGGACAGCGCGCTGCCGGCAGCGGCGACAGTGTCGTGCAGTGGTGCGAAGGCAAGCATGGGAAACCCCTCGGTCCGATTCCGGTGAGGCCCTCCCCCGGGCGGTATCCGCTCAGCAAGGGGGGCCGGTGACGGCGGGATCGGCCGCGCGGCGGCGAGTCGCTACGCGGCGCAGGGGTGCCCCGGGGCACGGGGACGAGGACGACCGGCCGCATCCGGGTCGATCTGGCGAGGCATTCGGCGACTTCGGGAGCGGGCCCGCAGGCCGGCCCACCGCGGCCCGGCACCGGGCGCGCCCGCCCGGTCGTGCACCCGGGCCGCCAGCACCACCGCGAGCAGCACCAGGGCGGTCAACGCGGCACCCGCCAGCACGTCGACCGGTCGGCCCGCGAGCAGGGTGAGCTGGGCGTACGTGGACATCCACGCGACCCCGACACAGCCCAGCAGCACCGGCACGGGCTCAGAATAGGACCCGCCGTCACGTCATCCAGCCGAATCCGGCGGCCCGCCCCGAGTACGACGCGCCGCCGCCACGTTTCCCGGCATCGCCACGTTGGGTAACCAACGGCGGACCAACGCGGACGGACCGCGAACGGTGGAAACGGACGGGTGATGTCGATGACCGGTCAGGTGGCGGAGGCGCCCAGCGACATGGCTGCGGCGACCGGGTTGCTCACCGTGGGTGTCGAGGAGGAGTTCCTGCTCGTCGACCCGCACACCGGGGCCGCGGTTCCGGCCGTGGACCTGGTCATGGAGCAGGTGCCGGCCGAACTTCGCGGGCAGGTGGAGCGGGAGTTCCAGACCAGTCAGATTGAGATCGGCAGCCCGCCAGGCCTGGAGCTCTCGTCGATCCGGCACTCCCTCGGCGTCCTGCGTCGGGCACTCTCCGACGCCGCCGAGCGGGCCGGCGTACGCCTGCTCGCCATCGGCACCGGCCCGGTGGACGGCCCGGTGCCGCCGGTGGTGGACAAGCCCCGCTTCGACCGGATGATCGAGCGCTTCCGGCTGCTCGTCCCCGGCCCCGGCAACAACGGCATGCACGTACACGTCGGGGTACCCGACCCGGACACCGGCGTGCAGGTGCTCAACCACGTACGGCCGTGGCTGCCGATGCTGCACGCGGTGACCACCAACTCGCCGTTCTCCCGGGGCGAGGACACCGGCTACGCCAGTTGGCGCTCGGTGGAGTGGGAGCGCTGGCCGTCGGTGGCGCCGACGCCGTTTCTCGCGTCGCACGAGCACTACCAGCGGCTGATCCGCCAGTTGATCTCCAGCGGGGTGATGCTCGACGAGGGGATGCTCTACTGGTACGCCCGCCTGTCGGCGAAGTACCCGACGGTGGAACTGCGGATCGGCGACGTCTGCCCGTCGGTGGACGACGCGGTGCTGGTCGCCGCGCTGGTCCGTGCTCTGGTGGCCACCGCCATGGCGGACGTCGAGGCCGACCGGCCGGCGTTGCGAACCGACCACCACCTGCTGGTCGGGGCGCACTGGCGAGCCGCCCACGATGGCCTGGAAGGCGAAGCCGTCGACGTCACCAACGGTGAGCTGCGCCCGGCCTGGGAACTGTTGGACCGGTTCGTGGAGCGGATGCGGCCGGCGCTGGAAGAGCACGGCGACTGGGCCGAGGTGACCGACCTGCTGGCTGGGCTGCGTCGACACGGCAGCGGCGCGGCACGCCAGCGCGCCGTGTTCGAGCGCACCGGCCGACTCACCGACGTGGTGCAGGACGTCGCACGGCAGACCCGCGGCTGATCGCCGCGTGACAGGATGAGCCCGTGGCGCAACGGCTGATCGTCATCGGCGGGGACGCGGCCGGAATGTCGGCGGCGTCCCAGGCCCGACGGCGCCGTGCTCGTGGCGACCTGGAGATCGTGGTCTTCGAGCGGGGCCACTTCACCTCCTACTCGGCGTGCGGCATCCCGTACTGGATCAGTGGACTGGTGCCCGACCCCGAGGCGTTGATCGCCCGGGACCCGGAGACGTTCCGCACGGAGTACGCGATGGACGTCCGGATGCGCCACGAGGTCACCAGCATCGACCTGGCACGCCGCGAGGTGGTGGCCCGGGACCTGGAGGGCGGCGGCGAGGTCCGCGAGCGCTTCGACGACCTGGTGTACGCCACCGGCGCGGTGCCGGTGAAGCCGCCGTGGGCGGTCACCGACGCGGGCGGCGTGTTCGGCATGCAGACCCTCGACGACGGTGCGGCGCTGCGCGACTGGCTGGACGCCGACCCGCAACCGCGCCGGGCCGTGGTGGTCGGCGGCGGGTACATCGGCGTCGAGATCGCCGAGGCGCTGATCCAACGCGGTCTCTCAGTGACCCTGGTCGAGGCGGGCGAGCAGCCCATGGCCACCGTCGACGCCGAGATGGCCGAATTGGTCGCCGACGCCATGCGCGGTCTCGGCGTCACGATCCGTACCAGTCTGCGGGTGAGCGGCCTTGAGCAACGGGACGGCCGGGTGTCCGCCGTGGTCACCGCCGAGGGGCCGATCCCGACCGACGTCGTGGTCATGGGTCTCGGCGTACGCCCCAACACCGCGCTCGCGGAGGCGGCCGGGCTGTCCCTCGGGCCGACCGGCGCGATCCGGGTCGACCGCCGGATGCGGGTGCCCGGGCTCCCCGGGGTCTGGGCGGCCGGCGACTGCGTGGAAACGCTGCACCGGGTCAGCGGGCTGCCTGTGCACATGCCGCTCGGCACGCACGCCAACAAGCAGGGCCGGGTCGCCGGGATCAACATCGGCGGCGGGTACGCCACCTTCACGGGTGTGATCGGCACGGCGGTAACCAAGGTCTGCGACCTGGAGGTGGGTCGGACGGGTCTGCGTGAGCGGGAAGCCGCAGCTGCCGGCTTCGAGTTCGTCTCGGTGATTGCCGAGTCGACCAACCGGGCCGGCTACTACCCGGGTTCCCGGCCGATGACGGTCAAGCTGATCGCCGAGCGCCCCAGCGGCCGGTTGCTCGGCGCGCAGATCGTCGGTTGGTCCGAGGCGGCCAAACGGATCGACACGCTGGCCGTGGCGCTGTGGAACGGCATGACGGTGGACGATATGACGCAGCTGGACCTGGGCTACGCTCCGCCGTACGCGCCGGTCTGGGATCCGGTGCTCATCGCCGCCCGAAAAGCGGTCGACGCGCTCGCCGCCCTCGACCGCTGACCCGCGCCCGCCGTGGAGGACCACCCCGTGACCCAGACCCCGACCCGGCCGACAGTGCGTCGGCGTCCCACGATGGTCGACGTGGCCCGGCGGGCCGACGTCAGCCTGAAGACGGTCTCCCGGGTCGTCAACGACGAGCCGGTGGGGCAGGAGTTGGTCGGCCGGGTGCTGGCCGCCATCGCCGAGCTGGGGTTCCGGCGCAACGACATCGCTCGTAACCTGCGCTCCCGGCAGCTCAACGCCACAGTCGGGCTGCTGATCGAGGAGATCGCCAACCCGTTCTACGCGACCATCGCCAGCGTCGCCGCGGAGATCGCCGCCGCCCACGGCACCATGCTGATCACCGCGTCGTCGGAGGAGGACCCGGAGCGGGAACGCGCCCTGCTCCAGGACTTCACCCAGCGCCGGGTCGACGGCCTGTTGGTGGTGCCGGCGGGGCTCGACCACTCGTTCCTGCAGCGCGAGGTCGAGCTGGGCATGCCTGTGGTGTTCCTGGACCGGCCGCCACAGGGGCTGCAAGCCGACGCGGTGCTGTTGGACAACCGGGGTGGCAGCCACGCCGGGGTGAGTGCGCTGCTCGACGAGGGCCACCGCCGGGTGGGGCTGCTGCTCGGCGCGCCGAGCGTGCCCACGATGCGGGAGCGGCTGGCCGGGGCACGGGCGGCGCTGGACGCCGCCGGGGTCGAACCGGACGAGTCACTGATCCGTGAGCGGCTCATCGCTCCCGAGGAGGCCGGCCGGGCGGTCGCCGCGCTGCTCGACCTCCCGGAGCCGCCCACCGCGTTCTTCTGCGCCAACAACCGGCTCACCGTCGGCGCGCTCCAGGAGCTGCACCGGAGGGGCAGTGACGCCGCGCTGGTCGGCTTCGACGATTTCGAGCTGGCCCACCTGATGCCCCGACCGCTGACCGTCGTCGCCTACGACACGAGGGAGCTGGCAAGAGTCGCCACCGAACGCCTGTTCCAGCGGGTAGCCGGCGACGACACCCCACCCTCCACCACGGTCCTGCCCACCCGCCTCCTAAACCGAGGCCTGACCTAACCCCCGCCCCCTCGCGCCCCCGCGCCACCCCCCACCGCCCCCGCGATCTTGCACTTGCTGTCGGCGACTTGTGCGGGTTGTGCCCTTTTGTCGGGACAGCAAGTGCAAGATCGCGGAGTGGTGGATCAGCTCACGGGGTTGAGGAGGGCTTCGACTTCGGCGCGGGTCGGTGGGTTGGCGCCTCGGCGGGCGCAGGTCAACGCGGCCACCGTGGCGGCCTGTCGGAGCACCTTCGCCCACTGCTGCGGGGTCACTGCGGCGAGCCGGTCGGCCGGGCGGTCGCCGAGCGCGTCGAGGTCGGCCAGCGCGGCCAGCAGGCCACCGGTGAACGAGTCACCGGCGCCGACGGTGTCGACCACCGTGGTACGGACCGCCGGCTCCTCGTGCAGCGAGCCGTCGGGTGCGAGCAGCCAGGCGCCCTCCCCGCCCCGGGTCACCACGGCGCAGGAGACGCCGGCCGTACGCCATTCGGTCATCACGTCGGCCGCCGACCGGTCCGGGTAGAGCCAGGCCAGGTCCTCGTCGCTGGCCTTGACCAGGTGCGCGAGGCGGACCTGCCGGCGTACCCGCTCCTGCTCCGCCGCCCGATCCGTGACGATGCTCGGCCGCAGGTTGAGGTCGATGGAGACGGTGAGCCCGTCCCGCTGGCGTTCCCGGGCGAGCAGGCCCTCCAACGCACCGGCGCCGGGTGCCAACGCGAGCGCCAGGGAGCCGGTGTGCAGCGCGACCGCCGGTGAGCCGGCCAACTCGGGCAACTCCTGCGGCGTCCACTGCCAGTCCGCGGCACCCGCCAGCCGGAACTCGTAGCTGGCCTGCCCGGCGGCGTTCAGGGTGGCCACCGCCACCGACGTGGGCTCCTCGGCGTGAACCGCCCACTCCAGGTCCACCCGGTTGGCGCTCAGATGCTCGACGAGTTGCCGGCCGTACTCGTCGCTGCCGAGTCGGGCCAGCAGCCGTACCGGTTGGTCGAGCCGGGCCAGGGTGACCGCGACGTTCGCCGGGGAGCCACCCGGCACGGCCCGCTGCCCCTCGGCGGTGACGACCAGGTCGATCAGCGCCTCACCCGCGACGACGATCACGCGGTCACCTCCCCGGGTGCGAGCGGGCCGGGGCCGCCGAGCCCGTCGGCCGCGCGGGACAGCAGTACCGCCTGGTAGGCGTGGTAGACGTCCGGTCGGCCGTGCCAGACCGTGTCGGCGGGCAGGTTCTGCGCGTCCAACTCGTGCCGCCAACCGGTCTGGTCGATGAGACTGCGGCAGGCGTACGCCCAGAAGACCCGGTACCAGTCGAGGTAGACCGCGTCCCCGGTGCGGCGGTGCAGGGTGATCGCCGCCCCGATGGCCTCGGCGAGAACCCAGTGCATCCGGGAGCGCACCACGGGCCGGTCGTCCCAGTCGATGGTGTAGACGAAGCCGTCCGCGCCGTCGACCGCCCAGCCGCGCCGCACGGCGGCGGCGAACAGGGCGCGGGCGTCGGTGAGCAGCCAGCGGGGTGGCTGCGGCAGAACCGCCTCCAATTCCAGCAGCAGCCGGGCCCACTCCAGCCAGTGCCCGATCGTGGAGCCGTACGGTCGGAACGGGTCGGCGGGCTGGTCCCGGTTGTAGTCGGGCAGCGGCGTCCAGTCGGTGGTGAAGTGCTCGGGCAGCCGCCAGTCGTGTCGGGCCGCCTCACCGTGCACGAGGTGGGTGGCGATCCGCAGGGCCCGGTCGGCCCAGCTCGCGTCGCCCGTGGTGGCGGCAGCGGCGAGGAAGGCCTCGACCATGTGCATGCTGCTGTTGGCGCCCCGGTAGTCCTCGGTGACCGTCCAGTCCCGGTTCCACGATTCGCGGACCGCGCCGGCGTCGTCGTCCCAGAACCGGTCCCGCACGACGGTCAGCACGTCGGCGAGCAACTGGTCCGCGCCGGGCCGTCCGGCGCGCGCGGCGCTGGAGGCGGCGAGCAGCACGAACGCGTGGTCGTAGCCGGCCTTGCGGTCGTTGACGGGCACCCCCTGCTGGTCCACCGCGCCGAACCAGCCGCCGTATCGGTCGTCGCGCAGCAGCGTCCTGAGCGCGGCGATCCCGTGGTCGACCAGGGCGGCGGCGTCCGGATCGCCGTTGCGGTGGGCGAGGGCGGCCACGTGGGTCATTCGGCAGGTGATCCAGGTGTGGATCGGTTCGCCGCGATCCGGGGTGCGGTCGTCGGTGAGCCACCAGAAGCCGCCCTCGGGCCGCACCGAGCGGCAGGCGGTGTCGAGCAGCGTCCGGGTCTGGTCGACGAGGAGCTCGTCCAAATCGGGCAGGTCTGGTGACCCGGCCGGAGCAGGGGTCGTTGCGGCGTCGGATCGGGGCACGTCGGTCATTTCAGCTGGTCACCGTCGGGTAGGAAAGGGACATACGGCCAGGATCGGCGGACGGACCGGGTCCGCGCCGCAAAACCGCCAACGGTACGCCACGAATCGACTGGCCAGGTCGGCACGCGGTGGGAGGCTTTTACTCCCATTTGCCCGTTGACATCGTTGTCACCACTCAACCCTGCTCCGGCAGCCGGCCGACTGTCAATTCCGGCTGCGTCACACCGCCCCGGGGCAGCCCGGGTCAGTAGTAGTCGTCAATCGGCTGGCGCGCCTCGTCGAACAGCGCCGGCCCCTCGTAGCGCACCGGGGGCAGCGGCGGGGTGGCCGGCTTGACCTCCTCGAACTGCTCGGTGGACAGCGCGTACACCACCCGCCCGAGGCCGGACCGTTCGATCGCCGTCGCGCACATCGCGCAGGGCTGGCAACTGGTGAACATGGTGGTGCCGGCAGCCACCTCGGGGGAGAGTTCCCGAGCCGCCCAGCGGGCCAGCTTCAACTCCGGATGGGCGCTGATGTCCGCGTCGGAGACCACTGTGTTGTGGTCCTCGATCAGGACGACGCCGGCCGCGTCGACCAGCAGCGAGCCGAACGGCCGTTCGCCGGAAGCCCCCGCCCGCCTGGCGATTTCCACGGCGTGGCGGAGAAACTTCTCGTCGTCGGGGGTCATCGGTCCTCCTGGGTTGCGTGATGTGCGGCCACGGCCGCAAGGGTCCGCCAGGCGCGTTCGGGCTGGCGGATCTCGGTCAGGTCGCCGTTGAACGGGTCCAGCACCACCGTCTCCGCGCCGAGCGCACGAAGCTGGTCGAGGTCGGCGACGATCTGATCGATGGTGCCGACACCGGCGAGCCGGTCCGGATCGGTGATCGGTTCTCGGGTCTCCTGGAGCGCGATCCGCGGCACCAACGCGGGCACCCGACGACCCAACTCGTCGGCGATGTCCGTCAGCCGTCCGACCGCCTCGGCCAGCCGTGCCGGCGTGACCCGCAGCGGGTGCCAGGCGTCACCGAGCAGTACCGCGCGCCGCATGCCGGCCTCGCTGTTGCCACCGACCCAGATCGGGATCGCAGCCGTGTCGTAGTCCTCGGTGTCCTGCCAGGCCTCGCGCATGGTGCGCAGGTACTCGTCGGTCAGCGCGCCGCGCTGCCGGAACGGCACGCCGAGCGCCTCGAACTCCTGCCGGGCCCAGCCGACGCCGACACCGAGGACGAGCCGGCCGCCGCTGAGCCGGTTGAGGTTCGCCGCCATCCGAGCGGTGAGCAGCGGGTGCCGGTACGGAACGATGAGCACCGTGGTGCCCAGCCGAACCCGGCTGGTCGCCCCGGCCAGCCAGGACAGCGTGGTGAACGGCTCGTAGAACGGCGCCGGATACTGCTCGGCCACGTCCGCGGTCACCACGATGTGATCGGAGACCATCAACAGGTCGAAGCCGAGACCCTCCACCGTCTGCGCCCACCGACGCAGGACGTCGGGGTCGGTGCCCGGGGCGAAGTTCGGTACGTTCACACCAATCTGCACCCGTCCACGCTAGCCACTGTGGACCGTTGTGGGAACGCCGTGGCCCGGCTGAAGCACCCGGCAGCCGGCACGAACCGCCGCACGGCTCAGGAGGGCCAGATGAACCTGCCCGAGGGACTCGACTGGGTACGCGGGTCACCGGCCGGTCGCGCCTGGCTGGCCGCACTTCCGACATGGCTGGCCGAGTGCGCCGAGCGCTGGTCGCTGCGGGTCGGCCCGCCCTTCCGGCAGGCGTACGCCTCACTGGCGCTCCCCGCCGAGATGCCCGACGGCACGGCGGTGGTGCTGAAGCTCCAGTACCCCGACGAGGAAAGCCGGCACGAAGCCGACGCGTTGGCGCACTGGGACGGTGACGCGGCGATCCGTCTGCTCGCCCACGACCCCGCGCGGCGTGCCCTGCTGCTCGAACGCTGCCAGCCCGGCACTCCCCTGCACGACCTTCCGCTGGACCGGGCGCTCGACGCGGTGATCGGGCTGCTCCCCCGGCTCTGGCGACCGGCCGGCGCGCCGTTCACCCCGCTGGCCCAGGAGGCCGCCGGCTGGATCGACCGGATGCCCCGAGCCTGGGAACGGGCCGGCCGGCCGTACGAGCGGCGGCTGCTCGACGCGGCGCTCGACCTGCTCGGCGGCCTGGCGTCCAGCCAGGGCGAACAGGTGCTGGTCAACCAGGACCTGCACGCCGGCAACGTGCTCGCCGCCGACGCGCTCCCCGGTGACCGCGGGCCGTGGCTGGCGATCGACCCGAAGCCGCTCACCGGGGAACGGGAGTTTTCGGTCGTACCGATGGTGCGCGGCCCGGAGTTGGGGCACTCGCCGGCCGCCGTCCGGCACCGGCTGGACCGGCTCAGCACCGCACTCAGGTTGGACCGGGAACGGGTCCGAGGTTGGACGATCGGGCACACCCTGGCCTGGAGCCTCGCCGACGACACCGTCTTCCCCGAGCAGATCGAAGTGGTCCGCTGGCTGCTCGACACCGATTGAGTTCCGGCTCGGCGATCACGGGGTGGTGCCGCCCGACCCAGCTCCGCGATCTTGCACTTTCTGTCCCGACCTAGGGTGCATATCCACCCACGTCGACAACAGAAACTGCAAGATCGGCGCGGGACGGGCGCCGGGGGGGGTTCAGCCGGTCTGGCAGGTACGGCACCAGTACAGGTTGCGGCCGGCCAGCTCGCCGCGACTGACCTCAGTGCCGCAGACGTGGCAGGGTGCTCCCGGGCGGCGGTAGACGTACACCTCGCCGCCGTGCCGGTCCACCCGCGCCGGCCGGCCCATCGCCTCCGGCAGGTGCGCGTCGCGGACCGTGTCGATCCGGCCGTGCTCGACCGCGAGCCGCATCAAGCCGACCAGGTCACCCCAGAGCGCGTCCCAGTCGGTCCTGGTCAACTGTCGGCCCGGCATAGTGGGCGGCAGCCCGGCCCGGAACAGCGCCTCGGTCACGAAGATCAAACCGGTGCCGGCCACCACCGACTGGTCCAGCAGCAGCGCGGCGAGAGGTGTGGGGCTGCGGGCGATCCGGGCGTACGCCCGCTCGGGGTCGGCGTCCGCGCGCAACGGATCCGGCCCGAGGCGGTCCCGCAGCGCGGCCACCTCGGGTGGGGTGAGTAGCTCACAGGCCGTGGGCCCGCGCAGGTCGAGCCAGTGCCGGTCGCTGGCCAGCCGCAGCCGCACCTGCCCGACCGGCTCTGGCGGCTCCCCCGGCCCGTCGGTGAACTTGCCGTACAACCCGAGGTGTACGTGCAACGTCAGCTCGCCGGCGTAGTGGTGCAGCAGATGCTTTCCGTACGCCTCGGTGCCCTCCAGCACGGTCCCGGAGAGCCGGGCGGCGCCCTCGGCGAAACGGCCCTGCGGGCTCGCGGCGTGCAGCTTGTCCCCGGCGAACAGCTCGGCGTGCCGGGCCGCCAGGCGGTGGATCGTGTGTCCCTCTGGCACAGGTGCCAAGGATAGCCAGCCCCGCCTGACCGGAACGCGCGCTGCTCGACCCGGTCCCCGCCGCGCTCGACCCGGTCCCCGCCGCGCTGATCGACTCGGGATTCAGGAAACCGGGGTGTTCTGATGAGCGGGACACCCCGACTTCCAGGAAGGCGAGTCGATCAAGGCCAGGCGCAGGCCGGGCCGGGCACAGGCCGGGCCGGGCACAGGCCGGGCCGGGCACAGGCCGGGCCGGGCACAGGCCGGGCCGGGCACAGGCCGGGCCGGGCACAGGCCGGGCCGGGCC
>NZ_JBITET010000007.1:211392-345059 GCF_044455385.1 Micromonospora sp. NPDC051227
CACAGGCCGGGCCGCGGCAGGCAGCTCTCGGCGGCCGTACCCAGGATTGGTGTCAGGAAACGCCCAGGTGGGTATTCGAGGGGCGACACCGCGTGGGTGCCACCCTTTCTGTCGGCCACCACGCATTCATCAGGAGGTGTGTAGTGGTCAGGATTCCTTCGCTGTCCCGCCGGTCCGAGCCGGCACGGGACGAGAACCTCGACGGCCGCGTGGACGGCCGCGACACCCCGGTCACCGAGACCGGTCAGTCTGACGACAGTGCCAGCGCGACCGGTGGCCAGACCAGTGAGGCCGAGCGGCGGGCCAACGAGCGGGCGGCGGTGCCCCGTGCCGCCACCGCGCGACCGGTGGACACTGAGCCCCGGGGTACCGCCCGCCCGGTCGCACCCGAACCGTCGAACGGCACGACCCGCCCCGTCGCACCCGAGCCGGTGAACGGCACGACCAGCCCGGTCACACCCGAGCCCCGCACCGCCCACAAGGTGGAGACCGAGTCCCGGCCCTCCGTTGCCCCGACCACGGCGCGCACCGCCGAGCGGGACGCCGACCTCGACAGCACCACCCGTCGGCCCGACGCCACCGACCGGGCCACCACCGACCACCCGGTCGACCCCACCGGCGTGACCACTCCCGAGCCGCCGGTGACGCGTGGCCCGAAGCCGCGGGCCAGCCTGCTCGCCACCCTCGGCCTGATCGTCTCGGTCGTCGGCGCGATGTTCGTGCTGACCGGGACCCTGGCCGGGTACGGCATCGGGCTCGGCGCGTTCGGTGCGGTGCTCGCGGTGCTCGGCCTGATGGCCACCCGCCGTCGGCACGTCGCCGGCAAGACCGACGCGCTCTTCGGCGTGCTGATCGGGTTGGCCGCGGTCGTGATCGGAGTGCTCGCGATGACCGGCCAGTTCGACTGGCCGACCACCGACGGCGACTGGGTGCAGCGCTTCCGCGAGTGGCTTGACTCACAGTTTGTGGATCGTTTCTAGCGGGCACTGTTCCGCTCGCCGGTGATGCACCGGCGAACAGCTGGCGGTTCGCCGGCAGCCCGATCAGTCCGGTGGTTCACCGGCCGGGCGACACCCTTTCAGGGGCGGCGGTTCGCCGCCCCTGAAGTGTTTCCAGGTTTCGACGGTTGTACATCACCCTTTGCTCTGCATACCCATATGCGCCACCCTGCGTCCGGCAGGCGTCCGTCGCGTGGCGCCGGAAAGTGGCCGGCGGATCCGGTACGCGTCGGTGAGGGTGGCGCCCGTCTGGTGGTGCGTATAGGGCAGCAGAGCAAAGGGTGCGAACGAGCTCTCGGCCCCACAGCTCTCGGCCCTCGGCCATCGGCTCCCGACCGCCCGGCCTCCGCCCCGGCCACCGGCTCCCGAACGCCGGTCTCCGGCCTGAAGCCGGCACGTCCACGGTCCAACGCAACGAATCGTTTGGAAAAGCTCGCCAAACGCAACGAATCTACGTTCTGCGCAACTCTCAGTGGTGGATCCTGCCGCTGACGCCGCATACCGTTGAGCAACGGCGCCAGCCCGTGGGCCACGGTGGCCGGGCGCGCCCGACCCCTGGGAGCAGGACAATGACGATGGACGCCACCAGCCAGCGCCTGTTGATGTGCCGGCCGACGTACTTCGCCGTCGATTACGCGATCAACCCCTGGATGGACCCGAGCGCGCCGGTCGACGCCGCGCTGGCCGTCCGGCAGTGGGAGCAGCTGCGCCAGACGTACCTTGACCTGGGCCACACCGTCGAGGAGATCACTCCGGTGCCCGGCCTGCCCGACATGGTCTTCGCCGCCAACGGCGGCACCGTGATCGACGGCAAGGCGATGGCAGTGCAGTTCCGGGACCCGCAGCGCGCCGACGAGGCGCCGGCGTACCGGGCCTGGTTCGAGGCCGCCGGCTTTGAGATGTACGACCCGAAGCACGTCAACGAGGGCGAGGGCGACGTCCTGCTGGCCGGTGACCACCTGCTGGCCGGCACCGGCTTCCGCACGGCACACGCCGCACACGCCCAGTTGCAGGAGGTCTTCGGCTACCCGGTGATCACCATGCAACTTGTCGACCCGCGCTTCTACCACCTGGACACCGCGTTGACGGTGCTCGACGAGCGGACCGTCGCGTACCTGCCGGAGGCGTTCTCCCCGGGCAGCCAGGCCGTGCTGCGCCGGCTCTTCCCCGACGCGGTGCACGCCACCATGGCGGACGCCGAGGTGCTGGGGCTGAACGCGGTCAGCGACGGGCGCCACGTGGTGCTGCCCGCGCAGGCCACCGACCTGGGCGCCAAGCTGCGCGACCGGGGCTACGAAACCATCGGGGTCGACCTGTCCGAGCTACGTAAGGCCGGCGGCGGACCGAAGTGCTGCACGCTGCGACTCCGTCAGGGAAAGGCAAGCAAGTGATAGTGGATGACAAGCTGCGTACGCCGGGAGCGGTCCGGGACGCCGAGCGCTGGACTGCGCACAACTACCACCCGCTGCCGGTGGTGATCTCGTCCGCCGAGGGCGCCTGGCTCACCGACGTGGACGGCCGCCGCTACCTGGACTGCCTGGCCGGCTACTCCGCGCTGAACTTCGGTCACCGGCACCCGCAGTTGATCGCCGCCGCACACGCCCAACTGGACCGGCTCACGCTGACCAGCCGGGCGTTCATCCACGACCAGTTCGCCGACTTCTGCCGGGAGCTGGCCGAGTTGTGCGGCAAGGACCTCGTGCTGCCGATGAACACCGGTGCCGAGGCGGTGGAGACCGGGATCAAGGTGGCCCGCAAGTGGGGCTACCAGGTCAAGGGCGTGGCCGCCCGGCAGGCCAACATCGTGGTCGCCGAGGGCAACTTCCACGGGCGGACCACCACCATCGTGAGCTTCTCCACCGACGAGGACGCCCGCGCCGATTTCGGGCCGTACACCCCGGGGTTCACTGTCGTGCCGTACGGCGACCTGGCCGCGCTGACCGCCGCGATCGACGAGAACACAGTGGCCGTGCTGCTGGAGCCGATCCAGGGTGAGCAGGGTGTGGTGGTGCCGCCGGAGGGTTACCTGCCGGGCGTACGCCAGGTCTGCACCGAGCGCAACGTGCTGTTCATCGCCGACGAGATCCAGTCGGGTCTGGGGCGTGCCGGCGCGACCTTCGCCTGTGACCACGAGGGCGTCGTGCCCGACATGTACCTGCTCGGCAAGGCGCTCGGCGGCGGCATTGTGCCGGTCTCCGCGGTGGCCGCGAACGCCGACGTGCTCGGGGTGCTCAAGCCCGGCCAGCACGGCTCCACCTTCGGCGGCAACCCGCTCGCCTGCGCGGTGGCGATCGAGGTGGTCCGGCTGCTGGCCACCGGCGAGTTCCAGCGCCGCTCGGCCGAGCTTGGTGAGCGGCTGCGGGCCGGCCTGGAAGGGCTGGTCGGCAAGGGCCTCGTCGGGGTACGCGTTCGTGGCCTGTGGGCCGGTCTGGACATCGACCCGGCGCTGATGAGCGGTCGGGAGGCGTGTGAGCGGCTGGCCGCGCGCGGAGTGCTCGCCAAGGACACCCACGGCTCCACCATCCGGCTCGCCCCACCGCTGGTCATCACCGAGGAGGAGATCGACCTGGCGGTGGCCCAGCTGGCCGAGGTGCTGGCCGGCTGAACCGCGAACGTGGTGAAAGGCGGGCGTCGGGGTTCCGGCGCCCGCCTTTCGCGTCAGGGTCGGGGTAGACGCATGGCCATCGTCGGGGCCTCGGCCATCACCGAGGTGGGGGTGAACGGGGCACCGGTCGGCAATTCCTCGGCCCGACCGATCTGCACCCCCGGGTACAGCTCCACCATGTCGTTCTCGCCCAGCACCCGGGACTGCTGGGGCGCCAGCGGGATCCGGTCCGACTCGGCCATCGAACCGGCCGGACGGATGCCGGAGCCGTTGGTGCTGACGTCGGTCACGATGACCTCGCCGACCCGCAACTCGAAGCTGACGTGACCACGGCTGATCCAGCGCCGGGCCTCGTCGTTGAGCCACTGCCCGAGCATGATCCCGCCGTCCTGCTCGGGAGCCCGACCGGCAACGATCGGCTGCTCCTCGCTGAGCACGAACCGCCGCCGGACCAGACCGCCGACGCGCACCGCGAGCACCTCGGTACGCGGACGCGGGCCGCCGTCACCGAGCCGTACGCCATGCCGGGGGCAGGTCGGCACGCCGTTGCGCAGCGCGGGCGGCGGCTGCGCTGCGGGGCTGCGGTCGGCGCCCCCGGCCAGGTCGGCGAACGCGCCACCCCCACCACCGCCGCCGAACAGCGCGCAGCCCGACTCCGGGCAGCGCCACTGGCGGGCCAGCAGCTTGACGCCGGTCGGTGACCGCTTGCCGGCCACCGGCGAGTGGCCACCACCGACGTGTGCGATGAACACCGGCCCGCCGGCGCCGGGCACCGGGGCGACCACCCGACCGGGCTGCTCGACCAGCCACGGGAAACGACCGCGCAGCCCGTCGAAGCGGACCCGGCTGAGCACCGGCAACCCGAGCAGGTCGGCGACCTCCAACATCCGGTCACCTGGGTTGTCGAGCACCTCGACGAGGCCGTCGTCGGCCCAGCGGCGGACGACCATCCGCTCGTTCGAAGTGAGGTCGGCGTCGGAGAGCAACGCCCGGTGCACCACCGCGTAGACCTGGACGCTGTCCTCCTCCAGCTCGCGGGAGAGCGCGTCGATGACCATGCCGAGGCGGAGCAGGCTGGCCGGCCGACCACCGTCGATGTCGTGGTAGCGGATCACCTCGGCCAGGTCGACCACGGCCCGGGCCAGTGACGGGTCCGTGCAGACCCGACCCTCGATGGCATCCAGAACCTTGCTGATCTCGAATCTCATGCCGCACTCCGGACGATGTCGTCAATGCGCCGGGCCAGCTCGAAGTCCCGGTGGGTGACCCCACCGGCCGAGTGCGTGACACAGCGGAAGGTCAGGGTCCGCCATCGGATGTCGATGTCGGGATGGTGGTCGAGCTCCTCGGCCACCGCCGCCACCCGGTCCACCACCGCGATGGCCGCCGGGAAACTGCCGAGCTGGGCGGTACGACCGATGCCGGTCGGGTCACCCGACCAGTCGGGCAACCGGCTCAGCTCTTCTCGCACCGCGTCCGCGGTGAGCAGGTCTGCCATGACCAGACCCTACCGGTGGGACGGCTGGCTGACCGGACGCGCTCCCTCGAGCCCAGGGTCTCCTGCTGGCGGTGCCGGCCAGAAACGCGACGGCGGGGGCGGCATCATCAGATGCCGCCCCGCCAATCAGTATCGCGTCAGCCGCGCAGCGGCCGTGCTGTTCAGCCGCGCAGCGGCTGACCCACCTCGTGCAGATGACCGAGTGCCTGCCGGTACGACTCGACCAGCCCGGTCTCGGCGTACGGGATGCCCTGCTCGGCGCAGTAGGCCCGGACAATCGGCTGGGCCCGGCGCAGGTTGGCGCGCGGCATGTTCGGAAACAGGTGGTGCTCGATCTGGTAGTTGAGACCACCGAGCGCGGTGTCCACCAGTCGGCTGCCCCGCACATTGCGGGAGGTCAGAACCTGCTTACGCAGGAAGTCCAACTCGTCCTCGGCGGTCGGCATCGGCATGCCCTTGTGGTTCGGCGCGAACGCGCAGCCCATGTAGAGGCCCCACAGCGCCTGGTGCACCACGGCGAAGAGCAGCGCCTTGACCGGGGACATGACCGCCAACAGCAGCGCCACGTAAGCGGCGGTGTGCGCGACGAGCAGCGCCGCCTCGACGGCCCGGCGCCGCATCGGGACGGCGTACTTGCCGTCCTCCCGGCCGACGATCGCCTTGATGCTCGCCGCGTGCAGGTTCAGGCCCTCAAGCAGCAGCATCGGGAAGAACAGGTACGCCTGCCGCTTGGCCATCCAGCGACCGATCCCACGGGTCTCCAACGCCTGTTCGGGCGTCCACACCAGGGCCCCCGCGCCGACGTCCGGGTCCTCGTCCTCGTGGTTCGGGTTGGCGTGGTGCCGGTTGTGCTTGTCGACCCACCAGCCGTAGCTGAGCCCGACCGCCGCGTTGCCGGCGAACAGCCCCACCAACTCGCTGGGGCCACGCCGACGGAACATCTGGCGGTGCCCGGCGTCGTGACCGAGGAACGCGACCTGGGTGGTGGCCACCGCCATCACTGCCGCGAGCGGCAGCTGCCACCAAGAGTCACCGAGCAGGAACACGGCCACCCAGCCGGCCACGAAGGCGCCGAGGGTAAGCACGATGCGGGTGACATACCAGCCGGGGCGCCGCTCCAGCAGGCCCGCCTCGCTGATCCGCCGGGACAACTGTGCGTAGTCACTGCCTCGCCGTCGTACCGGCGGTTCCGCCACCGCTCCGAGCGCCATCGCTGCTCCCGTTCCGCTTGCGCCCGTACCGGGGTGGTTCGGGCTTAATGTCAAGTCTCCCAATCGCGGTAGCGCTGAGTAACCCCGACAGCCCCCGAATGGGGGGTAGGGAGAGCCCTACCCCCGCTGGTGCGGCTCAACCCAGTCGGCCCACCGCGGCGCGCAGTCGGGCCAGGTCACGCCGCCGCCGCTCGTAGGTGGCGGCGAGCCCGACCAGCGCCAGCCCGCCGACCCCCAGATAGATCCACCGGGGTAGCAGATCCCACCCCCGGGCCACCTCGTGCAGCGCCAGCAGCGTCAGCACCCCGCCGCCGAGCAGCACCGGCGCCTGCCACCGGCGGGTCGCGCCGGCCAGCACCGCGCCGGTCGCCGCCGCGCCGAGGAGCAGTCGCCGCCACGGCTGCGGGTCCGCCCCGGCCAGCACTGACACGAGGCTGGGCAGCAACGCCGCTACCAGCCCCGGGCCGAGGGCCGGCCAGCTGGTCAGCCCCGGCCGGGTACGCAGCGCCAACAGACCCGCTCCGACGGCGAGCGCCGCGGCCGGCAGGGTGTACGCCTCCAGCACGGTCACCCCACCGGCGGCGAGCAGCACCCAGGCCCCGACCAACTCGCTGCCGGCGGCGATCCCGGCGAACGCCCACCGCCGACCGGCTGGTTCGCCCCGGCGCAGCAGTCGCAGCGCCACGGCGACACCCCAGAGCACGCAGACGGTGGCGAGGTGCCGCGCCGCCTCGACGGCGAGCACCGCCGCCACCAGCGCGACGGCCTGCGCGGTGGCGTCCAGCACCCGTCCCAGCCGGACCCGCGCCGGGGTGACCGCCGCGGCGGCAAGCACCAACGCGGCCACCGCCAGCAGTGGGTACGCGGCAGCCCGCAACGGCAGCCCAGCGGCGAGCGGGGCGGTCACCGCCAACGCGGACGCCGCGCCCACGGCGGCGAGACAACCGACGACCCGTACCTCGAATCGGCGCGCCCCGGCGGCGACCGCGACCGCCGCCACCAGCAGCGCCCCCTCGGCGGCGAGCGTTCCGGCGCGGGTGGCCAGCAGACCGAGCACACCGGAGGCCACCAGCACCACGCCCACCGGCACGGCGACCGGTGTGAGCGCCGGGCGGGCCGCCGCAAGCGCGGTGAACAGCAGCGCCGCCAGGCCGGCGAGCAGAACTGCGGCCGGCAGCACCGGCCACGGCGCGCCGATCGCGATGAGCAGCACCGGCAGCGCCGCCGCGCCGAACGGCAGCGCGGGCGGCACCGGCAGGCCGACCCGCCGACCGGCCAGCGCGCCGGCCAGCGCCAGCACGACCAGCGCGAACCCGACCGGGAGCACCGACGGGTCGGCGACGACAGTGGGCACCCCCGACCACACCCGGTTCCAGCCGCCGTACGGCGACCCGAGCGCGGTCAGCACCGTCGGCAGGGCTGCCAGGACGGCGACCACCGCCAGCGTTCCGCCGGCCGCCAGCAACAGCGCCGACCGGGCCGACTCGTGCCCGTCGGCCGCCAGCCGGTCGCCGAGGGCCGCCTGACTGGAGGCGCTCGCCGACGGCAGCCAGCAGGCGACGAACGCGACACCCAGCGCGGCCAGCGCCGCGTACAGCACGAGCGGCTCGTCACCCGCCCCGACCAGCGGCGCGAGGCCGGGCACTGTCACCGCGGCGACGGCGCCGGTCACCGCGTACCCGATCAGCTCCACCCGGTGGCGGCGGGCCGCGAGCGCCGCGACCAGCGACAGCCCGGCGGCGGCCAGCGCGAGCCGGGCCTGCCACCAGGGCGGCCCGCCCGCGGCGAACATCGCCACCGCCGCGATCCCGGGCAGCGCGAGCTGCCCGACCAGCAGACCCGCACCGGCCACCTCCCGGTACGCGCCGGCCCCCCGTCGGACGGCCAGGGCCAGCCCGACCACGGCGAGCACGCCGAGCGCCACCAGGGCACCGGTCGGGGCGGCCAGGGCGACCAGCAGCCCGTGCCCGAGCAGGACGGCACCGCCGAACGCACGGGTGTGCAGGGCGACCGGTGGGGTGCTTGGGCGGGTCAGCACGGCGAGCAGCAGCGCGACCCCGCCGACCAGGTCGATGGCCAGCACCTGAGGCCAGGAGGCCGTCCAGCCGGCGGGTACGGCGAACAGCACCGCCACCGCGCCGGCCGTGGCGAGCACCGCCCGCGCGCCACGGGGCAGCAGGAGCGCCGTCGCGCCGATCGCCAGCGCCGCCGCGGGTGCCAACTGCCAACCCCAGCGCAGGTCCGGCCCCGTCCCAGCCCCGCCCCAGGGCGGCAGCGACCGGCCGACGGCGGCGACCGCCAGCCCAATGGCGATCAACACGGTGACCTGCGCCGTGCCCGCCGCGACGACCAGCGCGCCGGCCCGCGGACCGGTCCGCCAACCGCCGCCACCGTCCACCGCTGGCAGGAGCCGCACGGCGGCGGCCATCCCGAGCGCCACCGTCGCCGCCGCGAGCAGCAGCACTGACGGCCGCAGCTCCGCCACCGGACGCAGCAGGGCGGCGGCGAGCACCGGCACCAGCAGCCCGGCCGCCACCGCCCGCAGCGCCCGCCCCCCGACGAGCCAGGCCGCACCGAACCCGGTCAGCGCGACCAGCAACAGCGGCACCCCGGCCAGCAGTGGCGAGCCCCCCGCCCGCCCACCGACCAGCGGCACCACCGCGCACGCCGAGGCACCCACCAGCGCGCCGACGTGACCGGCACCGGCCAAGACCCGGCCGACGAGCTGCGCCACCCCTCCCCGGCCACGCAGCGCGGCCAGCACCGCCAGGTTCAGCGACGCCACCCCTAGCAGGACCAACGCCCACCCCGCCGCACCCAGCCCGGCCTCGGCGGCGAGCAGCGGTAACGCCGGCTGAGCGGCCACCAGGGCGGCGAACCAGGGCCCCGTCAACCCGCTCCACCGGCCGTACGTCACGGCGACCGCCGCGCTGGCCCCCCCGACCAGCGCGGCGTACCGGCTGCCCGGCCAGCCGGCCACGCCGACCAGGTCCACCGACCAGGCCGCGTAACCGTCCAGCACCACCAGCAGCAACCCCACCGCGGCGAACGTCTCCGCCGTACCGCGCAGCCCTCGGCGGACCGCCAGCAGCGGTACGCCCAGCGCGAGCGCGGTGAACGCCACCAGGATCAACGCCCTCCCGGCGACCCCCACCGCCGCCCAGGCGACCGCGGTGAACACCACCGCCGCGGTGCCCAGCAGGAGTCCACCGAGGACGAAGAGCAGGCCTTGGACCGTCCGGGTCGAGGTCTCCGCCGCACCCGGCCGCGTATCCGTCGCGACCCCGGGGCCCGGGCCGATGAACGGCGTCGGGCCGACGACAGGCGCCGGGCGCGCCACGACCGAGGCCACCAACCCGGCACGGACGAGCGCGGCCAGTTCGGCCCGCCGCCCGGACACGGTCGACAGCCGTCCGGCCAGCTCGGTGTACGCGCGGCGAGCCCGCTCCACCTGCGGCTCAAGCTCGGCGACCTCCCGGCTCAGCCGAACCACCTCAGCGGCGACGGGGTCGGGCGCACGCCGGCAGCCGGAGCAACCGGCGCTCAGATCGGCCGGTGCACCGCAGGCGGGGCAGGGGTAACGGGTGTCGTCCACCCGGTCATCATCGACAACCGATCGGGGTGCGACCCAGAGTGCGCGTACTCAGGATCGGGTGTGCTCGTACACCCAGGTGGCGTAGTCGGGGTTGCCGCTCTCCACTCTGGACACCAGGATCTCCGGCACCTCGTACGGGTGGCTGACCCGGATCTGGTCCAGCAACGCGGTGAGCCGATCCGGTGCGGTCTTGAACTGCACCGACCACTCGGTGCTCGTCTCCATCCCGGACCGCCACCAGTAGGTGCTGTCCACCTGACCACCCACCTGGGCGCAGGCGGCGAGCCTGCCGGCGACGGCCGCAGCCGCCAGCACGTCGGCGACCGAACGCGCGTCCACCACCGTTGTCACCACGCAGATCTCGTCCACGCCCGCACCCTACGCGGACATCTACCGATTAGCGGCGATCCAGACATCAATCTGCGCCCACCAATCGAAGAGCCAGTCGATGCGTTGCTGCCGTCCGGTCGGTACGTCCTCCGGCGGCACGGACCAGAACCGCATCACGATCCGCTTGTCCATCGGCAGTTCCCGCCACACGTCGGCGACGGTGAGCATCCGGTCCAGCCCGGTGTGGGCGACGAAGATGACCCCGGCGTCCGGTGCGGCGTCCAGCGCGGCGAGCATCCCACCGGGCTGCGGGGCGAGCACGTGGCGCATCCGCTCGGCGCGCACGGCCATCCCTTCCAGGCCGAGGGAGCGCAGCCGGGCAATGGCGCGCAGCCGTCGCCTGGGAGTGAAGTTGCCGCCCTCGGGGAAGATCACGAACGCGTCGTTGTCGTCCAGGCCGGTGGCGAGGTGCCCGACCTGGCGGACCGTTTCCTCGCCGCGCTCCGGGGTCGGCGCGATGAACCGGTTGGGCAGCCGGTTGAGCAGCACGTCGATCGCCGGATCCCACTGGAGGCTGTCCTTGAGGACGATCCGGGGCTCCCGGTGGAACCAGTTGACCAGCCCGTGGATCAGGATGAACGAGTCGCCCGGCCCGGCGTGCCGACAGAGCACCAGCTCGGGCCGGCCGGGCAGCGCGGTGTCCGGGTCGGTGCCCACGACGTCGATGCGCAACCGCAATGTCCACTGTGCCTGCCAGAACAGCACCCGCAGGAACCAGCCGGCCAGCACGTAGTGCGCGCGCTGGAAGGCCGGCGACCGGGTCCGCCAGCCAAAGCCGGAGACGACCCAGAGCAGGAAGAGCGCGAGCAGCGCGGCGGCGTCCCAGACCAGGTAGAAGGAGCCGATCCAGAGCAGTCGCAGCGGGCGCAACCGGCCCGGCACCAGCGGGGACGCGGCCGCGGCGAGCAACGCCCAGATCGGCAACGTGGTGACCACGAGGAAGGCGAGCAGCACGACGGCAGGCGCGATCAGCAGCCGACGCAGCCACCGGGGAGGCAGCGGCATCAACGCTCCAGGTGGGTGGCGAGGTAGCGCCGGGAGGCGGTGTACGCGCGGCTGATCCGCCGTCCCACCGCCGCCATGTCCCGGTACGCCCACGGCGTGTCGTCGCGTGGGTTGAGCCCGCCGGTGGGCAGAACGTGCACCTCCACCCCCTCGGGCAGCGCCGCCATCTCCCGGAAGAAGCGGTGCCGGCGGGAGATCTCGAACGCGACCTGCGCGATCTCCCACGGCCGGCGGGGCGGGATCAGCTCCCGTTCGATCCGACCCACCTGGAGGACGTAGATCCGGCGGGCCCCGACGGCCACCGCCTCGCCGATGGGGATGGAGTTGACGATCCCGCCGTCCACGTAGTGCGCGCCGTCGATCTGCATCGGCGGAAGCAGGCCCGGCACGGAGGCCGACGCCATCACCGCCGGCACCACCGGGCCACTGTCGAACCAGTGCTCGGCGGCCCGCTCGATGTGGGCGGCGCAGCACCGGAACGGCACCCGCAGATCGGCGAAGGTGGTGTCCACCCCCAGTTCGTTCTCGAGCAGGCGGCGCAGCGGCCGGGGTGAGTGCAGATGGGTGCGGGCGGCGAAGCGGCGCAACTGCCGGGCCACCGAGTCGCCGTACACCTCGCTCGCCTCCGGTGAGGCCCAGAGCCGGACCAGCCGGTCGGTCACCGCCTCGGACGGGTCGGCGGCGACCAGCGCGCCGTTGACCGCGCCGATCGAGGTGCCGAGGACCATGTCGGGTTGGATGCCGGCCCGGAACAGGGCACGCAACATGCCGACCTCGACCGCGCCGAGCACTCCCCCGCCGCCG
The DNA here is from genome assembly GCF_044455385.1 of Micromonospora sp. NPDC051227. Lineage (NCBI taxonomy): Bacteria > Bacillati > Actinomycetota > Actinomycetes > Micromonosporales > Micromonosporaceae > Micromonospora > Micromonospora sp. NPDC051227. Next base: position 223,499 of record NZ_JBITET010000007.1, read on the forward strand.
AGCACGAACGCCACCGGTCCCCCCGCCATGTCTCTCATCCTGGCACGGGCCCGCCGCCGACCGGTGGGCCGCTGTCGACCAGCGGTCAGCGCACAGCAGGCACCGTCCGTCGACGGCTGGTGGCGACGGCGTTGACAGGCAGGACGCATTCGCGCAACCTGATACCGCTCCCACCCCTGAGGCAGGTGCGATCCGTGAAGGCAGCACTGCATCCGGGCCGATTGCTGGCTCGCAGATACCGACTTCTGGACCAGATCGGCGCCGGCGGCATGTCGGTCATCTGGCGTGCCCGGGACGAGGTACTGGACCGGCTGGTCGCGCTGAAGGTGCTCGCCCCGTCACTCGCCGCCGACGCGCGGTTCCGGGGCATGGTGCGCGAGGAGGCACGGGCCGCCGCCCAGTTGGTGCACCCGCACCTGACCTCCGTGCACGACTACGGCGAGACTGTCGACCCGGACGGCTCGATCACCTCGTTCGTGGTGATGGAGCTGCTCAGCGGCGAGGAGTTGAAGCTGCGGCTCACCGAGGGGCCGTTGCCGTGGACCGAGGCGGTCCAGGTGGGCGCGCAGGTGGCGGACGCGCTGGCCGCCGCGCACCGGCTCGGCATCGTGCACCGGGACATCACCCCGGCCAACGTGATGATGACCGGGACGGGCGTCAAGGTTCTCGACTTCGGCATCGCCACCCGGATCGGCGCGCCCGACGAGGACGAGGACGGCGAGACCTTCGGCACCCCGGCGTACGTCGCCCCGGAACGCCTCGACGGCGCGCCGGCTCAACCGTCCACCGACGTCTACTCGCTCGGCGTGCTGCTGCACGAGGCGCTCACCGGCCGGGTCCCGTATCCGGCGGACACCTGGGAGCAGCTCAGCGCCGCGCTGGCCAGTGGTCCGCCGCCGACGCTGGCCGACCTACCGGACCTGCCCGCACCGGTGGCCCAGATCTGCCTGCGCAGCCTCGCCCGGAACCCCGCCGATCGGCCGACCGCCCGGCAGGTCTCCACCGCGCTCCGCGACCACTCGCTGCCCGCCGAGCCCCCGACGGCGACCATCCGGGTGCCCACCCAACCCCTGCCACCACAGTCGCCCGTCGTCGCGACGGCCAGCCCTCCCGCGGCGGCACGACTGGATCCAGACACCTCGGACGATGGGACCTCCTCCGGCGCGGGCGAGCCGGCGACCGGGTCCGGCTGGTCGCGGCGGCAACTGGTGTTGCTGCTGGTGCTGGCCGTCGGGGTGACGCTGGCCGGGGTGGCCCTGCTGCCCGAACAGCAGCCGACCCGCCGGGCGCAGCCCTCCGCCGGGCCGGTGACGACCCCGTCGACCGACCCGCCGGCCCCCGAGTCGTCCGCGCCGATCACGTCGTCCGGGACGCCGACGACGAAGCCGACCACCGGCGCACCCACCTCGAACCCGGGCACCCTGACCGAGGTCGCGAACCGGGTCGACGGGTTGATCGGCGCCGGCCTGAGCGCCGGTGAGATCCGCGACGACGTCGCCCTCGACCTGCGCAACGAGCTGCGCAATCTGACCGTGGCGGTCAGCTCCGGCCGCGAAGAGCTGGCGCCGCCGGTGGCCCGGCTGCGCACGAAGGTCGCCGTCCGTCTCGGTGAGGGTGGCATCAGCCCGGCGTACGCCTCTCGGCTCGACGCCGCCATCGCCGAGCTGGGCGCGACCGGAGCCTGACCCGGCGACACCGGTGGGTCAGCGCACCGGCACCCGGGCCGGTTCACGGACGTCGTGCCGGCCGAGGGCGAAGCGCTGATAGATCTCCGCGTAGCCGCTCGCCATCCGCTCGACCGAGAAGTTCCGCGCGACGTGCGCCACGCAGTCCTCCGGGTCGAGTCGCTCCGCCGCGAGCAACGCCGCGGGTAGCTCCTCCGGCCGCTCGACGACGAGCCCGGTCAGCCCCGGCCGCACCAGCTCCGGCACCGCACCCCGGTTGAGCGCCACCACCGGCGTGCCGGTGGCCATCGCCTCCAGCATCACCATGCCGAACGGCTCGTCCCACTGGATCGGCATGATCAGGCAGCGCGCGTCGACAAGCATCCGCAGCGTCGCCGCGCGGTCCGCGTTGAGCACGACGGTCACGTCCTCGTCGACCATCGGCGCGACGACCTGCTCGTAGTAGCGGCGCTCGGCCGGCTCGTTGCACTTGCCGGCCAACAGCAGGGGTAATCCGGCCGCCCGGCACGCCCGGATGGCGGTGTCCGGGCCCTTGTCCGGGCTGAACCGGGCCAGCCACAGCACCGGCCCCGCGCCGGGCGTGTGCTTGCGCGGAAAGCCGCGGATGTCGAGCGCGTTGTGCACCGTTCCGGCCCAGGGCAGGTTCGGGTTCAGCCGGCGCTGGGCGTGCGAGATGGCCACCAGCGCGACCCCCGCGTCAATGTCGCTCAGCACGTCGCCGTACTCCCCCACGGGGTTGCCGTGCACTGTCGCGACCGTCGACACGGCCCGGCGGCCGGCGACCAGCGGACCGATCGTGGTGTGGTCGTGGATCACGTCGAAGTCGGCCGGGCTGATCAGCCGATTCACCCGGGCCAGGTGTGCCAGCTCGGGCAGTGACTCGCCGAGCCGCTCGTACTGGACCTCGGCCACAGTGGAGACGAAGCCGTCGGCCGCCGTGCCATGATCACCTCCGGCACCGAACAGGGTCACCGAGTGCCCCTGCCCGCAGAGCGCGTCCACCAGAGCGGCGACGACCTGTTCAAGGCCGCCGTAGCCGGGCGGCGGTACGGACAACCACGGCGGAACCACCATCGCGATGCGCAGCGACCGCTCCTCGGGGCGGTCCGCAGGCGGGTGGTTCACGGCCACGAGTCCTCCCCGTTGCTCCCCGGTGCGGCGGCACCGCCGGTCGGCGGCGGTTTCCCGGTGGCATCCCGGCTAAACCGGACATGGCGGACGATCACCCGCCCACCAGTAGTTGGTCGTGGACGACCCGCACCCCGGGCGCGGACCACGCCACCCGCTCGACCTGATCGCGTTCCCACCAGGAACGGACCACGCCGGCGAGGACCAGTGTGTCGCCGTCCACCTCGACGGTCACCCGCTCGCCGCCGAGCGTGCGCGACAGCGCCCGCTGGACCTCCCGCCGCAGCTGTTCGGCCGGTGGCGCCGCGGGTCGTACCTCGATCAGGTTGGTCATCCCCCGTACACCGTCGAGCCGGCGCACCTCGCCCTCGGCGGCCCGCCGCTGCCACCCGAACTCGACCTCACCGCGCAGCATCAGCCAGCCGTTGGCCACTGTCACGTCCAGCCGTTCGGCGGGCACGAAACTGTCCCACTCCAAGGCACGGGTGGCGGCGTTGGCGACCTCGGCGTCGGTACGCCCCGGAGTGCCGGGAAGCCGCACCTCCATCTCGTCGGCCACCGCCCGTACGCCGCGAACCCGCTGTGCGCACCGCGTCGCGGCCCAGCCGCGGGCGGCACCGTCCACGAAGCCGGTCAGGGTGACCACGCCCTGGTCGACGGTCACCCCGATCTCGTTCGGTTGCAGCCGGGCGTCCCAGGCCAGCTCGGCCAGAACGTCGCGTTGGATCCGCTGGTCGTCGCGGACACCCACCACCTCGGTCATGGCACCCACCCCCGGTTCCGGTCGTCGCCCTTCGAACCTGCCGGGTGGACGGATGACGGCGGTTCACCCGATCCGGGTGAACCGCCGTGCGGGCGGAAAGAAGCGGCGGGTGACGGAGCCGACCCCCTCGGCCCCGCCACCCGCCGCCGGAGGGAGGAAGCAGGTTCAGACAGCTGATTAGGACGTCTCGGCGAGCGTCACGGTCGCCGACTTCTCGACACCGTTGCGCTTGAACTGCACCTCGACCCGGTCGCCGACCTTGCCGGCCTGCACCGCGCCGACCAGGTCGTCGGAGTCGTTGACGGGCTTGTCGCCAAACCGGGTGACGACGTCGCCGCGCTGAAGACCGGCCTTCTCCGCCGGGCTGCCCGGGGTGACCGACGCGACGAGGGCGCCGCCGCCCTCGGCCTGGTTGACGCCGACTCCGAGCGACGGGTGGCTGACCTTCTCGCCCCGCTGGAGCTTGCCCGCGACGTCCTTGGCCTTGTTGCTGGGGATGGCGAACCCGACACCGATGTTGCCGGTGCTCTGCCCGGAGGTCGCGATGGCGGTGTTGACGCCGATCACCTCGCCCCGGGTGTTGACCAGGGCGCCACCGGAGTTGCCGGGGTTGATCGGCGCGTCCGTCTGGAGCAGGCCGGAGATCGAGCTGACCGGCTGGCTCTGCTGCTGGGTCGGGTCCTGCGGCTGACCCTCACCGGCCCGGATGGTGCGGTCCCGGGCGCTGAGGATGCCTGAGGTCACCGAACCCTGCAGACCGAGCGGGCTGCCCAGGGCGAGCACCTGGTCGCCGACCTGCATGGCGTCGCTGTCGCCGAACTTGGCCGGCTTGAGGTCGCTCACCCCGTTGGCCTTCACCACGGCCAGGTCGGTCTTCGGGTCGGTGCCGATGATCTTCGCGTCGGCGGTCTTGCCGTCGGCGAAGACCACCCGCACGGCGTCGCCCGCGGCGGACGCGACCACGTGGTTGTTGGTCAGCACGTACCCGTCGGCGCTGAGCACCACCCCGGAGCCCTCACCGCTGTCGGTGGTGATCGAGACGACGCTGTCCTGCACCGACGCGGCGATCTTCGGCAGGTCGGCGCCGTTGATCACGGGAGCTGCGGAGTAGGTGCGGGTGATGCCACCGCCGTCGCCGTCGAGGGCGAGCGCGAGCGCCCCACCGGCGACACCGGAACCGAGCATCAGGGCGAACACCGCGACGCCGGCACCGGCGAACTTGGCGATCCGACCCGGCCGGGGGCCGCTGCCGGGCGGCGCGACCTGCGGGCCCCACGGCGGGACCGGCTGGCCCGGGTGGTGCGGGTGCTGCCCGGGGTGCTGGGCGTGCTGCCCGGGGTGCTGCTGGTGCTGGGCGTACGGCATACCCGGCTGGCCCCCGCCGGCCCAGCCGGACTGCTGGCCCGGGTACCAGGGGGCACCGGGGTAGTGGCCGGCGGCCGGCTGTGGGTAGCCGGGCTGGCCGGGCGACGGGTGACCGGAGGCCGGGTACGGCGGCGCGGACGCGGCGGCGGCCGGGCGCTCGTAGCCGGTCGACGGCTCGTACCCGGTCGGCTGAGCGGCGGCCGGCGGGCCGGCGGGCGCGGAGAAGCCGGCGGGCGCGGCGGCCGGGGTGACGGCGGTGGTCTTCCCGTCACCGATGGTGGAGGCGACCGTCGGGTCGCCGTCGGTCGAGACGACCGGTACGGGAGTGGTCGGGGAGTCGGACTGCACGCGCTCGTCGCGCGGCAGCTCGGCGGTGGGGTGCGACGGCTCGGCGTCGGTGGGGGCCGGCCGGCGCTGCGGGTCGGACTCGAACTCGGTCATGGCACTACCTTCTCCCTCGGCACTGCAATCAACCTGGAACCGTCCTGGAAGTTGGCTGAAAGTCACTCGCCCGCTCCGTCGACCTGCGGCAGCAGCGGCAGCCGAACCCGGAAGGTGGCCCCGCCGCCGGGCGTCTCGGCCACCTCGACCGAGCCGTGGTGGGCGGCGACCAGCGCCGCCACGATGGCCAGGCCGAGGCCGGTGCCGGTGTTGCCGTCGGCCCGCCGGGTACGGGCCGCGTCCGCCCGGTAGAACCGCTCGAAGACGCGTTCGGCCTGCTCGGCCGAGAGGCCGGGGCCGGTGTCGGCGACCTCCACGACGGCGAAGCCACCGGGTTCGGCGCGCAGCCGTACGAGGACCTCGGCCTCCGCCGGGGTGTGGGTGAGCGCGTTGGTGACCAGGTTGCCGATCACCTGCCGCAGCCGCGCGTCGTCGGCGGAGACGACGAGCGGGCCGGATTCCGGCCTGATCTCCAGCTCGATCCGCCGGTCCGGCGCCATCGCCCGTGCGGCCTGCACCGCGTCGGAGGCGAGCACCGGCAGCTCCACCGGGGTCAGCGAGAGCGGCCGTTCCATGTCCAACCGGGCGAGCAGCAGCAGATCCTCCACCAGCAGCCCCATCCGGGCCGCCTCGTCCTCGATGCGGCGCAGCAGGCCGGCGGTCTGTTCCGGCGCACGGGCGGCACCCTGCCGGTACAGCTCGGCGAAGCCACGAATTGTGGTGAGCGGAGTCCGCAGCTCGTGCGAGGCGTCGGCGACGAACTGCCGCATCCGCTCCTCGGAGCGGATGGCCCGCGCCTCGGACGCCTGAGCTGCTGCGGCGGCGTCCCGGGCGGCGCTCTCCGCCCACCGGGCCGAGGTCTCCGACGCGGCACGGGCGGTGAACGCCGCCTCGATCTGGGTGAGCATCGCGTTCAGCGCACGGGAGAGCCGGCCCAGCTCCGAGGTCGGCTCGGCCTGGCCCTCCTCCGGGTCGGGCACCCGGCGGGTCAGGTCACCGCCGGCGATCGCAGCGGCGGTCTGTTCGATCTCGACAAGGGGCTTGAGGCTGGTCCGGACGATCGCCGCGCCGACCGAGGCCAGCATGATCAGCACTGCGCCACCGACCAGGAGGTCTATCCAGACGAGCTGCTTCACCGCCCGGTCCACCTCGGTCAGCGGCTGACCCACGGCCAGCACCGAGCCGTCCGGTTGAGCCGCGTAGTAGACCCGCCACCGGGTGAGGCGATCGTGTGAGATGACCGTCCGCGGCTCGCCCTCCGCCGCCTCGAAGTCCTTGCGGCTGGCAGGAAAAGTGGGCAGCTGATCGGGGTCGAAGTTGCGCTTGTCGTACTGGGGGTCGTACACCCGCCGCTCGTCGGCCACGATCACGACGTAGTCGCTGGGCAGCACCACGCCGACCTCACCGCTGCGCAGCTTCAGTTGCACCTGGCCGAGGCCCTGGGCGGTCGACCGGACCTGCCCGTCGACCTGGCCCTCCAGGTAGTTGCGGAGGAAGTACGCGGTCAGCGAGCTGATCACCAGAAGCGCGACGGCGACCAGCGCGAGCACCGAGGTGACCAGCTTCACCCGCAGCGGAACGCTGCGCACCCGTCCCTTCGCCTGCTGGACCGCGTTCACGCCGCCGGCTTGCGCAGGACGTATCCGACGCCGCGAAGGGTGTGGATCAGGCGGGGTTGGGTGGTGTCGACCTTGCGCCGCAGGTACGAGATGTAGGACTCGACGATGTTGTCGTCGCCCCGGAAGTCGTAGTTCCAGACGTGGTCGAGGATCTGCGCCTTGGAGAGCACCCGGTTGGCGTTGAGCATCAGGTAGCGAAGCAGCTTGAACTCGGTCGGCGAGAGCTGCACCCGCTGGCCGGCACGGTGCACCTCGTGGGTCTCCTCGTCCAACTCCAGGTCCGCGAAGGTGAGCCGGGACGGTGCCTGCTCGCCGGTCGTGGTGCGGCGCAGCACGGCGCGGATCCGGGCGGTCAGCTCCTCCAGGCTGAACGGCTTCGTGACGTAGTCGTCGCCGCCCAGGGTCAGCCCACGGATCTTGTCGTCGGTGGCGTCCCGGGCGGTCAGGAACACCACAGGGGTACGCGTGCCGCCCTCGCGGAGCATCCGGATGACCTCGAAGCCGTCGAGGTCGGGGAGCATCACGTCGAGCACCACCAGGTCGGGCCGGTGGTCCTTGGCGGCGTTGAGCGCGGCGCTCCCACTTGTCGCGGTGGCCACGTCGAAGCCCGCGAACCGCAGGCTCGCGGAGAGCAGTTCGAGGATGTTGGGGTCGTCCTCGACGACGAGCAGTCGCGCCTCGGTCTGGGTAGCGGGCATGCGCCCATCATCGGTGACTTCACTGCGCCAGCGCTGGACACTTCCTGCAAAAAGGCTGTGAGTCGCCGGCCGTCCGGCGACGCCGGTCAGCGGAGCAGACGACGCAGCCCGTCGAGGGCGCCGTCGAGCAGCCGGATCGCCGTGCGCAACTGGGTGTCGCTGAACTGTCGGGCGCGCATCAGCCGGCCCACCTCGGCGGTGAACGCGGCCAGCCGCTGGTCCAACTCGTCGAGCAGCTCGGCCTGCGGCCCTCCGGTCGACGCCGGGCGGGGCGGCGGCGCGGGCGCCTCCCACCGGGCCCGCCGGGTCTGCCGGGTGGCCTCGCTCAGCTCCCGCTTGAGGTCGCGTGCCGATCCGCGTACCTCGCTGCGGATCTCGCCGGCCAGGCTGGAGAGATCCGCCACGGAGGCCGCGATGTCCGTTTCCAGCGCTGTCAACTCGTCGGCCCGCTGGCGCAGCTCCGCCCGGCCGGCATCGGTGATGTCGTACGTCTTGCGGCCGCCGGCCGCGGTGTGGCTGACCAGACCCTCGACCTCCAGCCGTTGCAGGCGGGGGTAGATGGTGCCGGCGCTGGGCGCGTACAGCCCGAGGAAGCGGTCCTCCAGCAGGCGGATCAGCTCGTAGCCGTGCTTCGGGCCGTCGTCGAGGAGCTTGAGCAGGTAGAGCCGGAGCCGCCCGTGGCTGAACACGGCGGTCACGGCAGCTCCTCTTCATCGTCGTCGACGGCTCGGGCGAGCAGGGCGATGCTCCCCGAGGTCGCGGAAGCCCAGAGCTTACCTTCGCCGGCGCCGAGCACCCCCTCGCTGCTGGGCAGCGGGAACGTCGAGGTGCGCAGCTGCGGGAAGCCGCTGGTGATCCGGCCGGAGGCGGTGTTCAGCTGGACGGCGAGGTCGCTGTCCGCGCGGACCCGGACGGTGATGCTGCCCGAGATGGTGGTCAACCGGATCTCGCTGCGCCGGGGGTTGTCCAGATCGCAGGTGATGGCGCCGGAGACGGTCTGTGCCCGCACCCGGTCGGCGGCGCTGTCGGCGAGGATCACCTCCCCGGAGACCGTCTCCACAGTGAGGTCGCCGCGGACGCCGAGCGCCTCCACCGGCCCCGAGGTGAGCTTCGCGGAGGTGCTGCCGCGCAGCCCCATCAGGGTGATCTGGCCGGCGACGACGTTGGCGGTGGTCTGTCGGCGCAGGCCGGAGGCGACCAGCGAGCCCGCGACCAGGCCCAGATCGGCGAGGACGTCGGCGGGCACCGCGATGGAGACGTCCACCCGGGGATAGCGGTGGATCATCCGGAACCAGCGCAGGACGTCCGACCAGCCCCGACCGCGCTCCTGGCGGATGCTGAGCCGACCGTCGGTGTGGTCGATCAGGACCGGCCGACGGCCGACCTGGGTCACGTCGATCCGGGCCGGCCCGTCGGTGGCGACCACGTTGAGCCGCCCACTGATCAGTCGAACGTCCAGCCGGACGACCGGAGCGTCCACTGTGAGCCGTTGCGGGCTCTCGACCGTCCATCCGGCCATGGCGTCCCCCTCTCGACGACGCGCGGGAGGCACGCCGACAGAAGGAGAATGTAACGCGATACATCGCGACACCACAAGACAGGTCGCGAGTTGGTCGCCGGCTCGGCGTTCGGCGTGCGCTCCTCAGGCCGCCAGGTCCAGCTCCCGATCAGCAGGCGGAGCGGGCACGGGAACGGCCGGGGTCATCGTCGGCACCGGCCGCAGCCGGGCCCGCGCCACGGCACCCGCCGTCGGCACCAGGTGTACGGCCGACTCGGCGGCCCGGGCCAGCAACCGCCGATCGGCGTCACGGGCCGGGTGCAGCGCGGCGGCGATCGTCACCGAGACCACCAACTCCCGCGCCGCGACCACCCGTGCCACCGAGCGCAGCAGGGTGTCCGCACCGAGGAAGGCGGCTGCCGTGGTGGTCGACCCGGTGGCCGCACAGCGATAGGTGAGCCGCAGCGGAACCACCGGGCTGCCCGTGTCGATCGCCGCCTGGAACGTCGCGGGCCGGAACCCACCGCCGGGGCGGCAGTCGGTGGCACCGTTGCGGGCACACCACGTCGTACCCTCCGGAAAGACCGCCACCGACCGCCCGGCGCGCAGCGCGTCGGCGACCCGGGCGACGGTCCTCGGCAGCGCCAGCGGCCGGGCACGGTCCACGAAGACCGTGCCCGCCGCCGCGGCCAGCAGGCCGACCACCGGCCAGGAGCGGATCTCCCGTTTCGCCACCATCCGGGTGGGCGCGACCGCCAGCACCGCGAGGATGTCCAGCCAGGAGACATGGTTCGCGACCAGCAGCGCGCGCCGTCGGGGCAACCGACCCCGGACCACGAGGCGGACGCCGAAGGCGCGCGCGGTGGCCCGCGACCAGCCGCTGACCAGCGCGCGCCGTTCCCGGCTGGGGAGCACGGGCAGCAGCAGCACCACCGGGATCCCGGCCAGCAGCATGCCGAGCGCGGCGGCCAGCCGGAGCACCCGGCGGGCCACCGGCACCGTGGGCACCTCGCCCGCCGTCGGCAGGCAGTCGTCGTCGCAACCCGAGGCGGGCCGCCACAGGTCGCGCGGCACGGCGGTCACCGCTGCTCCCCGCCGAGGAAGTGCCGCAGGTAGCGCGGGTTCATCCGGTCCAGGGAGAAGAGGACGTAGAAGTCCGCGCACCCGAAGTCGCTGTCGTAGGACGGCTCGCCGCAGATCCACGCGCCGAGCCGGAGGTAGCCGCGCAGCAGCGGCGGAACCGCGACCCGCCCGGACGGGGCAGCGGTGACCGGGCCGGCGGCGGCCGCCTCGGTGAACCAGGGCCGCAACGGACGGACCCGCAGCGGCGGCGGTGACAGGTGCCGGGCCCGGGCCTGGGTCCACACCTCGGCCACGGTCCGCCCGCCGTCGGCCACCGGCACCGACGCGCAGCCGCCGAGCCAGCGGGAGCCGCGCAGGTGCAGGTACCTGATGATGCCGGCCCACATCAGGTTGATCACCGCGCCGGAGCGGTGGCCCGGGTGCACACAGGACCGACCTGCCTCGACCAGGTCGTCGCGGAGCGGGTCGAGCGGGCTCAGGTCGAACTCGTCCTCGGCGTAGCGCCGGGTGGTGCGCCCCGGCGGCAGCAGTCGGTACGTGCCGACCACCTCACCGGTGCTGTCCTCGCGGACGATCAGGTGGTCGCAGTACGCGTCGAAGGGGTCGACGTCCAACCCGGCCTCGCCGGGGAGGGTGGCGCCGAGCTCGGTGGCGAACACCTCGTGGCGCAGGCGTTGCGCGGCCGCGACCTGGGTGGGGTCGTCGGCGATCAGCACTGTGTATCCGCTGGTCTTCAGGGGTGTGCCAGCGGCATGCAGAACGGCCATGGGATCTGTGTAGGTGCCCGGGTTGCCATCCACGGGGACCACTGGTGTCGATCGGATGAACGCCGGCAGGCGAGACCGCCAGCGACGCCCGGCGCGGACCGTGCGAGGCTGCCGGACCAGGCCGGCGAAGGCGCCGACACGCACCACCGGAGGTCGACGATGCGCATCGAAACCCGCTACAACGGGCCCGCCGGTTCCGGCAACGGCGGCTGGAGCGCGGGGATCTTCGCCGCCGAGGCGGACGGCAGCGGGCCGATCGAGGTGACGCTGCGCCGGCCACCACCGCTGGAGACCGAGCTGACAGTGGTCGACGGCGAGGTCCGGGACCCGGCCGGCGAGCTGGTGGCCGAGGTGCGCCCGGCCGGGGTGATCGATGCCGTCGTACCCCCGGTCGACCTGGAGACGGCGGTGGCCGCCGCGGCCCGCTACCCTGGCCTGGTCGAGCATCCGTTCCCCAGCTGTTACGTGTGCGGGCCGCAGCGGGCCGACGGACTGCGGATCTTCCCCGGCCGGCTGCCCGATGGCCGGACAGCCGCGCCGTTCCGCGCGCCCGCACAGGTCAGCGCGGCCACGGTCTGGGCTGCGCTGGACTGCCCCGGTGGTTGGGCGGTGCTCGCGCCGGGCCGCCCGTACCTGCTGGGCCGGATCGCCGCCGTGGTCGAGGCGCTGCCCGGGGCGGGCGACGAGTGCGTGGTGACCGGGGCGTTGCTGCGCGTCGATGGGCGCAAGGCGCTCGTGCACACGAGCCTGTACGCCCCGGACGGCTCGTTGCTCGGCGCGGCGCGGGCGACCTGGATCGCCAGTTGAATCCGGGCCGTAGTCCGCAGGGATGAGTCACCTCCACCCCGCGACGGAGGCAGACGTACTGACCGCGCCTGATTGACCTTGTTGCCACGGGCCGTCACGCTGTGCCACGGCGTACCTCGACGCCACACACGGGAGGAGAACGATGACTGACGGGCAGCGAAGCCCCACCAGCGACGGTCAGATCGTGGTGTCCGGTCTGACGAAGCAGTACAAGAACGTCCGGGCGGTGAACAACCTGTCCTTCACCGTGGCGCCGGGACGGGTGACCGGCTTCCTCGGCCCGAACGGCGCAGGCAAGACCACCACGCTGCGCATGCTGCTGAATCTGGTCACGCCGACCGCCGGCACGGCCACCATCAGCGGCCAGCGGTACGTCGACCTGGCCAACCCGCTGCGGCAGGTCGGCGCGGTGCTGGAGGCGTCCAGCGCACACAAGGGCCGCACCGGCATCAACCACCTCCGGGTCATCTGCGCGGCGGCCGGGCTGCCCAAGCAGCGGGCCGACGAGGCGTTGGCCCTGGTGGGGCTTACCCCGGCGGCGAAGCGCAAGTTCAAGGGTTACTCGCTGGGCATGAAGCAGCGGCTCGGTATCGCCGCCGCGATGCTCGGTGACCCCCGCGTGCTGATCCTCGACGAGCCGGCCAACGGGCTGGACCCGGAGGGCATCCGGTGGATGCGTGGGTTCCTCAAGAACCTCGCCCACGAGGGTCGTACGGTGCTGGTCTCCAGCCACCTGTTGTCGGAGATGCAGCTGCTCGCCGACGACGTGGTGATCATCGCGGCCGGGCAGTTGGTCCGGCAGGGTCCGGTCGACCAGGTGCTCGGGTCGATGGCCCAGGGCGCCCGGGTCCGGGTCCGCACCCCGCAGGCCGAGGCGCTGACCGCCGCCCTCAAGGCGCAGTCGGCCACCGTGGACGTCGACGAGCACGGCGTGCTGCTGGTCGCCGGGGTGGACGCCCCGACGATCGGCCGGTCCGCCCTCGCGGCAGGGGTCGAGCTGCACGAACTGACCACCGAACGGCCCGATCTGGAACGGGTCTTCCTGGAGCTGACGGCCGGAAAGGCGGGCATCCGATGAACCTGGTCCGATCCGAGCTACTCAAGATCCGTACCACCAGCACCTGGTGGTGGCTGGCCCTCGGCGCGTTCCTCTCGATCGCCCTGGCGTTCGCGATCAACGCGTGGTTGGCCGTCACGACGCTCGGTGGCGACGCCGAGGAGATCGGCGTCAGCGCCGAGCAGGCGACCGCGCCGGCGCAGGCGGCGAACCTCTACACCTCGGGCCAGTACCTCGGGCTGATGTTCGTGATGCTCATCGGCATCCTGATGGTCACCAACGAGTTCTTCCACCAGACCGCGACCACGACGTTCCTGACGACTCCCCGGCGAACGTCGGTCATCGTCAGCAAGCTCGTCGCCGCCAGCCTGCTCGGCTTCATGTTCTGGCTGGCGACCACGCTCATCGACCTGGCCGCCGGCGCGATCTTCCTGTCCGCGAATGATTACGGCACCCAGCTCGGTGAGTGGCCGGTGCAGCGGGCACTGCTGTTCAACCTGCTGGCCTACGCCATCTGGACGATCCTCGGGGTGGGCATCGGCACGCTGATCACCAACCAGCTCGGAGCGGTGATCACGGCGGCGGTGCTCTATCTGATCGGCACCCAGGTGGTGGGTCTGCTGTTCCTGCTCCTGTCGAACGTGCTCGACAGCCAGGCGGTGCTCAAGTGGCAGGTGATCTGGCCCGCCGTGGCATCCCAGGTCATGATCACCGAGGGCACCTCGGAGTTCACACCGTCCTGGTGGGTCGGTGCCCTGGTGCTGATCGGCTACGCGCTGGTCAGCGGAATTGCCGGAGTTCTGCTCACCCGGCGGCGCGACATCGCCTGATGGCGTCTGCGACCCCGGGGCGGCTGGCCGCTCCGGGGTCGGGCGTCACGCTCGGCGACCGGCCGCGCGAGGGTCGGGTGTTACCAGTTCGACACGGTGCGCGCAGGCGTTGCCGAACTTCTGGCATCTTCTGTGAAACCGGCCACGGGACCGAGGCGGAAATGCCTGCGGGATCGGTACGGCGTAGCCTGGGAGCCGTCTAGTCCGTGCTCCTAATCGGGCGCGACGGACCCACCGCGTGCCACACAAACCCGCGTGAAAGAGGCGATTACCGGCCGTGTCGACCCAGCAGACTTCGCAGGAGAACCCACTGGCGGGTTTCGGCCCGAATGAGTGGATCGTCGAGGAGATGTACCAGCGTTACCTCGCCGACCCATCGAGCGTCGATTCGGCCTGGCACGACTTCTTCGCCGACTACCGGCCGGCACCGGGAGCGGGCACACCGCGCGGCGCCGGATCGTCGGACAAGCCAGCCGCCGCCCCGGAGCCGGACGGTCAGCCGGAGGCAGCCGCCACTGTCGCCCAGCCGAGCGCCCCGGCCAAGCCGGTGACCGCGAGCAAGCCGGCCGCCGCCCAGCCGGCGCCGGCCAAGCCGGCCGCTCCGGCCACACCGAAGGCCGCGCCGGAGAAGACCGCTCCGGAGAAGACCGCTCCGGCCAAGCCGGCCGCCAAGGCCGCCGCGCCGAGTGCCGACGGCCCGCAGACCACGCCGTTGCGGGGCGTCGCGGCGAAGATCGTCCAGAACATGGACGCCTCGCTGAGCGTGCCCACAGCGACCAGCGTGCGCGCGGTCCCGGCCAAGCTGCTGGTGGACAACCGCATCGTGATCAACAACCACCTCGCCCGTGGGCGGGGCGGCAAGGTCAGCTTCACCCACCTGGTCGGCTACGCGATGGTGCGCGCGCTGGTCCAGCACCCGGAGATGAACAACTCCTTCACCGAGGCCAACGGCAAGCCGGCGGTGGTCCGCCCGGCACACGTCAACCTCGGCATCGCGATCGACCTCGCGAAGCCCGACGGCAGCCGCAACCTGGTGGTCCCCTCCATCAAGGGCTGCGAGCAGATGGACTTCCGGCAGTTCTGGCAGGCGTACGAGGACGTGGTCCGACGGGCGCGGCGCAACGAGCTGACCATGGAGGACTACTCCGGCACCACGATCTCGCTGACCAACCCGGGCGGCATCGGCACCGTGCACTCGATGCCGCGGCTCATGCAGGGGCAGAGCGCGATCATCGGCGTCGGCGCGATGGAGTACCCCGCCCCCTACCAGGGGATGTCCGAGGCCACCCTCGCCGAGCTGGCGGTCAGCAAGATCATCACGCTGACCAGCACGTACGACCACCGGATCATCCAGGGTGCGCAGTCCGGCGAGTTCCTCAAGGTGATGCACGAGCTGATCCTGGGCGAGCACGGCTTCTACGACCAGATCTTCACCGCGCTGCGCATCCCGTACGAGCCGGTGCGCTGGATGCGCGATGTCGCTGTCAACTCCGAGGGTCAGATCAACAAGACCGCCCGGGTGCACGAGCTGATCCACGCGTACCGGGTGCGCGGTCACCTGATGGCTGACACCGACCCGCTGGAATTCAAGATCCGCAAGCACCCCGACCTGGACGTCCTCCAGCACGGGCTCACCCTGTGGGACCTGGACCGCGAGTTCCCGGTCAACGGCTTCGCCGGCCGGCAGCGGATGAAGCTGCGCGAGATCCTCGGCGTGCTGCGCGACTCGTACTGCCGCCGGGTCGGCATCGAGTACATGCACATCCAGGACCCGGAGGAGCGGCGCTGGGTCCAGGAACGGATCGAGCGCAAGTACGAGAAGCCCTCCGCCGACGAACAGAAGCACGTGCTCAACCGGCTCAACGCCGCCGAGGCGTTCGAGACCTTCCTGCAGACGAAGTACGTCGGCCAGAAGCGCTTCTCGCTGGAGGGCGGCGAGTCGTTGATCCCGCTGCTCGGTGAGGTGCTGGAGTCCTCCGCCGAGAACGGGCTGGACGAGGTCGTCATCGGCATGGCCCACCGGGGTCGGCTCAACGTGCTGGCCAACATCGTCGGCAAGCCGTACGAAAAGATCTTCTCGGAGTTCGAGGGTCACCTGGACCCGCGCTCGACGCAGGGCTCCGGCGACGTGAAGTACCACCTGGGTCAGAACGGCAAGTTCACCACCCCCGACGGCGAGCACGCGGTCAAGGTGTCGGTGGTGGCCAACCCGTCGCACCTGGAGGCCGTCGACCCGGTGCTGGAGGGCATCGTCCGGGCCAAGCAGGACCGGATCGACCTCAAGCTGGAGGGCTACACAGTGCTGCCGCTGGCGGTGCACGGTGACGCCGCCTTCGCCGGGCAGGGCGTGGTCGCCGAGACGCTCAACCTGTCGCAGCTGCGCGGCTACCGCACCGGCGGCACCGTGCACGTGGTGGTGAACAACCAGGTCGGCTTCACCACCGCCCCGGAGTACAGCCGGTCCAGCCTCTACAGCACCGACGTGGCCCGGATGATCCAGGCGCCGATCTTCCACGTCAACGGCGACGACCCGGAGGCCGTGGTCCGGGTGGCCCGGCTGGCCTTCGAATACCGGCAGACGTTCAACAAGGACGTCGTGATCGACATGGTCTGCTACCGCCGGCGCGGGCACAACGAGGGCGACGACCCGTCGATGTCCAACCCCCAGATGTACAAGATCATTGACTCGAAGCGCTCGGTCCGCAAGCTCTACACCGAGGAACTGATCGGTCGCGGTGACATCACCGTGGAGGACGCGGAGGAGCTGCTGCGCGACTACCAGGCGCAGCTGGAGAAGGTCTTCAAGGCCACCCGGGACGCCGCCTCGGCACCGCGCCAGCTCAACCGGCCGCGCCGCGAGGAGGAGCCGGAACCGCAGGTCGACACCGCCACCGACGCGTCAGTGGTCAAGGCCATCGGCGAGGCGCACATCAACCTGCCGGAGGGCTTCACCCCGCACAAGCGGATCCAGCAGCTGCTGGACCGGCGGGCCAAGATGTCCGTCGAGGGCAACATCGACTGGGGCTTCGGCGAGATCATCGCGCTCGGGGCGCTGCTGCACGACGGGGTCACCGTCCGGCTCGCCGGGCAGGACTCTCGTCGCGGCACGTTCGTCCAGCGGCACGCCTCGGTGGTCGACTCCCGCACCGGCGACGACTACCTGCCGCTGAAGTCGCTCACCGGCGACGGCGACCGCTCCCGGTTCTTCGTGCACGACTCGCTGCTCAGCGAGTACGCGGCGATGGGCTTCGAGTACGGCTACTCGGTGGAGAACATCAACGCCCTCGTCGCCTGGGAGGCCCAGTTCGGCGACTTCGTCAACGGCGCCCAGTCGGTGATCGACGAGTTCATCTCGTCGGGTGAGGTGAAGTGGGGCCAGCGCTCCGCCATCACCCTGCTGCTGCCGCACGGCCACGAGGGTCAGGGCCCGGACCACACCTCCGGCCGGCCGGAGCGGTTCCTGCAGATGTGCGCCGAGGACAACATGCGGGTGTCCATCCCGACGACCCCGGCGAACTACTTCCACCTGCTGCGCCGCCAGGCCCTGTCGCCCAAGCGCAAGCCGCTGGTGGTGTTCACGCCGAAGTCGCTGCTGCGGCACAAGCTCTGCGTCTCGTCGGTGGAGGACTTCACCACCGGCACCTTCCAGCCGGTGCTGCGCGACACGGCCGCCCCGGCGCCGGAGGCGGTGAAGCGGGTGCTGCTCTGCTCCGGCAAGGTCTACTACGACCTGTTCCAGGCCCGGCAGGAGCGCGGCGTCACCGACACCGCGGTCCTCCGGCTGGAGCAGCTGTACCCGCTGCCGGTGGAGGAGATCCGGGCCGCCCTCGCGCAGTTCCCGAACGCCGAGGACTTCGCCTGGGTGCAGGAGGAGCCGGCCAACCAGGGTGGCTGGTCGTTCGTCGCGCTCAACCTGCTGGAGCACCTCACTGACGTTCGGCTGCGGCGGATCTCCCGCCCGGCCGCGGCCGCCCCGGCGGTCGGCTCGGCCAAGACCCATGAGGTCGAGCAGAACGCGCTGATCGAGGCGGCTCTCCCCCGCCCGTGACCTGACCTGAGCACGGAAACCGGGGCAGGACCGTTTCACCACGGTCCTGCCCCGGCTCTCGTAGGTCCCGCCGGTCCACCCGCCGGCCGGTTGACCATCCACCCAGCACCGACCCGGCCGCCCGAGCCGGGCCGGGCCGAGCACAAGGACATACCCATGTACTTCACCGACCGTGGCATCGAGGAGCTGGTCGAGCGCCGGGGCGAAGAGCAGGTGACCCTGGAGTGGCTCGGCGAGCGCCTGCGCGACTTCGTCGACCTCAACCCCGACTTCGAAACCCCCATCGAGCGCCTGGCAACCTACCTGGCCCGCCTGGACGACCCCGACGACGAAGACGCCTAACCCACACCCCCCACCCCACCCCGCCCCAGCGGGTTGATCATGAAGTTGTCCGCGCGTGTCGTCGGCGTGTCGGGCGACAACTTCATGATCACAGGGGTGAGGGGCCGGGCTGGCAGGGCCGGAGGGCCCGGGTGGGGGGCCTTGCGATCTTCTAGGGTGGGGCTGTGGCCCGAAGTGTGTATCTGACGAGCGTGGGGTCCGGCGGGGGCAAGTCGACGATTGCCCTCGGGTTGGCGGAGTTGCTGTCCCGCCAGGTCGGGCGGATCGGCGTGTTCCGGCCGCTGGTGGCCGACACCGGCCAGGACCCGATCCTCGCCCTGCTGAGCGAGCGCTACCGGGTCGAGGTGCCGCTGTCCGAGTTGGCCGGGGCGAGCTACGCCGAGGCTTCGGCGCTCGTCGCCGACGGCCGACGGGAGCAGCTCATCTCCGCCATCGTCGAGCGCTACCGGGCGGTGGAGCGGCAGTGCCCGGCGGTGGTCGTGGTGGGCAGTGACTTCGACGAACCGGGCGACCCGGCCCACCCCCGGGAACTGGCCTTCAACGCTCGGCTGGCCACCGAGTTCGGCAGCGTGGTGGTGCCGGTGGTGGACGGCTTCGGGCAGGAGCCGGCGGCCGTCGCGTCGGCGATGCGGGGGGCCTACCACGATCTGGCCGACCTCGGCGCGACGGTGCTCGCGGTGATCGCCAACCGGGTGACCGAGCCGATGACGCTGCCCGACCTGCCGGTCCCCGCGTACGCCATCCCGGAGGTGCCGAGCGTGTCCGCGCCGACGGTGGCCGAGGTGGCGGCGGCGCTCGGCGCCACCCTGCTGGCCGGGGACGACGCCGCGCTCGGTCGCGACGTGCTGGACTTCGTGGTCGGCGCGGCACACGTGCCGACAGTGCTGGGCCACCTCACCGAGGGCGCCCTGGTGATCACCCCTGGGGACCGGGCCGACCTGCTCGTCGCCGCGAGCGCCGCGCACGTGGCCGGGCAGGTGTCGGTGGCCGGGCTGGTGCTCACCCTCGGCGAGCAGCCCGACCCCAGGGTGATGCGGCTGGTTGAGGGGCTCAACACCGGGTTGGCGGTGCTCTCCGTGCGTCTCGACAGCTACGACACGGTGGCCGCGTCCAGTCGCATCGAGGGCCGGCCCAGCGCGACCAATTTCCGCAAGGTGGAGGCCGCGCTCGGGGCGTTCGAGCGCTGTGTGGACACCGACGACCTGGCCCGTCGGCTGCGGGTCAGCCGGTCGGCGCGGGTCACCCCGCTGATGTTCGAGAACGAGCTGATCGACCGGGCCCGCTCGAAGCCCCGGCACCTGGTGTTGCCGGAGGGCACCGACGAGCGGATCCTGCGCGCGGCGGAGATCCTGCTACGGCGTGGAGTGGCCGAGCTGACGGTGCTCGGCCAGCCGGACGGCATCGCCCGGCGCACCCGGGAGCTGGACATCGACCTCGGCGACGCGCAGGTGGTCGACCCGGGCACCAGCGAGTGGCGCGACGACTTCGCCGCCGAGTACGCCCGGCTGCGCGCCCACCGGGGCGTCACCGCCGAGTTGGCGCACGACGTCGTGGCCCAGCCCAACTACTTCGGCACGCTGATGGTGGCCACCGGCCGAGCCGACGGCATGGTCTCCGGCGCTACGCACACCACCGCCGCGACCATCCGGCCGGCGTTCGAGATCATTCGTACGCTGCCGGACGTCTCGGTGGCCTCCAGCGTCTTCTTCATGCTGCTCGCCGACCGGGTGCTGGTCTACGGCGACTGCGCGGTCAACCGCGACCCGGACGCGGCCCAGCTCGCCGACATCGCGATCTCGTCGGCCGACACCGCCGCCCGGTTCGGCATCGAACCCCGGGTGGCCATGCTGTCGTACTCGACCGGCAGCTCCGGCGCGGGCGCCGACGTGGAGAAGGTCGCCGCGGCCACCGCGCTGGTCCGGGAGCGCCGGCCGGATCTGCTGGTCGAGGGGCCCATCCAGTACGACGCGGCGATCGACCCGGCGGTGGCGGCCACGAAGCTGCCCGACAGCCCCGTCGCCGGGCACGCCACGGTCTTCATCTTCCCGGACCTGAACACCGGCAACAACACGTACAAGGCGGTGCAGCGCTCCGCCGGGGCGGTCGCCGTCGGCCCGGTCATGCAGGGCCTGCGGCGGCCGGTGAACGACCTGTCGCGGGGCGCCACGGTGCCGGACATCGTCAACACGGTGGCGATCACCGCCATCCAAGCGGCCACCGAGGAGGCGTCGTGAGTCAGGTGCTGGTGCTCAACTGCGGGTCGTCGTCGGTGAAGTGGCGTCGCTACGACGGTGACCGGGCACTCGACCACGGCACCGTCGAGCGGATCGGTGAGCCCGGTGGCGGCCCGGCGGACCACGCCGAGGCGGTCCGGCAGATCCTGGACGGGCTGGACCTGACCGGGCTGGCGGCGGTCGGACACCGGGTGGTGCACGGTGGCCGGACGTTCAGCGCGCCGGTACTGGTCGACGACGCGGTGCTGGCCGCGATCGAGGATCTGGTGCCGCTCGCCCCGCTGCACAACCCGGCCAACCTGGCCGGCATCGAGGTGGCCCGCGCGGCGCTGCCGGACGTCCCGCAGGTCGCCGTCTTCGACACCGCGTTCCACCACACACTGCCGGAGGCAGCGGCGACGTACGCGATCGACCGGGACACCGCCGAGCGGTACGACATCCGCCGGTACGGCTTTCACGGCACCTCGCACGCCTACGTGTCCCGGCGCACCGCCGAGCTGCTGGGTCGCCCGTACGAACAGGTCAACACGATCACCCTGCACCTGGGCAACGGGGCCAGCGCCTGCGCGGTGGCGAACGGTCGCAGCGTCGCCACCTCGATGGGCATGACCCCGTTGCAGGGGCTGGTGATGGGGACCCGCAGCGGCGACGTGGACCCGGCCGTGATCTTCCACCTGCGCCGTGAGGGCGGGCTGTCGGTGGACGACATCGACGACCTGCTCAACCACCGCAGTGGCCTGCTCGGGCTGAGCGGGGTCAACGACATGCGTGAGGTGCTCGAACGCCGGGCGGCCGGTGACCGGGCGGCGTCGCTGGCCTTCGACGTGTACTGCCGGCGCATCACCGGCTACGTCGGGGCGTACTACGCGCTGCTCGGCCGGGTCGACGCGATCACCTTCACCGCCGGGGTCGGCGAGCACGCCGCGCCGGTGCGGGCCGCCGCGCTGGCCGGGCTGGGCCGGCTCGGCATCGCCGTGGACGAGGCCCGCAACAACGGCGAGGGCGACCGGTTGATCTCCCCCGACGGGGCCGAGGTGAGCGTCTGCGTCATCCGCACCGACGAGGAGCGGGAAATCGCCAGGCAGACCCGGGACGTGGTCGCGGCGGCCCGGCGCCACTGAGGCGCGCACCCCCGGGAGGCCCGAGGGTGCGCGCGAGTCGGTGAAGCCCGTTCAGTGCGGCCGCAGCCAGGCGACCTGATCAGTGCAGCGCCAGCCAGGCGACTCGGTCAGCCGGTCGCCAGCCAGGCGACGAGTGCCACCAGCACCACGACGACCACTGCCGCACCGATGACGAGCGGCAGGCGGGACGGGGCCTCCGTCGGCGCCGCAGTCTCCGGCGTCTGGTTGAAGGCGCGGAACGCCTCGGTGTTGCCGCTGGGGTCCGTGTAGTTCTCAGGCATGCCGGTGACCCTAGCGAAGCTGGTCACGCGGCACCGTCCCCGGCCGGCGGCGTCCCAGGGGTGGACCCGGCCGGCGGAGGTGACCCGACCGGGTGGCGGATGCACCCGAGCCGGACGGCGGGGACGTTACGCCCGCCCGGGCACCTACCGTGGAACGATGGGGGCGGGCCGGCTGATGGCCGTACTGGTGACAGTGCTGCTGCCCGGTTGCGCCGGCCACGGCCACGGCTGGCGGGGCCGCCGGGCCGGTGTCGGCGCGTCGGGCGCCCGAGGGGTCGTACGCCGTCGGCGTGCGTACGCTCACCCTCGATCCGCGCTCGGCGCGCCCCCTGCCGGTGACGATCTGGTACCCGGTGTCGACCGATCAGGTGGCGGCCCGGATCGACGAGATCGTTCCGCCCGGAACGAACCGGTACAACCCCGAAGCCGACAGCGCAGCGCTAGGTGAGTCGACGGGCACACCGCGTCGAAGTCCACCGGGCACGTCAGCGGGGCAGGGCACAATCGGATTCATGCCACGTCGCGTCACCCCCGCCCTGCTGGCCAGCGCCGTGCTCATTGCCGGTCTGGTCGGCTGCTCGGCGGACGCCAGGAAGACCGAGGGCCAGCAGGCGCCCGTCGAACCATCACCCGCCGCCACGCCGACACCGCAGGTCCCCGCCGGAAAGGCCCCGCAGCGCGCCTTCGCGGTCGGCGTACGCCAGCTCAAGCTGAACCGGGACGGCCGCGCGCTGCCGACGACGCTCTGGTACCCGGCGGCCGGGCAGTCCGGCGGCGCGGCCAAGCGGTCGGCGACGGCGGCGGAGGGCCGGTTCCCGGTGGTGATGTTCAGTCACGGCTTGGGTGGGCG
Organism: Micromonospora sp. NPDC051227; assembly: GCF_044455385.1. Taxonomy (NCBI): domain Bacteria; kingdom Bacillati; phylum Actinomycetota; class Actinomycetes; order Micromonosporales; family Micromonosporaceae; genus Micromonospora; species Micromonospora sp. NPDC051227. The sequence goes on from NZ_JBITET010000007.1 coordinate 246,116, forward strand.
GCCGGACGACTACGCCACGCTGCTGACCCGCTGGGCGGCGGCGGGCTTCGTGGTGGCCGCGCCGGCGTTCCCGCACACCTCCCGGGGGGCTGACAACAACGTCCTCGACGTGCTCAACCAGCCCGCCGACGTGTCGTACGCGTTGGATCAGGTGCTGGCGTTGGACGGCAAGGCCGGCGACGCGTTGCGCGGCCGGTTGGACGGCGAGCGGGTGGCCGCGGCCGGGCATTCCGCGGGCGGGGTGACCACAATCGGCCTGTTCACCGCGAGCCGGGACGAGCGGCTGGACGCGGGTGTGGTGTTCGCCGGCACTGCGCTCGGCGTGGGCACCGCGTTCGCGGGTGCGGCCGCGCCGCAGCTGTTCGTGCACGGCGAGTTGGACGAGGTGGTCGAGTACGCGGCGGGCAAGGCCGCGTACGACAAGGTGCCCTGGCCGAAGGCGATGCTGAGCCTGCCCAAGGGCGACCACGGGCGGGCGCTGCTCGGTGACGGCGCGACGCTGCGGGTCGTCTCGGACACGTCTGTCGAGTTCCTGCGCTGGTCGCTCTACGGCGACGCCGACGCCAAGGAACGCATCCCCACCGACGCGACGCGTGGCGACATCGCCACCTTCGACGACCACCTCTGAGGCCCGCCCGCGCCGTGCGCGCCGACCCCTCAAGATCGCGCAGTAACCAGGAAGTAGTGGCCTCCGACGACGCGGAGGCCACTACTTCCATGATGTTGGGCGATCTTGCGGCGGGGCCAGGCCGAGCGGCGCGGCGCGGCCGAGCGCAGTGCGGGTCAGGCGGTGTGGTCGATGACGACCTTGCCGAAGGCGTCGCCGGAGTGCAGTCGGGCGAAGGCGTCCTCGACCCGGCTGAACGGGATGACGCTGTCCACCACCGGGCGCACCTCGTTGTCGGAGCAGAACGCCAGCAGCTCGTACAGCTCGCCGGGCGTGCCCATCGAGGTGCCCAGGATCTCCAGCTGCATGGCGAAGACCCGGCGCAGGTTGACCGACGGCTCGTGCCCGGCGGTCGCGCCGGACACCACGATCCGGGCCATCGGCGCGGCCGACTTCAGCGAGTGGTCGAAGGTGGCCGCACCGACCGTCTCGATCACCACGTCCACCCGCTCCGGCAGCCGGGCACCGGGCTCCACCGCGATGGCGCCGAGGGCCGAGATCCGGTCCCGTTTGACGACATCGCGGCTGGTCGCGTACACCCGCTTGCCCATGGCGACGGCGAGCGCGACAGCCGCGGTGGCCACGCCACCGCCCGCGCCCTGCACCAGCACGCTGTCGGCGTCCGCGACGCGGCCCTTGGTGGTCAACATCCGCCACGCGGTCAGCCAGGCCGTGGGCAGGCACGCCGCGTCGGTCGCCGCCATGCCGTCGGGCAGCGAGATCAGATTCGAGCGGGGTACGGCCACCCGCTCGGCGAGCGTCCCGGCAAAGTGCTCGGAGAGGATGGAAACCCCGCGCGGGTCACCCGGTGTGACGACCACCGGGTACACGACCACCGGGCGCCCCTCCGGGTCCAGCCCGACCGCGTCGCAGCCGAGGATCATCGGCAGCTGGGCCTCGGTGAGACCCACCCCGCGCAGCGACCAGAGGTCGTGGTGGTTGAGCGAGGTGGCCCGCAACTGCACGGTCACCCAGTCGTCGGCCGGTGGGGTCGGCTCGGGCCGCTCGCCGACGGTGAGCGCGGCGAGCGGATCGGCGTCGTCGAAACGGGAGGCAAAGGCAGCACGCATGATCGGCACGGTAACAAGCTGAGCGCTCGTTAAGAAGCCGTGCGCGCAGGCCGGCGGCACATGCTGCGCCGGAGCGCCCCCGGCCCACGCGTGCGCACAAACCGGCGGCGCGTGCTGCTCCCGGCCCGTGCGTGCGCTAACGGCGGGCGACGCCGTCGCGGCGGGCGGCTTCGGCGACCGCCTCGGCAACAGCCGGCGCGACGCGCGGGTCGAGCGGGGACGGGACGATCGCGTCGGCGGTCAGGGAATCCGCCACCACCCCGGCGATGGCGTCCGCGGCGGCGACCTTCATCGCCTCGGTGATCCGGGTGGCACCGGCGTCCAGCGCGCCGCGGAACACCCCGGGGAAGGCCAGCACGTTGTTGATCTGGTTGGGGTAGTCGCTGCGCCCGGTGGCGACCACCGCGACGTGCCGGGCGGCCACCTCGGGGTGCACCTCGGGGGTCGGGTTCGCCAGCGCGAACACGATCCCGCCGGGCGCCATCTTGGCCACCGCGGCCTCGGGGATCTGCCCGCCGGAGACCCCGACCAGCACGTCCGCGTCGCGCAGCGCCTCGGTGATGTCGCCGTGCCGGCCGTCGGCGTTGGTGCTCGCCGCCAGCTCCGCCTTGGTGCCGGTCAGCTCGGTGCGGTGCCGGCCGATGATCCCCTTGGAGTCACAGACCACCACCTGGTCGGGGTTGACGCCCCCGGCGATCAGCATCTTCGTCACGGCCACGCCGGCCGCGCCCGCGCCGCTCACCGCCACTCGCAGGTCACCGAGCTTGCGGTCGAGCAACGTCGCGGCGTTGCGCAGCGCGGCGAGCACCACGATGGCGGTGCCGTGCTGGTCGTCGTGGAAGACCGGGATGTCCAGCGCCTCGTCGAGCCGACGCTCGATCTCGAAGCAGCGCGGCGCGCTGATGTCCTCCAGGTTGATCCCACCGAACGAGGGGGCCAGCGCCCGCACCACCGCGACGATCTCGTCCACGTCCTGGGTGTCCAGGCACACCGGCACCGCGTCCACCCCGGCGAACTGCTTGAACAGCACCGCCTTACCCTCCATCACCGGCAGCGCGGCCCGGGGGCCGATGTTGCCCAGCCCGAGCACCGCCGAGCCGTCGGTGACCACCGCGACCGTGTGCGACACCCAGGTGTAGTCGTCCACCAGGGCCGGGTCGGCGGCAATCGCCTCACACACCCGGGCCACCCCCGGGGTGTACGCCAGGGAGAGGTCCTCCCGGCTGGTGAGCGGCACGGTCGAGGTGACGGCCATCTTGCCGCCCCGGTGCAGCAGGAAGACGGGATCAGCGGGGTCCACGGTGGACGAAGGCATGGTGGTGACTCCAGGATCTGTCGAGCAGATGTGAGGCGGCCTGCCCCGCCGCGAGGTGGGCGGCGAGCGGTGGCACGCGGTGCGGGGGGTCACCCGGGCACTTTCCGAGCATAGTGTCGACACCACCCCTCGGATGTGAGCAGGGTCATAACTGGCGACGGGGCACCCGTCCGGGGCGCGGCCAGTAGCGGGCCACCACCCGTCCGCTCACGTCGGCCACCCCGTACGCCCGGGAGTCGTCGGTGATCAGGTCGTTGTCGCCACGCAGCCACCAGCCGCCGTCCTGCGGCCGGACCGCACGCTTCACCACCAGCAGATCAGGCCGGGTCCGGAAGACCGCGACCACCACGTCGCCGGCTCGGATCGGGCGGCCACCGGGGCGCACCAGCACCGCGTCGCCGTGCCGCAGCGTCGGGGCCATGGACGGGCCCGTGACCAGAACGGCGGCCAGTGGCCTCCGCAACCGGGGCACCTCAGCCGGGTGATCGGCGGCCACTGGTTTCACCTCCACCCGGTTCGGGGAGCACTCCCAGGAGTAATGTCGCCTTTGATCATCGCAAACTTCCCATGGAGGATCCTGATGCGACTTCCGCGCATCCTTGCGCCCCGCGTCACCGCGAGCGCTCACTGCGACCTGCCGTGCGGTGTCTACGACCCGGCTCAGGCCCGGATCGAGGCCGAGTCGGTCAAAATGATCTGCGAGAAGTACCAGTCGAACACCGACCCGGAGTTCCGCACCCGGGCCGTCATCATCAAGGAGCAGCGCGCCGAGCTGGTCAAGCACCACCTCTGGGTGCTCTGGACCGACTACTTCAAGCCGCCGCACTTCGAGAAGTACCCGGACCTGCACAGCCTGTTCAACGAGGCCACCAAGCTCGCCGGCGCCGGTGGCGTCAAGGGCAGCCTCGACCCGGCCACCGCCGACAAGCTGCTCGCGAAGATCGACGAGATCTCGAAGATCTTCTGGGAGACCAAGAAGGCGTGACCTCACCGGTCATCCCGACGATCCGGCCGGCACGTCCCGAGGACGTGCCGGCCGTCGTCGCCATGGTGCACGAGCTGGCCGAGTACGAACGTGCCCCCGAGCAGTGCCACCTCACCACCGAGCAGCTGACCTCGGCGCTCTTCACGACCGCTCCGGCGCTCTTCGGTCACGTCGCGGTGGACGAGCACGACGAGCCGGTCGGCTTCGCGTTGTGGTTCCTCAACTTCTCCACCTGGGCCGGAGTGCACGGCATCTACCTGGAGGACCTCTACGTCCGGCCGGCCGCCCGCGGCACCGGCGCCGGGCGACTCTTGCTCGCCGCGCTGGCCGACATCTGCGTACGACGCGGCTACCGGCGGCTGGAGTGGAGCATGATCGACTGGAACCCGGCTGCGGGCTTCTACGCCTCGATCGGAGCCGAGCAGCTGAGCGAATGGGTTTCCTATCGGCTCAGCGGCGACGCGCTCCGCGAGTTGGCCGACCGCGCCACCACCGCCGGCACGCGTCCGGGCGACTGACCGGGTAGAGTCCCCGACCGGGGGGATGAGGCGTGACTCAACTGACTGGCCAGCCAGCGACCGACGACGACGTGGTGCACCTCACGGTGCCCGCCGACGGCGGTTACCTCGGCGTGCTTCGTACCGCCACCGCCGGTCTCGCGGCCCGGCTGCAGTTCGCGCTCGACGAGATCGAGGATCTGCGGATCGCGGTCGACGAGGCGTGCGCCATGCTGCTCGCCATCGCCACCCGCGACGCCGAGTTGGAGTGTCGCTTCGCTGTCACCGAGGACGCACTGACCGTCGAGGTGACAGTGCCGACCGTGCGCGGCGCCACCCTGCCCGCCGAGTCGTCCTTCGCCTGGAAGGTGCTCACCGCGCTGACCACCTCGGCGTCCGCCACGTCCGCCGACGGTCGGGCCACGATCGCGCTGCTCACCCGCCGCTCCGGCGGCTACTGACCGACCCGAGGCGCCGGCGCGGTCACTCGAAGCCGAGGGCGCGGGTCGTCGGAGGGCAGATCAGCAGCCAGGCCACGCCCAGGCCGAGCGCCATCAGTGGCACGCCCAGCCAACCCAGCCCAGCCTGGATCATGAACCACCCGATCGGCAGCAGCATCAGCTGGAGCACGATCGCGGGGGCCCGTGCGCCCGCCTGACGGCGCAGCAGCGCGCGACCCAGGGCCCAGAGCACCACGGCCGCCCCGATGGCGAACACGGTCACCAGCAACGCCGCCAGCAGGTCGGTGCGGGTGGCCGTGAGGTCGGCCCAGACCAGCCAGACGGCGATCAGCCCGACGACGGCCGCCTCCGCCCACAGCAGCCGGACCGCCCAGCGGAGCGTGACGGGGATCGGGGCCGAGTCGATGGTCACGCGCGCCACGATACCCGGGCTGCCGGAAGGTACAGTGCCGCCCATGCGGGCCGTTCTGGTGGTCAATCCGAAGGCCACCACCACCAGCGAACGCAGCCGGGACGTGCTCGTCCGGGCGCTGCGCAGCGAAGTCGATCTCAGCGTGCGTTACACCCGTCGGCGTGGGCACGCCGTGGCGTTGGCCCGGGAGGCAGCCGCTGAGGGCGTCGACCTGGTCGTCACCCTGGGTGGCGATGGCACTGTGAACGAGGTGGTCAACGGCCTGATGACGGCCGAACCGCCGACTCGCGCCGGCGACGCCCCGATGGCCGAGCGGCTGCCCGCGCTGGCGACCGTCCCGGGTGGCTCGACGAACGTGTTCGCCCGCGCGGTGGGTCTGCCCCGGGAGTGGCCGGAGGCGACCAGCATGATCCTGGAAGGGCTTCGGCTGGGCCGGAGCCGGACGGTGGGGCTGGGCCGCGCCGACGACCGCTACTTCACCTTCTGCGCCGGCTTCGGCCTGGACGCCGCGGTGATCCACCGGGTGGAGCAGGCCCGGCGGAAGGGGCGGGTCTCCACGCCGTCGCTCTATCTGCGTTCGATCATGAACCAGTACTTCTTCGCCTCGGACCGACGGCACCCGGCGATCGTCCTGGAGCGTCCGGGCGAGCCGGCGGAGGCCGAGCTGGCCACCGTCATCATTCAGAACACGGCGCCTTGGACCTACCTGGGTGACCGGGAGGTCAACCCGAACCCGGCGGCGTCGTTCGACCTCGGGCTGGATGTGCTGGCGTTGCGTCAGCTCCGGGTGGCTAGCACAACACGGACTGTGACGCAGTTCCTGTCCCGGCAACCGGATCCGCGCGGTCGGCAGGTGTTACGACTCCATGACACGGCGGAGTTCACGCTGGTCTCCAGCCGTCCGCAGGCGTTCCAGCTGGACGGGGACTATCTCGGCGAGCGGGAGAAGGTCAGATTCACCTCCGTTCCGGCCGCACTGAGAGTAATCTGCTAGGTCTCGGGGTACTGCCCTTGGTCGACGCGGTCGCCACAACCGCTCGACACGGACGCCGCCACACCGAGGACAGGTGCCGGAAATGTCAGCAATGTCACGCGGACTGTACTATATTGATCCTCGACTGTGGCACGGCGGGTAACCAGGAAAGCACTGGTATCCGGACAAATGGGTTGTGGGCTTGCTCACCGCCCGGAGTTTTTCCGAGCGTCACCCTTGACATCACGACTGTTCGTGAAAGTATTCACAAGCGAACTTGAGTTACCGGGACATTGCCTGGATATGCTCGTCAGGTTGAGCTGTTCCAGCAGGTCCCCGGCACCAACTGCCTGCTCACGCACTGCCGAATGGACGAACGCTAACTGTCACCTCGGCACTGCGGATGCATATAGGAAAAGCACGACAAGCAATTGTTGCCACCCATCCAGAATGAGGAGTGTTGCCGCCATGGACTGGCGTCACCATGCTGTCTGCCGCGACGAGGACCCGGAGCTGTTCTTCCCGATTGGGACGTCCGGACCGGCTCTCCTGCAGGTCGAGCAGGCCAAGGCCGTCTGCAGGCGCTGCTCCGTGACCGACCAGTGCCTTCAGTGGGCACTCGAGTCTGGTCAGGACGCCGGCGTCTGGGGCGGAATGAGCGAGGAGGAGCGGCGCGCCGTCAAGCGGCGCGGCGGTCTCCGGGTGCTGCGCGCTCACTCCGCCTGATCCCCAACGACACGCTGTACGCCCCGGTGGGTTCGCCCGCCGGGGCGTTCCGCTGTCCGGCATCGGATCACCATGCCGGCACGGGTCACCCCGTCGACGCCAGCACAGGCCGGTCGTCGGCCCGACGCAGCACCAACTCGACCAACTCCGGTGCGTCGGTCAATGGCGCGGCGACCGCCACCGCACCCGCCGCCCGGGCCGCCTCCGTCACCGCGTCATGGAACAGCCCCGGCGCCAGGAAGTACGCGGCCACCGCGACCCGGCGCGCGCCGGACGCCCGTAGCCGGGACACCGCCACGCCGGCCGCCGGTGGAGCCGCCGAGGCGTACGCCACCCGGCAGGGCACCCCGAACTCCACGCCGAGCGCGTCGGCGACCCGGCCCACCGATCGTCGCGCCCGCGCGTCCCGGGTGCCCGCCGCAGCCAGCACCAACGCGTCGAAGCGGCCCGGAAGCGTCTCACCCAACCGCCGGCACAACCCGGCCAGCAGCGCAGGATCGGGCGTGTCGTCCGCCGGGCCGAGCACATCGGTCACCCGTACCGCCAGCGGTGGCCCGGACCGCGCCGCCGCGGCGACCGCCGCCGGAATGTCCACCCGATTGTGGTACGCGGCGGTCAGCAGCAGCGGCACCAGCACCGCCCGGCGGTGACCGGCCACGGCCAGGTCGCGCAGCACCTCGGTGGGCCCCGGCTCGGTGTGGTCCAGCCAGCTCGCCCACACCGGTGTGCCCGGCCGGGCCGCCGACACCGCCCGAGCCAGCGCCCGGGTGGCATCGGCCGCCCGTGGGTCACGGCTGCCGTGCGCGACCAGCACCACCGGGTCCGCCCCGCCGGCCGCACCGGGGCCGGTCAGGGTCGTCGCCGGGGAGGTCAGACGTGCAGCCCGCACTCGGTCTTCTCGAACATGGCCCACCGGCCGGCTCGCGCGTCCTCGCCGGCCTTGGTACGGCGGGTGCACGGCCAGCAGCCGATCGACCCGTAACCCTGCTTGAACAGCTCGTTGACCGGCACGTTGAAGCGGGCGATGTAGGCGTCCACATCCTTCTGCGACCAGGCCGCGATCGGGTTGACCTTGACCTTGCCGCGGCGCGCGTCGAAGGTCACCACCGGTGTGTTGGCCCGGCTCGGCGACTCGTCCCGACGCAGACCGGCAGCCCAGGCGTCGTACCCGGTCAGCGCCCGCTCCAGCGGCTCCACCTTGCGCAGCTGGCAGCAGTCGTCCGGTGACTTGTTGAACAGTCGGGGCCCGTACTGGCCGTCCTGCTGGCCGACGGTGAGCCGGGGCCGGATCGACCTGACGTTCACCGGCAGCGTCCGGGCGACCTCGTCGCGTACCCGCAGCGTCTCGGGGAAGTGCAGGCCGGTGTCGAGGAAGACCACGTCCACCCCGGGGGCCACCCGGGACACCAGGTGCGCCAGCACGGCGTCGGCCATCGAGCTGGTCACGCAGAACCGCTCACCGAAGGTCTGCGCCGCCCAACGGGCGATCTCCAGTGCTGGCGCGCCCTCCAGGTCCCGAGCGGCCTGCTCGGCCAGGGCCCGCAGCTCGTCCGGGTCGCGCCGGGCCGGGTCGGCCGGCGTCGAGCCGCCCGGGCCCACCAGGCGCAGGCTCGCGGCCGAGACGAGACTCATGAGGTCACCGCCCGACTCAGCAACCCGGTGAACTTCACCGAGAAGACCCGGGTGCAGGCGTGGCACTCCCAGGCGCCGTGACCCGCTTCGTGCGGCCGCAGGTCCTCCTCGCCGCAGTACGGGCAGTACAGAGGTGCCGCTCGGTTCTCGCTGCTCACCGCAGTTCCTCCTCGTCGACTCTGATCACCCAGTTGGCGAACGTCTCGCCCTCGCTCCGACCGGCCAGGTAGCGACGGGCCAGCCGTTCCACGTACTCCGGAAGTTCGTCGGCGGTGGTCTTCAGGCCGCGAAGCTTGCGGCCGAAACCGGCGGTCTGCCCCTGGGCCATGCCCAGCCCGCCGCCCAGGTGCACCTGGAAACCCTCGACCTGCCGGCCGTCCGGGCCGACCACCAGTTGACCCTTGAGCCCGATGTCGGCCACCTGGGTGCGTGCGCACGCGTTCGGGCAGCCGTTGATGTGGATCGAGATGTCCGCGTCGAAGTCGCGCAGCCGCTGCTCCAGCCGAGCCACCAGCTCTTCGCCGCGGGCCTTCGTCTCGACGATGGCGAGCTTGCAGTACTCGATGCCGGTGCACGCCATCGTGCCGCGCCGCCAGGCCGACGGCCGGGCCTCCAGACCGATCCCGCGCAGCGCGTCGACGAGCGACTCCGTCCGCTCCGACGGCACGTCGAGCACCAGCAGCTTCTGGTACGGGGTGAGCCGCACCCGGTCGCTGCCGTGCGCCTCGACCACGTCGGCCAGCTGGCTGAGCTGCACGCCGGAGACCCGCCCCACCACCGGAGCGGCGCCCACGTAGTGCCGCCCGTCGGACTGCTCGTGCACGCCCACGTGGTCGACCGGCTTCGACGGCAGGACCGGCGGCGGGCCGTCGAGCAGCGTACGACCGAGGTAGTCCTTCTCCAGTACCTCGCGGAAGCGCTCCACGCCCCAGTCGGCCACCAGGAACTTCAACCGGGCCCGGTTGCGCAGTCGGCGGTAGCCGTAGTCGCGGAAGATCCCGACCACCCCGGCCCACACGTCCGGCACCTCGGCCAGCGGCACCCAGACGCCGAGCCGCTTGGCGAGCATCGGGTTCGTGGCGAGGCCCCCGCCGACCCAGACGTCGAAGCCGGGCCCGTGCTCCGGGTGGTCGACACCGAGGAAGGCGATGTCGTTCGACTCGTACGGGGTGTCCACCAGCCAGGAGATCGACGTCTTGAACTTGCGGGGCAGATTGGAGAACTGCTTGTCGCCGACGTACCGGGAGACGATCTCGTCGATCGCCGGGGTCGGGTCGAGCAGCTCGTCGCGGGCCACCCCGGCGGCCGGGCTGCCCAGCACGATCCGCGGGCAGTCACCGCACGCCTCGGTGGTCTGCAGACCGACCGACTCCAGCCGACGCCAGATCTCCGGCATGTCCTCGACCCGGATCCAGTGGTACTGGATGTTCTGCCGGTCGGTGATGTCGGCGGTGTCCCGCGCGAACTCCCGGGAAATGTCCGCGATCACGCGCAGCTGGGCAAGGCTGAGCTGACCGCCGTCGATGCGGACCCGGAGCATGAAGAACTCGTCCTCCAGCTCGTGCGGCTCCAGCACGGCGGTACGCCCGCCGTCGATGCCCGCCTTGCGCTGGGTGTAGAGGCCCCACCAGCGGAACCGGCCGCGCAGGTCCTGCGGGTCGATCGAGGCGAAGCCGCGGTGCGCGTAGATGGTCTCGATGCGGGCCCGGACGTTGAGCGGGTCGTCGTCCTTCTTGATCCGCTCGTTGGGGTTGAGCGGCTCGCGGTGGCCGAGCGCCCACTGACCCTCACCCCGTGGCCGGCGCGGTGCTCGGGTCGGGCGAGCCGTCGGGTCTTCGGAACGGGCCGGGATGCTGCTGACCGCCATCGCGGCGTCCTCCGTTGTCTGCTGTGCCTCGGGATACGCGGGGCGCGGCGGCCGGCCCGGCGAAGCGGGCGGGACAACGGTGTCGGAGACAGCCGGCGCGGAGCGCGCCCGAGACGGATTGGTCGGGCGTCGTCAGTAGGCCGGACAGATCGCGCTGCGCACGCGGCCGTAATCGACGTGGCGACGTGCCACGAAGCGGCGGACGACTGCGGCGGTCATGGGGCCATGCTGCCACACCCCATGGGGGCCGGCCAATGTCCGCGTGCTGGATCCCACATCACGGGCCGGGGGACAGCCAACCGTGGCGGGCGCGATCGTCGGCGCGTCACGGCCCGAGCAGCTCACCGAGACGGCCAAGGCCGCCACGGTACGGCTCGACGAGCTGACGGCCGAAATCGACGCCGTGCTCGACGAACTCGTGGAGCGTGATCCGGCGAAGACCGCCCGGCCGAACGACGTGATGCCCCCTGGCGCCCGCCACCTGCGGCCGGCTGACGCCCATGGAGGGGGTGGCCGTGGCAGGCTCGGACCGTGGGGCAATTGTCCGAGAGGTCGGCCGCGGCGGCGTGGGAGCACCTGCGCCGCCTGCCGGTCTGGCTCCCCCCGGCACTGTTGACCCTGGCGGTGACAGTGACCGGGCTGGGCTCCGCCCAGCTCTGGCGCGACGAGCTGGCGACGTGGAGCGCGGCCACCCGGTCGCCCGGCGACCTGGCCCGGCTGGCCGGCACCATCGACGCCGCCACCGGGCCGTACTACCTGCTGATGCACCTCTGGACGAGGGTCTTCGGCGACTCCACGATCGCCCTGCGCGTGCCGGCGGTGCTGGCGATGACAGTGGCCGCCGGGCTGCTCGCCGTGCTCGGCGCGCGGCTCGTCGACCGGCGCGGCGGCCTCTTCGCCGGGCTGCTGTTCGCGGTGCTCCCCGGCACCTCCCGCTACGGGCAGGAGGCTCGCCCGTACGCGCTGGCCACCATGCTCGCCGTGCTCGCCACACTGCTGCTGGTGATCGCGCTGCGTCGACCGAGCTGGGCCCGCTGGGCCGGTTACGCCGCCGCCGTCGCCGCTCTCGGGCTCATCCACCTGATCGCGCTCACAGTGCTCGCCGCCCACGCGCTGGTCGTCCTCGTCGCGTGGTGGCGCGGCCCGGCCCCGGCCGGCGTCGCCACCCCGGCCCAGCCCGACGCCGGGCGGGACCGGCGGGTGTGGCGGTGGCTGGTCGCCGTGGTGCCGGTCGCGCTGCTGGCCAGCCCGCTGCTGGTCAAGGCCCGGACCCAGCAGTCCCGGCAGTTGAACTGGGTCCACCTGGCCCGGCTGGACGACCTCACAGCGCTGCCCGGCGGCGTCACCCAGAGCAGCGTGGTCGGTGGACTGCTGGTCGGGGTCGCCGCACTGGGCGCGGCCCGGCTCGGGCGACGCGCCCTGCTGCCGGTCGGCGCGGTGCTGCTGCCCGTGCTCCTGCTCTTCGCCGCCGGCACTGTCGTACCGCTGTGGGTGCCCCGGTACCTGGTCTTCGTGGTGCCCTTCGCGTGCCTGCTGGCGGGCGCGGCGCTGGCCGCCGTGGCCGCACCGGCCGCGCTTGTCGTTGTGGTGCTGGCCGGGCTGCTCGGTCTACCCGACCAGGCCGCGCTGCGACGGACCCACGAGTGGCCGCGCAGCGCGCCGGTGGACTACGCGGGGGCGGCCCGGGTGATCGCCGACGGTCAACGCCCGGGAGACGCGGTGGTCTACTCGCCCCGGCACAGCTGGCTCTTCCTCGACCTCGGCATCGAGTACCACCTCGGCGACCCACCACGCGACGTGCTGGTCACCGAGGACGAGGTCCGTCGCGGCGATCTGTGGGCCGCCGAGTGCCCCCAGCCGGCCCAGTGCCTCGCCGGTACGACACGGGTCTGGCTCGTCGTCTCCGGCCGGCACGCCGAGCCGCTGGCCGCCGTGTCCGGCGCCAAGGGCGACGCGCTGCGCACGGACTTCACCGTCACGCAGGTCTGGCAGCGCCCCGGCCTCACCGTCGCCCTGCTGACCGGCCGCCCCGACCGCTGACACATCCCGGTTGCCACCTCGGCAGACCGCCGGAGGCTACGACCGGCGACCCCGCGAGACGGCGAACGCGCCCGCCACGCCCGGACGACGCGCGCGGCGGTCAGGGCTGCGAGCGGCCGTCGTGGGTGTTGCGGGCCAGCGGGACGACCAGCACTGCCTCGGTGCCACCGTTGGCGCCGGCTCGCAGTTCGATGGTGCCGCGCAACTCCCCGGTGATCAGGGCCCGGACGATCTGGAGGCCGAGCCGGCTGCCGCGTTCGCTGTCGAAGTCCGGGGGCAGGCCGCGCCCGTTGTCGGTCACCGAGACGTGCAGCATCTTGCGGAACCGGTGCGCGGAGACCACCACCTCGGGTCGCAGCGACGGGTCCACCTCGGGAGCGGCGACCGGCACCATGCCGGAGGCGGCGGCCACCGGGGCCTCCTCCGCCTCGTCGGCCGGCGGGAAGCCGTGCTCGACGGCGTTGAGCAGCAACTCGTTGAGGACCATCACCAGCGAGGTGGCGATCTCCGCCGGCAGTACGCCGAAGCTGCCCCGCCGGCGCATGCCGACGCTCACCTCGGTCGCCGCGACCTCGGTCGCCGCGCTGGCCACCCGGTCGACGATGCCGTCGAACTCCACCGCCTCGTCGCTGGACATCGAGAGCGTCTCGTGCACCAGGGCGATCGAGGCGACCCGACGGACCGATTCCTCAAGTGCGACCCGGGCCTCCGGCATCGCCACCCGGCGGGCCTGCAACCGCAGCAGCGCGGCCACCGTCTGGAGATTGTTCTTCACCCGGTGGTGGATCTCCCGGATGGTGGCGTCCTTGGTGATCAGTGCCCGGTCCCGGCGGCGGACCTCGGTGATGTCCCGGACCAGCACCAACGCTCCGATCGGCACCCCGGCCGGCATCAGCGGCAGCGCCCGGGTGAGCATCGTGGCACCTCGTGCGTCGATCTCCCGCCGGGGTGGCGCCTCACCGCGCAGCGCGGCCAGGATGCCGTTCGAGGCCTCGGTGCCGTCCAGCGGGTCACCGGCCAGCCGACGGTGCAGCGCGGCCAGGTCCTCCCCCACCAGGTGCGAGGCGTAGCCCAGTCGGCGGTACGCGGACTGCGCGTTCGGGCTGGCATAGGTGACCTTGCCGCCGGCGTCGAGCCGGACCAGGCCGTCGCCGACCCGGGGCGCCGAGGTGGTCTCGCCCGGATGCCGCGGCGGCGGGAAGGTGCCGTCGGCGATCATCTGTGCCAGGTCGTCGGCGGTGGTGAGGTAGTTGAGCTCCAGCTGGCTGGGCGTACGCGCGGTGGAGAGGTTGGTGTCCCGCCCCACCACGGCGATCACCTCGCCGGCCTCCCCCTCGGCGGTACGCAGCCGGACCGGGATCGCCTCGTGCCGGGCCGGCACATCGCCGTACCAGACCGGGTCGCCCTCGCGCCAGATCCGACCCTGGGAGTACGCCACCCCCAGGTGGGCCACCTCCGGTCCGCCGACGATCCGACCCACCTGGTCGTCCTGATAGGCGGTCGGTGCGGTGGTCGGGCGCACCTGGGCGACGCAGAGGAACGTGCCGTCGATGTCGACCGGCACCCAGAGCAGCAGGTCGGCGAAGGACAGATCGGAGAGCAGTTGCCAGTCGCCGGCGATCCGGTGCAGGTGGTCGATGTCGGCCGGACGGAGATGGGTGTGCTCCTCGGCGAGGTCGCGCAGCGTGGACACGGTGACCAGGGTGCCACGCCGCGCCTCACATCGTCGCGGTGACCTTCTTCAACCCGCGCGGCGCGTCCGGGTCCTCGCCTCGGGTGAGCGCCAGGGCCAGCGCCAACCGCTGCATCGGCAGGATGTCCAGCAGCGGGGCGTACCGCTCGTCGACCTCGGGGACGGCCAGCCGGGTGGCGCCCGGCACGTCGGCGGAGCCGACCACCACGACGTCGGCGCGGCGTTCGCCGAGGCGGGGCAGCACCTCACCCATCGACCGGCCGCCGGGGCCGGAGCCGACCACGGCGAGCACCGGGACCTCCGGGTCGGTCATCGCGAGCGGGCCGTGCAGCAGGTCGGCGCCGGAGAAGGCGAGCGCCGGCAGGTACGAGGTCTCCATCAGCTTCAGCGCGGCCTCCCGGGCTGTCGGGTAGGCGTACCCCCGGCCGGTGGTGACCAACTGACGGGCGAACCGGTAGCGCGGGGCGAGCTGGGCCGGGGTGCCGTCGGCCAGGGTGCGGGTGGCCAGCTCGGGCAGTGCGTCGAGCGCCTCCCGTTCGACCTTCGGGAGCACGCCGTCGCCGGCCCGGATCCCCTCCACCAGCATCAGCAGGGCGAGCAGCTCGGCGGTGTACGTCTTGGTGGCGGCCACCGCCCGCTCGTGCCCGGCGGCGATGTCGACGCTCAGCTCGGCCACGTCGACCAACGGCGAGTCGGGGGCGTTGGTCACCGCGAGGGTCAGCGCACCGGAGGCTCGGGCTGCGCGCAGCACCTCGGCCAGGTCGGGCGAGCCGCCGCTCTGGCTGACCCCGACGACCAGCGCGTCGGAGAGGTCGGGGCGGGCCCCGTACAGGGTGACGACGCTGGGCGAGGCCAGCCCGGCGGGCAGGCCGAGCCGGATCTCGGTCAGGTATGCCCCGTAGAGCGCCGCGTGATCGGAGGTGCCCCGCGCGGTGAAGACCACGTGCCGTGGCCGACGTTCCGCGATGACCGCTGCCACCCGGGCGATCTCGGCGGCGTTGGCGGCGGAGAGCAGGCGCGCGTAACCAGCCGGCTGCTCGTCGATGTCGGCGGCCATTCCAGCCCCTGCACGTGTCACGGAAACCCCTCCCCCTGCGCGATTGCCGCGCGATTCTTGCTCAGTCTTGCACTTTTAGGCGTATCTCAGCAATCGAACGAGCAGGACTGCGCAGGTGATCACCAGTTGATCTCAATATCAACTAGGCTTTACCCGTTGTGCCCGGTCTAACGAGAGGACGACGTGCCCGAGGGAACGGACGATCCCGCGCTCTCCGCGACGGAGGAGCTGGCGCTGGCCCGGCTGGCACTCGACGAGGGCGACCTGCACCACGCCGCCGGCCACCTCGCCGGCGCCTTGGCACGGGCCCCCACCCTGCCGGAGGTGCACGAGACGCTGGCCCGGCTCGCCGCGACGAGCGGCGGCGGCCTCGACCTCTTCCCGATCAACCACCACACCTTCGTCGGTGCGGTCGTCGCCCGCGCCCACCTCCTCGCCACCGCCGGGCGCCCCGCCGAAGGGTTGGAGCTGCTGGCCGCAGCGACGTCGTACGCGCCCGGCACCGAGTGGGCCGGCGTGCCCTGGGTCACCGCGCCCGAGCTGGCCGAACGACTGGACCCGGAGCACATCGCCCGCGTCCTCATGCAGGTCTGCGCCGCACTGCCCGACCCCGTGCCGCGGATCGGCCGCGCCCCGCTGACCCCGTACCTCACGCTCGCCCGCAACGCGGCCACCGTGCACCCCGAACACGGCCTGCTGCTGGGCGCGGCGTCCGCGCTGGCCCGGCGCCTCGGTGAGGTCGAGCTGGCGGTCCGCTGGGCCACCCGAGGGGTACGCGCACAGCCCTCGAAGATGGGCGAGGTGTGGCTCGGGTACGCGTACCGCAGCTCGGGCCGGACCCGCGACGGCCTCGCGGCACTCGGTCGGGCCGTCGAGCTGGACCCCGACGACCTGGCGATCTACGCGGACATCGCCGGCACCCTGGCCGAGATCGGCCGGCTGGACGAGGCGTTGGAGTGGACCGAGCGGGCGCTGGCGCGCGATCCGTCGTTCGACTGCGCGGTGCACACAGCCCACCGCCTGCGGCACCTGCGCGACGGTGACCTCGCCCACCTGGTCGCGCTCGCCGACTTCGTGCGGGACCACCCGGACGACAGCCACGAGCACGGCGACCTTGCCCAGTGCTGCCGAGGTCGGCCCTGGCTCGGTCAACTCACCCCGGCCGGTGGGCCCCTGGTCGACGCGATGCGCCAGGCGGTGGCCGATGACGACAATGGTCTCGGCGGTGCCGTCCGCCTACCCGCCGCCGCCCCGCCGAGTGCGGTCGGGACGGCGATCTCCACCGCCCCCGGGCTGCGGATCGAGGTCGTCGGCGCGCCGGAGCCCGACCCGCGCGAGCCCCGGCGGGAGTCCGCTCAGCGGTTGTGGCACTACGCGGACGTGGTCCCCACACCCGCGCTGGCGGCGCCATCGGCGACGGCTGTCGAACGGATCGGGCAGATCGCCCACCCGGCGTGGGCACACCCACCGGCGGCGTACGACGCGGCGGTGGGCCTGGCCGGCCTCGACCTGGGCGACCTGCTCGGTCTGCTGGTGCACCCGCCGGCGGCGCCGGCCAACGCGGTGGGTCGGCTGCTGGCGGCCCACGACCCGTCGGTCTGGGTCCGTGGGGTGCAGGTGTGGGCCTGTCTGGGGCTGCTGCACCACCGCACCGACGAGCCGTGGGAGGGTTCGACCCGGCGCCGGGTGCTGCTCGATCTGATCTGGGGCGTCGAGGACTGGGTCACCGAGGCGGCGCTGTTCGCCCTGGTCACCGCCGCCTGGGTGGACCCCTCGGTGCGGTCGGACGTGGCCCGGGTGGTGGCGGAGCGGCTGGCCGACGCGGCTGCCGTGGCGCGGAGCCGACCGGTCCCGATCGCCGCCTCGCTGGCTCACCTGGCACTCGCCGCCCCGCAGTTGGATCCGGCGACGGCGGCACTGGCCACCGAACTGCTGGCCACCCACTCCCCCCGGCTTCCCCGCCCCCGCAACCCTCTGCGCCGCCTCTGGCAACGCCTGCTCCGCCGCTGACTCCCCGCCAACCCCCGCGATCTTGCACTTACTGTCGCCGTTCTGTCGGAAACAGTGCTTATGCACCCGCACAAAGTGCAAGATCGCGGAGGTTCGGGGGTTAGGCGACGGGGGCGGCCTTGCCGAGGGCGACCTCGGCGTCCTCCTCCGGGGTGGCCTGCGGCGGCGCCTCGTTCGCGGTGCGCAGCGGGATCTCCTTGATGAACCAGGCGAGCACCGGGATCACGATGGTGAACAGCACCGCCCAGAGGAAGACGTGCGAGATGGCGTCGGAGAGACCGCCGAGCACCGCCTCGCGCGCCTGGGCGGGCAGCTCCCTGAGCTTCTCCAGGTCCATCCCGGCGCCGGCCTCGTCGCCACCGAAGGCCCGGCCGCCCTCGGAGCTGGCCAGCCGGCTGGCGAAGATCGCGCCGAACAGCGAGATGCCGAACGAACCGCCGATCGACCGGAAGAAGGTGGCCGCGCCGCTGGCCGCGCCGAGGTCCTTCTGCTCCACGCTGTTCTGCGCGATCAGCATCGACGTCTGCATGAGGAAGCCCATGCCGACGCCGAGCACGATCATGTAGAGCGAGGACATCAGCTTGCTGGTGTCGGTGTCGAGCATGGACAGCAGCGCCATGCCCGCGGTCATCACCACACCACCGATGATCGGGTACGCCCGGTACCTGCCGTTGCGGGTGATCGCCCGGCCGATGACCAGCGAGACGACCAGCATGCCGAACATCAGGGGCAGCAGCAGCAGGCCACTGTTGGTGGCCGACGCACCCTGCACGGTCTGCTGGTAGAGCGGCAGGAAGTTCATCGCGCCGAACATCGCGAAGCCGAGCAGGAAGCCGATCACCGAGATCAGCGCGAAGTTGCGGTTGGCGAAGAGCGCCAGCGGCAGGATCGGCTCCTGGACCCGGCGTTCCACCAGGGCGAACACCACCAACGCGACGACGGCCAGCACGGCCAGGCCGAGGATCTGCGGCGACGTCCAGTCGTACTCGTTGCCCCCCCAGGTGGTGATGAGCACGATCGCGGTGATGCCGACCGAGAGCAGCCCGGCGCCGAGCCAGTCGATCCGGTGCTCGGTGCGGTACTTCGGCAGGTGCATGGTGGTGATCAGCACGAGCAGCGCGATTCCGCCCAGCGGCAGGTTCACGTAGAACGCCCAGCGCCAGGAGAGGTGGTCGGTGATGAATCCGCCGGCCAGCGGGCCGGCGACCATGGCGATGGCCATGATGCCGGCGATCATGCCCTGGTAGCGCCCGCGCTCGCGGGGCGGAACCAGGTCACCGATGATCGCCATCACGCCGACCATGAGGCCGCCGGCGCCGAGGCCCTGCACGGCCCGGAAGGCGATGAGCTGGACCATGCCGTCCTCTGGGCCGCCAAGCATCCCGGAGCCGGCCATGCCACAAAGGGCGGAGCCGATCAGGAAGACGACGACCGAGGTCAGGAAGACCGACTTGCGGCCGTAGAGGTCACCGAGCTTGCCCCAGATCGGGGTGGAGACGGTGGTGCCCAGGACGTACGCGGTAACCACCCAGGTGAAGTGGTTGAGCCCGCCGAACTCGCCGACGATCCGCGGTAACGCGGTGCTGACGATCATATTGTCGAGCATCGCGAGCATCATCGCGATCATCAGCCCGAACAGCACGACCCGGATGTTGTTGGGTCGCGTGCCGGCCTGGGTTGCCTGAGTCATGGGTAAGCTCCCCCCGAAGATTGCCGTACTTACTTGCCGCCCGGCTAGTCACCTTACTAGCCGCACGGTAAGTTGGGTACGAGTAACGGTCAAGCCATTTGGAGGGCGCGCGTGAGCGAGAGCACAGGCGGCGGAACGCGGGAACGGATCAAGGCCGTCGCGCTCGAACTCTTCACCGAGCAGGGGTACGAGAAGACCTCGCTCCGGGAAATCGCCGAGCGCCTCAGCGTCACCAAGGCCGCGCTCTACTACCACTTCAAGAGCAAGGACGACATCGTCGCCAGCTTCGTCGAGGACCGGCTGGAGGGGATGGACGCACTGATCGCCTGGGCCGCCACCCAGCCCGCCACCCTGGCCACCCGGCGCGAGCTGATCTCCCGGTACGCCGACACGATGTTCGACGGCACTCAGCCGTCGGTGATGCGCTTCTTCGAGCAGAACCAGACCGCGCTCAAGAGCCTCTCCGCCGGTAAGAAGATGCGCGGTCGGATGTTGGAGCTGGCCGACGCGCTCTGCCGGGGCGATGAATCCCCAGCCGCCCAACTGCGCGCCGCGCTGTCAATCTTTGCGGTGCACACCAGCTGGTTCGCGGTCCGCGCGCCGCACATCAGCGACGACGAACGCCGCAAGCTCGCCCTGGAGGTGGCCGACGAGCTGCTGGCCGCCATCGGCACGCAGCCCGACGCCTGACCGGGCGTGACCGTGCCGGCCCCGGCTCGCGGGTCGCCGGCTCAGCCGCGCGTCAGCTCCAGCCGCAGGCCGAGCAGGTCCACACCCGGCAGCGGTGACCAGTCCTTCTCCGGCAAGCGGACGAAACCGCGCCGCGAGTAGAGCCGGTGCGCCTGATCGGCCATCCCGGCCCGGACGCAGATCACCATCGCCGTGCAACCCAACCCGGTCGCCCGGTCGACACACGCCTCGACCAGCGCGCCACCCACACCCCGCCCCTGAGCGCCCGGGTCGACCGCGAGCATCCGGAACTCCGCCTCGCCCGGCCCTGCCAGCTCGGCGAACGGGGTGCCCGGCAGCACGAACGTGACCGACCCGAGCACCGCCCCGGTCACCTCGTCGACCGCGACCAGCACCTCGCCGCTGGCGGCTCGGGTTGACACGTCGGCCAGCACCTCGCCGTACCCGTGTTCGCCCTTGAGCTGGCCGTCCGCCTCGTAGGCGGCCACGGTCAGCCGGGCCACCGCCGGGAAGTCGGCCGACTCGGCCGGACGGACCCGCAGCCCGGTCAAGCGATCACGGCGATCAGGTCACCGTCCTGCACGACGTCGCCCTCGTTGACGACGAGTTGCTGGAGCACACCATCGGACTCGGCGATGACCGGGATCTCCATCTTCATCGACTCGAGGATCACCAGGGTGTCACCCTCGGTCACCGTGTCACCCGCAGTGGCGACGACCTTCCAGACGTTGGCCACCATCTCGGCGCGGATCTCCTCGGCCATGTCCAGGCCCTCCCTCTTCGCGACGTGCCTGCCGATGTATCCAATCATGCGTCGACCGGTGATGGGCGCGCAGCGGCACAGCCGGGATGGCAGGCCCGCCCTGGGGAAGGCGGCGGGTGTCGACCGCACTACCATCAGCGGGTCGGACCCGACGCCGGACCGCCGGTGGCCGCATCCGCGCCGAGGTCGTGCGCAGGACGGATCCGACCCATCACGAGGAGGTCAGCATGGCGAAGAAGTCCCGGAAGAAGAAGGCTCGTAAGAAGAGCGCCGCGAACCACGGCAAGCGTCCCAACTCCTGAACGGGTCGACGGGCCAGTTGCCCGTCGCCGCTCAGCTCGACCCGGCCGAGGCCGGGTACACCGGTGGCCCGGGTCGACATCGACCCGGGCCACCGGCCTTGCCAGCTCGTGCCGACGCTCGGTCGGCCAGCTCAGACGATCAGTCGGCCAGCTCACGGGAGTCGCTGGTCTCGAAGACCACCAGCTCGGTGAGCTTGACCCGCAGCCGCTCACGCAGCTCATCCGGCGCGGTCTCGTTGCCACAGCAACGCGCCACCAGCGCCCGCACCTCCTGCTCCAGCCCGTACTCGCGCAGGCAGGGCCCGCACTCGTCCAGGTGGTGCCGGATCAACGAGCGGCGCTCGTCGGCGCACTCCAGATCCAGGTAGAGATACACCTCCGCGAGCACTTCGCGGCAGTCCGTCTCGTGCGGCTCCCCACAGCTCACGTCACACCTCCCGGCCGGCAGCGGCGGTCGAGCCCTTCGCCGAGCGGGCCGCACTGAAGCCCCGCTCCCCCGCGTAACGCTCGAGCAGCTTGCGCAGATTACGACGGCCCCGGTGCAGACGCGACATCACGGTGCCGATCGGCGTGCCCATGATGTCCGCGACCTCCTTGTAGGAAAAGCCCTCGACATCGGTGAGGTAGACGGCCAGGCGGAACTCCTCCGGCAACTGCTGGAGGGCCTCCTTGACGTCGCTGTCCGGCAGCCGGTCCAGTGCCTCCGTCTCGGCCGAGCGCAAACCGCTTGAGGTGTGCGACTCGGCCTCGGCGAGCTGCCAGTCGGTGATCTCCTCGGTGGGCGCCTGGATCGGCTGGCGCTGCCGCTTGCGGTAGGAGTTGATGTAGGTGTTGGTCAGGATCCGGTAGAGCCAGGCCTTGAGGTTCGTGCCCTGCTCAAACTGGTGGAAGGCCGCGTACGCCTTCAGGTACGTCTCCTGGACCAGGTCCTCTGCATCCGCCGGGTTGCGTGTCATCCGCAGCCCAGCAGCGTAGAGCTGATCGACGAATGGCATCGCGTCCCGCTCGAATCGGGCCCTGCGCTCGTCCGTCTTCTCGGTGGTCAACCGCACATCCCCTCGCGTCGGATGCTTTCCCGCCGA
This sequence comes from Micromonospora sp. NPDC051227, assembly GCF_044455385.1. Taxonomy (NCBI): domain Bacteria; kingdom Bacillati; phylum Actinomycetota; class Actinomycetes; order Micromonosporales; family Micromonosporaceae; genus Micromonospora; species Micromonospora sp. NPDC051227. The sequence goes on from NZ_JBITET010000007.1 coordinate 268,048, forward strand.
GGATACGCGCACGGACCTGCCCGCAGATTCACTTCCGGCCGGTGTGCCCGTGCTCACCGCACCCACCCCGCCCGGTCCCGCCGTTGCGGGCCACTCCGGGCCATCCAGCAGCCGCTTAAGCTGCCGGGCGTCCCGCTCGTCCCGTTCCAGGCTTCGTGTCTCGGTTGGCACCGGTCACCCCCTCACAGAAAAGTCGTCCGGGGGTAGTAACGCGAGATGACCACTGGGGCATTCCGGCCGACCCTCCCCGTTCCTGGTCCCGGCCCCGACGGCGGCCGGCGCTGGGACCAGGAAGGGCCTGGGAGGACTGGTGTCACCGGCTCTGCTCGGGCCGGCGGCACCATCGGATGCAACGACCCGTGCCCGCCCCGGAAACGGTCGCCCCGGCGCGCCGGCCGCGACGGGTCAGTTGGCCGCCCAGCCCTGGGCGGACAGCCAGTCGCGAACGGCGGCGGCGGTGCCGGCCGGATCCCGGCGCAGGTCGTGCGTCTCACCGGGACGGCTCACCACCTGCACGGCCGGCCCCGGGGCCGGCGTCCCGAACGGATCCCGGTCGCCGTTGACGACCAACGTCGGCAGCCCGGTGCCCAGTTCAGCGGCGCGCGAACGTTCCGGCCTGCCGGGCGGGTGCAGTGGAAAGGCCAACGCGACCACGCCCACCGCGCCCACCGCACGGGCCGTCCGACAGGCCACCCGTGCGCCGCTGGAACGCCCACCGACCACCACCGGCACGTCGGTGTGCCGGTCACGCAGCTCGGCGAGCACCGCCGTCCAGGCCTCGTCGAGGTGACCTGCCGGTGCCGGCGCACGTCGACCGGCGACCCGGTAGGGCTGCGTCACCCGGACCACCGCCAGGCCGGCCGCCACCGACGCGTCCCGGACCGCGAGCAGGTCAGGCGCGTCGACGCTCCCGCCCGCGCCGTGCCCGAGGACGAGCAGGGCGGTGGCCGGGCGGACCGGCAGGTCGCTGTCGATCCGCGCCGGACCGCGCGGGGTGTCGATCTCGTTGCTGGCTGGCACCGGCCTATTCTGCGCCGCCGGGCGGGCGTCGGGTGCGAACCGGGCCGCCGATCAGCTCAGCGGGACCAGGGCGAGCAGGCGATCGCGCACCGGCGGGCCGGCGTCGTCGATGGCGTCCGGATCGGGTTCGACAGCGCCGCGCCAGGCGACCAGCATCGCCCGTCGTTCCCGCGGCGTGGTGCCGCCCCACACGCCGTGGCAGTCACCGACATCGAGGGCCCAGGCCAGGCAGGACCCCTGCACGTCACAACTGCGACACAGCGCGACGGCGGCGTCCGCCGGCTCGTTCGGTGCCGGAAAGAATGTCTCCGGATCGACGCTCTGGCAGGTTCCTCTGGTGCGCCAAGCGTCGTCCTGTCGCCGTTCTCGCACGGCCCGCAGCAGTCGCGGATCTCGCCGCGCCGCTGCCACCTCGTGCGGGCGCGGCATACGTGCCCGTGTCATCCACCCACCTCCCCCGTGGGACCGGCAAAAGCTGTGGACGTCGTCCGCCCCGTGCGGATCGACAGCCACTACCGGCGCTGTGTTCTATCGCACTTCACAACACCGGGACAAGGGTCTGCCGGGAACATGACTGAACAGTCAGGAGACGAATCGCGCGGAACCCTGGCAAATCGGCGGCCGACGATGCGCGGCGGCGTCAGAACAGGGTCAGCTCCTGCGGTGACACCGTCGGCGCCACCGCCACCCGCGCGGTCAGCTGTGGCCCGTCGTTACGAACGTCTCCCACCGCCGCACCCACCGGACGGATTTCCAACCCCGCCAACTGCTCCGCCGATGCCGGGGTGAGCAGCCGCCCCGGCTCGTCGGTCGGCGCGAGCCACGACGACCACCGCTCAGCGGGCAGCAGCACCGGCATCCGGTCGTGCACCTCGGCCAGGTCGCCGAGCGCCGCGGTGGTCAGCACGCTGAAGGTGAGCCGGGTCTCCGCGTCGGACTCCCAGAGCGACCAGATGCCGGCCAGCGCGAGCACCGAGCCGTCCCGAGGGGTCATGAAGTACGCCTGTCGCCCGCCGTCGGGCAACCGGACCCACTCGTACCAGCCGTCGGCCGGGACCAGGCAACGGCGACGGGAGAAGGAGCCGGCGTACGCCCGGCTGGTGGCCACCGTCTCCGCCCGCGCGTTGATCATCCGAGCGGCTCCCGAGGCGGACCGGGACCAGTGCGGCAGCAGACCCCAGCGGCCGACACAGAGGCTGCGGTGCCCCTCCGGGCTGACCCGGACCAGCGGCACCGGGTCGGTCGGCGCGACGTTGTGGTCCGCCCGGACCAGGCCGTCGGAGTCGTCGGACGACTCGAACAGCGCGCTCAGCTCACCGGAGCTCCGGGTCGTCGCGTACCTGCCGCACATGGGGCACACGCTAACGCGTCGGAGGCCCCGTCGGCTGTCCCGCCAACCGGGAGTACGAAAGCCGGGCGCCGCCGCCCGCCCGCCGACACGGCAGAATGTGACCGTGGGCAACCTGACCGCGACCCGGCCGCCGCAGCCGTGGACCGCACCGACCGCATCCGACCCGGTGGCGGCGACGCTGCGCCTGCCCGGTTCCAAATCGATGACCGCCCGGGCCCTGGTGCTCAGCGCGCTGGCCGCCGGCCCGTCGACGCTGGCCCGGCCACTGCGCGCCCGTGACACCGAGTTGATGGCCGCCGGCCTGCGGGCGATGGGCGCTCACGTCTCGATCAGCGACGACGAGCGCTGGCTGGTCCGACCGCACCCGCTCGCCGGCCCCGCCCACGTCGACGTCGGGCTGGCCGGCACCGTGATGCGCTTCGTGCCACCGGTGGCGGGTCTGGCCGACGGGCAGGTCACCTTCGACGGTGACCCGTACGTGCGCACCCGGCCACTCGGCCCGCTGGTCGGCGCGCTGCGCTCGCTGGGCGTCCGGATCGACGTCACCGGCACCGGCAGCCTGCCGCTGACAGTGCTCGGCACCGGCCGGATCACCGGCGGCGAGGTCGTGATCGACGCGTCCGCCTCCAGCCAACTCGTCTCCGGGCTGTTGCTGGCCGCCCCGCGCTTCGACCGGGGCGTCGTGGTCCGCCACGTCGGCCCGCCGGTGCCCTCCGCGCCGCACCTTCGGATGACGGTGCAGATGCTGCGGGCCGCCGGCGCGGCGGTCGACGACAGCACTCCCGACGTCTGGGCCGTCGAGCCCGGTCCGCTCACCGGGCGCGGCTGGGACATCGAACCGGACCTCTCCGGTGCCGTGCCGTTCTTCGCCGCCGCCCTGGTCACCGGTGGCGAGGTGACCCTTCAGGGTTGGCCGCACAGCAGCGCGCAGCCGGTCGAGAAACTCCGCTCGCTGCTACAGCGGATGGGCGGTGAGGTCACTCTCTCCACCAACGGGCTGACCGTCCGTGGCACCGGCGTGGTGCATGGTCTGACCGCCGACCTGTCCGACGTCGGCGAGCTGACCCTGGTGCTGACCGCGCTGGCCATGCTGGCCGACTCGCCGTCTGTGTTCACCGGCGTCGGGCACATCCGTGGGCACGAGACCGACCGGCTCGCCGCGCTCGCGCGCGAGTTCGGCGGGCTCGGCGCGGACATCACCGAAACACCGGACGGGCTGGAAATCCGGCCCCGACCGCTGCGCGGCGGGGTCTTCCGCACTTACCACGACCACCGGATGGCGCACGCCGCCGCGGTTGCCGGCCTGGCCGTTCCGGGCATCGAGGTGGACGACGTGGGGTGTACCTCCAAGACCATGCCCGAGTTCCCGGCACTATGGTCAGCGATGGTGACCGGCAAGAGCTGACGCGAGAAGAGGACAGGTCCTGGCGACCAAACGGCGGGAGTACGACGAGGACGACGTGCGGGTCCGACCCGGAAAGTCGTCGCGCCCGCGTACGCGCACCCGCCCGCAGCACGCCGACGCGGTCGACGGGTTCGTCATCGCCGTCGACCGGGGGCGCTACACCTGCGTGCTCTCCGGGGCCGAACGCGGCGTTGTCGGAGCCGAGCTGCCCACGGTCACCGCCATGCGGGCCCGCGAGTTGGGCCGCAAGTCGGTGGTGGTCGGTGACCGGGTCAGCCTGGTCGGTGACACGTCGGGCGCGGAGGGCGCTCTCGCCCGCATCGTCCGGATCGCCGAACGCCGCTCGGTGCTGCGCCGCACCGCCGACGACGACGAGACCACCGCCGAGGGTCGGCTGGAACGGGTCGTGGTGGCCAACGCGGACCAGTTGGTGATCGTCAGTGCGTTGGCCGACCCACCGCCGCGCACCGGGTTCATCGACCGCTGCCTGGTGGCCGCGTACGACGCGGACGTCGAGCCGCTGCTCTGCCTCACGAAGGCCGACCTGGCCGGGCCGGAGGAGGTGCTCGGCTACTACACCGAGCTGGAGCTGCCCTACGTGCTCAACCGCCCCGACTCCGACCTCGACGCGCTCCGTGCGCTGCTGAGCGGCAAGGTGTCGGTGCTGGTCGGGCACTCCGGAGTGGGCAAGTCGACGCTGGTCAACCGCCTCGTTCCGGATGCGCTGAGAGCGGTCGGCGTGGTCAGCGCGATCGGTCGGGGCCGGCACACCTCGACCAGCGCGGTGGCGCTGCGGCTGCCACCGGTGCCCGGGATCGACACCGACCCGGGCTGGATCATCGACACCCCCGGGATCCGCAGCTTCGGGTTGGCGCACGTCTCGGCCGACAGCCTGCTGCACGGCTTTCCGGACCTTGTCGAAGGCACCGTCGACTGCCCACCGAACTGCCCCCACAGTGCCGACGAGGCCGAGTGTGGGCTGGACGCCTGGGTGGCCGCCGGTAAGGCCGACCCGCGCCGGCTGGCCTCGTACCGTCGGTTGCTCGCCTCCCGGGCCGGCGAGGGTGACTCGCGCGGCGACAGCGACCAGCGCGGCCCCGGCGAGGGTGACCGGCGCGGCCCCGACGAGTGACCCGACGGGTGTGGGCTAGGTTGCCGGCATGACCGGGTACGCCGAAGACCTCGTCCTCGCCCATCTGCTCGCCGACCGGGCCGACGCCATCGCCACGGCCCGGTTCCGCGCGCTCGACCTGCGCGTCGAGGCGAAGCCCGACCTGACCCCGGTCTCCGACGCGGACACCGCCGTGGAGCGGGAGATCCGAGCCCTGCTGGCCGAGCACCGACCGGCCGACGGGCTGCTCGGTGAGGAGTACGGCGCGCAGCCGTCGGCCAACCCGAACGGCCGCCGGTGGATCATCGATCCGATCGACGGCACCAAGAACTTCGTCCGTGGCGTGCCGATCTGGGCCACCTTGATCGCGCTCTACGACGGCGACCGGCCGGCGGTCGGCGTGGTGTCCGCACCGGCGCTCGGACGACGCTGGTGGGCCAGCGCGGGTGCGGGCGCGTTCGCCGGACCGGGTCCGGCGGCCGGCGAGCGGATCGGCGTGTCCAAGGTGCGTGGGATCCCCGATGCCAGCTTCTGTTACTCGTCGCTGAACGGGTGGGAGAGCGCCGGGCGACTCGACGCGGTGCTCGACCTGATGCGGGACAGCTGGCGCAACCGGGCGTACGGCGACTTCTACGGTTACATGCTGCTGGCCGAGGGGGCACTCGACGTGATGGTCGAACCGGAACTGTCAGTGTGGGACGTGGCGGCGCTGGTGCCGATCGTCACCGAGGCGGGTGGCACGGTCACGGATCTGACCGGAAAACCGGCCCCCGCCGGCGCTCCGGGCACCGACAGCAGCGTGGTGGCCACCAACGGTGTGCTGCACGCCGACATCCTCGCCCGTCTCAATCGACCAGCCGAGCGCTGACCCCCGGCAACCTCTATCCTCGCCAGGTGGTCTCCTCCAGTTGGTGTTTTCTCGCGGCGATGATCGTCGCGTACGGCTTCGCCAACCTGCTCCAGTCGGTGGCGGCGGCCCGCACCACGGTCCACCACACCTTCGATCCGGGCCTGCTGCTGCGCCTCGCCGGGCACCGGACGTACCTGGTCGGCCTCGGCTGTCAGATCGGCGGTTTCGTGCTCGCCTTCCTGGCCCGGCGGGACCTGCCGCTGTTCCTCGTGCAGGCCAGCGTGGCCGCCGGGCTCGGGGTGACCGCCATCCTCGGGGTGCTGGTGCTGAAGTGGCGGCTGCCGGCGGCGGAGGTGGTGCTGCTGGCACTGCTCTTCGCGGGGATCACCGCGCTGGTGCTGTCCGCCCGGCCAGCCCCGTCGAAGCAGCTCGGCACCGCCGGCTCGATCGCCCTGTTGGTGGCGCTCGGTGTGATCGCGGTGCTCGGTTTCTTCGCCGTCCGGCTGCACGGGGCGCCGGGTTCGGTGGCCCTCGGTTCACTGGCCGGGCTGGCGTTCAGCTCGGCCGCGGTCGCCGCCCGGCCACTGGCATCCGCGCCGTCCGCCGAGGCGTTCCTCGCCGACCCGCTGTTCTACCTGCTGATCGCCCACTCGATCGTGGGTCAGCTGCTGCTCGGCCTGGCCATGCAGCGCGGCTCGACGACCGCGGCGGTAGCCGCGATGGACGCCGCCGGTGCGGTGCCGGCCGCGATCGTCGGCCTGCTGCTGCTCAACGACAAGATCTGGCCGGGGCGGGAGTGGCTGGCGGCGGTCGGCTTCCTGGTCACCCTGGCCGCGGTGATCGGCCTGACCCGGTACGCCGAACCGCAGCAGCACCGCTCGGTGGCACGCCGACGGGACCCCGCCATGGTCGGTGCCGGCCAGCCGGGCTGACCGTCCGGCACCGCACCAGCGGGGCAGAGGTGTCGCAGCACCGCCGCCGACTCAGGCCTCGACCGGCTTGCGGCGGCTCACCACCCGTTCGTAGAGGCGCTCCAACGCACCGGCGGTCCGCTCCCAGGTGTAGCTGCTGCGCACCCGGTCCACCGCGGCGTGCCCGTACGCGAACCGACCGGCGTTGTCGGCGAGCAGACGGCGCAGCGACACTCCGAGTGCCCGTACGTCACCGGGGGGCACCAGACGGCCGGTGACCTCGTCGACGACGGCGTCCGCCAGGCCGCCCATCGCGTAGCCGATCACCGGCACTCCGCAGGCCATCGCCTCCAGCGAGACCCGCCCGGCCGAGGAGTAGTGCGGCGTGCAGGCGACCACGTCCGCCGACCGGTACCAGGTGGCCATCTGGTCGTGCGGCACCGCCCCGACGAGCCGTACCTGGTCGACGACGCCTAGCTGTTCGGCCAGCTCGCGCAGGCGTCGTGCCTCGGCGTGGTTGGCCAACTGGTCGGCCGGCGGCCCACCGGCGATCACCAGCTCGGCGTCACCGACCAGTCGCATCGCCCGGATCAGGTCCTCCTGGCCGTGCCCGGCGGCCAGCGAGCCCACCGAGAGGATGCGGGGCCGCTGTTCGCGCGGTGCTGCCTCACCGTCGGGATGGAACAGATCGATGTCGACGCCGGCCGGCACCAACGCGACCGAGCTGCGTTGCAGACCCATCCGGGTCAGCTCGTCGACCTCGTCGTTGGACTGGGCCACGGCGATGTCGACCGCCCTGGTCAATGCGCGCTCCAGCGTGATCCGCTGCCCCGGCCCGTCGTAGTGGCCGCCCAGGTGACGCAGCTGCTCGATGCCGAGCGAGTGGAACGTCTGCACCACCGGAATGTCGGTCTCCCGGACGGCGTGCGCGGCGGCCAGGCCACCGACCCAGTAGTGCCCGTGCACCACCTCGGGCCGCCAGGAACCCGTCCACTCGTCGGCCAGCCAGCGGCCGACCTCCGTCACGTAGGGGATCAGCTCGACGGTGGGCAGTGGGGTGGGCGGACCGGCGGGCACCTGGTGCACCTGGTAGCCGTCGACGTTCATCGTCGCCGGCAGCGTCGGGTCGTCCCGGCGCACGTAGAGCCGGACGTCATGGCCTCGCTCGGCCAACTCGGCGGCGACCCTCGCGGTGTGCTGTCGGGTGCCGACCGGCGGGCCGCCGGCGTGGCGGTAGGAACTGGCGTGCGCGCAGACGAGGCCGACGCGCATGGGTCACCTCCCTGCGATCTTTCCTCGGCGGTGGTCCTCCCGGTCAGAGCGTCCCATTAACCCCGCGACGCTGAGCCGAAACCTGGCAGATCAGGAAGAGTCAGCGCGAGTGCCACCGACACTTGCGCCACGGCAAGCACATGCGACACGCGACAGCACGGTTCGACGATGATCGACAAGCCGTGGGCGGTGTGACCAGGCCTGGCCGGGGGTACCGCTCAGGAATGCCGCTGACCCGCAGTCTCGACGATTCGACCGTGGTGATCACCGGCGCGTCCAGCGGGATCGGCACGGCGACCGCGTACGCACTGGCCCGCCGGGGTGCGGCCGTCGTGCTGGCCGCCCGCAGCGAGCCGGCCCTGCTACAGGTCGCGCAGCGCTGCCGGGAGTTGGGCGGCCGGGCGCTGGTCGTACCGACCGACGTCACCGAGTTGGAGTCGGTGCGGCGGCTGGCCGAGCAGGCGGCGGCCGAATTCGGCCGGATCGACGCCTGGGTGAACAACGCCGCGGTGAGCGCCGTGGGCCTGTTCGACGAGATCCCGGTCGCCGAGTTCCGCCGGGTGCTGGAGGTCAACCTGCTCGGGGCGGTGCACGGCATCAAGGCCGCTCTGCCCTACCTGGGCGCTGCCGGTGGTGGCGTGCTGGTCAACAACGCCTCGGTGCTGGCCGAGGTGGCCATGCCGTACCAGTCGGCGTACAACGCCTCCAAGCACGGCATCCGCGGGCTGGCCGACACCGTACGACAGGAGCTGCGGGTCACCGGTCGCGGTCACATCTCCGTCTGCACAGTGCTGCCGGCCACGATCGACACCCCGTTCTTCCGGCACACCGGCAACCACAGCGGCCGGGAGCTGATGCCGCCTCCTCCGATCTACCCGCCGGAGGTGGTCGCCGAGACCATCGTCCGGCTGCTGCGCCGGCCCCGCCGCGAGGCGTACGCCGGCGGCGCGGCCCGGCTGATCGGCCTGCAGTGGCGGCTGGCGCCCGCGCTGGTCGAGCGCACCCTCGGCTGGTACGCCCACCGCACCCAGTTCGGCCCGGGCGCCCGGGTGGACAGCAGCGGCAACGTGTTCGACGCCGATGCTCTGGCGCGCCAGGACGGAGGCTGGCACGGTCGGCGGCGGCAGTTGGTGCGGATGACCGCCGCATTCGGTCTGGCCGCCGCCGGCACCGCTGTCGGCACCCTGGCGGCCATCAACCGCCGCTCGCGGTCGGACCGCTGATGGCCGATGTCGAGCGCCCGAATGCGCTGACCGTCACTGGCGCGCACAATGGGGCGATCATGTCGAGCTGTCTCGTGGAAATCGACGAGTCGTCGGCGGTGGTCCGGCTGACCGGTGTGCTCGATGCCGCTGGCGCCGAGGCGGTGCGCGGCGCGCTGCTCGCCCGTCTGCTGGCCCGGCCCGGCCCGGTGGTGGCCGACGTGACCGGCCTACGGGTCGTCGACCCGGCCGGGCGCGGCGTCTTCGCCGACGTACGCCGGGAGGTCGCCGACTGGCCCGCCGCGGACCTGCTGCTCTGTGACCCAGCGGTCGACGGGCCCGCCCATCCGGACGCCGCGCTCGCCGGAGTGCCGGCCTGGCCGACGCTCGACGGAGCGCTGGCCGCTGTGGCGGCGACACCACTGGCGGCGGTGCTCACCGCCGAACTGGCTCCGGCGGTGGGAGCCGCCCGGCAGGCGCGCGAGCTGGTCACCACCGGTTGCGAGCGCTGGGGCATGCCGACGCTCACCGACCCGGCGTGCATCGCGATCACCGAGATGGTCAACAACGTGGTGGCACACGCCCGGACCCCGATGACGGTTCGGCTGGCACCTCAGGAGACCACCCTGCACCTGGCGGTTCGCGACCACTCCCCGCGTCAACCGACCTTCGCCGGGATCTCCCCGCCGAACCGTGCCGGCGGCCGGGGCCTGCTGCTGATCGACACGGTGACCCGTCGCTGGGGCAGCAGCGCCGTACCGGACGGCAAGGTCGTCTGGTGTGTGCTGCACCCCGACGACGAGGCCGCCTGACGGGGCTTTCGCCATCGGTGCCCGGTTCGGCGACGTACCGCCGGAGGTCGTCCGGTTATGGCGGCAGGGCAGCGGGTAGTGATCAGACATGCGCGACAACGAGTACCCGACCCCCGTGTCCGACACCGAGGCGCAAGGGCTGCCCGACACCGCCGATGACGACTCGACCGCCAACGACGACGTCCTCACCGGGCGCGAGGCGGACGGCCCGGACCCGGCCCAACTGCCTGGCGATCGGACGCCGGTGGCGGTGGACCGGTTCGGCACGACCGCCGAGGAACAGCTCGACGGTGAGTCGTTGGACTACAAGCTCGACCGCGAGGTCTACGAGCGCCCGGCGGACGACCCGCTGGCCGGCACCATCGACCCCAGGATCGCCTTCGAGGCGGACAACCTGGAAGCCGCGGCGGAGGCTCAGCTGGACGCCGACGTGATGGATCCCGGGCCGACCTCGGACCCGAACTCACCGGTCTCCCTCTACGACCACGGTCAGCTCGGCACGGTGGCCGACGCCACTGTGGGCCGCCTGGTGGAGCCGGACGAGGGGTCGCACACCGACCAGGAGACCGACTCGGTGGCGTACGACGCCGGATCGGCCGGGGGCGGAGCGACCGCCGAGGAACTGGCCATCCACGAGACGGAGCCGCCGCGCTCGGTCTGACGTCCGCTCAGTCGTCCAGACCGCGTTCGATGGCGTACCGGGTCAGCTCGACCCGGTTGTGCAGTTGCAGCTTGCCCAGGGTGTTCTGCACGTGGTTCTGCACCGTGCGGTGCGACAGGCCGAGCCGCTGGGCGATCTGCTTGTACGACATCCCCTTCGCCACCAGCCGCAGCACCTCCGTCTCCCGTTCGGTGAGCTGGGGCGTCGGGGGTTCGGCAGCGCCGGCCGGGCCGGTCCCCCGCCCCGGTCCGGCGGCCAGCCGGCGGTACTCGCCGAGCACCAGCCCGGCCAGGCCGGGGGTGAAGACCGCGTCGCCGGCCGCGGTGCGGTGCACCGCCTCCAGGAACTCGGCGGGCGCTGTCGACTTCACCAGGTAACCGGTGGCCCCGGCCTTGACCGCGTCCAGCACGCCCTGCTGTTCGCCGCTGGCGCTGAGCATCAGCACCCGTACGGCGGGCAGTGCCGCGCGCAACCCCAGGATCACCTCGACGCCGGAGATGTCGGGTAGTTGCAGGTCGAGAACGACCACGTCGGGCCGGGCGGCGGCGGCCACCCGGATGGCCTGTCGTCCCTCGCCACTGGTCGCCACCACCAGGAAACCGGCCTCGGTCAGGTCGCGGGCCACGCCCTCCCGCCACATCGGATGGTCGTCCACCACCATCACCCGGATCGGGTTCACCGCGTTGACCTCGGCACGCTCAGCTCGATCTCGGTGCCCGCCTCGGGGGCGGACACGATCCGAACCGTGCCGCCCACGTCGGTCACCCGGCCCCGGATCGACTGGGTCACGCCGAGCCGACCCTGGGCGGCCGCCTCGTCCAGCCGGCCGTCCGGGATGCCCGGCCCCTCGTCACGGATCGACACGGTCACCGTCGCCCCCTCGTCCTCGATCAGCACCCAGGCCCGCCCACCGGCGTGCCGCCCCACGTTGTCCAGTGCCGCGCCGGTCGCGGCCGCCAACTCTCCGGCCACCCGTCGGGGCAGCGGCACCGGGGTGGCCGGGGCGGAGAGCGCCACCGCCGCCGAGGCGTACCGGCCGAGCAGGGTCCGCAGGTCCACCGCCTCGCTGCCGTCCGGGAGGCTCGCGGCGGTCGGGCCGGTGCCGGCGATCAGCGCCCGCAGGGCAACCTCCTGCTCGCCGGCCAGCCGGGCCAGTTCGCCGGCCTCCCCGGGCAGGTCGGCGCCGCGCCGTTGCACCAGCGCCAGCACCTGGAGCACCGAGTCGTGAATGTCCCGGGCCAGCCGCTCCCGCTCCCGGGTGGCGGCCTCCAGCTCCACCGCGCGCTGCAACCGCTCCTGGGCGCTCACCGCGAGCCGGGCCACGTGCCCGACCACCACTCCGGCGAGCAGCATCAGGATCACCCCGGTGAACGAGGACTGACCGATCCGCTCCCGGGTGGCCAGGTCCGCGCCGGCCACCAGCAGCGCGGCGACAGTGCCCCGCCGCCGGCCACCGGAGACGGCCCAGGCCAGCACCGGGCCGGCCATCCAGGCCACCCCCAGGGTGGGTACGCCGTGGGTGAGCGCCGCCCGGCCGACCACCCACGGGGTGGCCAGCACGATGGCCACGACCACCCCGAGGTCGGCCAGCAGCAGCGGCCATCGCCGCCAGGCCGGTCGGGCGTACCCGATCGCGGTCGCGCCGGTCCAGACGATCATCAACAGGATCAGGGCACCGACGGCGTACGGGTGGGCGTACCGGTCGGCGTCGCGCACCGCGAGTGCGCAGACGTACGCAAGGGAGGCCAGCCTGAACACGGTGAGCGCACGCCACAGCGGCACCTCGAACCCACCCGGCGACGGCATGGCGGTCAGGATGCCACAACCGTGCCGGCGCACGGCGAGCAGCGAGTGCGGTTCGGGAAACCCTGACGTACGGTGGAAAAGCCGCGAAGTACTCCGAGATGCGCCGCCGGGACGGGCCCATGACGAACGCAGACCCGCACGCACCGCGTACGGTTGTGCCCATCGAACCTGCCCTCCTGATCGCCGGCGCCTTTGACCAGGCCCAGGTGACCGAGATTCGACACTCGGTCACCTCCTGCGCGCATGCCTCGGGTCTCAGTGGCCAACGGCTGGACGACTTCGTGCTCGCGATCAACGAACTGATCACCAACGCGGTACGGCACGGCGGCGGGCGCGGCTGGCTGCGGCTCTGGCACGAGCCGGGTGTGCTGGTCTGCGAGGTCGCCGATCACGGGCACGGGATCAGCCCGCAACGGCTGGGCGACCGCAGTCGGCCCGCCCCGGACACCGCCGGCGGCTGGGGCCTATGGCTGGCCCGCGAGCTGACCGACGCGATGGAGGTCGTCACCGGCACCGCCGGCACCACCGTCCGCATCACCACCGGCCTCACCAACCACAACCACACCCCGCGCTAACCCCACCCCCACCCCCACCCGCGCGCCCCCTCTGCGCGCGATCTTGCACTTACTGTCCCGACGAATCACCCGGAACCGCTCATCCCGGCGACACAAACTGCAAGATCGCGCGGGTGCCGGGGCGAAGGGCGAGGGCGGGCTAGGCGAAGAGAGCGGAGACGGATTCTCCGTTGTGGATTCGGCGCATCGCCTCGGCCAGGGCCGGGGCGACCGACAGGACCTGCAACTTGGGGACCCGCTTGGCGGCCGGGATGGGAACCGTGTTGGTGCAGACGATCTCCAGGACGCCGTCCTGGTCGCTGAGCCGCTGCAACGCGTCGCCGGAGAAGAGACCATGCGTGCAGGCGAGCCGGATCGACCGGACCTTCAGGCCCCGCAGATGCTCCATCAGCTCGACCACGGTGCTGCCCTTGGCGATCTCGTCGTCCAGCACTATGACGTCCCGGTCGGTCACGTCGCCGATCACCGCGCTGATCTTGACCAGGTCGTCGCTGAACCGCTGCTTCGCCCCGGCCGCGACCGGCGTGCCGAGCAGCCGGGCGAAGGCCGCGGCCTCCTTGGCGTTGCCCAGGTCGGGCGAGACGACAACTGTGTTGCTGAGGTCGTAGCGCCGGAAGTGGGTGGCCAGCTCCCGCAGCGCGTGCAGGTGGTCCACCGGGACGCTGAAGAAGCCGTGCACCTGCGGCGAGTGCAGGGTCATCGCGAGCACCCGGTCCGCCCCGGCCGAGGTGAGGAGATCGGCGACGAGCCGGGCGCCGATCGAGATCCGTGGCGCGTCCTTCTTGTCCGACCGGGCGTACGCGTAGTGCGGCAGCACCACAGTGATCCGACCGGCGGAGGCGCCCCGGGCGGCGTCGATCATCAGCAGCAGCTCGACCAGGTGCTCCTGCACCGGCGGCACCAACGGCTGGATCAGGAAGACGTCCCGCTCCCGGCAGTTGGCCTGCAACTGGACTTCCAGACAGTCGTTAGCGAACCGGGAGACCCGCACCGGGTGCAGGGGCACCCCCAGGTGGGCGCAGATCTCGGCAGCCAGGTCGGGATGGGCGGTTCCACTGAAAACTGCGATGTCGCGCACGTTCGCACATCGTAGGGGAAGCCGACGGCCGCCGATCGGCGGCGGGCCGGAACCCACCCACAGTGACGCCTGTCGCGCCGCGCCGCCGTCCGGGTACGGTGCTGCGGTGACCCCCCAGTACGTCGCCGCCATCGACCAGGGCACCACCTCCTCGCGGTGCATCGTCTTCGACCGGGCCGGGGACATCGTCGCCGTGGCCCAGCGCGAGCACCGGCAGATCTTCCCCCGACCGGGGTGGGTGGAGCACGACGCCGAGGAGATCTGGGACAACGTCGAGCAGGTGGTCGCCGAGGCGCTGCGGGCCGCCGGCACCGACGCGTCCGGGCTGGCCGCCGTCGGCATCACCAACCAGCGGGAGACCACAGTCGTCTGGGACCGAGCCACCGGCCGCCCGGTGGCCAACGCCATCGTCTGGCAGGACACCCGGACCGGGCCGCTGCTTCGCGAGCTTGCGTCGACGTACGGCGAGGAGCGGTTCCGGGCCCGCACGGGCCTGCCGCTGGCCACCTACTTCGCCGGGCCGAAGCTGCGCTGGCTGCTCGACGAGGTCGACGGCCTGCGCGAGCGCGCCGAGCGCGGCGAGGTGCTCTTCGGCACCATGGACAGCTGGCTGATCTGGAAGCTGACCGGCGAGCACGTCACCGACGTGACAAACGCCAGCCGGACCATGCTGATGGACCTCACGACCCTGGACTGGGCCCCGGAGCTGCTGGACGCGGTGGGTGTTCCGGCGGCGATGCTGCCGAAGATCCGCTGCTCCGCCGAGGTGTACGGCACGGCGGGCGGGGTGCTCGCCGGGGTGCCCGTGGCCAGTGCGCTCGGCGACCAGCAGGCCGCCCTGTTCGGGCAGACCTGCTTCCAGCCGGGCGAGGCGAAGTGCACCTACGGCACCGGCAGCTTCCTGCTGCTCAACACCGGCGCCAGCCCGGTTCCGTCGACGCACGGCCTGCTCACCACGGTCGCCTACCGCATCAAGGACCAACCACCGGCGTACGCCCTCGAAGGCGCCATCGCGGTCACCGGCTCACTGGTGCAGTGGCTGCGGGACAACCTCGGGCTGATCTCCACCGCTGCCGAGGTGGAGGAGTTGGCAGGCGCCGTGGACGACAACGGCGGCTGCTACGTGGTGCCGGCGTTCTCGGGGCTGTTCGCCCCGCACTGGCGCAGCGACGCCCGCGGGGTGATCGCCGGCCTGACCGGTTACATCACCAAGGGGCACCTCGCGCGCGCGGTGCTGGAGGCGTCGGCGTGGCAGACCCGCGAGGTGGTCGACGCGATGAACGCCGACTCGGATGTGGCACTGCGCCGTCTCCGGGTGGACGGCGGGATGACCGCGAACGGCCTGCTCATGCAGTTCCTCGCCGATGTGCTCGACGTGCCGGTGGTCCGTTCCCGGATCAGCGAGACCACCTGCCTGGGCGCCGCGTACGCGGCCGGTCTGGCGGTCGGCTTCTGGCCGGACCTGGCCACCCTGCGGGCGCAGTGGCGCTCCGACGCGCAGTGGGAGCCGGCCATGGCCCCGGAGCTGCGCGAGAAGGAGCTGCGCCAGTGGCGCAAGGCCGTGCAGCGCACCCTCGACTGGGTGGAGTGACCGGTCACTCCCAGCGGTTGCCGGTGAGCCTCTCGTAGACGTCGACGTAGCGAGCCCGGGTCGCCTCGACCACCTCGGCCGGCAGGTCCGGGGCGGGGGCCTGCTTGTTCCAGCCGCTGCCGGTGGCCCAGTCCCGCACGTACTGCTTGTCGTAGGAGAACTGCACCCGGCCCGGCTGGTACGACTCGGCCGGCCAGAACCGCGACGAGTCGGAGGTGAGCAGCTCGTCGGCGAGGACCAGGGTGCCGTCCGGCGCCCAACCCAGCTCGAGCTTGGTGTCGGCGACCAGGATGCCCCGGTCGGCGGCCAGCTCGGCGCCGCGCCGGTAGACGTCGAGGGTGATCTGGCGCAGCCGCTCGGCAGTCGCCTCGCCCACCTTGTCCACCACGTCGTCGTACGTGATGGGTTCGTCGTGCTCGCCCATCGGCGCCTTGCTCGACGGTGTGAAGATCGGCTCGGGCAGGATCGAGGCCTCGCCCAGCCCTCGTGGCAGTGGTACGCCGGAGACGGCGCCGGTCCGTTCGTACTCCCGCAGGCCGCCGCCGGTGAGGTAGCCGCGAGCGACGCACTCGACCGGGAGCATGTCCAGCCGCTGGCAGCGGATGGCCCGCCCGGCGAACTCGGCGGGCACGTCGGTGGCCGAGATGACGTGGTTCGGCACCAGGTCGGCGAGCTGCTCGAACCACCAGAGCGAGAGTGCGGTGAGCAGGCGGCCCTT
This sequence comes from Micromonospora sp. NPDC051227, assembly GCF_044455385.1. NCBI lineage: Bacteria > Bacillati > Actinomycetota > Actinomycetes > Micromonosporales > Micromonosporaceae > Micromonospora > Micromonospora sp. NPDC051227. The sequence goes on from NZ_JBITET010000007.1 coordinate 284,411, forward strand.
GTCCGGGATCGGCGTCGGCAGCGCCACGTCGTAGATCGAGATGCGGTCGGAGGCGACCAGGATCAGGTCCTCGCCGTCGGCGTAGACGTCCCGAGCCTTGCCTGAGTGCAGAAGTTCCACGCGCCCTAGTACACCATGTGACATCGGAGGGGCCGAGTCGACCACCTCGCCGAGGGTGACCGGACGGACGTTGACACCTTCGTGCGCTGCCTGCGTGAATGGTCCGACCGCCACCCCCGTAGGTCCAGGAGAGCCCCGTGCCCGTTGTTCGACCCCCGCTCGACCGCCTCGGCGCCGACCCGAACCGGCGCCGACTGCTCGGCGCACTGCTCGGCGCACCTCTGCTCGCGTCCGGCGGGCTGGCGGGGTGCACCGACGGCGCCGCCACCTCGACCCAGGACGAGCCCGTCGAGCTGTCGGTCTTCTGGTGGGGTGGCACCAAGCGGGCCGAGCTCACCGAGAAGGCGCTGCGGCTCTACTCGGATCGCAACCCCCGGGTCACCTTCCGGGTCACCTGGCAGGGTGCCGACGGCTACTACGACCGACTGGCCACCCAGGCGGGCGGCGGCAACGTACCGGACCTGATCCAGATCGACGACGCCATGCTGACCGAGTACACCCAACGTCAGGTCATCCTCGACCTCACCGACCACCGCCTGGATCTTCGGGGCCTGCCGGAGGGTCTGATCCGCTACGGCACGGTGGAGGGGCGGACGATGGCGGTGGCCGCCGGGCAGACCCACGCCGTGGTGGTGTTCAACCGGGACCTGCTGCGGGAGCTGGAGATGCCGGAGCCCCGCCCCGGGATGACCTGGGCCGACTACATCTCCTGGGCCACGCAGGTCACCGAGGCCAGCGACCGCCGGGTGGCCGGCACCATGGACGGGTCGGGCGACTACCGGGCGCTCTGGCTCTGGCTGCGGTCGCAGGGCGGCGAGTTCTACCGGGGCAACCAGCTCGGCTTCGGCGCGGACGAGCTGATCGCGTGGTTCGAGTTGTGGCAGCGGGCCCGCCGGGGCCGAGCCACGCCGAGCGCGGCCCTGGTCGAGCAGGCCGACAGCGGCGAGCCGGCCCGGCAACTCGTGGTGAACGGGGTGACTGCGGCGTCCTTCGCCTGGTCGCACCAGCTACCGGAGCTGCAACGACTCACCGAGTCCGAGTTGGGCATCGTCGGCATTCCCGGCCCGCCGGGGGCTCAGTGGGCACGAGCGTCGATGTACTGGGCGGCGTTCCGCGGCACCCGCCACCCGGACACGGTCGCCGACGTGATCAACTTTTTGACCACCAATGGTGAGGTCGGCGCCGTTCTCGGCCACGAGCGTGGGTTGAACGCCAGTGCCGCGGTCCGCCGCTACGCCGAGGGCAGCATCACCGACCCGGCCCAACGACGTGCCGCCGAGTTCGGCGCCAGCATCGCCGACCTGCTCGGGCCGGCGCCGGCGCCGCCGCCCAAGGGGCACGCCAAGGTGCGCACCCTGCTGGTCACCGCCGCGGAGCGCATCCGCGTCAAGCGCGACGGCACCCGCGAGGCCACCGCGCGCTTTCTGTCCCAGGCCATCGCGGCCCTGGCGGTGTGAGCACCGGCGGCCGGCCCGGGAGCCGGCCGCTGGTGACCCGTCGACGCCTCGGGCCCGCTCAGCGCGGCGGGCCACCCCGGCGGTTGCGCATCAGACGCAACACCAGGAACACGACGATCGCGACCACCACCAGGCAGCAGAGCAGCGGGAGCACCCCGAAGCCACCGCGGCCTCGCCGCCGGGCGGCCTCCACCACGAGTTCGCCGGTGCCCGTGGACGCCCAGGCCGCGACGGGCACGAAGACCGCCAGTACGACCGCACCGAAGACCGCGCTCAGGCGGCCCCACCACTTACCGAATGAAGACATGTGCCCATCCTCGCCGAAGGACGCAACCTCGGCACGTCGGTCCACGCCGAATCACGGGACCGGATGGTCCGGAAGCTCTCCGGGTCGGGGCGCAACGCGCTCGCAACGTCCCGGCAAAGATGATGATCTTTACATGAATCTCTCGAGGTGATCGGATTCGCCTCATGCTCAACTCTGTAGACAGTGCGCGGATCTCTCGCACCCGAAGATCTGCGGCGGCAGCGGTCGGCGTCACCCTCGTCGCCGCCCTCCTCACCCCCACGGCGGCGCACGGCGCCCCGCCACCCCCACCGCCGCCGACGAAACCCGCTCCGAGCGGCAACGCGGACCGCACACCCGTCACGGTCACACTGATCACCGGCGACCGGGTGACGGTGACCCCGGGCGTCCACGGCGCAACCCCAACGGTGGATGTCAAGCGCGCCCCGGGCGCCATTGGCTCCGTACGCGTCTCCACGGAGGGTCGGGACACCTACGTGTACCCGGACGAGGCGATGCCGTACCTCGCCACCGGTCGACTCGACAAGCAGCTGTTCGACGTCACCCAGCTCATCGCCCAGGGCTACGACGACGCGCGGACCGCCGAACTCCCCCTGATCGTCACCCGCACGACGGGTGCGGCGAAGCTCAGGACCGGCACCACGCTGCCCGGCGCGCAGACCACGCTGGAGCTTCCCTCCGTCCGTGGTGAGGCGATCCGCACTCGCCGATCGCAGGCCGCGGACTTCTGGTCGGCTCTCACCGATGGACAGTTGCCGACCGGTCGCAGCGCTGCCACCGCGGCACCCTCCTTCGCGGCCGGCGTCGACAAGGTGTGGCTCGACGGCAAGGCGAAGGCCACCCTGGCCGACACCACCGCCCAGATCGGCGCGCCCGCGGCGTGGGCTGCGGGTGGCACCGGCAGCGGTGTCCGGGTCGCCGTCCTGGACAGCGGGGTGGACACCACCCACCCGGATCTCGCCGACCAGGTGGTGGCCTCGCGGAGCTTCATCCCCGGCCAGGACGTGATCGACCGGAACGGGCACGGCACCCACACCGCCTCCACAGTCGCCGGGACGGGCGCCGCCTCCGGCGGCAAGGAACGGGGCGTGGCCCCCGACGCCAACCTGGTGATCGGCAAGGTCCTCGACGAGTACGGCAGCGGGTCCATCTCGGGGATCATCGCGGGCATGGAGTGGGCGGCGCGGGCCGAGCACGCCAAAGTGATCAACATGAGCCTAGGCGTGAGCGCCTGGCACACCCAGGACGACCCGCTGAGCCAGGCCGTCAACCAGCTGACCGCCGAGACGGGTGCGCTCTTCGTCGTGGCCGCCGGCAACAGCGGACCAGATCCGTACACCCTCGGTGCGCCGGGCACCGCGGACGCCGCGCTGACCATCGGGGCGGTGGACACCTCCGACCACCTGGCGGGCTTCTCCAGCGTCGGGCCCCGGATGAACGACGAGGCCCTCAAGCCCGACATGACCGCTCCCGGGGTGGACGTGCTGGCGGCACGCTCGCAGCACATCACCTGGGGTGAGGGCTACTACTACGCCGACAGTGGCACCTCGATGGCAGCGCCGCACGTCGCCGGGGCGGCCGCCCTGCTGGTCCAGAAGCACCCGACCTGGAGCGCGCGGCAGATCAAGGACGCGCTGATGAGCACCAGCGTCCGCACGCCCGACTACGACGCCTACCAGGCCGGTAGCGGTCGGTTGAACGTCGCCGCCGCGTACCACCAGGACCAGGTCGTCGCGTCCGGGTCGGTGGACGCCGGACTCGTCGGCTGGGGCACCGCGCCACAGCCGATCAAGCGGACGATCACCTACACCAACACCACGGACAGCCCGATCGCGTTGGCGCTCTCCGTCGACCACGGCTCCGCCCCCGCGCAGACGTTCACGGCAACCGCCGACAGCGTCACGGTGCCCGCTCGGGCCAGCGCGACTGTCGACGTCGTGGTGGCCCCGGCGGGCCTCCCCGCCGGCAGGTACTCCGCCCAGGTCACGGCCCGCTTCGCCAGCGGCGAGGTGCACACGACCGTCGGGGTCGCCGTCGAGTCCAAGAAGTACGACCTCACCATCCACCTGAAGGACCGCGCCGGCCGGCCCATGAGCGGCGAGGTCGAGGTCGTCAACGCCGAGACCGGCCCCGCCTTCATGTGGGTGCCGGACGGAAAGCTCACCGCCCGCCTGGCGCCCGGCTCGTACACCGTCGTCACGGCGGCGGACGTGGAGGGTCTGCACGGGCCCCGCTCCCTCGGGCTCGCGATGCTGACCGCTCCCGAGGTCGACCTGACGACCAACCGGGTCGTGGAACTCGACGCCGCGCGGGCCCGCCAGGTGAAGGTGGCAACACCCCAGCCGACCGCCGTCGTCAACAGCAGAATCGACGTCTACCGCTCCTTCACCTCGAGCGAGCCGACACCCACCGACTGGAGCGCGCTGCGCGAGACGTTCTGGCCGGGCGCCGCCTACGACAGCCTGTGGGCCCTGCCGACCAGGGACAAGGTGCGGAAGGGCAGCTTCGTCTTCACCACCCGGATCCGCGCCGCGCAGACGCCACTGGCGATCAGTTACCACGGCCGGCACCTCAGCGACCCGCTCGCGCAGCCCGGTTCCCCACCGCTGCCCGACGGCACCTCGCGCCTGGACGCCGTCTTCGCGGGAGTCGGCGGCACCGCCGACTACGCCGGCGTCTCCGCTCGCGGCAAGGCAGTGGTCGTCCGCGGCAACGACTCGGTGACCCCCACGGACCAGGCAGCGGCGGCGCACACCGCCGGTGCGGCGATGCTCGTCGTGGTCAACGACCGCGCGGGTCGCAAGAGCGACTGGTACGGCAACCCCGACGCCGTGACGCCCGGACCGGTCCCGGTGGCCTCGGTGACCATGGACGAGGGCGAGGCGTTGATCCAGAAGATCACCGACGCGGGCCGCAACCCGGTACGACTGGTCGTGGTCGCCCACCCCAGGGCGAAGTACCTGTACGACCTGGTGGACTACCACAGTGGCGGGGTGCCGAAGGACCCGTCCGCCAAGACCGACCCGCGCAACCTCGCCCGGATCGATCTCACCTTCTCCCCGCCCCCGGGGAAGCAGTCCAGCGAGACCCGGATGGACTTCCCACCGTACGAGTACGCGGCGGCACGGCCGTTCCCGTTCGAGCCGGTGGCGCCGGGGCCGCGTACCGACTGGGTCTCCGCAGGCGGCGGCATCAAGTGGATGCAGTACGCCGACGTCGCCGACTGGGCGCGGTCCAACACGGAGGCCATCGCGTACCGGCCGGGCAGCGTCCAGAAGGACCGCTGGTTCGGGCCCATCACCCGGCCACGGCTGCTCAGCACCGAGATCCCGTTCCGTGGTGAGACGGCCATGAGCGCCTACATCCAGGGGTTCGGCGACGCGGGCGCCGCACACAGCGGCGGGGCCAGCATGTCGCAGATCGTCACGTTCTATCAGGGCGACAAGCAGCTGACCCAGTTCGACGGCTGGCCGGAGGTCGGCGCTGGTGACCTGTCGCCGGAGAAGCTGCCGTACCGACTGGTCGTCGAGACCAAGGGCAAGCCCGAGTTCAGCCCGTACTCGACCACCACGCACACCGAGTGGAGCTTCGTCTCCGGCGGCAACACTGAGGTGCAGGCCATCCCGCTGGTCCAACTGGACTACGGAACGGACGTGGACTTCGCGGGTCGGACGAAGCGCCGAACCGCCTTCTCGATCACGCCCGTGGTGGTGGGCAGCACGGCGGCTCGGGACGCCGTGTCGTCACTTGAGTTGGAGATCTCCTACGACGGGGCGACCTGGCAGCGGCAGGACCTGCGGGAGAAGAAGGGCACCTGGCAGGCGTCGCTGAACGCGCCGCACCGGGCCGACTTCGTGTCGATCCGGGTCACCGCCAAGCAGCGCAACGGTGGCGGTGTCACCCAGACCGTCACCCGGGCCTTCGGCCTGCGGTAGAACCCGCCGGGGGCCGGCGCCGACGAGGTGCCGGCCCCCGGCAGGGCCCATCATTCCGACAGCGGCGCCAAACAAGTCCGGCCCCCACACTGTGGGGGCCGGACTCAAATCACCTTCAGTGGTAGCGGGGACAGGATTTGAACCTGCGACCTCTGGGTTATGAGCCCAGCGAGCTACCGAGCTGCTCCACCCCGCGTCGATTGGTTAAGACTAACTCACCCGTTCTGGACGATGATCAGTGGGGTGGCCATCCCCCGTGGCCGGCACCCGGGAATGCCGAAAGCCCGCCCCCGGTGAACCGGAGGCGGGCTTAATGGTGTTTCTCTCGTAGCGGGGACAGGATTTGAACCTGCGACCTCTGGGTTATGAGCCCAGCGAGCTACCGAGCTGCTCCACCCCGCGTCGGCTCGCTAACGGTAGCGCACCGACCCGGGACACCGCAAAGCGACTCCGATACCGCCGACACCGACAGCTCTGACCTGGGCTTGTCAGTCGAGCCAGTTCTCGATCGCCGCGACCGCCAGTCGACTGTCAGCATCGACCTGGGACCGAACGACCGCCGTGTGCTCCCAACCCTGCTCCCAGAGCACCGTCACCACGTCGCCGACCCGGACCGCCCGGACCAGCCGAACCTCCTCCGTACCCGGTTCGCCCAACCCGTCCGGCATCGGGGCCCGCATCTCGAACAGCACCGACTCGTCCCCGTACACCCCCGAGGCCAGCAGCCGCTGTCGCCACGTCCTGCTGTCGTCGGGCAGCTTCTGGTCGGGGCAGCCGCGCACGGCCTGCCGCAACTCCCGCAACGCGTCGTCGGCGCGGCCTGGCCGGTAGATGGTGATGGTGTGCCGGTAACTGCCGTCCGGCACGTGCCCCGTGGGCGTCTCCGGCAACTTGTAGGCCAGGTAGCGGCCACGGCGTTGGACCATGGCCGAGTCGCTGGACAGACGCGTCCCGCACAGCGTCGGCAGTGCCGGACCGTCCCCCGAAGATTCCAGCCCGGTCCGGTTCGGGGCCGCCAACACGAAGAAGGCACGGTCCGGGATCGAGGTGGGCGGCCGAGGTGCCGCCGGTCCGGTGGCCGGCTGCGACGGCGTACCGCTCGGGGTGGCCCGCGACGGCGGCGGGGACGAGAGTGTCGACGCCGGGGTCGGCGTGGGTGACGGCCCGGACGTCGCGGTCGCCACGGTCGGCACCGGGCCAGGGGTGTCGGCGGGCGGCGGCAGCGGCGCGGAGCCGTCCGCCGGGTACGCCAGTCGGCCACCGATGGCCACCCCGCCCACGAGCAGCGCCACCGCGAGCGTCGAGCCGGCTATCCGGGCTCGGGCCCGCCGGTCGGCGAGCCGCCGAAGCGACTCGGGATGGGTCAGCTCGTGCCCGTCCGCGACGGTGCTGAGCGACCGGTACAGGTCAGAGAGTTCAACTGACATCGTTCGCCTCCAACTCCACGGCGCAGAGGTCGGGCAGCAGCGCGGCCAGCCGGGACCGGCCTCGGGACAGCCAGGACTTCACGGTGCCGACCGGGACGTCGGTCTCCCGGGCGATCTCCTCGACGGACATGTCGAAGAGGTAGTGCAGGGCCAGCGCCTGCCGGTGCGTGGCGGGCAGCTGCTGGAGCGCCCCGACCAGGAGCACCGCGTCCTCACTGGGCGGGGGTGCGACCGCCGGTGGTCCGGTACGGCTCAGCACCACCCGCCAACGGTGCAGACGCCGCCAGCGGTCGGTCGCCAGCCGGGCCACCACGAGCCGTAGCCACGCCTCCGGCGCCGGATGCGACGACAGCCGCCCCCACTGCCGCCAGGCCCGGGTGTACGCCTCCTGCACAAGGTCCTGCGCCTCGCTGTGGTCCCCAGCGACCGCATAGCCGTACCGCAGCGTCCGCCGCGCGGTGCTGCGGTAGAAGTCATCGAAGCTCTGCGCGTCCCGCACGGCTGACCCCCCTCGTTCCCGCCCCGTCGCATTGAGGACGGCGGACCGGCCCCGCAGGTTGCGGTGGTGGAGGGCGCTGTCGGTGACGTGACAGATGCACACAGATCACGACATGGCCGAGCCCCCGCCGTTCGGACCTGATGTGGTCCGAGCGACGGGGGCTCGGGGAGGAACTACGTGCAGTGGCGGTCAGCCGCCGGCACTCGGGCTGGCACCCGGCACACCAGCGGCCTGCTGCGCCTGCTGGAACGCGGTGAGCGCCTCGTCCAACGCCTTCAGCGCCCGCCCGTACCGCTCGAAGTCGCCGGACGTCTGCGCGGCCCGGACCTCGGTGATCGCGGTCTGCACCCGGTTCGCGGCGGTGGCCAGGTCACCGGTCGGCGGTGGGGTGCCGGGGCTCGGGGTCGCCGTCGGTGCTGGCGTAGCGGTGCCCGAAGGCGTCGGCGTGGGCGTCGTCGGGTTACCCCCGGTCGTCGGCGGCGGCGACGTACCCTGCCCGGCCTTCTTACCCTGCTCGACCAACTGCTTGATGCCGTCGTTGATGTTGTCGGCGAGCGCCACGAAGGAGCCCCCGTCACCGTACGAGAGCAGCACCTTCTGCAACAGCGGGTACGCGTCCTGCTGGTTGCTCTTCACGTAGACCGGCTCGACGTAGAGCATGCCGTCGGCGAAAGGCAACGAGAGCAGGTTGCCGTACTGCACCTGCGCCTGGTTGCTGGAGAGCAGGTTGAGCTGCTGACGAATGTTCGCGTTGTTGGTCATCTGCTGGTGCACCTGCACCGGGCCGGAGATCCGGGTCTGGTCCGGCAACTCCAGCACCTCCAGGCGGGGCTTCCCCTCGACGTACGACCCGGAGATCAGCGCGGCGAGGTTCTGCCGGCCGTTCGGGGTGACCGCCGAGGTGAGCTGGAACCGCGGGCTCTCCTGCCCCGGGAACTGGGTGAACAGGTAGTACGGGGGCTGTTTCTGACCGCTGTCCGGGGCGTCCGGCACGTTGGGCACCTGCCAGAAGTCCTGCGCGGAGTAGAAGTCACCCGGGTTGGTCACGTGGAACTTGGTGAGCAGGTTGCGCTGCACCTTGAACATGTCCGCCGGGTAGCGCAGATGCTCGCTCAACTCGACCGGGATCTCCGCCTTCGGCAGCACCAGGTCACCGCCGAACGCCTTGTTCCACGCCTTGAGCACCGGGTCGGTGTCGTCGTACTCGTAGAGCTTCACGGTGCCGTCGTACGCGTCGACGGTGGCCTTCACCGAGTTCCGCATGTAGTTGACGTCCTCCCGGGCCAGCTGGAAGGTGCCCCGGTTGGTCAACTCGTCAGTGGTCTCCGTCTGCAGGTTGACCTTCTCCGCGTACGGGTACGAGGCCGCCGTGGTGTAGCCGTCCACGATCCACTGCACCCGACCGTCGACCACCGCCGGGTACGGGTCGCCGTCCAGGGTGAGGAACGGCGCGACCTTCTCCACCCGGTCACGCGGGTTGCGCACGTAGAGCAGCTTCGAGTCCTTGTTGACCGCCTCGGAGAGCAGGAAGTTCGACTCCTGCTCCTTGATGGCGTACAGCAGTCGCCGGGTGAAGGAGCCGATCTCCACGCCGCCCTCACCGGTGTAGGTGTAGGACTCGCCGCCGCCGTCACCGACCGGCCTGTCGAACTCGGCCTTCTTGTTCGGGTCGGACTGCCCGACGATGGCGTAGTCGTCCGCGGCCATCCGCTCGCCGTAGTAGATGCGCGGCTGCTTGGCCGGGATCTGCTCGGTCTGCGAGGAGCACGCCTCCTGGGTCTTCTCGCCGAGGAAGCCGGAGACGAAGAACGGCTGCCCGCCGCAGACCACCTGGTTGGCCGGGGCGGCCACCAGCCCGTACCCGTGGGTGTAGACGGTGTGCCGGTTGATCCAGGTGTTCTGCTGGTCGGTCAGTTCGCCGTAGTTGATCTCCCGGACGCCGACCACGTAGTCGGAGACCTTGCCGTTCACCCCGTACCGGTCGATGTCCAGCTTCGGACCGAAGTCGTAGAAGCCACGCACCTGCTGGAGCTGGGTGTACGTCTCGCTGACCAACTGCGGGTCGAGCAGTCGCACGTTCGACACCACCGAGGTGTCGGTGGCCAGGTTCGCCGGTGGGGTGAGGTTGTTCGCCGCGTACGGGGTGGTCTCGGTGGCCCCCAATCCGAACGCCGCCCGCGTCGCGTCGATGCTGCGCTGGATGTACGGCGCTTCCTTGTCCTTGGCGCTCGGCTTGACCTCGAAGGTCTGCACCGCCCAGGGGTAGATGCCGCCGATGGCCACCGCGGACACGCCGAGCAGCGCCAGCGAGATCCCCGGCCAGACCAGGTTCCGCATCCAGGCGTTGGAGAACACGAGGATCGCGATCGCCACCACGATCGAGATGTAGGCGAGGATCTCCTTCGCCGGCAGCAACGCGTTGACGTCGGCGTAGCCGGCGCCGTACAACTTGGCGCCCTCGTTGTACTCCAGCAGCATGGCCCGCCGGTCCAACACGTACGCGATCGCCTTCAACAGCACGAAGACCGCGACCAGGGTGCTCAGGTGGGCGCGGGCCGCGTTGCTCATCCGGTCGCCGACGCCCTGCAGGCGGACCCCGCCGAAGAGATAGTGCACCGCCAGCGCGCCGATCACGGCCAGCACCACCGCGGTGAAGGCGACCCCGAGCAGGTAACGCCAGAACGGCAGTTGGAAGACGTAGAAGCCGATGTCGACCCCGAACTCCGGGTCCTTGATGCCGAAGTCACCGCCGTTGCGGAAGAGCAGCCACTGGTTCCACCGGTTCTGCGCGGAGAGACCGGCGAAGAGCCCGACCACTGCGGCGGTCAACGAGATCCAGGTGCCGAGACGCGGGCTGAGCACCATCCGGTAGCGCTCCAGGGTCGCCTGCTCCACCGAGTGCGGACGCAGTCGCGGGCGCAACCGGTAGGCCAGCCACAGGTTGCCGCCGACGATCACCGCCATGCCGAGGCCGATGGCGAGGAAGAGCACCAGCCGGGTGAGCAGGACGCCGGTGAAGACCTCGGTGTAGCGGACCTCGTCGAACCAGAGCCAGTCGGTCCACGCCTGGACACCCCAGCCGAGCAGGGTGAAGAGCACGAACACCCCGACCAGGACCGCGATGGTGACGCGCCCGCGCCGGCTCATCCTCGGGAGGGGGCTGCTGCTTCGCATGACCACTGTTGGCTCCGCACGCTCGATATGATCGGCTCCGACCAGGCACCCAGAGTACGGGGTGTTCCTGAGCGTGTCGGGGCACGGTCACACCGGTCAGCAACGCGTCGGCTGACCACCCGCGCGCAACGTCTCCAGAGCGGTCATCGCCTCGTCCAACGAGCCCACCCGCAACAGCGGCAGATCGGGCTGCGGATTGCGGACCGCCTCGGCGCAGTTGTCCGCCGGCACCAGGAAGACCTTCGCCCCGGCGCGCTTGGCGCCGACCAGCTTCTGGGCGATCCCGCCGATCGGGCCGACGGCGCCCTCGTCGTCGATGGTGCCGGTGCCGGCGATGATCCGGCCGCCGGTGAGGTCGGCCGGGGTCAACTTGTCCACGATCCCCAGGGCGAACATCAGACCGGCGCTCGGCCCACCGATGTCCTCCAGGTCGATGCCGAGCGTGAACGGGTGCGGCTGCTGCTGATCGATCTCGACACCGATCCGCGGTCGGCCGTCCTGCTCCTGACTGGTGACCGTCGCGGTGGCCGGCACTCCGTCACGGGTGTAGCCGATGGTCAACGCCGTGCCCGCCGGCTTGGCCCGGACCAGCTCGGTGACCTTCGCGGCCACCGGCACCGGCTGGCCGTCCACCGAGGTGATCACATCGCCGGCCTTCAGCGCCCCGGCTGCCGGGCCGTCCCCCGCCACCGTCTTGATCACCACCTGCACCGGAAAGCCCAGCTCCCGCAGCGCGGCGGTCTCCGCGCTGGTCTGCGACGCCTTGAAGTCCTCGGCGTTGCGCTGCTCGACCTGCTCCGTCGACTCCCCCGGCGGGTAGACCAGCTCACGCGGCACCACCGCCTCGTCGTCGGAGAACCAGCCCGCGATCGCACCCCGCAACCGCACAGTGGGCTGCACACCCACCGTGGTCAGCCGCAACTGGCCGGCCGAGGTCGAGGTCTCCCGACCGGAGATCTGGATGACCTCCTTACCGTCGGTCGTACCGAGGGTGTTGACCGTCGGCCCTGGGCCCAGCACCACGTACGGAATCGGCACCCGGAGCACCCCGATGCTCAGCAGGGCGGTGAACAGGGCACCGAGCAGGACCGTCAGGCCACGACGTCTCATGCCGCAGAGCGTACCGACCGGCTGCGGGTCACCCGCCGGATGCGCCGCGCGACTTCGCCCTCAGCGCAACGCCAGCGGCGGCTACCTGGGGCGCGGTCCGCGTACCGTAGATGTCGTGCCTGATATTCCGTTCGGTTTCGCGCTCCCGGGTGGGCAGCCACCAGACCCCAACGATCCCGCGCAGATGCAGCAGTTCATGTCGCAGTTGCAGCACCTGCTCTCCGCGCCGGGCAGCGGGCCGGTCAACTGGGACCTGGCCCGGCAGGTAGCAGCCAGCCAGCTCGCGGCCGCCGGTGACCCGGCGGTGTCGATGTACGAGCGCAACGCGGTCGAGGAGGCGCTGCGCCTCGCCGACCTGTGGTTGGAGCCCGCCTCGGCGTGGCCCTCCGGCATCCAGAACCCCGTTGCGTGGAACCGCAACGAGTGGATCTTCAAGACGTTGGACGTGTGGCGCAAGCTGTGCGACCCCGTCGCCAGCCGGATGGTCGGTGCGATGGGCGACCTGGTGCCACCGGAGGCGCGCGCCCAGCTCGGCCCGATGCAGTCGATGGTGGCCTCCCTCGGTGGCGCGCTCTTCGGTGGTCAGCTGGGCCAGGCCCTCGGTTCGCTCGCCGCGGAGGTGCTCTCCGCCGGCGACATCGGGCTGCCGCTCGGCCCGGCCGGCACGGCCGCGCTGATCCCTGCCAACATCCGGGCGTACGGCGAGGGCCTGGAGCTGCCCGAGGACGAGGTCCGCCTCTACGTGGCGCTGCGCGAGGCCGCCCACCAGCGGCTGTTCCAGCACGTCCCGTGGCTGCGTGGGCATGTGCTCAGCGCGGTCGAGATGTACGCCTCGGGCATCCGGGTCAACCGGGAGGCGATCGAGGAGGCGATGGGCCGAGTCGACCCGACCGACCCCGAGTCGATGCAGGCGATCGCCCTGGAGGGCATCTTCACCCCGGAGGACACCCCGGCGCAGAAGGCCTCACTGGCCCGCCTGGAGACCGCACTCGCCCTGGTCGAGGGCTGGGTGTGCCACGTCGTCGACAGCGCCGCCAGCGACCGGCTGCCCAACGTCGTCCGGCTGGGCGAGGCGTTCCGCCGTCGCCGGGCCGCCGGCGGTCCCGCCGAGCAGACCTTCGCCGCGCTGGTCGGTCTGGAACTGCGTCCCCGCCGACTGCGCGAGGCCGCGGCGCTCTGGGCCGCGCTCACCCAGCACCGTGGCATCGAGGGCCGCGACGCCGTCTGGGGCCACCCGGACCTGCTCCCGTCGGACGACGACTTCGCCGACCCGGTCGCCTTCGCGATGAACGACATGGACCTCAGCGAGCTGGACAGCTTCGACTTCACCGCCCCCGGTGGGGTGGAGGAGAAGGCCCCCGGCCAGTCGGGTCAGTCGGGTCAGCCCGGTCCGTCGGGTCAGTCGGGGCAGCCCGGTCCGTCCGACGAGACCGACGGCGAGGGCGACACCAAGTCCTGACGCCCGCACATCGACGGCCTGCGCCGCGGGTGCCCGCAGATCGACAGCGGGCACCCGCGGCGCGTTCGGCGGTGCCGATGGTTCAGGTGGGTCGGCCCGACCCGGAGAGCAGGGCGCGGGTCGCTTCCCAACCCTCGAAGGCCGGGTCCAGCGTGGCCAGGTCAGCCGGGCCGCGCAGTCGTCGCCAACCCGTGGTGACCGCCACGTCACCCGGGCGCGGGGCGTTGGCGCGCGCCTCAGCCGGCGTCGCCGTGTCCAGCTCCAGCGTCGGCAGCCAGTCCGGCGCGGGCAGTCGTACCGCGACCCCGAGCAGACCCGGGCCGCCGCCCTCGACCGGAGCCACCGCGACCGGCCGACTGGTGAGTGGGCGGAGCAGCTTGCCGACGGTCAGGGCGGGCAGGTCAGGCACGTCACTGACCAGCACGGCCGCTTGGTCGTACCCTTCCAGCGCGGCGAACACGGCGTTCGGCGTCGGCTCGGCCACCTCGTACACCGCCGTACCGGGCCACACCAGCGCATCGGCCAGGGCCCGGTCGGCCGGGGTCACCGCGACCGCGACCTCCACCTCGTTGAGCGTGGCGAACAGGTCGATGACGTCTTCCGCGAGCGCCGCTCGCCACTGCGCCAGGTCGACGCCGGGCGGCGACCAGTGCACCGGCCCGAGCAACGCCACCACCACCCGTCGCGCCATCCCCCGACCCTAGCGCCCCACCGGACACAGCCACCCCACCCGGCCCGACCCACCTGGATCCGACCTACCTGCCTGAGGCCGACCAACCCGACCACCGACCCAACCCCTCGGCCCCGGACCGTCCTCGTGCGGCTCGACAACATGATCGGCTCGGCTTCATTGAAGTCGCGGTGTCCCAGCAGCCCGGATAGCGCGTTATTCAGGAAGGCGAGTGGATCTAGGCCGATCGCGCATCAGACAGCGGTCGGCGGTCGGCGCGGCGCCCCAGGGGCTCGACGCGCAGCGCCTGAAGCGCGCGGCGCGGTGCTCAACAGGCTCGACGCCGCGCCCAGCGGATTGGGTGTGAGGAGGCAGGGTGGCGGCAGGTCCCGACCCGACGAACGGCGCGGTGTCGTGATCAGGTGGGGAGCGGTGCGCAGGACGAGGCGGCGGCGACCCCTTCGAGGTAGCCGCGGGCGCGTTCCGCCTTGGGATAGCGACCGACCAACGCCCAGAACCGGGCGTTGTGGCTGGGCACGATGAGGTGCGCCAGCTCGTGCAGCAACACGTAGTCGATCACCCATTCGGGCATCTCCTGGACGCGGTGCGAGATTCGGATGCTGCGGTCCGCCGGTGTGCAGGAGCCCCACCGGCCGTTCTGGTTGGTGACCCATCGGACGCTGGCCGGCACCGCCTTCGTGGCGTACCCGGCGAGGTAGAGGTCGATGAGCCGATTGGCGCGGGCCAGCAACTCGTCGTCGGACCGGGCGAGGCGCCCCTCCCGGGCGGCGAGCCGGGCGAGCATCCGGTCGACCCACTCGCTCTCCTCGGCGCGGGAGAACTGGTCGGGGATGAGGACGACCACTCGCTCACCGTCACGGTACGCGGACACCGTGCGTCGTCGGCGCTGGCTGCGCCGCACCTCGACGACCGGCTTGCGCGTCCCCGCCATCACTGGCCCGCGCAGCCTCGGCTACGTGTCACGAGGGAAAGCTAATGCGTACTGACCAGGGGTCCGCAAGGGTCAACCGCACGACACGCGCCCAGAAAATGGTGATTGGTCGCCAGCCGTCCCGAAAATTTCTTGACCGCA
Organism: Micromonospora sp. NPDC051227; assembly: GCF_044455385.1. NCBI lineage: Bacteria > Bacillati > Actinomycetota > Actinomycetes > Micromonosporales > Micromonosporaceae > Micromonospora > Micromonospora sp. NPDC051227. The sequence goes on from NZ_JBITET010000007.1 coordinate 299,662, forward strand.
GCGCCATCGCGCCATCTCGTCACCCTTCGTGAACGCCGATGGCGCCGGTACGCGGCACGTCTCCACCGTAGGTGATCAGCGTCCCGAATGCCGCCGCGGGGGCACTCGCACGGGTGGCTGTCAGGGTTTGGTCGGCGTGTCCCCGCCAAACTGACTTATCCGACCTATTTCGCCATGCACACTCTCGACGTCGACTTGCTCACAGGCCGATGCACAGCTGACATGGAACCGCCCAGACCTGGGTAGGGTCCGCGGACCAGCGGTCACGAAGGTGGCCGCGGAGTGAGACCCAGCGCCGGCGCCCCGTGTGGCCCGCCGCCGGGCACCCCGCCGGGACGGCATTGACCGGCGGACGAGACGAGGAGGGCACCGTGGCCGACCAGGCCCAGACGACCTACAACGGTTACTGCGTGAAGTGCAAGGAGAAGCGGGACTTCGAGGGGCACGTCGAGGTCTCGAAGACCGGAATGAACATGGCCAAGGGCAAGTGTCCGGTATGCGGTACAACAGTGAACCGCATCCTGGGCAAGGCCAAGGTCTGACCCGAACGGGTGAACGGGGGTGGGGTGGCCGGGTGGCCTCCCCACCCCCGTTACCGAATCAGGAGTGCGTGCCACCGCTGCCGTAGCCCTGTCGGGTGACCGACAACAGGCGCGAGGGGCTGTGGAAAACCCGTCAAATCCTGTGGATAGCGCTGGACAGCGGCCTGACCGCCTGTGGACAACGATCGACCGAACGCGAGGTTGCGGTCACGATTTGTGACCATGAGCCGCACTGTACTGCCCCGCCCCACTCTGCTGCCCGGCCTCAACCGGCTCTGGCGCGACCGGCACACCCTCCAACTCGGCGTCGGCCCTGGGCCGGCCGCCCTACTGGAGTTGGCCAACCCCCGCGCCGCCCACGTGCTCGACCTGCTCGACGGCACCCGCAGCGAGCGCACCGTGCTGACCCAGGCGGCGTCCGCCCAGGTCAGCGCCGACGACGCGCGTACCCTGCTCGACACCCTGCGGGCCGCCGGCCTGTTGGTGCCCGCGCACAGCCTGCTCCCCCGCGACCTGACCGGCCCGGTCCGCGCCCGGCTCGCAGCGGAGGCCGGCGCGCTGGCGCTCGCCGCCGCCAGACTGCCCGGCACCCCCGCGCAGGTCCTGCGTCGGCGGCGGGCGGCCCGCGTCCTGCTCACCGGCGCCGGGGCGCTCGGCGGGCCGCTGACGGTGGCGTTGGCCCAGTCCGGCGTGGGGCAGGTGATTCCCCAGCTCACCGGCTCGGTACGCCCCGTCGACCTGATCGGCACGGGCATCCCCGCCGCCGAACTGGGTCGGCCGCTGGCACCGGCGGTGCGGGCTGCGGTCAACCGCGTCGCACCGGGCACCGGCACCCGCCCGAGCCGCGCCGGGCGGATCGACCTGGTGATCCAGCTCGGTACGGACCGGCCTCCCGCGCTGCTCGCCGCCGGTCTCGCCCAGCGTCGGCAGCCGCACCTGCTGGTCACGCTGCGCGAGGGCGTACCGGTGATCGGGCCGTTGGTCCGCCCACCCGCCGGGCCCTGCCTGCACTGCGTCGAGCTGCACCGGGCCGATCGCGACCCGGACTGGCCACGGCTCGCCGCTCAACTCGCCGCCGCCGACCCGGTGGCCGCCGGAACGGCCGGCACGCTGCTCGTCGCCTGCGGGTACGCCGTGGCCGAGGCGCTGACGCAGCTGGACGGCGGCCAGCCGGAGACGCTGGGTGGTGCCATGGAGATCACCGGTGCCGGTCGTTTTCGTCGTCGGGGTTGGCCGCCACACCCGGCGTGTGGGTGCTCGCGAGGCCGAGTGTCCGCACCAGCACGGCCGCAGAGCAGCAGCGGGGCCCTCCGGTCGGTAACAATGACCGTGTGACCGACATCCCGCGCCGCGCCGTGTCCCGCACCGCCAAGCTCGCCGCCCTGCCGCTCGGCTTCGCCGGCCGGACCGTTCTCGGGATGGGAAAGCGCGTCACCGGGCTCGCCTCCGACGTGATCTCCGCGGAGATTCAGCAGCGCACGGCCGAGCAGCTGTTCAGCGTGTTGGGCCAGCTCAAGGGCGGGGCGATGAAGTTCGGCCAGGCTCTGTCGGTCTTCGAGGCGGCATTGCCGGAGGAGATCGCCGCCCCCTACCGGCAGGCGCTGACGAAGCTGCAGGAGGCGGCGCCACCGCTGCCGGCCGCCAGCGTGCACAAGGTGCTGGCCGAGCAGCTCGGCCCCGACTGGCGGGACCTGTTCGTCGAGTTCAACGACGTCCCGGCCGCCGCCGCCAGCATCGGGCAGGTGCACCGGGCGCGCTGGCGCGAGCCCGGGTACGACGAGTCGGGCGCGCCGCACAGCCGCGACGTGGCGGTCAAGATCCAGTATCCGGGGGCTGGCGACGCCCTGCTCGCCGACCTCAAGCAGCTGTCCCGCCTGGGCGGGATGTTCCGGGCCATCCAGCCCGGCCTGGACGTCAAGCCACTCCTGGCCGAGCTGCGCGAACGGATCACCGAGGAGTTGGACTACGAGTTGGAGGCCGAGTCGCAGCGCACCTTCGCCGCCGCGTACGCCGACGACCCGGAGATCTTCATTCCGGAAGTGGTCGACGCCTCGCCCCGGGTGCTGGTCACCGAGTGGGTGACGGGCACCCCGCTGGCCGACATCATCCGCGAGGGCACCGAGGAGGAGCGGGACGAGGCGGGCCGGTTGATGGCCACCCTGCACCTCTCCGCGCCGGAGCGGGCGGGGCTGCTGCACGCCGACCCGCACCCGGGCAACTTCCGGCTGCTGCCCGACGGCCGGCTCGGGGTGATCGACTTCGGTGCGGTGGCCCGGATGCCGGAGGGCACCCCGGAGCCGATCGGTCGTATCGCCGCGACGGCCCTGCGCGGCGACGCCGACGAGGTCGTGGCGGGGCTGCGGTCGGAGGGGTTCATCGGCTCGGTCGAAGAGATCGACGCCGAGGGGGTGCTCGACTTCATCCGCCCCATGTTGGAGCCCATCGCGGCGGACGGTTTCCGGTTCACCCGGGCCTGGCTACGGGCCGAGGCGGGTCGACTGGCCAGCCCCCGCTCCCCCACGTACCAGCTGAGCAAGCGGCTCAATCTGCCCCCCTCGTACCTGCTGATCCACCGGGTGACACTCGGGTCGATCGGGGTGCTCTGCCAGTTGGAGGCGAAGGCGCCGTACCGAAGCATCCTGGAGCGCTGGTTGCCCGGCTTCGCCCCGGTCGCCTGACCGTCGAGGCCCGGGCGTCTGACCACGTCGAGGCCCGGGCGCCTGACGACATGGGAAAGGGCGGGTGCCGGTCGGCACCCGCCCTTCTGCGTGGGGTGGTACTAGAGAACGCCCAGGTCGCGAGCCGCCTGGTTGCGGCTGGTCATGGCGACGGTACGGGCGGATCGGGTTGCCTCAGTGCTCGTGGTGGTACGACCGGCCTGAGGCCGGCGCATTCGAGCCCGGGTCAACGCTTCGTGGAGTAGTTGCATCTCGAAGGCTCCACTCGGAACGTTCAACATCGTTTTCTCACTCACTGCCGGTGTGCCACCGGCGTAGTTGGAACGGGTCGGGAACATGTCAGGCTGCCAGCCGGACCGCGCCACGCACCTCGGACAGCCCACTGGCCGCCAGGCGCGCCTCGGCCTCGACCCGAAGCTCGGCGTCACGAGCGACGTCCTCCTTACGCGGACGGCCACGGGGCCGCTTACGCGGGACAACCGCGCCACGCTCGAAGATCTCGCCGCCCCAGACGCCCCACGGCTCCGCTCGCTCAACGGCCCCGGCCAGGCACTCGACACGCAGCGGGCAGTCCCCGCAGAGTGACTTGGCCAGCTCGAGCTCGGTGGGCGAGTCGGAGAACCACAGGTCGGGGTCGAACTTCCGGCAGGGCAGGTTCGCCTCCATCTCGACGCTCATGTCGAGGGGGGCCAACGCCAGACTCATCTCCCGGTCACCTCTCTCTCACTTCGATCTCGTGGATCGCATTCCGACGTACTTACGGCGGGCAAAAAACTGAGGCCGCGGATCCCGGTAAGCGGGTTCCGCGGCCTCGAGGTGAGCCGGAGTCTGATGGTCAGACCGGTTTACCTCGAGGTGGAACGCCGCGGACATCCATGCGCTTCTTGGCGACCTGGATGCCATTGCCCGTGAAGCCACTGGTCCCCTCGACTCCAGCGGGCGCGACGGTCAGGATCAGCTCGGCCTGAACCTGGTGCACCTGTGGAACCGACGGTCGTGCAGCCGCGAGGGCCACCCGGACAGCCGACAGCGGAGCGCAGACAGACGGCATCGCCGCCAGACGCTCATAGGTGAAGATCTTCACGGTGCCACCTCCCTCACGTTCCTCGAATCGACTGGACCGACCTCGTGAGCAGCCGGAATGGCGCCGCTCGCGTGGTGTGTCCTGAGGCTATTCCTCGCGCCGGGGCGAGGGCAAACGAATTTACGACGAGATTTCGAAAGTTTTCTCCGGGCAGACATCGTCCACCCCGGCACCAGCCACGAGGGCCAGCACCGACTCTCCGTAGAGACCCAGCTTGCGAGGGCCGATACCGGCGATGGCGATCAACTCCTCCGACCGGCCCGGTCGCCGCTCGGCCAACGCGACAAGCGTCGCGTCGGTGAAGACCACGTAGGCCGGGACCTTCTGCGCACCGGCCACCCGCTGCCGCCACTCGCGCAGCCGTTCGTGCAGCTCATCGTCTATGTCGGACGGGCAGGTGGGGCAGCGGCCGAGCTTGCGGTCCGGGCCGGCGAGCAGGGTGGCGCCGCAGATCCGGCAGGAGACGATCTGGGTTCGCCGTCGCTCGGGACGGCGGGCCGGACCGGCGCCGCCGGTCGCCCGTTCGGTGCCGCCGGAGCGGTCCAGTTGGGGCAGGAACCGCGACGGCCGCCGGGCCCGTCCGCCCGGCGAGCGCGCGGTGGCGTACGACAGCCACAGCCACTCCCGGGCTCGGGTGATCCCGACGTAGAGCAGCCGGCGCTCCTCCTCGACCTGTTCGACGGTCTTGGCGTACGTGGTGGGCAGGGTGCCCTCGGCAAGGCCGACCAGGAAGACCGCGTCCCACTCCAATCCCTTGGCCGAGTGCAGGGACGCCAGCGTCACGCCGTCCACCGTCGGCACGTGCTGCTGGGCGGCCCGGCGCGCCAACTCCTCGGTGAAGTCGGTGAGGGTGACCGGGCGCTCCACCGAGGCGGCCTCGCCGATCGGTACGACCTCGGGGGTGGCCGCGTACTCCTCGGCGAGCTGGACCAGCGCGGACAGCGCTTCCCATCGCTCGCGGGCGGCTCCGCCGGCCGGGGGCGCGTCCGGAGCCCAACCGACGGCGGTGAGCGCCTCGACGACGGCAGCCGGCAGCGGTGTCTCCCCCGGGATCGAGCGGGTGGCCGCACGCAACGCGACCATCGCCTGGCGCACCTCGGTCCGTTCGAAGAACCGCTCCGCGCCCTGCACGACGTACGGCACTGCGGCCTCGGTCAGCGCCTTCTCGTACGCCTCGGACTGCGCGTTGACGCGGAACAGCACGGCGATCTCCTTCGCCGGCGTGCCCGCGTCGATCAGCGACCGGCAGCGCGCGGCCACCGCGTTCGCCTCGGCCGGCTCGTCGGTGAAGATCCGCAGGTCCGGCTCGGGGCCGGGTGGGCGCTGCCCGCTCAACTCCAGCCGCAGGCGCGCCTCGGTGCCCCGGGCCTGGGAGATCACCGCGTTGGCCAGCCCGACCACCTGCGGGGTGGAGCGGTAGTCACGGACCAGCCGGACCACCGTGGCGTTGCGGTGCCGGCGGGGAAAGTCGACCAGGTACGCCGAGGTCGCCCCGGTGAACGAGTAGATCGTCTGGCTGGCATCGCCGACCACTGTCAGGTCGTTGCGGCCGGCCAGCCAGGCGTCCAGCAACCGCTGCTGGAGTGGGTTGACGTCCTGGTACTCGTCGACCACGAAGTGCCGGTACTGGCTGCGGATCTGCTCGCCGACGTCCGGGTGCTCCTCGATGCCCCACACCGCGGCCCGCAGCATGTCCTCGAAGTCGATCACACCGTTCGACCGTTTGAGCTGCTCGTACGCCGTGAACACGTCGGCGACCTTCGTCGGCTCGTGCGGTGTGTCGCGCAGTGCCCGAGCCGCGGCCACCACGTAGTCCGTCGGCTCGACCAGCGACGACTTCGCCCACTCGATCTCGCCGGCCAGGTCGCGGGCGGCGGCCCGGTCGGTACGCAGGCCGACCCGGGCCGCGGCGAGGGTGACCAGTCGTACCTTGCTGTCCAGCAGTTCGGGCATGGCGCGGCCGGCCAGCAGCCGGGGCGCGAAGTACCGCACCTGGCGCAGCGCGGCGGCGTGGAAGGTCCGCGCCTGGACACCTTGCGCCCCGAGCAGAGTGAGACGGTGTCGCATCTCGGCCGCGGCCCGGGCGGTGAAGGTGACAGCGAGCACGTGCCGGGGGGAGATCTCCCCGGAGAGCGCCCGGTGGGCGATTCGGGAGGTGATCGCCCGGGTCTTGCCGGTGCCGGCGCCAGCCAGGATGCAGACCGGGCCGGCAGGTGCGGTCACGGCGGAGCGTTGCTCCGGGTCCAGCCCGGCGAGCACCTGTTCCGACGCTGAGTGAACCGCCACAACCAGGAATCATCTCAGCTCCTCCCAGCGTTGCAGCGAACAGCCTCGGCTTGATCCGCAAGCCGCGGCCGGAGGAGTTGGAGGATCCGAGGATGCTGACGATGTATTCCACCCCCTGGTGCGGCTACTGTCACCGGCTGAAGTCGCAGCTCGACCGGGAGGGCATCGGGTACGAGGTGGTCGACATCGAGCAGGACCCGAAGGCCGCGGAGTTCGTGATGAGCGTCAACGGCGGCAACCAGACGGTGCCGACGCTGCGCTTCGCCGATGGCAGCGCCCTGACGAATCCTTCGATCACCCAGGTGAAGCAGCACCTGGAGACGCTCAACGCCTGATCTGCCGGTTCAATCTCGACGAGCGGCCGCCCCACCCGGGGCGGCCGCTCGTCGTGTTCCGGAGCGGGTCACCGCGGCGACGGTCGGCGAGTGACGGAAGCTCGGGCCGGTCGGCGTCCTCGACCGGTCGGCGGGGTGCCGGGAGCGTCGGGCGGGTGGGCGGCGTGGGCGGCGTCGGCGGGCGGGCCCCGGCCGGCGCGCTCAGGTGCCGGCCCCTCCACAGGTAGCTGCCGGCGGCCAGGGTGGCCACCCCGACCAGCGCGAACAGCAGCCGGTAGTCCAGGAACCCGACCAGCAGGGCGCCCGCCCCGATGGAGACCGCCTGCGGCCCGCTGACCACCGCCTGGGTGGCCGCGGCGACCCGGCCGACCAGCGAAGGCGGCGTGCGGCGCTGGATCAGCGTGTGCAGACCAACCATCGTCAGCGGGAGTGAGACCCCGGCCAGCAGCACCGCCGCGAACCCGAGCCGCAAATCGGGGAAAGCGAGCGCGAGCGCGGCCGGAGAGAAGAAGGCGACCCCGGCGGCCAGCGTGCCGACCTCTCCCAGCCGGCGGACCAGCGTCGGTGAGCAGAGTCCACCAAGCAACCCACCGATGCCCTGCACGGTGACCAGCACCCCCACGAAGGCGGCATCCCGGTTAAGCCCCTGGTCGACGTAGGCGAAGATGAGCGACTCGCTGAAGCCCATCACCAGTGACCCGAGCCCGTAGCCGAGCAGGGCCCGCCGCAGGGCCGGCTCGCCGGCCAGGTGCCGCAGACCGGCGCCCAGTTCGGCCGGCCACCGCAGCCGTACGGCCGGTGGCAGCTGTTGCGGGGTGGGCAGCGCGGTGACCACCGCCGCCGCGGTCAGAAATCCGACCATGCCGACTCCGGCCAGCGCCCACCCGCCGAGCGCCGCGTAGAGCGCCGCGCCCACCAGCGGGCCGACCAGTCGGATCCCCTGGCGTACGGTCTGCAGCACGCCGTTCGCGTCGGCCAGCAGCTCGACCGGCACCATCTCGCGGATGAGCCCACTGAGCGCCGCGCCGAGCGTGATGGACGAGAGTCCGTACAGGGCGGCTACCAGATAGACGACCCAGACGTCGCCCGCGTCGCGGACGGTGAACAACGGGGCGAGCAGGGCTGCGGTCAGCACGTTCGCGGCCACGAAGAACGGTCGGCGCGGATAGCGGTCGACGACCCAGCCGACCAGTGGCGCCAGCGTCATCGGCGTGATGACCGCGAAGATCGTGGCACCGGCCAACCCGTTCGAGCCAGTCAGATCCTTGACCCAGATGGCGAGTGCGAGCAGCAGGATCGACTCGGCGGTCATGCTGGCCAGCAGGCCGCCGAAGAGCAGGCGGAAGTCGGGTCGGCGCAGGATCGTGCGCATGGGTCCCTCCGGCGGGATGGCGTGCCCAGGTGGGCGAGGTCGACGGGCCGCGACCGCGGGTCCGTCTTCGTCCGGCATTCCCGTGGTGCGATTTTCGCAAGACACGCCCTCGCCGGAACCTCCGACACCGGTCGCGCCGTCCATACTGACCGTGGGGGGCGAATTTCATACAGTTACCGTCGCGTCTGCGGCGGTCGACGGGAAAGAGGACACTGTGCCTCCTGCCGCACCCAGCCCGATCCTGCGTCGTCGCCGGTTGGGCATCGAGCTGCGCCGCCTACGTGAAGCCGCAGGCCTCACCGGCGATCAGGTCATCGAGCGTATCGGTTGGGCCTCCGCGTCCAAACTGTCCCGCTTGGAGAACGGCCGCAGTCGACCGGACCCGCAGGACGTCGGCGACCTGCTCGACCTCTACGGCGCCGACCAGGCGCTGCACGACGAGCTGCTGGGCATCACCAACGAGGCCGGCGACATGCGCGGCTGGTTGAAGAACTTCCCGGTGATGACGCAGCAACAGCGCGGCTGGGCCGAATTGGAGGCGGGCTGCGCGGAGATTTCCGAGTACAACCCGGTGCTGGTGCCGGGCCTGTTGCAGACCCCCGGGTACGCCCAGCTCCGGATCGTGTCGGCCCGGCAGGTCAACGCGGGCGCGGGCGAGCCGGAGCCCGGCGACGAGCCGGAGACCGAGGTGCAGGCGCGGCTGGCCCGCCAGTCGCTGCTGACCCGCGAGCCGCACGCTCCCCGCTACACCGCCGTGTTGGAGGAGGCGGCTCTCGGCCGCCGGGCCGGGCCGCCGGAGGTGCTGCACGAACAGTTGCTCCAGCTCTGCGAGTTGGCGCTGCTGCCCAACGTGGCCCTGCACGTGCTGCCCCGGGACACCCAGATCGGCGATTGGTACCTTCCGCCGACCGCCTTCTCGGTCTATCGGTTCGCCGATCCCCTCGATCCGGAGACATTGGCCATCGAAGGTGGCTTCACCGACGTCATGTCGACCGAGTCAATCACGCTAAATCGCTATAAAGTGGTGTTCGAGTGGCTATGCAAGGCGGCACTTGACGCCTCGGACACCCTCTCCTGGCTGATCGAGGCGACGGGACGGCTGACCGAGGCGGCGCCCCCATCCACAGTGGCGTTCGGACCGGCAACGGCGCCGACCCAACGCCGCCGGGAATCAGGGCGACTGACGGACCGGTGATCCACGGGGGACCCTCCGTCGGGACGTGCGGCACCACTCGTCCCATCGGATCGCTGCACATCAGGAGCAGAACCATGAACGAAATCCGCAACACGCCGTCCGTCTCCGCCCACTCGTTGGCGGACGCCCCGTGGCGTACCAGCACACGCAGCCAGACCTCCAACTGCGTGGAGGTCGCCCCGCTGGCCACCGGCCCGTCGGCTGTCGCCCTGCGCGACAGCAAGGACCGGGGCGGCCCGGTACTGCTGTTCAACCGCGCGGGATGGCTCGGTTTCATCACCGGGGCAAAGAAGGGCCAGTTCGATCTGAACTGATTCGGTGACTGGTACGGGGCCGTCGGCGCACTGCCGGCGGCCCCGTCGCGTCCTACCCGGCGACTCGGTCGCTCGGCGACCCTGCTGAGCAGCGATCCGCCGATCGGACGAGGCTCGAAACCGATAGGCGCGTTTCAGTTGCTGGGACGAACACGGGGCGTAACATGGCCCTCGGATACGTGGAACTTCCACACTGGCTCATCCGTCGCGGTTCATCCGGAGACCCTCATGCGGTTCCTGATCGTTCGCACCGACATCCGCGCCGTCGCTGACGGGGACATCGCCGCCGCATGGGCGGACGGCCACCGACTTCGCGACGAGACGACCACGCCCGAGCCGCGCCGGCAGATCGTGCACGCCGAGGACCGGGACGCCGCGCTGCTGCTGGCCCGCGCCCTGGCCACCGTCGGCGCGGTCCGCGCCGGCAAGCAACGGGTCAAGGTCCTCCCGCTGATCGAATCCCGGCCCGCCTTCCGACACAGACCGGGCCGCACCGGCACCTGATTCCACAGGTCGTCCGTCGTGGTCGGACCGGCTCCCCCGCCGCGTTACTCGCACCCGCCGACCACGACGGCCCGTGTTCCCGGCCCGTGACCGCCGCGGCAACGGCGGCCACGGGCCGGGACCGTGCTCAGCGGTCGGCGTCCACCCAGCCGTCCAGCCAGCGGTGAATGAGGAACAGCGCGATCGACGAAGGGGGCGGCAGGATCAGTCGGGCCCCCTCGCCCACGTCCACCGACTCCCCGGCCAACGCCGCCCCGATTTCCCGGCGGGAGAACCACCGGGCGTACGCGATCTCGGACGGGTCGACCCGCACCGGCTCGGCCGGGTTCGCGGTGGCCAGGAAGCCCAGCATCAGCGAGCCGGGGAACGGCCAGGCCTGGCTGCCCACGTACCCGATGCGCTCGACCCCGATGCCCACCTCCTCGCGGACCTCGCGCAGCACGGCCGCCTCCGCCGACTCCCCCGGTTCCACGTAGCCGGCCAGGCAGGAGTAGCGGCGACCACCCGGGGTGCCCTGCCAGCCGGCATTGTTGCCGAGTAGGCAGCGGCCGTCCGGGCCGTCCACGCCGTCGTGCACGAGCACGATCATCGCCGGGTCGGTACGCGGCCAGATCCGCCCACCATTGCGGTCCACCCGGGACCAACCGGCCTCGTCCATCGCGGTCGGCGCCCCGGTGCTCGTGGAATAACCGTGTCGGGTGTGCCAGTTGACCAGCGCCAACGCGGTGGTGAAGATGCCGGCCTCCCGATCGGCGAGCAGGTGACCCACCTCCCGGAGGTGGACCGCCCGGGTCCCCGGGATCGCCGGAAGAGGCGCGTCGACAGCGAAGACCGGCACCCCGTCCGGCTCGACACCCAGGAACATCGCCATCGACTCCGACCCGGCGGGTACGTCAGCCGCCCCGAACAGCACCAACGTCGGAGGCGACGTCTCGGTGCGGGCCAGCGTCCGACCCTCGTCGGTCGAGTCGAGCAGCAGCACCCGGGCGCGCAACCACGCCTCGGTCAACCACTGCGAGTCACCCCGCCGGTGCGCGGCCCGATCCAGCGTGGACCGCGCCAACGGCGGCGCCGCCTCCCCGCTCACGCCGGCGCTCCGCTTCGCTGCACGCCGCCGTGAGACGGCCCGCTGCTGAACCCCATGGCTCGCTCGCTCCGCTCGCTCACGCCGGCGCTCCCCTTCGCTGCACGCCGCCGTGAGACGGCCCGCTGCTGAACCCCATGGCTCGCTCGCTCCGCTCGCTCACGCCTCTTGCTCGGTCTGAACCGTGGTCAGCGCGGCCAGCCCCGGGGTGACCCGCTCCGCGTCGCCGAGCACCACGATCGCCGCCCGAGCCGGGGCCAGGTAGCGGGCCGCCGCCTGCGCGACGTCGTCGATGCTCGCCTTCGCCAACCGCGCCGCGTACTCGGCGAGGAAGTCCAGGCGCAGACCATTGCCGGCGTACGCGCTGGTCAACGCCGCCAACCCGGCCTGGGTGGACATGCCGAGCTGGAGGGTGCCCAGGGCGTACTGCCGGGCCTGCTCCAACTCCTCGGGCTTCGGTGGGAGCGACGCCAACCGACCCAGCTCGTACGTCGTCTCCAGCAGCGCCGGGCCGGTGACCTCGGTGGCCACGTCGGCGGCGGCGACCAGCACCGACCCGGCGACGGAGTGCTCGATCGCCGAGTGCGGGCCGTACGTGTAGCCCTTGTCCTCGCGGATGTTCTCGACCCACCGGGAGGAGAAGTAGCCGCCGAAGATCAGGTTGGCCAGTTGCAGCGGGGCGTGGTCCGGGTCGGTGCGCGACACCGCCGGCAGCGCGATCCGCAGCGAAGACTGCACCGAGCCCGGCCGGTCGACCAGCAGCAGCGGCCCCGGCTCCAGCGGCGGGGTCGCCGGCAGCTCGGCCGCACGCCCGGCACCCGACCAGCCGCCGAGCGCCCGCTCGGCCGCGTCCAGTGCCTTCTCCGGCTGCACGTCACCGACCAGCACCAACTGCGCGCCGGACGGGTGGACCCGCTCCGAGTGCAGGGTGCGCAGCGCCGCCGGTCGGACGGCACGGATCTGGCCGGGCTCTGGCGTCTGCGTCGCGTACGGGTGCCGGCCGTAAATCCGCTTGAGCAGCGCCTCCCGGGCCAGGTGCGAAGGCTGGCTCTGCGCCACCTGGATCCGGTCGACCAGCCGGTCCCGTTCGGTGGCCACCTCGTCACTGGGGTAGCTGGCGCCGGTCAGCACCTCGGCCAGCAGCTCCAGCATCCGGTCCAGGCCGGTGACCAGGCCGGCGCCGGAGAGCATCAGCCGGTCCGGGTCGACGCCCGCGGAGAGCCCGCCGCCCACCTTCTGCAACTCGGCGGCGATCTGCACGCTGGTCATCGACTCGGTGCCGGAGAGCATGGTCTGCGAGAGCATCGCGCCGCGGGCCAGGTGGACCCGGCCGAACGGCACCCAGAGGCGCAGTTCGACAAGGGGTACGGCGGGCCGGCGTACGGCGATCACGGTGAGACCGTTGCGCAGCGTGCGCTCGGACTGCTTGGGCACCTTGAGCTTGCGGGTCGGCCCGAGCGGCGGCAGCGTACGCGGGCCGGCAGGAGCGGTGGTGACACTCATCGGGCGCCTCCGGCAATGACCTCGATGGCGGCCCGGCGCTCCGGGCGCAGGGTGGCCGCGGCGGCCCGGACCTGCTCCTCGGTGACCTCGCCGACCAGCCGGGGCAACTCGTTGAGCAGGCCCGGTTCGCCGCGTTGCTGCTCCAGCACGGCCATCCGCAGCGCCCGACCGAGCACCGCGTCGGTGTCCCGCAGCAGGTGGGTCGCCATCCGGGCCTGGGTGCGGGCCAGCTCACCGTCGGTCAGCCCGTCGGTGGCCAGCCGGTCCAGCTCCTCGTCGATGGTGCGCAGCACCTTGTCCACATCGCCGCCGGGCGGCAGGTGCGCCTGCAAAAGCAGCGCCGTGGGATCGCGTACGTCGAACGGTTCGCCCATGAAACCGAGGTATCCGCCGAGGCTGGTCACCGTGCGGTCCCGCTGCACCAGCCGCTCGACCAGCCGCGACGCGTCGCCGTCGGTGAGCACCTCGGCCAGCACCACGTACGGCAGGTAGCCGGCGAAGTCGGTGACCGGGTCGGGCACGCGCCAGGCGCCGGCCACCGCCGGCAGCGGCGCCAGGGCATCGGTGTACGAGGTGCGCCGCTCGGCGCTCAGGTCGGGCTCGGTGAAGTCGGGCCGCTTCGGTGCCGGTCGGGCCGGCACGTCGCCGAAGTGCCGGGTGACCAGCTCGGTTGCCTCGGCCACGTCGATGTCGCCGCTGACGGCCAGCACGGCGTTGCCGCTGGCGTAGTAGCGGCGGAAGAAGTCCGCGGCGTCGGCGACGGTCGCCGACTCCAGGTCGTCGAAGGAGCCGTAGCCGTCGTGGGCGTTCGGGAAGGTGTCGAACATGACCGGCGGCAGAGTGAGCCAGGGGAAGCCGCCGTACGGCCGGTTGAGGACGTTGACCCGGATCTCCTCCTTGACCACGTCGACCTGGTTGCGCAGGTTCTCCTCGGTCAGCCGGGGGCCGCGCATCCGGTCCGCCTCCAGGAACAGCGCGCGCTCCAGCGCGTTACTCGGCAGCGTCTCGAAGTAGTCGGTGTAGTCCAGGTGGGTGGAGCCGTTGAAGGTGCCACCCGCGCCCTGCACGTGCCGGAAGTGGGCCAGCTTCTCCAGGTTCTCCGAGCCCTGGAACATCAGGTGCTCGAAGAGGTGGGCGAAGCCGCTACGCCCCTCCGGCTCCGAGCGGATGCCGACGTCGTAGACCACCGCCACCCCGATCACCGGGGCACTGCGATCGGGGGTGAGCACCACCCGCAGGCCGTTGTCGAGGGTGAACCGCTCGACCGGATACTTCGTCGCTGGAATTCTGGATCTCCGCGCCGCCACGGAGTCGACCCTAGCGCGTCGACACCTCCGCCACCCGCGACCTTCCCGGAGCCGCCGCGACAGGGGCCGTCACCTGGGGCAGCACTTCGGCGCCGACCCGCTCGGCCTCCTCACGGTGCGGCCAGCCGGAGAGGATGAACTCGTCGACGCCGAGCGCGGCGTACTCGTCGATTCGGAGCCGCGACCTCGGCGTAGCTGCCTAGCAAGCTGGTAGGAAATGCCGACATAACTGAGACGCGCCATCCCGTCATGTGGATGGGTCTTGACGCTGACCGCAGCCTGACCCACTCTTCCTACCAACTAAGTAGGAATACTGCGGATTGGATGGACGATGAGACGGCTCCCCCTGCGCCGGTTGGTCACCCTGGCCACCCTCGCCGCCCTCGGCGCGGCGACACTGGGCAGCACTGCCGCGTGCGGCGACGACAGCGAGGGCGCGGGCGGCAGCTCCGGCCCGGTGACGCTGCGCCTTGGCTACTTCCCCAACATCACCCACGCGCCGGCGGTCATCGGCGTGGAGAAGGGCATTTTCGCGGAGAAGCTCGGCACCAACGTCAAGCTGGACCCGAAAACCTTCAACGCCGGCCCGGCCGCCATCGAGGCGGTCTTCTCCGGCGCGCTGGACGCCACCTACATCGGTCCGAACCCGACAGTCAACGCCTTCTCCAAGTCCAAGGGTGAGGCCGTCCGGGTCATCTCCGGCGCGGCCTCCGGCGGCGTGGCGCTGGTCGTCAAGCCCGGCATCACCGGCACGCAGGACCTGAAGGGCAAGAAGATCGCCACCCCGCAGTTGGGCAACACCCAGGACGTGGCGATCCGTTACTGGCTCAAGCAGCAGGGCCTCACCACCACCAAGGAGGGTGGTGGTGACGTCAAGATCGTGCCGCAGGAGAACGCCCAGACCATCGAGACGTTCAACAGCGGCGCGATCGACGGCGCCTGGGTGCCCGAGCCGTTCGTCTCCCGCCTGGTCAACGCCGGCGGCAAGGTGCTGATCGACGAGCGCGACCTGTGGCCGGACAAGAAGTTCGTCATCACCAACCTGCTGGTGAGCACCAAGTTCCTCAAGGCGCACCCGGGCGTGGTGCAGAAGCTGGTCGACGGTCAGGTGGCCGCCAACGAGTTCGTCAACACCAGGCCGGAGGAGGCGCAGCAGGCCATCTCCGACGCGATTGGCAAGATCACTGGCAAGCCGCTGGACCTGAAGCTGATCAAGCAGGCGTGGCCGACGTTGGAGTTCACCAACGACCCGATCTCGTCCTCCCTCAAGGCCGGGCTCGACCACGCCGTCGACGTGGACCTGACCGAGCCGGTGGACCTCAAGGGCCTGTACGACCTGAAGTACCTCAACAACGCGCTCAAGGCGCAGGGCAAGCCCGAGGTCGTCCAGCCATGACGTCGACAACGACGGCGCCGCAGAGCGCGACCACAGCGGTCACGCTCTCCGGCGTGACCAAGGTGTACGGGCGCGGGGCGAACGCCGTCCTGGCCCTGGACGGTGTGTCGCTGAACGTCGCGCCCGGCGAGTTCGTCTGCCTGGTCGGCGCGTCCGGCTGCGGCAAGAGCACCCTGCTCAACCTGGTGGCCGGGCTGGACCGGGTCAGCGGTGGGCGGATCAGCCTGGCCGGCGACGCCAACCCGGGCCTGATGTTCCAGGAGCCGGCGCTCTTCCCGTGGCTGACCGTCGACGCCAATGTGGAGGTGCCGCTCAAGCTGCGTCGGCTCCCCCGGGCCCAGCGTCACGAGCGGGTCGCGGAGCTGCTGCGCACTGTGCACCTGGCCGACTTCGGCCGTAAGCGCCCGCACGAGCTCTCCGGCGGGATGCGGCAACGGGTCGCGCTGGCCCGCACCCTGGCCCTGGACACGCCGGTGTTGCTGATGGACGAGCCCTTCGGCGCGCTGGACGCGATGACCCGGGACATCCTGCACGACGAGCTGGAACGGATCTGGTCCGAGCGCAAACTCTCGGTGCTCTTCGTGACGCACAACGTCCGCGAGGCGGCCCGGCTGGCCGACCGGATCATCCTGCTCTCCAGCCGACCCGGCCGGATCATCTACTCCACCGAGGTGAACATCCCGCGCCCTCGCCGGATCGACTCCCCCGAGGTCGCCGCCATCGCCGCCGAGGTCACCGAGCGGCTCCGTACGGAGGTGGGCCGCCATGGCCAGTGACACCCTCACCAGTTCGGCGCGTACCGACGCGGAGATCACCGGCCTCGACGCGCTGGAGATCGCCGGCCGGGACAAGGAGGTCTCCCGGGGTGCCCGGATCTGGGCGGCCATCTGGCCCAAGCTCGCCGCGCTGGCCATCGCCATCGCCGCCTGGCAGATCGTCGTCTGGACGGGCTGGAAGCCGCCGTACTCACTGCCGCCACCGCTGGAGGTCGGCCGCGAACTGGTGGCCCAGGCCCAGGGCCCGCAGCTCTGGGACGGCCTGCTCACCACGCTGCAACGGGCCGCCCTCGGGTACGTCTTCTCGGTCGCCGTCGGCCTGCTGCTCGGCCTCGCGGTGGCCCGGTCCACTGTGCTGCGCGCCGCCATCGGCTCGATGATCACCGCATTGCAGACCATGCCGTCGATCGCCTGGTTCCCGCTGGCCATCCTGCTCTTCGAGCTGAGCGAGAAGGCGATCTTCTTCGTGGTGGTGCTCGGCGCGGCGCCGTCCATCGCCAACGGGGTGATCTCCGGGGTGGACTACGTGCCGCCGCTGCTGGTGCGCGCCGGCCGCAACCTGGGCGCCCGGGGACTCAACCTCTACCGGTACGTCATCGCGCCGGCCGCCCTGCCGGCGATCGTCGCCGGTCTCAAGCAGGGCTGGGCCTTCTCCTGGCGCAGCCTGATGGCCGGTGAGCTGCTCGTGAGCGGTATCTCACAGACCTCGCTCGGCGCCCAGCTCACCTACTCCCGCGAGTTGTCCGACGCGCCCTGGCTACTCTCCACGATGATCGTCATCCTGGTCGTCGGCCTCGTCGTGGACGCCGCGTTCGGCGCGGCGGACAAGGCGATCCGGCGCCGCTGGGGCGTACTGGACCAGGCTGGTCAGTGACGTGTTCGTCTCCGCGCGCAGCGACTACGCGCTCCGGGCGTTGCTCGCCGTCGCCGCCGCCGGTGGTGGCGGCGACGGCGACCGGGTCGGCGAGTTGGTGAAGGCGGCCAGCCTGGCCGAGGTGCAGGACATTCCGCTCAGCTTCCTCCAGGGCATCCTGCTCGACCTGCGCCGGGCCGGTCTGCTGCACAGCCATCGCGGCGCCGACGGCGGGTACGCGCTGACCCGCGCCCAGCCGACGAGATCACCGTTGGAGACGTGCTGCGTGCGGTCGGCGGCTCGCTCACCACGGTCCGCGGCCTGCCAACCGAGCGGGCCGGCTATCACGGAGTGGCAGCCGGGCTCACCGACGTCTGGCTGGCGGTGCACGGGGCGATCGCCACACGTCCCACTCCGCGATCTTGCACTTACTGTCCCCGCATAAGAGACATCCGAATCATATCGACATCCGAAAGTGCAAGATCGGCGCCGGGAGAGGGGCGCGGGGGCGATGTGGTCGGGCCGGTGCCCCGCCGACCCGACCACACCTCGTACCGATCCTGACCGGGCCTGCCCCTCCGCCGGCACCGGTAGGCCGGTCGCTGCTCAGCCCACGTGTGCGGTCGCCGGGCCGAGGCCCGGGTCGCCAGGACTGTGCAGCTCCACCAGACCGGCGGGAGCGTTACCCGCCGGGGTGGCATGCCAGGGCGCGAAGGCCGCAACCATGGCGAGCAACAACCCGGCGAGCGCGACCGCGACCACCAGGATCAGTTCACGCAGTGCGCCCGAGCCGGCTTCGCCCGCCATGGTCACCCCTCCCGTGCCGGGCCCCCCGCCCGACTTCCCCCATCGGTCAGCCTCGACCACGACCGGCCGGGGCGCAGTCGGCCAGCCGACCCAGCAGAGGCTGATTACCGACTCAGCAGAGGGGCCACCCGGCGCGGCCGGCTGACCGGTCGCGCCGCACGGACAGCCGACCGGCCCGGAACACCGCGCAGACAAGACCGACCCGCCTCGCCGAAGCGGGACGGGTCGGTCGACGCGCAGAAGATCAGACGGTACGCGGGCGACGCGGGCGACGGGACCGGCCCGACGCGCGGTGCGCCGGACGGGCGCCACCATCGGTGGACGCGCCACCGGAGGTACGGGCCCGAGAGGCGGGCGCCGGCGGAGCGACGATGGTCACCGGCACACCGGACGGCTCGCGGGCACCGGTCACCCGGGCCAGCGCTCCGTCACCCAGGCGCACCTGGACCGACTCGGGCCGGATACCGGCGGTGGCCATCAGCCGGGACACGTCCCGACGCTGCTCCGGCAGGACCAGGGTGACCACGGAACCGGACTCACCGGCCCGGGCGGTACGGCCGCCCCGGTGCAGGTAGTCCTTCGCCTCGGTCGGCGGGTCCACGTTGACCACCATGTCCAGGCCGTCCACGTGGATGCCACGGGCCGCCACGTCGGTGGCGACCAGGGCGGTCACCTGACCGTTGCGGAACTGCTCCAGGATCCGGGTGCGCTGAGGCTGGGACTTGCCACCGTGCAGCGCGGCCGCGCGTACGCCCTTGGAGAGCAACTGGCGAGCCAGCCGGTCGGCCCGGTGCTTGGTGCCCATGAACAGGATGGTGCGGCCCTCACGGGCGGCGATCCGGGTCAGCGCGTCGGGCTTGTCCAGCGCGTCGACGTGCAGCACGTGGTGGGTCATCGCGGTGACGGTGGCGGTGCCCGGGTCGACCGAGTGGGTGACCGGGTTGCTCAGGAAGCGGCGGACCAGCCGGTCCACGCCACCGTCCAGGGTCGCGGAGAAGAGCATCCGCTGCCCCTGCGGCGCGACCTGCTCCAGCAGCTTGGTGACCTGCGGCAGGAAGCCCATGTCGGCCATCTGGTCGGCCTCGTCCAGGACGGTGATCTCGACCTGGTCGAGCCGAGCGTCGCCACGGTTGATCAGGTCGTGCAGCCGGCCGGGGGTGGCGACGACCACCTCGGCGCCGGCGCGCAGGGCGTCCGCCTGCCGCTGCAACGACAGGCCGCCGACCACTGTGGCGCAGCGCAGCCCGACGGCGCGGGCGTACGGGGCCAGGGCGGTGGTGACCTGCTGAGCGAGCTCGCGGGTCGGCACCAGCACCAGGGCCAGCGGGCGGCCCGGCCGCGCCTTACGGCCGGCGGTGCGGGACAGCAGCGGAAGCCCGAAGGCGAGGGTCTTACCGGAGCCGGTACGACCCCGGCCCAGCACGTCCCGGCCCGCGAGCGAGTCGGGCAGCGTCGCCGTCTGGATCGGGAACGGCTCGGTGATGCCCTGCGTGGTCAGCGCGGTGAGCAGCGCCGGTGCCAGACCGGTATGAGCGAACGACGGAATAACTGTGGTCATGCGAAAAGCCTTCCTCGACGCGGAACGTGTCGAGGGAGGGCGCCGAAGTCGGCGCTGTCACCAGCGGAAAAAGGCCGCCAGGACTCACAAGCACGAACCGAAAGGGAGTACAGGCCGGCCCGCCGCCGGGCCGCCGCCTGCGTAGGCAGGCGACAGCGGGGCGGGCCGGTCCCGTCACCGTCACACCCGGAGGGCGGGACAGGTAATGCTGACCGATCCGAAGATCAGAGCGGGCGGATGTTCTCCGCCTGCGGGCCCTTCTGGCCCTGGGTCACCTCGAACTCGACCCGCTGGTTCTCGTCCAGGCTCCGGTAGCCGGAGGACTGGATCGCCGAGAAGTGGGCGAAGACGTCAGCGCCGCCGCCGTCCGGGGTGATGAAGCCGAAGCCCTTGTCAGCGTTGAACCACTTCACGGTGCCAATAGCCATGTGTTTCGTCTCCT
Organism: Micromonospora sp. NPDC051227; assembly: GCF_044455385.1. Taxonomy (NCBI): domain Bacteria; kingdom Bacillati; phylum Actinomycetota; class Actinomycetes; order Micromonosporales; family Micromonosporaceae; genus Micromonospora; species Micromonospora sp. NPDC051227. The sequence continues at coordinate 319,698 of NZ_JBITET010000007.1, forward strand.
TGACGGAACGTCGGACACGCACTTGTTGCGTGCCCGAAGAGGAGCGCTCCGCGCGGGGATGCGCGAATCGCCTGTCGCTTCTGGTCGCCCCGCCCGGAGAACTCCGGACACAACAAAGAGCGCCTGGGGCCACAATTCCCGCCAGGCGCACACAGAGTCTCTGGTAACCAAAACTGCAACCCGGATAAGCTACCACAGCTCCCCCCGCCATGGTCAAGCTTGGGCGGAATCTTCGGGCAACTGGGCGATCATGGCGGTGAGGCCGGTCACATCCAGCAGGTCGGCGGGCCGAACGGTCACCCCGTGCCGGACGTAGTGGAACGCCGCGCCCACAGTGTCGACCGGCACGCCGGCAAGTTCCGCCCAGGCCAGCCGGTAGACGGCCAACTGCACGGCGGCCACGTCGGCCGCCGGCCCGGTGGGCTGCGCGCCGGTCTTCCAGTCGACCACGTCGAACCGGCCACCCGGCCGGGCGAAGACCGCGTCCATCCGGCCCCGCACCACCACTCCGGCGATCACCGTGGCGAAGGGCACCTCCACCTCCACCGGGGACCTGTCGGCCCACTCGCTGGCCAGGAACCGCTCCTGAAGCTCGACCAGCGCCTCGTCGGGTGCGGCATCGGCGTCGGCCGCGCCCGGCAGCTCGTCCAGGTCCAACAGGCGGTCGGCGCCGAAGCGCTGCTCCAGCCAGGCGTGGAAGGCGGTGCCTCGACGGGCGTACGGGTTGGGTTCGGCCGGCACCGGGCGACGCAGCGTACGGGCCAGCGCCGCCGGATCGCGCCGCAGCGCGACCAGCTGAGTGACGCTTAGCGCCCCGGGCAGCGCCACCTCGACCGCACCGGAGAGCCGGGTCAGCTCGGCGCGCTCCGCCAACAGCAGGTCCGCCTCGCGCTGCCAGCGCGCCACCTCCGGATCAACCTCCGGCTCGACCGGCTCGACCGTCGACCCGATCGGCGTGACCGGCCCGGCAAGCACCGGCCCGACCGGCCCGGGGAGCGCCGCCGCCGGACCGTCGGCCATCAGGCGACGCACCAGCCCGGCCGCCTCGGCCAACGCCGGCCGGCGACCGCCCAGCGGGTCGGCCGGCCACTCCGCGCGAAGCACCACCTCGGCCGTGGGGTTCGTCGCGTCGGGGGTCGGCTCCGGCGCCCACACGTCGATCAGGTGCCCCGGATCGCCGTCGAGGCAGGCGTCGTACACCTCCCGCAGGAAGACCGACGGACCTCGCGGTCGCTTCGTGCCCTCTCCCCACCAGTAACCGGAGCAGAGCAGCAGCCGGCGCGGTCGGGTGACAGCCACGTACGTCAGCCGGCGTTCCTCCCGCTCGTCGTGGGCCCGCCACGCGTCGGTGAAGTCGGTCACCGCCCGCGCCACGGCCCGCTGGTCCCCCGCCTCGTCGAGTGCCAACTCGGGCAGCCCGTCGGCATCGCCGCGCAGCGGGAACGGCAGCACGCCCAGCCCACCCAGCCAGTGGTCGGAGTTGCGGACCGGCCCCGGCCACAGACCACGACTGAGCCCGGCCACCGCAACGACGTCCCACTCCAGGCCCTTGGCGGCGTGCGCGGTGACCACCTGCACCGCGCCCTCCACCACCTCGACCTCGCCCGGCGCCAGACCGCGCTCCTCGTCCTCGGCGGCGGCCAGGTAGGACAGGAACCCGGACAGGGTCGCGCCGGGCGTCTCCCCGCTGAACCGGGCCGCGACGTCGCCGAGCGCGTCCAGATGCCCCCGGGCCAGGCCCGCGTCGCCGGCGCCGTCCCGGCCGGCCCGCACCGCGACCTCCACGTCCAGGCCGATGGTCCGCTCGATGTCCGCGATGAGGTCCGGCAGCGCCTGGTCCAGCCGGTAGCGCAGCAGCGCCAACTCCCGGCCGTACGCGCGCAGCCGCGCGAACCCCTCCGCCGAGTACGCCTGCGCCGGCCCGAGGTCGGCCAACGCCTCCACCAGGGTCGCCTCGTCCAACAGGTCGGGGCTGATCTCCGCGGCCTCGTCCGCGGCCACCTGTCGCCGGGCGTTCGCGATGGCCCGTGCCCGCCGGTGCAACGCCACCAGGTCACGTGGCCCGATCCGCCAACGGGCGCCGGTGAGCAACCGCAGCAGCGCGGCGCCGTCGGTCGGGTCGGCCAGCACCCGCAGCGTGCAGACCACGTCGCGTACCTCGGGGGTGTCCAGCAGGCCCCCCAGCCCGACCACCTCGACCGGTAGGCCACGCTCACGCAGCGCCGACTCGATCGCCGGGATCTGGCTGCGCACCCGGACCAGCACGGCTGTCGTCGGACGCCGCGCCACCGGGATGTGTTCCGGGGCCGCGCCCGGCATCCCGGCCGCCCCACGCCAAGCGGCGAGCACACTGTCGGCGATCCAGTCGGCCTCGTCGGCGTACGTGGGCAGCATCGCGCAGTGCACGGTACCGCCGGCCGCGCCGCCCGGGCTGCGGTGCGGGATCGGGTCCCGGACGGTCAGCGCGGAGCGCAGCTCCGGCACCCGGGCACCCGCCGCCCGCAGCGGGGTGGAGAGCGCGTTCGCCACCCGGAGGATCTCCGGGCGGTTGCGCCAACTCGTGGTGAGCCCCAGCGCCGGGGCCGGCTCACCGTTGGCGCGGGCGAACTCGGTGGGGAACCGGTCCAGGGTGCCCGCGCTGGCCCCCCGCCAGCCGTAGATCGACTGGCACGGGTCGCCCACCGCGGTCACCGGGTGCCCGCCACCGAACAACGCGTTGAGCAACACCACCTGGGCGTGGCTGGTGTCCTGGTACTCGTCGAGCAGCACCACCCGGAAGCGGTCCCGCTCGATCACGCCGACCCCCGGATGGTCCCGGGCCACCCGGGCCGCCCGGGCGAGCTGGTCGGCGAAGTCCATCGCCTCGAAGTCCTCCTTGCGCCGGGCGTACGCCCGCACCAGCGGCAACAGGCGCAACCGGGTCTGCTGGAGGGTGAGCGCCTTACGCACGTCGGCGTAGACCCGACCCGGCCGGGACTGCACCTCGGCGAAGAACCGACCGGTCCAGGCCGCCAGGTCGTCCGGCGCGACCAGGTGCTCGTCCAGCTCCCCGGCCAGCGCCAGCACCGCGTCGGTGATGGTGCTCGGCATCCGGTCCACCTCGGACATGTCGCCGTCGTAGTTGCGCACCAACAGGTCGACCAACTGCCAGCGGGACGCCTCGGTGAGCAGCCGGGTGGACGGCTCGTAGCCGGCCCGCAGCCCGTGCTCGGTGACGATCCGCCCCGCGTACGAGTGGTAGGTCGAGACGGTGGGCTCTCCCGCGAGCGGATCGCCCAGCGGGTCCCGTCCCTGCCGGCCGAGTCGGCGGATCAGCTGGTCGAGCCGGGTCCGTACCCGATGGGCCAGCTCACCGGCGGCCTTGCGGGTGAAGGTCAGCCCGAGGATCTGCTCAGGCCGAACGTACGAGTTGGCCACCAGCCAGACCACCCGGGCGGCCATCGTCTCGGTCTTGCCCGACCCGGCGCCGGCGACCACCAGCAGCGGCTCCACCGGAGCGGCGATGATCGCGGCCTGCTCCCGGGTGGGCGCCGGCAACCGCAGCAGCTTGGCCAGCTCCACCGGTGTGTACCGGGGGCCGGAGTCCGCGAGTCGGGGTGTCGGCGCGGGGCCCGCGCCGAACAGGGTGGGCTGACTCACGGTGCCGTCTCGGTTCCCAACACCGGCGCACTCCTCGCCCTCACGCGCGACTGGGCTCGCAAGCTCACTCCTCGCCCTCACCTGTGCGTCGAACGGTGGGCGGCTCGACGACCTGGCGACCCTGCCCGGAGACCGGGCAGCTGGTGCGCACCGGGCAGACCCGGCACTTCGAGTTGGCCACCGCGGCGAACGTGGCGGCTGCCATCGTATCGGCGGTCCGCCGGACCAGCGCGGTCGCCCAACCGGCCGCCGGGCCCTCGCTGGCAGCGGGCTGATTCTGCTCCCTGGCGTCCTTGGCGGAGGTCCCGAGCTGCACCAGCGCGGCACCCCCGGACTCGTCACCGAACTCGGCGAACGCCCCCGCCTCCACCGCCGCCTGGTACGCGCCGAGCTGTGGGTGCTCCGCCAGGTCGGTGCCGGTGACAGCTGTGGACTTGCCCGTCTTCAGGTCGATCACCACGAGCCGCCCGGCCTCGTCGACCTCCAGCCGGTCGACCCGGCCGGTCAGGTCGACGGGTCGGTTCGGGTCGTCCAGGCGGACGGCGAACTCGTGCTCGATGGCGAGCAACCGACGCGGATTGGTGGCCAGCCAGCGCAGCAACTTGTCGACCATCGCCTCGGCGCGTTCCCGCTCCGGCCCGGCCATCCACCGGGCCGCCAGCTCGATCGCGTCGAACCGGGCGGCCACGTAGTCGAGCAGCGCGCCCCGGTCGGCGCTGGCGTCCTCGGCGAGCATCGCGGCAGCGTGCACCAGGTTGCCCACCCCCTGCGCGGTGCTGGTCGGGCCGCTACCGCCGTGCCGTTCCAGCAGCCAGCGCAGGCTGCACCGCAACGCGCTCTCCATGGCCGACGGGGTGACCCGCACCGGGTCACCGTCGTCGACCAGCGGCCGGTCGTCGGAGAGCACCCGCAGCCCCCACCAGTCGTCGGGGTGCGCGCCGGGCACCCCGGCGGCGGCGAGCCGGGCCAGCTCGGCCGCCGCGGCGCGCCGCCGGGCCGCCGGGGCGGCCGGGTCGGTGATGGCGGTACGCAGTTCCGCGACCAACGCCGGCAGGGTGAGCGCCCGGGGTGGACGGGTCACCGGCAGTGCCCCGGGGCGGCCCGGCTCCTCGTCGCCGGTCTCACCCACTGCAGAGCCGCCGGTGCCGCCGGAGGACGGCTCGGTGCGGGGACCGGGCGGTGGGCCGGGCGCTGTCGGCGTGGTTGGCGGCGTGTTCGGCGGGGTCGGCGGCGGGCCGGGCGCTGTCGGCGGTGTGCTCGGCGGGGTCGGCGGCGGTGTGCTCGGGCCCAGTTCGTGCAGGAACCGGCTGGGCTGCTCCTCGTGGTCGTCGCCGCCGACGGCGGCCGACGCCACGGCGCTGACCAGCAGCCGGTGCCGGGCCCGACTGATGGCGACGTGGAAGAGCCGACGTTCCTCGTCCAGCAACGCCGAGGTCTGACCCACCACGTTCGCCGCTGTCGCCCCGTCGACCGACCGGCCGGCCAGCATGTCGACCAGTCGCTCGGAGCCGAGCAGGCTGCCGCGCAGCCGCAGGTCCGGCCAGATGCCCTCCTGCACGCCGGCCACCGCGACCAGGTCCCATTCCAGGCCCTTCGCGGCGTGCGCGGTGAGCAGGCGTACCGCCGCACCCCGGTCGGCGGTCGGGGCGATGGTGTCGGCCGGCAGGTCCTGGGCGAGCACGTGGTCGAGGAAGACCTCGGTACGTGCGCCGGGCAGCCGGTCGGTGAACCGGGCCGCCGCGTCGAAGAGGACCAGCACGGCGTCCAGGTCGCGGTCGGCAGCCTCGGCCCGCCGACGTCGAGCCAGGTCGCCCTCGCCGGCCTCCGGACGCCCCTGGTTGATCGCGCCGGCCCACCGCTCGGCGAGACCACTGGCGTGCCAGACGGCCCAGAGCACGTCCTCGGCTGTCGCACCCGGCCGGGCGGCGGCTTCGCGTGCGATGGCCAGCAGCCCGGCCACCGCCTGCGCCGGCTCCGCCCAGCGCCGTTCGATGCCGGCCAACTCCTCCGGATCCTGCAACGCCTCGACGATCAGCTCCCCGGAGGGGCGTCGGTCGCCGCCGGCCAACGCGAGCGCGCGCAGGCCCTGCCGCAGCCGCCGCTCGGCCAGCGGGTCGGCCCCGCCGAGCGGCGAGTGCAGCAGCGCGACGGCCGCCTCCTCGTCGAGTCGTTCCGGCTCCAGCGCGCAGCGCAGCAGGAGCAGCAGCGGCGCGACCGCCGGTTGCAGATGCAGGGGCAGATCCTCACCGTGCACCACTGTGGGTACGCCGGCAGCGTGCAGCGCCCGTCGCAGGGTGGGCAGCTGCAACGCTGTCGACCGCACCAGCACCGCCATCCGTGACCAGGGCACGCCGTCGAGCAGGTGGGCCGAGCGCAGCGCATGGGCCAGCCAGGCGGCCTCGCTGGTCGCCGAGCGGAAGGTGTGCACCTCGACCACGCCGGGCGGCGCGTCCGGCAGGGGGTGCAGCCGACGGTGCGCGGCCGGACCCCGCAGCCGGCGACCCAGCCGGGCGATCGCCGCGAGCAGACCCGGCCCGGCCCGGTACGACGTGGTCAGCAGCACCTGCGCGGCCGGCGCCCCGGATGCCGTCCGGAAGCGGTGCGGGAAGGTCGCCACCCCGGCCGGGTCGGCGCCCCGGAAGGCGTACGTGGACGAATCCGGATCGGCGAACGCGACAAGCGACTTGCCACCGCCGGCGATGACCGAGAGCAGCTCCAGTTGGGCGGGGTCGGTGTCGGCCAGCTCGTCGAGGTAGACGTGCGCGAGCCGACGACGCTCGGCGGCCAGCAACTCCTCGTCGTCGCGCAGCAGCCCGGTGGCCGCCCGGACCAGCTCCGCCGGGTCGTACGCGATGGAGCCCCGGTTGCTGACATCGCGCAGCGCGAGCACGGCGACGTACTCGCGGAGGAAGCGGGCGGCGGCCGGCCAGTCGGCGCGGCCGAGCTTCTCACCCAGGCGGGCCAGGTCGATCGGGCCCACGCCGCGCTCGGCGGCGCGCATGAGCAGGTCGCGCAGCTGACCGGCGAACGCCCGGGTGCGCAGGGCGGGGCGCAGGTCGGTCGGCCAGCCGACCGGGTCGTCCTCGGGCTCCTCGCCCACCACGTCCAGCAGCTCACGGATGATCAGATCCTGCTCGGGGCCGGTGAGCAGCCGGGGCGACGGTTCGCCCCGTTCGGCTGCGGCGCGGCGGAGCAACCCGAAGGCGTACGCCGGGAAGGTGCGCACCAGCGGCTCGCGCAGCACCCGGTGGCCGTCCTGCGCGATCCGGGCCTCGATGCGCTGTCGCAGCGCGGTGGCGCCCCGACGGCCGAAGGTCAGCACCAGGATCCGTTCGGGGTCGACCCCGTCGGCGACCCGGGCGGCGACCGCCTCGACCAGCGTGCTGGTCTTGCCGGTGCCCGGGCCGCCGAGCACGAGCATCGGCCCGTCGGTGTGCCCGACCACCTCGGCCTGCACCGGATCGGCCCGCCAGCCGCCGCCGACGGCCAGCTCGGGCCCAGCCACGGCATGGGGCCCACCCGACGCGCCGACACCGCCCCCGGACAAGTCGCCGCTGGCGGGCACGGAAGCGCTGTCAGGCGTCGTCCCGTCCCCCCGCGCCGGCCCTCCGGGCCGCCGCACCAACCGGTACGCCTGCATCAGCTCATCCCATCAGACCCATACGACACCCACCCAATCCCCGAACCCCACCCCAACCCACCCCGTCGATCATGAAGTTGGCAGCGCGACACGCCGACAGCGACGTCGCCAACTTCATGAACACCGCGGCCGGGCCGGGGTCTGGGGGTGGGTCAGGTTAGGTGGGATTCCAGGACGTCGAGGGCCTCGGTGACGGTGGTGGCGACCGTCAGGAGGTCGCGGCCGGCGGGCTTGAGGAAGGTCTGGTCGGCCAGCGCGTCGAGCCAGTCCAGCAGGGGGCGGTAGAACCCGTCGGTGTCGATCAGCACCATCGGCTTGGTGTGCAGGGCGAGGGTGGCGGTGGTCCACACCTCGAACAACTCGTCCAGGGTGCCCAGCCCGCCGGGCAGGGTGAGGAAGGCATCCGACTTGTCGATCATCAGGGTCTTACGGCTGGCCATCGAGTCGGTCACCAGCAGCTCGTCCGAGGCCAGGTCGGCGACCTCCAGGTCGACCAGCGACTGCGGGATCACGCCGACGGTGCGCCCACCGGCGGATCGGGCGCCGTCCGCCAGCGCGCCCATCATGCCGACACAGCCACCACCGCTGACCACCGTGTGCCCGCGCCGGGCCAGCTCCGCGCCGGTCTCTGCGGCCAGGTCCAACCAGCGCTGATCGAGGGTACGAGAGGAGGCGCAGAAGACGCAGATCGCCGCCATCAGTCGTGGTCCCGAGCCTGCTCGGCAGCGGCCTGCTGGTCAACGCCGGTGCGCGCGACAGCCTCCTCGCGGACCGCCTCCTGCTCGGCGGAGAGCGCGGCCTCCGACGCGACGATGTACCGGACCGCCTCGTTGACGTCGTCGGTGAGGCAGATCAGGTCCAGGTCGACCGGCCCGATCTTGCCGGTGGCGGCCATCGTGTCGCGCAGCCAGTCCAGCAGACCCTGCCAGTAGGCGACCCCCATGAGCACCACCGGGAACCGGGTGACCTTGCCGGTCTGCACCAGGGTGAGCGCCTCGAACAACTCGTCCATGGTGCCGAACCCACCGGGCAGCACGACGAACGCCTGGGCGTACTTGACGAACATCGTCTTGCGGGCGAAGAAGTAGCGGAAGTCGATGGCCAGGTCGACCCAGTCGTTGATGCCCTGTTCGAACGGAAGCTCGATGCCGAGACCCACGGAGAGCCCACCGGCCTCGCTGGCGCCGCGGTTGGCGGCCTCCATCACTCCGGGCCCACCTCCGGTGATCACCGCGTAGCCGGCTCGGGCCAGCGCGCCGCCCAACTCCTCAGCCAACTGACACTCGGCGCTGTCCGGCGCACTGCGCGCGGAGCCGAAGACGCTGACCGCGGACGGCACGTCGGCGAGGGTGTCGAAACCCTCGACGAACTCGGCGAGGATGCGCAGCGCGCGCCAGGCGTCCTTGGTCTTCCAGTCGCCCCGCCCCCGTGAATCCAGCAGTCGCTGGTCGGCGGTGCTGCTCGGGATCGCCCCTCTGCGCAGGGTGACCGCACCGCGATGCCGCTCCTGTCCCGGACCGCGACCGGCCTCCCGCCCGTTGCTCTGGCTCATGGGGCAACCGTAGTGGAGCAGCACCGCTCGGGTGCGCGGGGCGGGGACGCCGAGAAATTGTTCGGGATCATGGGCAACTATTCGGCGCTCCCGTACGTCTTACTATTCACATACCGGGTATGCCCCGGCGCGCGCCTTCGGGGGAGGAGACAGCGTGATCAGTAACAGCGAGATGATCCGGATCCGTCGCCAGATGCAGCGACGGATCCGAGACGTGGTGGCCGAACGCCGCCGCACCCGCCAGCAGAACCCGACCCCCAGTTCCCCCGCCCCATCCGGAGCCGATCAAGAGGTTTGCGTCGCCGACAACGGGCCAGGCTGACGCAAACCTCTTGATCACCAGGGCGACCGGACGCGACGGGGCGGCCCGGGTCAGGCCGGGGCCAGCCAGCGGTGCAGGGTCGCGACGCCGTCGCGGATCTTGCTGATCTCGACGTGCTCGTCGGGGTGGTGAGCGAGGTTCGGGTCACCCGGGCCGAAGTTCAGCGCCGGGATGCCCATCGCCGCGAACCGCGCCACGTCCGTCCAGCCCAGCTTGCCGATCGGCGCGGCGCCGACCGCCGCCAGGAACTCCTTCGCGGGGGCCGCGTCAAGCCCGGGCGCGGCACCGGCAGCCGTGTCGGTGACGGTCACCTCGAAGCCGGCGAACACCTCACGCAGGTGGGCCTCCGCCTCGGCCGGGGTGCGGTCCGGGGCGAACCGGTAGTTGACCTCGACCTCACAGAGGTCGGGAACCACGTTGCCGGCCACCCCACCGTTGATCCGCACCGCGTTCATGCCCTCGCGGTAGTCGCACCCGTCAATGGTGACCCGGCGCGCCTCGTACGTCTGGAGGCGTCGCAGCACCTCGCCGGCGGCGTGGATGGCGTTGACCCCGTGCCAGGAGCGCGCCGAGTGGGCGCGTACCCCGGTCGTGGTGACCACCGAGCGCATGGTGCCCTGGCAGCCCGCCTCGACGATGCCGTACGTCGGCTCCAGCAGCACCGCGAAGTCCGCCTGCAACCACTCCGGGAATGCCTGGGCGACGAGGTTGAGCCCGTTGTACCGGGACTCGATCTCCTCGGCCTCGTAGAAGAAGTACGTCACGTCGTAGCGCGGCTCGGGCAGCGTCACCGCCAGATGCAGCGCGTACGCGGTGCCGGACTTCATGTCGGAGGTGCCGCAGCCGTACATCAGGTCGCCGCGCATGGTCGACGGAAAGTTGTTGTTCAACGGCACCGTGTCGAGATGCCCGGCCAGCACGACACGCTGCGACCGACCGAGGTCGGTGCGCGCCATCACCGTGTTGCCGTGCCGGTGGGTGGTCAGGTGCGGTACGCCCCGCAGCACCTCTTCGACACAGTCGGCGATCGCCTTCTCGTTGAGGGACACGGACTCTATGTCGACCAGAGCGCGGGTCAGCTGCACCGGATCGGCGAGGACCTCGGGGGTCAGCGGGTTCTCCATGGTTCGCACGGTACCTTCAGGTCTGTCAGCGCGAGGAGCGAGCCGAGGTCAGCCCGGCCGTGACCGAGAGGTGTAACAGTGACGTCCGCAGATTCCGCCTGGGGCATCGGCCTGGCTACGGTCACCGCAGACGAGCAGGTGCTCGATACCTGGTACCCGACCGGCAAGCTGGGCCTGGGCGAGCTACCGCTGGTCGCCGGCGAGGACGAGGCGGACGTGCTCGACCTGCCGCCGGCCGCGCTCGGTGACCGGTCCCTGCCCGGTCTGCGCACCGTGCAGGTGGTCACCGTGATCGGCTCGCTGGACGACCCGATCAAGGACGCGTCCGACGCGTACCTCCGGTTGCACCTGCTCTCGCACCGCCTGGTGCGACCCAACCAGCTCAACCTGGACGGCATCTTCGGCAAGCTGGCCAACGTGGCCTGGACGTCCGCCGGGCCGTGCCCTCCGGAGCGGGTGGACGAGCTGCGGGTGATCGAGCGGGCCGCCGGCCGGCACCTGTCGGTGTACGGGGTCGACAAGTTCCCCCGGATGACCGACTACGTGGTGCCCTCGGGTGTGCGGATCGCCGACGCCGACCGGGTCCGCCTCGGCGCCCACCTGGCCGCCGGCACCACAGTGATGCACGAGGGCTTCGTGAACTTCAACGCCGGCACCGTCGGCACCTCGATGGTCGAGGGGCGGATCGTGCAGGGCGTGCTGGTCGGCGACGGCTCCGACATCGGCGGCGGGGCCTCCATCATGGGCACCCTCTCCGGCGGCGGCACCGACAAGATCAGCATCGGTGAGCGGAGCCTGGTCGGCGCGAACGCCGGCGTCGGGATCTCGCTCGGCGACGACTGCGTGGTCGAGGCCGGCTGCTACATCACCGCCGCGTCGAAGATCACGCTCCCCGATGGCCGCGTGGTCAAGGCCCGGGAGCTGTCCGGCGTCGACGGCCTGCTGTTCTGGCGCAACTCGGTCACCGGCGGGCTGGAGGCCCGGCCGCGCACCGGCCGGGGCATCGAGCTGAACGCCGCCCTGCACGCCAACGACTGACGGACCCGCCGGGTCCGCGGCGCTCGGCCGCGGACCCGGACGGGGTACGCCTCAGCGCAACCGGTACGCCTGGATGATCCGTTGGGTCACCGTGTTGCCGGCGGTGTCCCGGGCGGTGGCCCGCAGCGACACGTGGCCGGCGCCAGCCGGATGCCGCAAAAGGGCTGACCAGCCGTCGGCGGAGGTGCGGACCAGCTTCGCCTTGCTCCAGGTCTTCCCGCCGTCGTACGAGACATCGACGGCGAGCTTCTCCACTCGGCTGGCCGGTGCGCCGGGCTGCCGCTGCACCGTTACCGGTACGACGAAGCCCTGGCCGGCCGGAGCGCTGTTGTCGACCCGCAGCTGCGGCGCGAAGCGCACCGCCGACAGGGGCAGCCGGGCCGGCGTCTCACCGGCGACGTGCCTCGACCGGAAGGTCCAGCTGGACTCCACCTCGGTGCTCAGGTCGGTGAAGCTTCGCTTCGACGACGTGACGAGCCGGTAGTCCGCCGCACCCGGTGGCACTGTGAACTCTCCGTAGCCGGCGTACTCGCTCTCGCCGACCAGTTTGCCGTTGCGCCAGAGCTCGGTGTGCTCACTGTCGCTCAGCGAGGCGCCCGGGTGCCCGGCCGCGTCGCTGAACATCGGCACGTCGACCAGGATGGTGTCGCCGACCCGGGTGACGCTCTGGTGCGGCCAGCGCGGCCTCGGGAAGGACGATGCGTACGGCGCCTGGTTCCAGATCTCCTGGACCGTCCGCCCGGCCCGGTACGCGGTGGGGGTGGAGAAGAGCGCCGCCTGCGGGCTCAACCACCCTTCCTCGTCCAGTGTTCCGAAGTAGACCTCGGACTCCCACTTCACATTCTTGGTGTTGTAGTACTCGACTCGCTGGCCGGGCACGACGGTGGGCAGGATCAGCGCGGAATAGCCGACGTTGTACTCCAGCTCGGCGAGCACGATCCGCTCGGCCGCCATGCCCGGGTAACCACCGCGGAACTGGTGCACGACGGTGGCCAGGTCCCGTCGGGTGTAGTTTCGGACGAACCCCGTGGGCATCCGGCCAGGAATCGCTTCGGCCAGCGCATACAGGTACGGGCTGTTGACCGGGTCCGGCTTGGTCCACTGGCTGCTGACGGTGGCGACGAACTTGTCGGCGGAGATCGGCTTGCCGATCTGACCGCTGGTCAGGCCGGTGAACGTCTCCGCCCAGAGCCCGATTCCGTACCCACTGCCGTCGTCGGCGGTGAAGTTGCCGCTGAGGTCGATCAGTTGTGGGACGGCTGTCCGGTCCGGAACGGTCGTCCGCACCGGCTTGCCCCGCCGGGCGTCCACGACGATCCGGGTGTCCCGCTCGACGGTCACCTCGGGCTGCATCAACAGGGACATCCCGGGCTGCTGATCCTCCGGACCGGGCTCGAAGACGAGGCCGCTCAGGCCGTAGTGCCCCTTGGGCACCCGCGCGGTGGCCACCCCGTCGGAACTGACGAGGTCCCAGGAGCCATAGGTGTCCATCCCGACCAGCGCGGTCCAGTGGTCCGCGGTGCGCGCGCCGGCGCGGTTCAGGTGCTCCACGGTGAGCGTGTAGCTCTCCACCTCCCGGTTCACGGCCAGCGGAGTGACGGCGACCGCCGCCCCGGATCGGGCCACGATCCGCCCGGTCCAGTAACCGTCGGCGTCGCCGAGCCGGGTATCAGCGGTGACGGTCGTGGCGGCCGTGCCGCCCGCCGGCACGGTGAGTTGGCTGGCGCCCAGGACGAAGAGGCCAGCCGGCAGCGCCCGACCGCCGGGGCCGGCGCCCTCGATGCTGAGGTCCACGGTCACCGGGGCCGGGCCGTCGTTGCGCCAGGTCACCGTGCGGGTGATCGGGGCGTCGTCAGCGTGCGGCCACAGGGCACGCCCGAACGAGACGCTGACCGGGTCGGTGGTGATCTGCTGGGTGATCGCGTGTGCGACGTCGACCCGCCCGGCTCCCTGCTGGTAGGCGGTCTGGTCCGGGTGTGGCTTGGCGGCGGCCATCAGAGTGGCCTTGAGCCGGTCGGCCCGCCATCCCGGGTGCTGCTGAGCCAACAGCGCGGCCGACCCGGCCACGTGCGGGGTGGCCATCGAGGTGCCGGAGAGCGTGACGTAGCGGTCCCCCACTGGGTCGCCGATGACGCCGTTGGCGGACCGTGCGGCGACGATGTCGACGCCGGGCGCGGTGATGTCCGGCTTCAGCGCGTCGTCGCCGACTCGCGGGCCCCGGCTGGAGAAGTCGGCCAGCTCGTCGTCGCGGTCCACCGCACCCACGGCGAGCCCGGCGTCGGCGCTGGCCGGGGAGCCGACCGAGCCGTCCGAGCCGTCGTTGCCGGCGGCGAGGACGAACAGCGTGCCGGTCTGCGCGGTCAGGGTCTGCACGGCCTCCTCGACCGGGTCGACCTCCGGGGTGTCCCAGCCGCTGAGGCTCATGTTGACCACGGCGGCCTTCTTCTCCACCGCGGCCCACTGCATGCCGGCGAGGATCGCCGACTCGGTGCAGCCGGCGTCCTCACAGACCTTGCCGTCCAGCAGCGTCGCGTCCGGCGCCACACCCCGGTACTTGCCGCCGGAGGCCGCGCCGGTGCCTGCGATGGTCGAGGCCACGTGGGTGCCGTGGCCGACCGTGTCCCGAGCGTCGGCGACCTCGGTGAAGTTGCGCGCCTCGGCCACCTTGCCGGCCAGGTCCGGATGGGTGGCGTCGACGCCGGTGTCCAGCACCGCGACGGACACGCCCGTACCGGTGAACCCGGCCGCCCAGGCGGTGGGCGCGCCGATCTGCGGCACGCTGTGGTCGAGGGTCACCCGTCGACGTCCGTCCAGCCAGATCCGCTCGACGCCCCCCGCCGCGTCGAGCCGGGCCGCAGCGGGACCGGTGGTGACCTTTTCCCACACCGCGCCGAGGGAGGATTTGTCGCTGTTCAGGGCGGCACCGCGAATCACGGGCAGGTCGCGGGTGACCCGCGTGCCGGGAAGGGCGGCCGAGGCACGCTTGGCGGTACCCGCCGAGCCGTATGCCACCAGCAGCGGCAGGGTGTTGCGGTGGGCGTCGTCGTAGCCGGCCTCGACCAGCCCGGTGACGTCGAAGAGTCGCCGGTCCACCCGGCCGGAGCGCAGCAACGGCAGCGCGTCCGTCGGCGTGACGGTGAGTCGTCCGCGCTCGCGCTGGACCAGGAACTGCACGTCCTCGCGACCGGCGCCGGGCCGGACCGAGGCGCCGGACGCGGTGACGGTGACCCGGTCACCGGTGATCAGCGTGACGGTGGTCGAACGGTTGACGGTGGGTCCACCCGGAGTGGACTGTGGGCCGGTGCCGCCGGGTGGGGCGGGCACGGTGGTTGCGGCTGAGACGGGAGCCGGCGCGGAGAGCGCCAGCGCGAACACGAGGCCGAGAGCGGCCAATCTTCTTCCCTGGTGCAACGGATCCTCCTCGTCAAGCGTCTTGATGGATGGAGTCACATTGACAAATCAGAATTGCATACTGGGTATGTAAAATGAAGGCCAGAAAATGACAGACCCGCCACGAGCCGACGAACCGGGCCGGCATGATCGGGCGGTGACCTCCATGAAGGACAAGATGCTCGCCGGCGAGCCATACATCGCCGACGATCCCGAGATCATCGCCGACCTGGACCGGGCCGCTCGGCTGATGGAACGCTTCAACACCAGTCCCGCGGCCGATCCACAGGCCCGGATCGCGGCACTGCGGGAACTCCTCGGCGAACTGGGCGAGGGCACCTGGATCCGCCCACCGTTCTACTGCGACTACGGCTGGCAGATCCGGATCGGCCCGCGCAGCTTCGTCAACTACAACGCGGTCTTCCTCGACGTCGCACGGATCACCCTCGGCGCGGACGTCCAGGTCGGCCCGAACGTGCAGCTGCTCACCCCGACGCATCCGGTCGAGGCCGGCCCGCGACGGGACAAGTGGGAGGCGGCCAGGCCGATCACCATCGGCGACAACGTGTGGCTCGGCGGTGGCGCGATCGTGCTGGCCGGCGTGACGATCGGCGCGAACACCGTCGTCGGCGCGGGCGCGGTGGTCACCCGGGACCTGCCCGCCGACGTGGTGGCCGTCGGCAACCCGGCCCGGCCGATCCGCGAACTCGGCTAGACCGTCGGCGGATCCGACAGGCGGACCACCAGGTCGGCCCGGTCGGCGGTGGGGGTGATCAGGGCGGCATTCGACTCGTCGCTGCCCAGCGCCCACGCCCGCGCCTGCTCCGGCGAACGACCGAAAGCCTCGTGCCGGACGGTCAACCGGCGGTGCCGCACCTCGGCGTCCAGGTCGAGAAACCACGCCTCGTGCAGCAGCGGTCGGATCTCCTGCCAGGGAAAGTCCGGCAACAGCAGGTAGTTGCCCTCGGTCACCACCAGCCGGACCGACGGCGGCACCTCGATCGCGCCGGCCACCGGCTCCTCCAACTCCCGGCGGAACTCCGGCGCGTAGACCGACGTCGGCTCCAACCGGTGCAGCCGGCGCAGCAGCGAGACGTACCCGTTGGCGTCGAAGGTGTCCACCGCGCCCTTGCGGTCGGCGCGGCCCAGGCGAACCAGCTGCGACTGCGCCAGGTGGAAGCCGTCCATCGGCACCAGGCAGGCGGCCGACCCGATCTCGGCGACGATCCGCTCCGCCAGGGTGGACTTTCCGGCGCCCGGCGCACCGGCGATGCCGAGCAATTGTCGCGGGCCGGCCTCGGCCAGCACCAACGCCCGCGCCACCAACTCGTCGGCGGACAGCACCCGGGCCGGCGACATCAGCCCAGAACCGGGTCGCTGATGGTGAACCGCGCCTGCACCGCCGCCTGCACAGTCTGCGGCTGCGGGTCCAGCTCGAGCTCCGGCGGACCACCGCCCGCGCCACCACAGCCGCCGAAGGCCGCACGGGCGAACATCGGCCGGTCGGCGGGGCCCGCATCGGCCAGCTCGATCAACGAGGTGACCCGGGCGCCCAGCGCCTCCGCGTACTCCCGCGCCCGCAGCAGCGCGTCGCTGATCGCGGCGTGC
The DNA here is from genome assembly GCF_044455385.1 of Micromonospora sp. NPDC051227. Classification (NCBI taxonomy): domain Bacteria; kingdom Bacillati; phylum Actinomycetota; class Actinomycetes; order Micromonosporales; family Micromonosporaceae; genus Micromonospora; species Micromonospora sp. NPDC051227. The sequence continues at coordinate 336,011 of NZ_JBITET010000007.1, forward strand.
CGGGCCGCACGGTGGGCGGGGCTGTCCGGACGAAGCTCCCACCACGGGCCGGCCACCTCGACCTGGTCCTGGTCGGCGAGCCGGAGCATCAGCTCACCCAACGCCGTGAAGTCGGTGACCGTGACGGTGGTGGTGACACTGCCGTGCCAGGCGACCACCCGCTCACCCGAGCGCCGGGTCTCCGGCCGCACCCGCAGGTCGCCGGTCTCCCGCCGCGCCACCGCCGGCCCAGAGCCGTCCAGCAGCACCCGGACCGCCGCGGCCCGCTCGGCCAACCGGGTCAGCGTCGCCTCCCGGTCCCGGTCGCGAGCTGTCGCGGTGACAGCGAACCGGGCCAGCTCGGGCGGCACCTCCCGGTACGCCTCGCCGCGCACCTGCACCACCGGACCGTCCACCACCATGCCCCTCAGCCTAGTCAGCCACGGGGCGCCGCGCCGCGTAGGAGACAGTGTCCGCGTCGACGTGCAGGCCGGTCAGGTAACCGCCGGCCACCCCCAGCTCGCGCAACCAGGACACTTCTGCGGCGTGGTCACCACCGGCAGGGAACTGCCTGTCGTACGCGTCGAACCGCCGGTCGCGCAGCGCCGCGCGGGCGGCCCGCGCCTCGTCGTAGCGTGCGGCGAGCACCGGGGCGTCGTCGGCGCGCAGCGCGGCGGCCAGGTCGTCCAGGAACGCGGTGACCTCGGCCAGTTCACGCAGCACCCGGTCCCGGTTGCCGAGCAGCATGTTGGCGGTCCGCTCGGCCGGGGTTCCAGCGACCCGGGTGCCGTCGGAGAAGCTGCCGGCGGCGAGGGCGAGGATCGCGTCGCGCAGCGGTGCGCGCTGCACGGCGCCGGCCAGCGCGCCGGCCAGCAGGTGCGGCACGTGTGAGGCGAGCGCGGCGGCCGAGTCGTGCTCGGTGGCGGACATCGGCACCACCCGGGCCTCGAAGACCTCCACCAGCAGCTCGGCCAGCCAGCGGAACGCGGTGGTGGCCGGCCCGGGCGCCGGACAGAGCACCCAGGCCGCGCCGGTGAGCAGGTCCGGCAGGGCGGCCGTCAAGCCGGCCCGGTCGGTGCCCGCCATCGGGTGGCCGGGCACGAACCGGTGCGTCAGCCCCTGCGTTGCGGCGAACGCCGCCACCTGCTCCTTGGTGCTTCCGACGTCGGTCAGCACACACTGCTCACCGGTCATCGCCGCCACCTCGACCAGCGTCGCCGGCAGGGTGGGCAACGGCCCGCACAGGAAGACCACGTCCCGGTCGGTCACCGCCTCGACCAGGCGGTCCGGCGCGGATACGCCCAACCGGCGGGTCTCTCGCCGGGTGGCCTCGTCCGGGTCCCACCCGACCACGTCGATGCCGGCGGCGACCATCCGGAGCAGCACCGAGCCACCGATCAGGCCGGTGCCGACCACCGCCGCCCGTACCCGCGCACCTGGCCTGTCCACCATGCTCGACCGCCCGGAGCCGCGATCAGGCGAGACGTGCCGCGACGCCGGCGATGTGCTCGTCGGACTCGGTGAGGGCGACCCGGACATGCTGCCCGGCCGTCGGGCCGTAGAAGACGCCGGCAGCGACCAGGATGCCGCGTCGGGCCAGCCAGTCGACCGTCTGCCAGCAGTCCTCACCCCTGGTCAGCCAGAGGTACAGGCCCGCCTCGGAGTGCTCGACGGTGAACCCGGCACCGGTGAACGCCGCGGCGAGCACCTCCCGCCGGGCGCGGTAACGCTCCCGCTGCTCCTCTGCGTGTCGCTCGTCCTTTAAGGCGGCCACCATTGCCGCCTGCACCGGCGCGGGCACGATCATGCCGGCGTGCTTGCGGACCTTGAGCAGCTCGGCGACGAGCGCCGGGTCGCCAGCGACGAAACCGGCCCGGTAGCCGGCGAGGTTGGACCGCTTGGAGAGCGAGTGCACGGCCAGCACCCCGGCGTAGCTGCCCCCGCAGACCTGCGGAGACAACACCGAGACCGGGTCGGCCGACCAGCCCAGGGGCAGGTAGCACTCGTCGCTCGCGACCACCGCGCCACGTTCGCGGGCCCAGTCGACCACCTTGCGCAGGTGCGCCGCGGGCAACACCCGACCGGTCGGGTTGCCGGGCGAGTTGACCCAGACCAACCGGACCCGCGGGGTCGGCCCGAGCGAGGTGAGCGAGTCGGTACGAACGACGGTGGCGCCGGCCAGCCGGGCGCCATCCTCGTAGGTGGGGTACGCGATCGACGGCACCACCACCACGTCACCCGGGCCGATGCCGAGCAGCGTGGGCAGCCAGGCCACCAACTCCTTCGAGCCGATGGTCGGCAGCACACCGAGACCATCGACGCCGGCGCCACAGGCTCGGGACACCCACGCCGCGATCGCGGCCCGCAGCGCCGGGGTGCCGGCGGTCAGCGGGTAACCGGGAGCATCGGACGCGTCAGCCAACGCCCGCCGGATCACCTCGGGCACCGGGTCGACCGGCGTACCCATGGAGAGGTTGATCAGGCCCTCCGGATGCGCCGCGGCCAGCGTGGCCGCGGCGTCCAGGGTGTCCCAGGTGAACTCGGGCAGCCGCGACGAGACCGGCGCGGGCCGGTTCAGTGGCCCTCGCCGCGCGGCGGCTGCGCGGCGACGAAGGTGGCGTCCTTCTCCACCTTGCCGACCTTCGAGGCGCCACCGGGCGAGCCCAGGTCCTCGAAGAACTCGTAGTTCGCGCCGGTGTAGTCCTTCCACTGCTCCGGGACGTCGTCCTCGTAGAAGATCGCCTCCACGGGGCAGACGGGCTCACAGGCACCACAGTCGACGCACTCGTCGGGGTGGATGTAGAGCATCCGATTGCCCTCGTAAATGCAGTCGACCGGGCACTCCTCGATGCATGCCTTGTCGAGCACATCTACGCACGGCTCGGCGATGATGTAGGTCACCGGTCTTCTCCTCCGCAAGACTCGCCGCGATCTCCCGCGACGGTAAGAGCCTAGTATCTCGCCGGGGAGGGGGTCGATCGTGCTCCGACAGCAGGATGTGGGACACCGGATCGTGGTCCGCCGGATTGTGGGGATTCGTGAAGGCCGCCCGCTATTTTCCGATGCCCTCGGCGAGCTGGTCGAGCTGAGCGAGACTCATCTCACGCTGGCCACCGCTCAGGGGCCACTTCGGGTCCCGGTGGCGCAGGTCCACCGCGCCAAGCGCGTTCCGCCGACCCGTCGGCCGACCGCCGCGGCGGTCGTGGCGCTGGAGCGGGCCGCCGACGAGGCCTGGCCGGCACCGACCCGGGGCCGACTCGGTGACTGGCTGCTCCGGTCGGCCGAGGGCTGGACCGGGCGCGCCAACTCGGCACTGCCGATCGGCGACCCGGACCGACCACTGGCCGCCGCTGTCGACGCGGTGGAGCGCTGGTACGCCGAGCGGGGGCAACCCGCGTTGATCAATACCCCGCTGCCCCTCGCCGCTCCGGTCGGCGCCGAGCTGGACGCCCGCGGCTGGGGCACCCGCCCGCCGACGCTGGTACAGACCGCACCGCTGCCCCTGCCTGCGTCGACGTCCGCCAGCGGTCAGGCGAACGGGTGGGGCAGTGCGGTCGTCGAGCTGGCGACCGCGCCCAGCGACGATTGGCTGGCCATCGCCGCCGGCCGCAAGGGCGGCCTGCCGGACGCCGCCCGGCACGTCCTCACCGCCGTGGACCAGGTCCGCTTCGCCCACGTGTACGTCGACGCCACCCTGATGGCCGTCGGTCGCGGCACAGTGACCGGCCAGGGGCGCTGGTTGGGCCTCAGCCTGATCGAGGTCCTACCGGCGGCCCGCCGCCAGGGGTTGGCCCGCCGCGTGATCCACGAACTGACCAGCTGGGGCGTGTCGGGCGGCGCGACGCACGTGTTCCTCCAGGTCGAGCAGCGCAACACGGCGGCGGTCGCGCTCTACCAGCGGCTCGGCCTCGTCACCCACCACACCTACCTGACCCGGGTCGCCCCAGACTGACCTCGACCGCCGTCGGACGAGGCAGCGGCCCGGCGCAGCGGCGGCCCGGCGGCAGCACGGCCCGGCGGCAGCACGGCCCGGCGGCGGCGGCCCGGCGGCGGCCCGGCGGCGGCACGGCCCGGCGCAGCAGCGGCCCGGCGCTTGATCCACTCGGCTTTCAGGAAGTCGCGGCATCCGGACGCCCGGGACCCCCCGACTTCAAGGAAGCCGAGTCGATCAAGCGCCGGCGGCCGCACGAACGGGCCCGGACGAGCGGGCCCGGACGAGCGGCCCAGGACGAGCGGTGATCAGCGGCGGACGACTCGGCGGGGCTTCGCGGCCTTGACCTCGGCGTATCGCTTGAGCTGCTGAGAGCGGTAGTCACGGCCGAGCGCCGTGAGCACCAGATAGCCGATCAGCAACCCGGCACCGGTGGCGAGCAGGTAGAGCCAGATCTGGGCGAAGAACGTCGCCGCGCCGCCAGCGAACGGGTTGTGACCGACCAGCAGGGGCCCGACCAGCACGGTCAGCAGCATCGCCACCGGCACCACGAGGGCCATGTCGGCTGCCCAGTCGGCCAGCGGCCGGCGTCGGCCCCAGCGGAAGGCGACCACGGCGAGGGTCAGGCCGATCACCGTGAACATCGCCAGCGACACCCGGTCGGCGGCAGTGTCGTCACTGTCGAAGCCGAACCTGGTGATCAGTCGGGCGACCACGTTGACCGCGAACAGTGCCGCTACGAGCACACCGAGATCACGCCACCGTTTGTCCATCGCCGGACCCTCCTGCCGTACGCCCCGTCGCGGGGTTCGCATCCCTGGCAGGAATATCTACCACCCTTACCTGGGAGACGTCATCAAACGGCAGCACCCCAAAGCAACCGGGCGTCAGCTGCCGAGCAGGGGCGGCTGCGGGGCGAGGATCTGCCGGAAGCCCATCACCGCGAAGGTCATCGCGCCGGCCACGATCATGGCCAGCCCAACCCAGTTGTCGCCGGCCAGCAAGAGGTCGCCCTCGTTGGTCCGGATGGCGGCGACCGCCATCAGCGCGAACCACGGCACCGCCGGCAGCGCCACCGCCCAGCGACGACCGACCGCCTCGTACGCGAACCAGCTCAGCACGATGTTGGCGCCGATGGCGAGGAGCACCGACACGCCGACCAGTTGCCCGCCGACGCGAACCGTGGCGAGCAGCAGCTCCAGTACGCCGGTCAGCACACCGGCGAGGACCACCACGATCGCGCCGACCACCCGGACGCCCAGGTCCAGCAGTCGCGACGGTGGCCCCGCCGGGGGCGGGGCTTCCTGGTCCTCCACGACCGTCACCGGTACGGCCGGCACTGTCACCGGAGACCCGCCGCCGCGACCGGGGACCGGTCCGGGGCGGTCTCCGCGGGCAGGCCGGCGAAGAGGTCGTCCTCCCAGCCGTACGGCCCGGTGCCCGGGCCCTTCTCACCGACCGCGAGGGTGAAGAACTCCACGCCCATGAACTCGCCACCGAAGTTGCCGGCGATCGAGTAGAGCCACGAGTTGGCCGGAATCTGGGTGGCGTGCGCCCGCATCGCGGCCTCCTTGGCCGTGTGCTGGTCGGTGCCGTCGATCCGGGCCGCGATCTGGGCGTCCGGGGTGCCGAAGGGCAGATCGGCGATGTCCTCGATGCCGGCGAACGGGTTGTCGGAGGACTCGGCGAAATGCGTCATCCCGGCCTCCAGGACGCTGAGCGGCATGGCCGTCCAGTAGACCTTGAGCGGGGCGCAGCCCTCGGCGGCGGCCAGCTCGACGGCGCGCATGGCCACCCGGTGCGCCTGGATGTGGTCGGGGTGGCCGTAGAAGCCGTTCGGGTCGTACGTGACGAGCACCTGCGGGCGTACCTCTCGCATGATCTCCACGAGGTGCCCGGCGGCCTCGTCGAGGTCGGCCTGCCAGAAGGCCCGGGGGTGCTCGTTGGTCGCGAGGCCCATCATCCCGGAGTCGCGGTAGCGGCCGGCGCCGCCGAGAAAGCGGTGGTCGCTGACGCCGAGCGCGGCGCACGCGGCGGCCAGCTCGGTCACGCGGTACCCGCCGAGCTGGTCGGCCTCGGCGGCGGCGAGCTGGGCCAGCGCGGGCACGTGGATCTCGCCCTCCTCGCCGAGCGTGCAGGTCACCAGCGTGACGTGCGCGCCCTCGGCGGCGTAGTGGGCCATCGTCGAGCCGGTGCCGATCGACTCGTCGTCGGGGTGCGCGTGGACCAGCAGCAGGCGGCGGTCGGGCAGCATCGTCACGACGGTCACTCTAACTGGCGGTTCTCCCCCGGCCGACGCTGACGCGTCCGCCCAGGTAGGCCACATCACCCCCGCTCCCGCTCTACGATTTGGCGTGTGGACTTTCCGGAGCTGGCCGCCCGCACCCGACGGTTCAGCCACGGCGCGCCACGCGCTGTCTCGGTGGCTGAGGACGGCTCCCGGGTGATCTTCCTGCGCTCTGCCGGCCCCGAGGATCCGGCGGACGCGCTCTGGCTGTTGGACGTGGGCACCGGCGAGGAGCGGCTGGTCGCCGATCCGGCGACCCTGCTGGGCGAGGGCGGGGACGTCCGGTCCCTCTCCCCCGGCGAACGCGCGCTACGCGAGCGGCTGCGGCTCAGCGCCGCCGGCATCGGCTCGTACGCGTTGGACGCGGCCGGCCGGGTTGCGGTGTTCGCGCTGGCCGGGCGGTTGTTCCGGGCCGATCTGGTGCACGGCGACGTGGTGGAGGTGGCGGCCGTCGGCCCGGTGCTGGACCCACGTCCGGACCCGACCGGGCAGCGGCTGTCGTACGTGACCGACGCGGCCGAGGGTGTACGCCGGGGTCAGCTGCGGGTGATCGACCCCGACGGCACCGACACCCTGCTGGCCGGCGAGGACGCCGGGGTGAGCTGGGGGTTGGCCGAGCACATCGCGGCGGAGGAGTTCGGCCGGTTCCGGGGGTACTGGTGGGCGCCCGACGGCCGCTCGGTGCTCGCCGCCCGGGTCGACGAGTCCCGCCTGGAGCGGTGGCACCTGCACGACCCGGCCGAGCCGGCGAGCCCCCCGACCGCCGTCGCGTACCCCCGGGCCGGTGGCCCGAACGCGGAGGTCAGCCTGCACCTGCTGGACCTGGACGACGGCTGGGTCGACGTGCACTGGGACCGGGAAACCTACCCGTACCTGACCGGGGTCAGCTGGGGTGAGGGCAGTCCGTTGATCACCGTGCTGCGCCGCTCGCAGCAGCACGGGCTGGTGCTGGCCGTGGACCCACGCACGGGTGAGACGCAGGTGCACGCCGAGCTGGCCGATCCGCGCTGGGTCGAGCCGATCGCCGGCACCCCCGCGCACCTGCCGGACGGCCGGGTGCTGGTCGGTGGGGAGTTGGCCCACGACGGGTACGACGCCCGGTGCCTGTTCGCCGACGGCACCCTGCTCACACCGCCGTCGCTGTACGTACGACGGGTGGTGGGTCGGCTGCCGGCCGCCGCCGGCCCGGCCGACCTGCTGGTGGAGGCGAGCGACGGCGAGCCGAGCGAGCGGCACCTGTTCCGGGTCCGCACCACCATCGGCGGTGGGGTGGACGCTCGTCGGCTCACCACCGACTCCGGCTGGTACACCGCCGCGGTGGGCGGGGACGTGCTGGCCGTCGGCGTCGCATCGCTAGATCACGCCGGGGTGCGCTGGACGGTGCGCCGGGGCGATCAGGAGATCGCCGAGCTGCGCTCGTTCGCCGCCGCCCCGCCGTACTCTCCGTTGCCGCTGCTGGAACGGGTGACCGATCGGCGGCTGCCGGCGGCGGTGCTCTACCCGGACAACCACGTGACGGGCCGGCGGCTGCCGGTGCTGCTGGACATCTACGGCGGCCCGGGGCACCAGGAGGTCGTGGCGGCGCGGGCCGCGTGGCTGGAACGACAGTGGTGGGCCGACGCCGGGTTCGCGGTGGTCACCATCGACAACCGGGGTACGCCGGGCGTGGCGCCGTCGTTCGAGAAGGCGATCCACCGGCGGGTCGCCGACGTGATCCTGACCGACCAGATCGACGCGCTCACCGCGCTCGCCGGTAAGCACCCGGACCTGGACCTGGGCCGTGTGGGGGTGCGCGGCTGGTCGTTCGGCGGGTGGCTGGCCGGGTTGGCGGTGCTGCGCCACCCGGAGCTGTTCCGGTGCGGAATCGCGGGTGCCCCGGTGACCGACTGGGCGCTGTACGACACCGCGTACACCGAGCGTTATCTGGGGTTGCCGGAAGACGGCCAGGACATCTACGCGCACCACTCGCTCGTCGAGTTGGCCGCCGAGCCGGTCACCAGCCCGGACCAGGCTCGCCCGTTGCTGCTGGTGCACGGCATGGCCGACGACAACGTGGTGGCCGCGCACACGCTCCGGCTCTCCGCGGCCCTGCTGAGCACCGGCCGGCCGCACGCCGTGCTGCCGTTGACCGGGGCTACCCATCTGGCCGCGAACGGCACCGCCGAGCGGCTGCTCCCCCTGGAGCTGGACTTCCTCCGTACCCACCTGCTGTAACGGCCACGATCACCAACGCTCCACGAGGTGTTCCCGGCCCTGCGGCGGGTCGTACGGTTCGGGCCAGTAGTCGATGATCTTGCTGATCAGCCCATGCTCGGACATCTCCAGCCAGACGCACGCGTCCTGCTGCTCGTCACCGACGCAAACGTCGAGCAACAGGGCAGCCAGGCGGCCATCGGCGATCACCCGTCGCGGCCGGAGGTGCCAGTCGCCGGGATACTCGGTGTTGAACCGCAGAAACGCGTCCTTGCCGCGAATGCGCTCCCGAGTCTGCGGCATCTCGTAGACCACATCATCGGTGAGCAGGGCTGCCAACCCGGACCAGTCGCGGCGCTCCAGAAAATCAACGTAGGCGTGCGCGGCCTGCCGGGCCGTCGAGGTGTCATCCACGGCGCGGACCCTAGCCAGCGCCAGCGACAATCCCACGAGCCCGGCGCATCAGCGTCCTTGCCCACGTCGATGCCCCCAGCACGCCAGCCTGAGCGTCAGCGCCGCCCGGCGTACCCATCTTGGCTGATCTCCGGCGACGCCGGGGCCGTGAATCTTGGACAGTTTCCGTCAGCGCGTGACTATTCAGTCCCATGACATCTGTCAGTGATGAAGTCCCGATACATGTGTCACTTGGTAGGGATCTT
>NZ_JBITET010000008.1:0-312147 GCF_044455385.1 Micromonospora sp. NPDC051227
ATCATAATTGGCACTGGCTTTACAAGCACCCTGTTGAGTTCTCAAAGAACAACCACACACCGACCAGAAGCCCCACACTCAGTGGAACCCCAACCAGGGCTTTCCCCGCTCCGCGACCAGCGCTATCAGCGCCAGGCACTTTTACTACGTTACCCGCTCGTTTCCGCCGTGTCAAACCGATATTTCGCGGTTCGTCGTGCTTCACCCGAATAATGCGGGCACCATGTCTCGACCGGCTTACGCCGTTCTCGTCACGGATTCGGCAGGCCGGCCGCTGCGGTCTCCCGCAAGCTCGCCCGGTGCCCTGCCGGTCGTTAACCTTACCCGGTCGGTTCCGCCGCACCAAACCCGCCTCGCGGCGAACTCGGGGGCACCACCCGGTGCCGGTCTCGAGGGGTTCAACCCCTCCGACCCGGCGGTCATTCCCGCGCTCCGGCCGCCTCAGGCTTTCGCCTGTTTCGTCCGTTCCGCGCTGGCAGAGAGAAAGTTACGCGTCCGGCGGGATGATCGTCAAATCCGCCGGACGCGTCCCCCGTCACATCGTCGACAGGTGGCTATTCACCCAGCTCAACGCCTGCGAACGAACGCTTCCCCCGGCGCAGCACCAGGTATCGGCCATGCAGCAGGTCGGCCGGCGACACCCCCGCGTCCACCTCGGTCACCCGGTTGTTGTTGACGTAGGCGCCGCCCTCGGCGATCACCCGCCGAGCCTCCTTGAGGCCACTCACCAAACCGGAGTCCCGCAGCAGACCCGCCACATCCGGCAATTCGCCGGTGAGGCGTACGAGGCCCGCCTCGGTCAGCGCCGCGCGCAGGGTCTCCGGCGCCAACTCGTCCAACGATCCCCGGCCGAAGAGCGCCTGACTGGCGGCGATCGCCTGTCGGGTCTCGTCGGCGCCGTGCACCAGGGTGGTCAGCTCCTCGGCGAGCGCCCGCTGCGCCAGACGGGCCGCCGGCCGTTCGGCGGTCGCCTTCGCCAGCTCCTCCAGCTCGTCGCGGGAGCGGAAGCTGAAGTACCGCAGGTAGCGGTCGACCTCCTGGTCCTCGACGTTGAGCCAGAACTGGTAGAACGCGTACGGGCTGGTCATCGTCGGGTCGAGCCAGACCGCGCCGCCCTCGCTCTTGCCGAACTTCGTACCGTCGGCCTTGGTGACCAGGGGCGTGGTGAACGCCTGCACCGGCCCCGCGCCCCGCCGGCGGACGTAGTCGACGCCGCCGGTGATGTTGCCCCACTGGTCGGAACCACCGAACTGGAGCTGACAGCCGTGCCGGCGGTGCAGCTCGTAGAAGTCGTTGGCCTGCAACAGCTGGTAGCTGAACTCGGTGAAGCTGATGCCGGTCTCCAAACGGGCGCGCACCACCTCCCGCGCGAGCATCTTGTTCACCGGGAAGTGTTTGCCCACGTCGCGGAGGAACTCGACGATCGACATCTCGCCGGTCCAGTCCAGGTTGTTGACCAACTGGGCCGCGTTGTCGCCGGTGTACGACACGAAGGGCGCGAGCTGGTCGCGGATCCCCTCCACCCAGCCGGCGATCACCTCGGTCGGGTTGAGCGCCCGCTCGGCGCTCTCCTTCGGGTCACCGATCTGCCCGGTCGCACCGCCGACCAGCAGCAACGGGCGATGGCCGGCGAGTTGCAGCCGGCGGGCCATGAGGACCTGCATGAGGTTGCCGACGTGCAGGCTCGGGGCGGTGGGGTCGAAGCCCACGTAATAGGTGGCGGCACTCCCACCGTCGAGCAGCTCGCGCAGCTCGTCGAGGCCGGTCGAGTCCTGGATCAGGCCACGCCAGAGCAGGTCGTCGGTCAGGGAGGCCCGCCCGGAGGGCTGGAGGCTGCTGTCGGTCACGGTCACCGATTCTCCCCCATCGCCGGCACCGACCCGTACCGGGTTTCGCGCAACCCGCCCCGGCTAGGCTTGCGCCGCGTTGATCGAGGAGGGCTTGCCATGGAGATTCCGGATCTGACGGGCGGTTTCGTCGCCCTGCTCGGCCTCAAGTTCGAGGAGGCGAGCGCCGACCGGGTGGTCATCAGCTGGCAGGTCCGCCCGGAGCTGCACCAGCCGTTCGGCATTCAGCACGGCGGGGTGTACTGCGCCGTCGTGGAGTCCGCGGCCAGCGTGGGCGGCGCCCTCTGGCTGGCCGACCGGGGCACCGTGGTCGGCGTGTCGAACCAGACCGACTTCCTGCGGGCCGTCCGGGACGGCGAGCTGACCGCCGTCGGCACCCCGGTGCACCGGGGCCGCAGCCAGCAGCTCTGGCAGGTGGAGATCACCGACGCCGACGAGCGGCTGGTCGCGCGTGGTCAGGTCCGGCTGCAGAACCTCTCGCCCGCCTGAGCGACGGCATTCGCCGGACGGGTCAACTGCGGGCCTCGTCCAGCATCGGCTCCGTGGGCTGGTCGGTGTCGGCGTCGCCGTCGGCTTCATCGGGTACGCGGCTGAGCCGTACCTCGGTGATTGCCCGGTGGTCGATGCCGGCCACCACCAGCACCCAACCATCCAGCGTGACGTCCTCCCCGGCGACGGTGGGGATGTGCCCGAGCCGGGCCAGCACCAGCCCGGCGACGGTGGTGTAGTCACCGGCCGGACGCGACGGCAGCTCCACGCCGATGTCCGGCAGGTCGTGCACCGGGAAGGTGCCGGGCAGCAGCAGCGCACCGTCAGGGTCGCGCCGCACCGAGCGCACATCCCGGTCGGTCTCGTCGTAGATCTCGCCGACGATCTCCTCAAGGATGTCCTCAAGAGTCACGATGCCGTCGACGGCGCCGCGCTCGTCCACGACGAGCGCGATGTGCTGACGCTCGGCCTTGAACTGGCGCAGCGCGTCCACCACCGGTAGCGAGTCGGGCAGCAGCATCGGCGGTCGTGCGATCTCGTCGACCGGGCGGTCGTCGGGCACACCCACCAGGTCACGCAGGTGGATCACCCCGGCCGTGTCGTCCAGGCCGCCGTGGCGCACGACCGGAGCCCGGGAATGCCCGGTGGCGGCCAGCACGAGCCGCGCGGCCTCCGCGGTGGTCCCGCTGTCGAGCGTGAAGACCTGCAACCGGGGTACGAGGACAGCCCGCAACCGCCGGTCGGCGATCTCCACGGCACCCGCGATGATGGTGCGCTGCTCCTTGGTGAAGCCGTGGTTGCCGGCGACGATGTCGCGCAGCTCGTCCGGACCGATCTCCTCCGGCTCGTGTTTGGGGTTGAGCCCGACCAGGCGGACCACCACGTCGCTGGTGGCGCCGAGCGCCCAGACGGCCGGCCGGGTGAGGCTGGCGAGCAGGTCGAGCGGGCGGGCCACCAGCAGCGCCCACCGCTCGGCGGACTGCATGGCGATCCGCTTGGGCGCCAGCTCGCCGAAGACCAGGGTGACGAAGGTCAGCGCGAGGGTGACCACCACGATCGCCACCGTCTCGGCGGCGCCGCCGAACACGCCGAGCAGCGGCACCAGGGGTTTGGCCAACGAGACCGCCGCGGCGGCGGAGGCCAGGAACCCGGCGAGGGTGATGCCGATCTGGATGGTGGCCAGGAACCGGTTCGGGTCCTTGGCGAGCCGGGCCAGCACCCGCCCAGCCCGGCTGGTGCGCTCCAGCCGCTGGATCTGGCTGTCTCGCAGCGACACCAACGCCATCTCGCTGCCCGCGAAGAGCGCGTTGATCACGACCAGGACTCCGACCAGGGCCAGTTGGCTCCCGTAGCTCTGCACGCCCGGTTCGCTCCCTCGTGGTGGTGGCACCGGCCGCTACGCGCGGCACCCGCCGGTCAGCAAGCCCGCCCGGCCGGGCCGGCGTAGGCGTGTCTTTGCCGTTGCCTCTCAGTGCCCCTTTAGTAGCACACGATCGACAGTCCCGCCTTGCGGTGGGACGGTCCCGGTCTGACCGGCGGATGCCGTGCCGGGTTCACGCTTCAACGCCACCCGCCCGCGAACGCGGGTCTTCCGGTCGGCTCCACGTGCTGCCACCGGGCCACTCCCGGCGGTATTCAACTCGGCCGCGAGTGCGGCCAGGTTGAGTGAGGCGTTGCGGTCGCGATCCATGATCAGACCGCACGCCTCGCACTGGTATTCGCGCTCGGACAGGGCGAGCTTGGTTCTCACCGCGCCGCATCCCGAGCAGGTTTTCGAGGACGGATACCAGCGGTCGGCCACGAGCAACCGGCCGCCGTTCCATCCGGTCTTGTATGCCAACTGGCGGCGGATCTCCGCAAAACCGGCGTCGGCGATGTGCCGGGCGAGCCTGCGGTTGGCGAGCATGCCGGTGACGTTGAGGTCTTCCACCACGACCGTGCCGTACGTCGCGGCGAGACGAGTGGTGAGCTTGTGTAGGCCGTCACGGCGCAGGTTCGCCACCCGGACGTGAACGCGGCCGAGCCGGGCTGCCGCCCGTTCCCAACGCTTCGACGCACGCTGGGCGGTACGCCGGTCCGGGCCGGCCTTACGCGACAGCGAGCGGCCGAGCGTCCGCATCCGCTGCTTCGCGGCAGCCAGGTGGCGCGGGTTGGCGGCCAACTCGCCGGTGGACAGCACCGCGAGGTGCTTGATCCCGAGATCGACGCCGACCACCGACTTCGGTCGGGCCGGGGCACGCTCGGTGCGGTCGATCTCAACGGTGAACGCGACATACCACCGGCCGCCGTCGCGGCGCACTGTCGCCGAGAGGATCCGTGCAGCGCCGTCGTCGATGCGGCGGGCGAGTTTGCGGGCGGACTCGTGTAGCTTCAAGCGGCCCAACCTCGGCAGCACCACATGCTTACGGTCCGGCTCGACTCGGATCGCCCCGGTGGTGAACCGCACAGATGGTGTGGTGCGGCGGCGGGATCTGAATCGGGGAAACCCGACCGGCCGCCCGGTTCGCTTGCCGCTACGGGAGTCGGCCCAGTTCTTCAACCCACGGGCCAAGGCGTCGAGGCCGGTGTTGAAAGCCTCCTTGGACACCTCAGCCCACCACGGCGCCACCTCAGGCTTCGCGGCGTTCCACGCCTTGCGCAGCCCTGCGAGGGACCACGACAGCGACGGTGTCAGCAACTCGTCCGCGATTCCGTAGGAACGCTCGGCCGCGCGTTGGCCCATAACCGCAATGACCTGGGCGAGCGCCCAGTTGTGGGCGACGCGGGCGGCCCCGGCGTGCGCGTACACGTCGCGGTCCTGTGTCGAGGTGAGGTCGAGGGCGTACCGGTACGCCTGGATCGTCTTCACACCGGGCTGCTCTCGGTGGCGGCCTCGACTGCGCGGCGGGCGCGGTTCGCGGCGGCTCGGCTGGCGTACAGGCGGGCGCACAGCGACGTCAGGATCTCCGTGACGTCGCGCACTTGGTCGTCGACCTCCACCGGGTCAACCACCAGGAGACGGCGGCCCTGAGCGGACAGCGCGGCCTCCACGTACTCGGCACCGAAACGGGTGAACCGGTCCCGGTGCTCAACCACGAGCGTCGACACGTTTGGGTCGCGCAGCAGCGCGAGGAACTTCTTCCGGTGCCCGTTCAACACCGATCCGACCTCGGTCACCGCCGGGTCGACCGCAAACCGTTGACCGGTCGCCCACACGGTGACCCGCGCGATTTGCCGGTCCAAGTCCGCCTCCTGGTTAGCCGACGACACGCAGGCGTAAACCACGACCTGCCCGGAGCCGATCGCCGTACCTGTTACCGGCTCGCCAACCATGATCAGCCGCCCGAGCCGGTACGTGGGAACGGGCAACGTCCCAGCCTCGTAGCGACGCCGCGCGGTCGCGTACGAATCACCTGTCGCTGCTGCCCACTCCTTCAAGTTCAGGTCGGCACTCTAGCGGACCCTGAGCGCTATTGACGACCAGCGCACCAGCAGAGGCGATCCCCGTTCGGTGGCGGCCGAACCTGCACCGGCGACGCTACGCCGAATCGGTGGTCGCGGGCACGGGCAGGTCGAGGACGTACGAGTCGCCCTCCGGGCGGAAGCCGAGCCGGTGGTAGTAGGGGGCGATCATCCGGGGTGGGCTGACCACCCGGTGGAAGCCGCGTTCGGTGAACAGGTGGCTGCGCCGGTAGACGAACTCGCCCGGGGTGAAGTCACGGAACCTCGGGGTCACATAGTCCAGGTCGACCTGGGCGACGCCGGGCGCCTCGGCGTGCGACAGCACCACCCCGACCACCTCGTCGGCCGTGACCACGAGGAACGCCGAGCGCCCCGACGCGTCCGGATCCCAGTGGAAGCCGGGGTTGAACCGGGCGATGTCGGCGGCGTGCACCCGCAGCGTGTGCGCGAGGAACTGGTCGCCGACCCCGACCTCCACCACCTGGTACGTCTTCTCGTCGTGCCGGGTGACGAGCATCCCGCGCAGGTACCAGATGTTGATCGCCGCGAGCACGACGTTGAGCCCGACCATGGGCCAGACCCCGATCGCGGCGTTGTAGCCGATCAGCACGGCGCTGCCGACGAGGTTGAGCGCCCGCAGCCGCAGGACGCGCGACTGCAGCAACGACCAGACCAGCACCGCGGAGCCGGCCCAGCCGACGAGATCCAACCAGTTCACCCCGCGAGACTAGTGCCCGCCCAGGTCAGGAGCCTCGGCGGGCAGCTCCAGCAGCCACTCCTCGACCTCTTCGCCGCGGCCGGTGGCGTACCCCGAGTCTTCACCGACCACCACGAACCCGCACTTGCGGAGCACCGCGAGGGAGGCGGCGTTGTCCTTGGCGGCGCGGGCGTGCACCGGTCGGGGCAGCTCGCGCAGCAGGGCAGCCAGGGCCGCCGTGGCGTGACCCCGGCCCCAGCGCGCCGGGTCGATCCAGTAGCTGACCTCGGTCTGGTCGTCGACGGGGAAGGCACTCACGTAGCCGACCACGTCCCCGTCGACCTCGACGGTGCGGACCAGGTTCGCCGGGTTGGTGAGCACCCGGGCCCAGTGTGCGGCGAACTCCCGACGGTCGGACGGGTCCTTGGGGCCGAACGCGGCCATCCGGTTGGCCTCCGGGTCCTGCTGGTGCAGGAAGAACTCGACGAGGTCGTCCTCACGGACCGGGCGCACCAGCAGATCGGAGGTCATCGGCCGAGGGTACGCAACGGGCGTGACACGAAGCGGCGGCGCGGAGTCAGCCGGCGACGGCTACGACCGCCAGCACGGCGGCGCCCAGGGAGCTCGCCACCGACAGGAGTCGACGCCACGGCACCCGCGCGTCGACCATCGGCAGGGCCCGCCACCGGGTCGCCGCCACTGCCACCCCCGCCGCCGACAGGCAGGCGCCGAGCGGCCACAGCCAGGCCGGCACCACCGACCAGTCCCCCAACCGGTGCCCCAACCCCAGATAGGCGAACGCCCAGACCGCCGCCGCCAGCAGCGTCACCTGGTCCAGTTGGCGACGGCGGGCGGTGCCGAGCAGGGAGATGCCCCCGAGGAAGGTGAGGGCCACAGCGAGGCCGGCGCCGATCCACGGCAGCACCATCGACGTCGCCGAGTCGGCCTCCTTCGGTGGCACCCCGAGCAGCCGCAGCCCGATCGGCTCGACGCCCTTGTCGGTGTTGCCGAGCACCACCACCGCCCGGCCGGCCGCCGGTTCGAGGCCGACGTAGGACCGGAACCCGCCGGTAGCGCCGTTGTGCCAGACCACCTCGCGATCGCCGTGCCGGGTGGTGAACCAGCCGTACCCGATGCGGGTGTCGTCGTCCTCGCGGTAGCGGGCGGTGGCGGCGCCGGCACCTGGTGCGGTGCCGGCGAGGACCGCGGCGAGCAGCCGACCGAGGTCCTCCGCCGTGGACCAGGGGCCGGCGCCGGCCGGCGCGTAACCGGCTCCCGCCCACGGATCGAGCGGCCGGCCCCCGGCCCGGCTGCCCTGGGCGCGATCGGCCGGCAGGTCGTCGTCGTGGATGGCGACGATGGTGGCCGTCATGCCGAGCGGCCGTAGCAGCCGGTCGTGCAGCAGCTCGGGGTACGCGACGCCGGCCTTCGCGGCGAGCGCGTGGCCGAGCACGGACGGCCCGAGGTTGGAGTAGTGGACCTCGCCGCGCTCGTCGTCGTCGATGCTGACCCGGTCGGCGGCGCTGCGGACGGCGTCGACGCCCTGCTCGGCGTAGGGGTTTCCGCCGGAGACGTTGGACCAGAGGATGCGCGCCCATCCCAGCGGGGAGCCGGGGGCCAGCCGGGGCAGGCCGGCGCGATGGCTGGCGAGTTCGGCGAGCGTGACGTCGCGGGCGGGGCCGGTGACCTCGGGCCAGGTGCTGCCGAGCCGGTCGTCGGGGCCGACGACACCGGCGGCGACCTGGTCGGCGAGGAGCATGCCGGTGAGCGCCTTGGTGACCGAGCCGATCTCGAACGGGGTGCCCGGCTCCACGGGTCGACCGGCAAGGTCCCGGTCGCCCAGTCCGGCGGTGCGGATCCGGCCGTTCTCGACCAGGGCGACGGCGAGCCCGCGGAGCCCCGACGGGTCGGGCGTGGCCGACCGTGCGGCAGCGGCCAGGTCGCGATCGCCGGTGGCCTGCGCGCCGAGTCGGGGCACCTGGGGCATCAACGCCACCCCGACCAGGCCGGCGATCAGCGCGACGACGAGGACGGTGACGGTCGTCCGGCGCATGGTGGTTCCTCCGTGGGGGTCGTCGGACGGGCGGCCGAGCCGCGTCTGGTCAGCGGCCGGCGGCGGTGAGGATGGCCAGCAGCGGCACCACGCGTTCGGCGGGGACCGCGTACCGGCCTCGGCCGGCGCTGCGCAGCCAACCGGCGGCGGTGATCTGGCGCAGGTGGTGGTGCAGTTGGCCGGTGGTGCCCAACTCCTCGATCTCGGCCAGCTCGCTGGTGCTCTGCCGGCCGCCGAGGATCTCCCGCAGTAGCCGCAGCCGCACCGGGTGGGCCAACGCGGAGAGGGTGCTGGGCAGCTCCGTCCAGTCGGCGGCGAGCAGGTCGTCGACGGTGCGGCCGTACTGCCAGTCGTAGTGCTGGCCGGCGACGCGGACGGTGCCGGTGTAGAGCACCGCGCCCGACCCGTCGGGTGGCAAACGCTGTTTGAGGCCGTCGAGCGCCCAGAAGGTGCCCTCGGGCGCGGGTGGCGTTGGCGGTGCGGCGGCGAGCCGTTCGCTCAACGCGGCAACCTGTGCCTCCAGCGCGGCGAGTCGATCGTCCACGGTGCCCATACGTCGATACTACGAACATACGTAGTTACGTGCAAATGCCGAACCGACCCGCCGCCGAAACCGGCGCGTCCGGCCCTTGCGGCGCGGCCGAGCGGTCGACAATGACCTGACCGACCCAGGGAGCGCAGATGAACCGACCTGTCGTGGTGGGCGTGGACGGATCGCCGTCCAGCCTCGTCGCCGCCGAACACGGGGCGCGGGCCGCCGTGCTCCGGTCCCGACCGCTGCTCCTGGTGCACGGCTACCTGCATCCGTCCGGCTACGGCGTGCCCCTCAACCCGTACGACCTCGGGGTGCCGGCGCCCTCCGAGGAGGCGCAGCAGATGTTGGAGCGCACGGCGGCCGAGCTGACCGACCGGTGGCCCGGCCTCGCCGTCGAGGTGCGTCAGGTCCTCGGAGGCCCGGGTGCCACCATGATCGAGGAGTCCCGCCGGGCGGAGCTCGTCGTGGTGGGCAGCCGTGGCCTGGGCGGGTTCACCGGGCTGCTACTCGGCTCGGTCGGCACACAGGTGACCGCGCACGCGCACTGCCCGGTGCTGGTGGTCCGCCCGGACGAGCAGCCGATCCCGGTGGACGGCCCGGTGCTGGTGGGCGTGGACGGTTCCGAGTCGTCCCGACTCGCCGTGGGTCTGGGCGCCGACGAGGCGGCGCTACGGGACGTGCCGCTGGTGCTGGTGCACGTCGGTCCTTCGGACGGGGACCGGGCGGTGCCGGAGGAGATCGAGGAGTCGCAGGCCGCGTACCAGGCCGAGGCGGTGCGACTCCTGGCCGACGCCTCCGCCGTGGTGCGCACCGAACACCCCGACCTGGTGGTGCGCGAGCATCCGGTCCGGGCGGCCGGCGCGGCCGAGGGGCTCATCGAGGCCAGCGGCGCGGCGTCGCTGCTGGTCGTGGGCACCCGGGGCCGGGCCGGGTTCGCCGGTCTGCTGCTCGGGTCGGTCAGTCAGGCGGCGATCCAGCACGCGCACTGCCCGGTGCTGGTCGCCCACCCGGTCAGCTGACCGGCACTGGTCGCCACCCGGTCAGCTGGCCGGCGCGTCGTCACCTCGGCCGAGCATCTGCAGGAAGTCGGTGGTGAGGGCGAACGGGTCGGCCGGCCCGGTGGCCGGTGGCCGGCGCTCGATCTGGTCGGCCAACTCCCCCGCGGCGCGCCGGATCCGAGCGCGCAACGCACCATCGGCGGTGCCGTCGGACCAGTCCTCCGGGGCGGCGAAGACCGCGGTCGGGACGACCACCGCCCGAAGGTAGGCGAACATCGGGCGGACGGCGTGCTCCAGTGCCAACGAGTGCCGGGCGGTGCCGCCGGTCGCGCCGATCAGCACCGGCCGGTCGACCAGCGACTCGGAATCCAACACGTCGAAGAAGGACTTGAACAGCCCGTTGTACGAGGCGCTGAAGATCGGGGTGACGGCGATGAGCCCGTCCGCCCCGGTCACCGTGTCGATGACCTCGCGCAGCGCCGCCGGCGCGAACCCGGTGAGCATGTTGTTCACCACGTCGTGGGCGTACTCGCGCAGGTCGACGACGTGCAGCTCCACCTCGGAGCCGCGCCGGACCAGCTCGTCGCGGGTCGCCGCGGCGAGCTGGTCGGCGAGCAGCCGGGTCGACGAGGGCTGACTCAGCCCCGCCGAGACCACGGCCAGGGTGCGGCGGGTCATCGGGTCGCCCCCTCCGGCGCCTTGCCCGTCACGTCGTCGACAGCGTGCACGGTGCTGTCCTTGGCACCGCCTGCGGCGGCGACCAGCGAGGCGTGCGTCGGCGCCGCCGGCACGTGCGCCGGACGCAGCGCGGCGAACTCCTTGCGCAGCACCGGCACGACCTCCTCGCCGAGCAGGTCGAGCTGCTCCAGCACGGTCTTCAGCGGCAACCCGGCGTGGTCCATCAGGAACAGCTGCCGCTGGTAGTCACCGACGTACTCCCGGAAGCCGAGCGTACGGTCGATGACCTGCTGCGGGCTGCCCACGGTCAGTGGGGTTTCCCGGGTGAACTCCTCCAGCGACGGCCCGTGCCCGTAGACCGGGGCGTTGTCGAAGTACGGCCGGAACTCCCGGACCGCGTCCTGCGAGTTGCGGCGCATGAACACCTGCCCACCGAGGCCGACGATGGCCTGGTCGGCGGAGCCGTGGCCGTAGTGCGCGTACCGCTGGCGGTAGAGCGCGATCATCCGCTGGGTGTGCTCCTTGGGCCAGAAGATGTGGTTGGCGAAGAAGCCGTCGCCGTAGTACGCGGCCTGCTCGGCGATCTCGGGGCTGCGGATCGAGCCGTGCCAGACGAACGGCGGCACGCCGTCGAGCGGGCGCGGCGTGGAGGTGAACGACTGCAACGGGGTGCGGTACTTGCCCTTCCAGTCGACCACGTCCTCGCGCCACAGCCGGTGCAGCAGGTCGTAGTTCTCGATGGCCAGGGGGATGCCGGCGCGGATGTCCTTGCCGAACCACGGGTAGACCGGGCCGGTGTTGCCGCGACCCATCATGAGGTCCACCCGGCCGTCGGACAGGTGCTGGAGCATCGCGTAGTCCTCGGCGATCTTCACCGGGTCGTTGGTGGTGATCAGCGTGGTGGCGGTGGACAGCAGCAGCCGCTCGGTGCGCGCCGCGATGTAGCCGAGCATGGTGGTCGGTGACGACGGCACGAACGGCGGGTTGTGGTGCTCGCCGGTGGCGAAGACGTCCAGACCGACCTCCTCGGCCTTCAACGCGATCGCGACCATCGCCTTGATCCGCTCATGCTCGGTCGGCTCCCGACCGGTGGTCGGATCGACCGTGACGTCACCGACGGTGAAGATTCCGAACTGCATGACCAGCTCCTCGCGTGTCAACCGGATGCCGTCGTGGTACCCGGACGCAGCTCACAACTTATTTGACGACGCAACTATTCCGTCGGCGGGACGCCCCGCAGTGGCGGCGGTCACCTTCCACAACCGGACATCAGGTCATGAACTCACTCGGTGTCGGCCCGCTCAGCCGCCCGCCACCGAGGGCAGCACCTGCACCTCCGCGCCGTCCTCGACCGAGGTGGCCAGACCGCCGGAGTGCCGGCAGTCTTCCCCGTCGACGAAGACGTTGACGTAGCGGCGCAGCTCGCCACGCTCGTCGCGGATGCGCCGGGCCAGCCGGGGGTGCGCGACGGCCATCTCGTCGAGGACGGCCCGCAGCGTCCCGGCGGCGGTGACGTTCAGCCGACTCGCGCCCCCGGCCTCGCCGCGCAGCGGGCCGGGCAGCAGCACGGTGACCACGCTCAGACCTCCGCGGCGCGAACGCAGAGCACGTCGGGCAGGTGCGCCGCGACCGTCGACCAGGAGTCGCCCTCGTCGCGGCTGGCGAAGACCGAGCCGGAGCGGGTGCCGAAGTAGACGCCACCGGGGGTGGCGTCGTCGGCGCACATCGCGTCGCGCAGCACCGCCGGATAGAACGGACCCTCGGGCAGCCCGACCGAGAGCGGCTCCCACTTGCCACCGGCGTCGGCGGAACGGAACACCCGGCAGCGGTGGTCGGTCGGGAACCGCTCGCCGTCGGCCACCAACGGGAAGGTCCACACCGTGCCGCCGCGCCCCGGGTGGGCCACCATCGGGAAGCCGAAGTCGCTGGGCAGCCCATCGGCGATCGAGGACCAGGTGCGGCCGTCGTCATCGGAGCGGTAGACGCCGTGGTGGTTCTGCGCGTACAGCCGTTCGGGGTTGCCGGCGTCCCGGGCGACCTTGTGCACGCACTGGCCGAACTCCGGCCACTCGTCAGGCATGAAGTAGGCGCGGATGCCGGTGTTGCCGGGCGCCCAACTCGCCCCGGCGTCCTCCGAGCGGTAGACCCCGCCGGTGGACATGGCGACCAGCAGCCGAGCCGGGTCACGCGGGTGGGGCAGCACGGTGTGCACGGCCTGACCACCGAAGCCGGCCTCCCACTGTGGGCGGTGCGGGTGGTCCCAGAGGGAACGGACCAGCTCGAAGCTGCGACCACCGTCGGTGGACTTGAACAGCGCCGAGGGCTCGGTGCCGGCCCAGATGACGTCCGGCTCGTCGGGGCCGGCCGGCATCAGCTGCCAGACCCGCCCGAGGGAGACGCCCGTGTCGGCCGGAAACGCGACCGGCGCCTGGTCGGGCTCGTCCCAGGAAGCGCCGAGGTCGTCGCTGGTGGCGACGCTGGGGCCGAAGTGTGAGCTGGTCATGCCGGCGAGCAGCCGCGGGGTGGAACGACGGGTGTCGACCGCGACCGCGTAGACACCGGTCATCGGAAAGTGCGGGCCGGTGATCTCCCAACTGCGCCGGTCGTCGGTGCTGGTGGCGAGAAACAATCCCTTTGCTGTGCCGATCGCGAGCAGTGTCGCCATGACGTCCTCCGAACCGTCGGTGAGCAGGTCCGGTGATTATGGCCACACCCCCCGACAGGCTCCGGCGCCCACACGCCGCAAGGGGCGCTCAGCGCCGGACGCGCGGCACGTGCCGGCGGTAGGCGCTCACCGCGGGATCGCCGTCCAGCCAGAACCGCCAGGGCAGGTCGTGCGCGCCGGTCACCCCGACCCGGGGACCCGCCACCACCGTCTCCGGCGGCACCGGCCGGGCCGGGGGCCGCAGGCGGACCGGGCCGTCGCCGAGCAGGTACGCCCCGTACGCCTCGCGGTCGATGCCGAGCGCGGAGCAGAGCCGGGCCGGCCCGCGGGCCAGGTCCAGGTCCCGCCGGAGGGCCGGCCGGCGCTCCCGTGCCGTGGCCAGCCCGTCGACCACCTCGCCGGCGCGCAGCAGCACGGCGGAGGCCACCCCCTCGACCCCGGTGACCACGTTCATGCACCAGTGCATCCCGTAGGTGAAGTAGACGTAGGCGTAACCGGAAGGGCCGAACATCACGTCGTTGCGCGGGGTACGGCCCCGGTGGGCGTGCGAGGCGGGATCACCGCCACTTCCCGCGTACGCCTCGACCTCGGTGATCCGGACGGTGACCCCGCCGGCGTGCAGCCGGCAGCCGAGCAGCCCGCGCGCCGCCGGCAGCAGTGGACCGGCGAGCAGGTCCGCCAGCGCCGCCAGGTCGGTGTCGGTGCTGCGGTCACCGGACGACAGGGCCATGCCCCTGACGGTACCCATCTCGCCACCGGCCGGGCGCGCCGACCTTTCAGCGCCGGCCCGAACAAGACTCACGTCGCACATCAGACAGCCGGCCGAACAGTGAAACCGGATCGTGGGCTCGGAAGTGTTCCCGATGTCGTCGCAGGGAGCGACGACATCACGGGAGGGAGTCACCATGACCGTACGGAGCATCCGGCGACCACTGATCGCCACCGGCCTCGTCGCGGCAGCCGCGACCCTGGCCTTCACACCATCGGCCAGCGCGAGCGTCCCGCTGCGGGCCGCGGCGCAGGCCGACAACGCGTCAGTGACCGCGTTCGTGGTCGGCGCCACAGGCAAGATCGAGGCGAAGGGCGCGGCGGCGATCGTGCCGGTCACAGTGACCTGCTCGAAGGCCATCGACTTCGACATCACGGTCAAGGTCGCGCAGGCGGTCGGCCAGACGATGCGCGCGGGCACCACGGTTCGGAGGGTCACCTGCGCGGAGGGCACCCAGCAGGTGCGGATCGCGGTGGTCCCGGTCGAGCGTCCGTTCGCAGCGGGCGTCGCGTTCGGCGTGCTGAACGCGAACCCGTGCGACCCGTACTGCACACCTATGCACGATGAGCGCCAGTTCAACCTGGCGCTCTGAGGCGTCGCCTGGCGGCACGGCATGCCCGTGCCGCCAGGCTTCAACATTTTGTTGACAATTAGGCGTTCATAGGGTGTGCTCGGGGTATGACGACCGAGGACATCTTCACCGCGCCGAACCCTGGCCGGGCCCGCGCCCACCGCACCCACGAGGCGTTACAACGGATCAGCGAGCGGCACGCGGGCACCGACACGCGGCGGGGGCGGTGGGCCCACCCGTACGTGCTCGACCCGTGGGAGGCGGTCGCCCTGGTCACCGCGCTCGCCGCCGGCGGGGCCGAGCGCGAACCGACGGAGGAGCCGATCGACGCAGCCGACCTGACCGCCGCGCTGACCCTGCTGCCCCACGTCCGCGCCGAGCTGGACGCCCTGGAAGCCGGCCTGCTGACGCTGGCCCGCGACCGGGGGCTGACCTGGCAGGCGATCGCGTACGGGCTGGGGCTGGGCAGCGCACAGGCAGCCCGGCAGCGCTACGAGCGGGTCGCCGCCCGCTCGGCCGAGCAGAGCGCCTGACGACCGCGCTCGCACGGGCAAGATCGTGCCCGAACATGGAAGTAGTGGCCTCGACCTCGGCGGAGACCACCAGATCCCGGATCGAGCGCGATCTTGCCGAGCGGGTTGGGCCGGCCGAGAGAGCAGGCCGACGCCCGGATCGGCACGCCGCGCCTGCGACGGCCGCAGGGCGGGCACACTGTGCGCACGACGAGGAGGCACCCATGGAGCGCGCGGAGATGCTGGCGTACTGCCTGGCCAAGCCGGGAGCATGGCTGGACCAACCGTGGGAGGGCGACGAGGTGGTGAAGGTGGGCGGCCGGATCTTCGCGTTCCTCGGCAGCGACAGCGGCAAGCCGACGGTCGGCATCAAGTGCGGGCCGACCCGGGAGGTGGCCGACGAGTGGCTGCACCGACACCCCGACGACGCCAGCGTGATGCCCTACATCGGCCGGTCCGGGTGGAACACGCTGCGCCTGGACGGCGGGATCAACGACGAGGAGCTGACCGAGGCGGTCGACTCGTCGTACGACATGGTGGTGGCCAAGCTCCCCAAGCGGGAGCGCCCGACGGCCTGAACCGCCGCGGCGCCGGCGGCCGGCGCCGACGCCACGGCACAGCTCAGCGCGGGACGACCCGCTCGGAGGCCCACTCCCGCCAGCTGGCCAGCCGGTCCGCCGCGTCGGCGAGCTGGTCGGCGACCGGGCCGGGGCCGGTGGAACCGGGGGTGGTCCGGGCCGCGAGAGCCGAACGGACCGAGAGCACGTCGCGCACCGACGGGTCGAGGTGCCCGCTGATCGCGGCGAGGTCCTCGTCGGAGACGTCGTTCAGCTCGCACTCCCGAGCCGCGCAGAGCGCCACCAACTGGCCGGTGATCTCGTGCGCGTCGCGGAACGGCACGTTGCGTCGGACCAGCCAGTCGGCGACCTCGGTGGCGAGGGAGAAGCCGACCGGGGCGGCGGCGACGAGGCGGTCCACCCGGACCGTCATCGTGGAGATCATTCCCGCCAGGGCCGGAAGCAGCAGCTCCAGGGTGTCGACCGCGTCGAAGGCCGGCTCCTTGTCCTCCTGCATGTCCCGGTCGTAGGTCATCGGCAGACCCTTGAGCATGGTGAGCACGGTCATCAGGCCGCCGACCAGACGCCCCGACTTGCCCCGGGCCAACTCGGCGATGTCCGCGTTCTTCTTCTGCGGCATGATCGACGAGCCGGTGGCGAACGAGTCGTCCAGCTCCACCCAGCCGAACTCGTGCGAGGTCCAGAGCACCACCTCCTCGCCGAGCCGGGACAGGTGCACCCCGATCAGGGCGGTGGTGAAGAGGAACTCGGCCACGAAGTCCCGGTCGGCGACGGCGTCCATCGAGTTGGCGAACGACGTACGGAAGCCCAGCTCCTTGGCCACCGCCACCGGGTCCAGGGGGAGCCCGGAACCGGCCAGGGCGCCCGCGCCGAGCGGGCTGATCGCCGCCCGGTGGTCCCAGTCGCGCAGCCGCTCGAGGTCGCGCAGCAGTGGCTGCACGTGGGCGAGCAGCCAGTGCCCGAAGGTGACCGGCTGGGCGTGCTGAAGGTGGGTCATCCCCGGCGCGGCGGTGTCGATGTGCCGCTCGGCCTGCTCGACCAGCGCCTCCGCCAGCTCGACCAGGCGGCTGGCCACGCCCCGGGCGTGGTCGCGCAGGTAGAGCCGCAGGTCGGTGGCGACCTGGTCGTTGCGGGACCGGCCGGCGCGCAGCTTGCCACCGAGGCTGCCGAGACGCTCCAGCAGACCGCGCTCCAGCGCGGTGTGCACGTCCTCGTCGTCGATGGTGGGGCGGAACGTTCCGGAGGCGCAGGCCGCCTCCAGGTCGTCCAGCGCGGCCAGCATCCGGCCCAGCTCCTCCGGATCGAGCAGGCCGGCGCCGGCCAGGACCCGGGCGTGCGCCCGGGAACCGGCGATGTCGTACGGGGCCAGGCGCCAGTCGAACTGCACGCTCACCGACAGTCGGGCGAGCGCCTCGGCGGGGCCGCCCGCGAACCGGCCACCCCAGAGGCTCGTCCGGTTGGTGGCGGCGCTGTTCTCGGTCAGGCTCTTGTCGTCCACCCCGCCCATTGTGGTCCCCATGGTCAGTGCCCTCCCAGCCGGGCGTCCCGAGCGGCGGCCATCCGACTCGGCAGCCCCCACAGCTGCACGAAGCCCTTCGCCAGGGACTGATCGAAGGTGTCGCCGGTGTCGTAGGTGGCCATCCCGAAGTCGTAGAGGCTCGCCTCGGAGCGCCGGCCGGTCACCGTGGCCCGGCCGCCGTGCAGGATCATCCGTACCTCGCCGCTCACGTGCCGCTGCGCGTCGTCGATGAACGCGTCCAACGAACCCTTCAGCGGCGAGAACCACAGTCCGTCGTAGACGAGTTCACCCCAGCGCTGATCGACGCCCTTCTTGAACCGGGCCAGGTCCCGCTCGACGGTCACCGCCTCCAGCTCCTGGTGGGCGGTGATCAGCGCGATCGCGCCGGGCGCCTCGTACACCTCTCGGCTCTTGATGCCGACCAGGCGGTCCTCGACCATGTCGAGCCGGCCCACGCCCTGAGCGCCGGCGCGCCGGTTGAGCTCCAGGATCGCCTGGTACGGGGTGACCGTCTCACCGTCGATCGCCACCGGCACGCCGCCGTCGAAGGTGATCACGACCTCGTCGGGGTCGCGCTCCTGGGTCGGGTCGGAGGTGTACGAGTAGAGATCCTCGACGGGGGCGTTCCAGATGTCCTCCAGGAAGCCGGTCTCCACCGCGCGACCCCACAGATTCTGGTCGATCGAGTACGGAGACTTGGCCGACACGTCGATCGGCAGCCCCTTCTCCTCGGCGAAGGCGATCGCCTTGTCCCGGGTCCAGGCGAAGTCCCGGGCCGGCGCGATGATCTTCAGGTCGGGGGCCAGCGCGTTCAGGCCCACCTCGAACCGGACCTGGTCGTTGCCCTTGCCGGTGCAGCCGTGCGACACGATCGTGCCGCCGTGCTTGCGCGCCGCCGCCACCAGGTGCCTGACGATCAGCGGCCGGGACAGCGCCGACACCAGGGGGTATCGGTCCATGTAGAGCGCGTTGGCCCGGATCGCCGGCAGGCAGTAGTCGGCCGCGAACTCGTCGCGCGCGTCCACCACCTCGGACTCGGCGGCGCCGCAGTCCAGGGCACGCTGCCGGATGGCGTCGAGATCCTCGCCGCCCTGCCCGACGTCGACCGCGACCGCGATCACCTCGGCGCCGGTCTGCTCGGACAGGTACGGAATGGCGACGGAGGTGTCCAACCCCCCGGAGTACGCGAGCACGACCCGCTCGGTCATGACGTGGTGTTCCCTTCAACGGTGTCGTCCCGACGGGCCCAGCCGGCGAGCTTGTCCCCGAGTGCGGCCCCGCCGACGGCCTCCCGGGCCACGACGAGGATGGTGTCGTCACCGGCGATGGTGCCGACGATCTCGGGCAGGCCCGCCCGGTCCAACGCGCTGGCCAGGTACTGGGCTGCGCCCGGCGGTGTCCGCAGGACGGCGATGTTGCCGCTGGAGTCGACCCCGTTGAGCAGTTCGCGCAGCAGCCGTACCAGCCGGGCCGGCGCGGCCTCCGCGTCGCGCAACGGTCGCTGCCCGTCCTCGGGGATCAGGTAGACGGCCGGACCGTCGCCGCCGCGCACCTTGACCGCGCCCAACTCCTCCAGGTCCCGCGAGAGGGTGGCCTGGGTGACACCCACGCCGTCGGCGGCGAGCAGGTCGGCCAGTTCGGTCTGCGACCGGATCGACCCGTCACGGATCAGCTCCACGATCCGGGCGTGCCGGGCCGCACGGGTCAGCGGGGCGGTCATCGCGGCCCCCCGGTGGCGGTGTCGCCGGTCGCGGCGCCTTCCGTCGCGGGTCCCAGCAGGAACGTCAGCAGCGCCTTCTGCGCGTGCAGACGGTTCTCCGCCTGGTCGAAGACCGCGCTCTGCGGGCCGTCGAGCACCTCGTCGGTGATCTCCTCGCCGCGGTGTGCGGGCAGGCAGTGCAGCACTATCGCGTCCGGTGCCGCCTGACCGAGCAGCTCCTTGTTGACCTGGTACGGCAGGAAAGGGGTGGTCCGGTCCAACCCGTCGGACTCCTGCCCCATCGACGTCCAGGTGTCGGTGGCCAGCACGTCGGCGTCGCGTACCGCCTGGACCGGGTCGGTCAGCACCCGCACCGACCCGCCGGTCTCCGCGGCGATCTGGGCGGCCCGTTCCACCACTGCCGCGTCCGGCGCGAACCCGGCCGGGCCGGCGATCCGCACGTGCATCCCGGCGGTCGCCCCGGCCAGCAGGTACGACTGCGCCATGTTGTTCGCGCCGTCCCCCACGTACGCCAGGGTGCGGCCGGCCGTGCCACCGCACCGCTCCCGGATGGTGAGCAGGTCGGCCAGCAGCTGGCACGGGTGGAAACCGTCGGTGAGCGCGTTGACCACCGGAACACTCGCGCCCGCCGCCACCTCGGCGATCCGCTCGTCACCGTGGGTCCGCAGCACGATCGCCGCGACGTAGCGGGAGAGCACCCGCCCCGCGTCCGCGAGGGACTCACCGCGACCGAAGTGGGTGAGCTGCGTGTCCACCACGAGGGGGTGCCCACCCAGCTCGGCGATCCCGGCGTCGAACGAGATCCTGGTCCGCAGGCTCTGCTTGTCGAAGAGCACCGCCACCGAGCGGGGGCCGACCAGCGGCCGGTGGCCGAACCGGTCCGCCTTCATCAGCGCCGCCAGGTCGAGGACCGTGGACTGTTCGGCGGGCGAGAGGTCGTCGTCGCGCAGGAAGTGCCGGGTCATCGAGTCGTCCCCGTCGTGGTGGTCAGTGTTGCTGGTGCGATCTGCGCGCCGGCGGCGGCCGGGGCGGTCGCGTCCAGTGCGGCGGGCAGCGCCGCGAGGAAGGTGTCCGCCTGGGCGGCGGTGAGGATCAGCGGCGGGGCCAGCCGCAGCGCCCCCGGCTGCACCGCGTTGACCAGGAAGCCGGCTTCCCGCAGCGCCTCGGCCAGCACCGACGCCACCGGCGCGGTGAGCGCCACGCCGAGCAGCAGGCCGGCGCCGCGTACCCCGGCGATCAGCGGGTGGCCCAGCTCCTCGATGCCGCGACGCAGCCGCTCACCGACCCGCTTGACGTTGTCGAGCAGGCCCTCGTTGGCGATGGTCGCCACCACGGCGAGCGCCGCCGCGCAGCTGACCGGGTTGCCGCCGAACGTGGTGCCGTGCGAGCCGGGGGTGAGCAGGTCCGCGGCCCGGCCGAAGGCCAGCGTGGCCCCGATGGGCAGCCCGCCACCCAGCCCTTTGGCCAGGGTGACCACGTCCGGCTCCACACCCTCGGCCTGCTGCGCGAACCAGTGCCCGGTGCGCCCGATGCCGGTCTGCACCTCGTCGAGGACCAGCAGCGCCCCGTGCCGGGCCGTGATCCGGCGCGCTGCGGTGAGGTAGCCGGCCGGCGGGACGAGCACGCCGTTCTCGCCCTGGATGGGCTCCAGGATCACCATGGCGGTGGCGTCGGTGACGGCCGCTTCGAGGGCGGCGACATCGCCGTAGTCGACGTGGGTCACCTCGCCGGGCAGCGGCCGGAACGGGTCGGCCTTGGCCGGCTGACCGGTCAGCGCGAGGGCGCCCATGGTGCGGCCGTGGAAGCCGCCCCTGGTGGCCACCACGTGGGTGCGGCCGGTGCGCCGGGAGAGCTTGAACGCCGCCTCGTTCGCCTCCGCGCCCGAGTTGGCGAAGAAGACCCGGCCCGGTCGGCCGGCGAGCGCCAGCAGCAGCTCGGCGAGAGCGACCGGCGGCTCGGCCACATAGAGGTTGGAGACGTGCCCAAGGGTCGCGACCTGCTTCGACACCGCCGCCACCACCGCCGGGTGGGCGTGACCGAGCGCGTTGACCGCGATGCCACCCACCAGGTCGAGGTACTCCCGGCCGGCGTCGTCGACCACGACGGCTCCCGCGCCGGCGACCAACGCCATCGGCGGCGTGCCGTAGTTGTCCATCATGGAGTGCTTCCACCGCTGCGCCAACGTGCTCATGTCGCGTCCGTCCCGTCTCCCGGCACCACCATCGTTCCGAACCCTTCCGAGGTGAACACCTCAAGCAACGTGGAGTGCGCCACCCGGCCGTCGACGACGTGCGCGGCGGGCACTCCCCCACGCACGGCCCGCAGGCACGCCTCCATCTTCGGCACCATCCCCGACTCCAGGCTGGGCAGCAGCTTGGCCAGGTCGTCCGCGGCGATCTCGGAGACCAGGCTGGTGGTGTCCGGCCAGTCCGCGTACAGGCCGGCCACGTCGGTGAGCACGACCAGCTTGCGGGCCCGCAACGCGATGGCCAGCGCCGCGGCGGCGGTGTCCGCGTTGAGGTTGTGCAGCACGCCCTCCACGTCCGGCGCCACCGTGGAGATCACCGGAATCCGACCTGCCTCGATCAGGTCGGTCACCGCGGACACGTCGACCGACTCGACGTCCCCGACCTGGCCCACGTCGACCGGCATCCCGTCCACGTACGCCGGACGCCGTACCGCCGTGAACAGCCGGGCGTCCTCGCCGGAGAGGCCGACGGCGTACGGACCGTGCGAGTTGATCAGACCCACCAGCTCCCGGCCCACCTGACCGACCAGCACCATCCGGACCACGTCCATCGCCTCGGCGGTGGTCACCCGCAGACCACCCCGGAACTCGCTGGCGATGCCGAGGCGACCCAGCATTGCGGAGATCTGCGGACCGCCGCCGTGCACCACCACGGGCTTCAGGCCGGCGTAGCGCAGGAAGACCATGTCGGCCGCGAACGCCCGCTGCAACTCCGGATCGGTCATCGCGTTGCCGCCGTACTTGACCACGACCGTCGAGCCGGTGAAGCGTGCCAACCAGGGCAGCGCCTCGATCAACGTCTCCGCCTTGACCTGGGCGCGAGCCAAATCGCTGCTGAGACTCATGTCGAATAGGCCGAGTTCTCGTGTACGTACGCGTGGGACAGGTCGTTGGTCCAGACCGTGGCGGCCGACGTACCCGCGTGCAGGTCGATCCGGATGGTCACGTCCCGCCCGGTCAGGTCGACAGTCGAGCGGTCCTCGGCGGCGGCGCCGCCCCGGCACACCCACACCCCGTTGACCGCCACGTCCACCTCGTCCGGCTCGAACCCGGCGGTGGTGGTGCCGACGGCGGCGAGGATCCGACCCCAGTTGGGGTCGTTGCCGAACAACGCCGTCTTGACCAGGTTGTTGCGGGCCACCGCACGGCCGACCTCGACCGCCTCGTCCTCGTCCGCCGCGCCGACCACGTCGATGGCGATCTGCTTGGTGGCGCCCTCGGCGTCGGCCACCAACTGCTGGGCCAGGTCGTGACAGGCCGCGGTGACGGCGGCGGCCAGCTCGGCCGGCGTCGGCTCGATGCCGCTCGCGCCGCTGGCCAACAGCAGCACCGTGTCGTTCGTGGACACGCAGCCGTCGGAGTCGACCCGGTCGAAGCTGACCCGGGTGCCCGCCCGCAACGCCTCGTCCAGCGTCGCCGGCCCGGCCACCGCGTCGGTGGTCAACACGCAGAGCATGGTGGCCATCCCGGGCGCGAGCATCCCGGCGCCCTTGGCCATGCCGCCGACCGTCCAGCCGTTCCCCCGGGCCACAGTGGTCTTCGGCCGGGTATCCGTGGTCATGATCGCCTCGGCGGCGGCCGGGCCACCGTCGCGGGACAGCCCACGGATCGCCGAGCGGACGCCCGGCAGCAGCTTCGGCATCGGCAGCCGCTCACCGATCAGGCCGGTCGAGCAGACCGCGACCTCACCGGCGCCGAGGATCAACCGGGGGCTGACCGCTGTCAGCGCGGCGGCGGTGTGCTCGGCCGTGGCGTGCGTGTCCTGGAAGCCGGCCGGACCGGTGCAGGCGTTGGCGCCACCGGAGTTGAGCACCACGGCGCGGACCACACCGCCCCGCACCACCTGCTGGGTCCAGAGCACCGGCGCGGCCTTGACCCGGTTGGTGGTGAAGACACCTGCCACACCGGCATCCGGGCCGTCGTTGACCACCAGAGCGACGTCCGCGCCGCCGCTGGCCTTGAGGCCGGCGGCCACACCGGCCGCCCGGAACCCCCGAGGGGTGGTGACGCTCAAGGGGCTACTCCCCACATCGACAGGCCCGTCGTCTCCGGCAGGCCGAGCATCAGGTTGGCGTTCTGAACGGCCTGACCGGCCGCGCCCTTGCCCAGGTTGTCCAACGCGCTGAGCACGATCAGACGACCCGAGTCGACGTCGACGGTGGCCTGAAGGTGACACGAGTTGGAGCCCAGGGTGGCGGCGGTGTGCGGCCAGCGGCCCTCCGGCAGCACGTGCACGAACGGCGCGTCCGCGTACGCCCGGGCCAGCACCTCCTGCGGGTCGACGCCGCGCGCCGGCACCGCGGTGACGGTGGCCAGGATGCCACGCGGCATCGGCGCCAGGACCGGGGTGAACGACAGGCCGGTCGCGCCGGTGGCCTGCTTGATCTCCGGGACGTGCTGGTGGGTGCCCACCCGGTACGGCGACAGGTCGCCCATCACCTCGCTGGCCAACAGGTGCGGCTTGGCCGCTCGGCCGGCGCCGGAGGTGCCGGAGGCGGCGACCACCACCACGTCGGCGGGGTTGGCCGCCCCGTCGGCGATCAGCGGCGCGAGCGCCAGGGTGATCGCGGCGGCGTAGCAGCCGGTGTTCGCCACCCGGGTGGAGCCGGCGATCAGCTCCCGCTGGCCGGGCAACTCGGGCAGGCCGTAGGTCCACTGCCCGGCATGCGTGCCACCGTAGTACTGCGCCCAGGCGTACGGGTCGGCGAGCCGGTGGTCGGCACCCAGGTCGACGATCCGCACCTCGGCCGGAAGCTGGGCCGCGAGAGCCGCCGACTGGCCGTGCGGCAGGGCCAGGAAGACCAGGTCCGCATCGGCCAGGATCGTCGGATCGGTCTCGCCGAGCACCAGGTCGAGCCCGGTGAGCTGCGGGTGCACCACGTCGACGCGGTGCCCGGCCTGGCTGTGTGCGGTGGCGGCGACCAGGTCGAACTCCGGGTGCCCGGCGATCAGGCGCAGCAGTTCACCCCCGGCGTACCCGCTCGCTCCGGCGACCGCGACTCGGATCCCCATACTCACCTCCGCATGACTATGCAGCGAAGGCTAGCAGCAGGACGAGACGACTGCAATTTTATGTGAAGCACTGCATGAAAGTACGACCGGTTGGAGCGCTGGGGTGACGGTCGAAGAAGTACGGCAGCCAACGCTGACAGAACGCGCCGAACGGCCGGACCGCCGGACAGACCCGCCGGCTGAGGCCGGACAGGGACACCATGTCCCGCCGGTCGGTCTGGTTGAACAGGCCGATGGTGACGTCGAAGACGCCGCGTTGCACGGCGGCCTGGACACCCCCGGCCAGGATGTCCGCGTCCAACTCGTCGACGGCGGCATCCCGCCTGAGCAACTCGCCGGCCACGGCCGGCAACAGGTTGTTGCTGATGACCGTGATCAGTTTCGGATTCGGCGCGAGATCGATGACGGACGACGAGTAGCCCACGACGTTGACGAAGGCCTCGGTGAAGGGCAGCAGGATCTTCGCCGTGCCCCAGTTCTCGACCAGTTCCGACGCCGACCGCGACACCTCGGAGACCAGGTACAGATGGGTGGCGAGGACGGCGTACCGGACACGCGGATCACCGGCCAGCAGTTGCGCGATCCGGAACTCCTCAGCGCTGAAGCAGAGCCGGGCGAGCGTGTACACGCGGGCCAACTCCCGCGCCTCGGCGGTCGTCAACAACACCTCCGCCGACCCGGCGCGCGGCGCGGGGACGCCCGCCGACGACCGGCGCGAGCGCCGGCCCTCCTCGCCTGCGGCACCAATCGCATCGTGGAGCGTCGAGAAGATGCGATCGGCCGGCGGCGGCGGAGCGTCCAGACCGCCGCCCCGACACCTTTGGACGAGGTCCGGCCAGTGCGTCGACAAGCGGCTCATGACATCCCGGCACGCCTCGGCGTGGGACTGGCCCCGTAGTGACGCGAGCCGCTCGATACTGCGAAGCAGGTGCTCGGCCGGCGAGCCCGCAGTGGTCTCCTCGCGTAGCCGCGCAAGCGCGGCCGGCAGGCTCCGGCCGGCCGTCAGCCCGAAGTAGCCGTCGAGGGTGTCGAGGTCGGCCGCGCCGAAGCGCACCGCCACCGGCTTCCCGGTCACGACCCGCTTCCAGTAGTACGCGCTGAGCGCGGCGGGATCCGCCAGCAGCGCGCCGAGATCGCCGGACTCCGGCGAGGGTCGCCCCGGCGGCAGCACACGCCGCAGCAGCGCGCGAACGAAGTCGTCGTTGCGCGCGGTCACCTCGGCGGAAGCGGCCTGAAACCAGACCTCGGACGCCAGCTTGGCGGTCTGCCTCTCCTCGTTCACGGATTCGAGGTAGGTGTCCAGCTTCTCCTTCTCCGGGTGTGCCGGGCATCGTTCGACCAGCGAGGGCGCCGCCAGCCGGATGTACATCCCGAACAACTCGCCCGTGATCTCGCGGCCCGCAGCGCCCAGGTCGAAAAGGTCGTCGGCCAGCACGGAGCCGAGGGCACCGAACACACACCCAGTGGCCAGGGACGCGTCGTCGGAGATGTCGGCGGCCGCGACGCACAGATCGACGATGAAGCGCCGCAGGGACAACGCGGCCGCGCTCCCGTCGGTCGAACCCCAGATCGGGCCGGCGGGCCGGGACGCGACCGCCGTCGACAGGAGCCGCTGCAGAGCGACCAGCGCGCCGTGCAGTTCCTCGGCGAGTTCGCCGACCGGCCGGCGCGGTGGCGCGGACTCCGCGCGCAGGACCGCACCGAGGTCGTGTCGCGTGACGATGTCCCGGATGTGCTCCGGCGTCATCTCCCGGATCACAATCCGCGCCCGCTTCCGCACCTCCTCCCGCAGGTCCGTGTAGAGCGGCATGTTGAGGGCACCCTGCAGGTCGTACTGCATGCGCAGAACGAGTCGCTGCGCGATGGGCGTGTCGTCGTCGACGGCCGTGGCCAGCGTGGCGCGGCGCAGTCGGTCGAGGGAAACGCCCGCGCTCTGCCGCTCGTACCAGGAGCGAAAGCCCTCGTCGCGTAGGAGATGCCGGTCCGGGTCGACGACGAAGCCGGGCCGGGACGCGGCGGCCGCGAGCGCCGCGACGACCCGGGGCATCTCATCGGCGAGAAGCTCCAGGAAGGGGCGCCCGTCCCCGGTCGCCAACAGGAACCGGTCGAGAGCCGACCCCGGGAGGTCGCTGGCGCCGAGGAAGCCGGTGCCCTCGTCGGTCCGGTGGAACGCCGCCATGATCGCACTGCGTGGCCCGCCGGCGGACGTACGGTACCGGTGATGGACCAGCCGACTCGCGGCGAAGATCGTGTGACACGGTGCCGCGATGTCCTG
Source organism: Micromonospora sp. NPDC051227 (assembly GCF_044455385.1). Taxonomy (NCBI): domain Bacteria; kingdom Bacillati; phylum Actinomycetota; class Actinomycetes; order Micromonosporales; family Micromonosporaceae; genus Micromonospora; species Micromonospora sp. NPDC051227. Next base: position 26,608 of record NZ_JBITET010000008.1, read on the forward strand.
AAGATGGACGACTCGCGGGAGGCTGTCGTCGAAGAAGCGGGCCTGGGCGGCGAGCGCCTCGTCCACGCGGGCCTGCGAGGGAAAGATGCAGCTGTCCTCGTCGCTCCACGCGGTGCCGTCGTCGTCCACGAAGCACTGCCGCAGGAGCCGATTCGTGCGGGGCAGGTAGGTGAGCCCCTGCCCCGAGGGCCCTCGACCGGTGCCCATCGTCCAGGTGACGATCACCTTGAACTCGTCCATGAAGGGGCTGTTGTCGACGTGCAGGGTGTTGTCCCGCGCCACGACGTCGAGTGGCTGCGTGTCCTTCGCCCGCAAGTCGATGATCTTCACGGGGCCGCCGAGGGCGTGCGCGACGAGCGCGACCAGCAGCGGATGAGCGAACGCCTCCCGGAATTCGGGGTGCTCCACCAGGGAGCCCGCGTCCGCGACGTTCAGGTAGTTGTGCAGCGAGCCACGGCTGCCCCTGGTGTCGATCGCCGAGTCGTACGCCCGCCGCGCGGGGTCGAAACGCTCGGGTGGGACGAGCCCGGCGAAGCTGAGCGCACCCTCGGCCGCGAGGTTCCCGCTCAGCGAGGTGAAGGTGTTCCGAAGAAGCGGGCCGCCCGCCTCCGCCCGGCACGCACGGTCGACGATCGCTTCGATCTCGCGTCGGAACCTCGTGGCTTCCCGCTCCCGCTGCAGTTGCCGATACGACGCAGGGCTGGCCAGCTCGTCAGCCGGGACGAGCGGCGCGTACCGAGGGCTCATATCGCCGGACTCCCGACCACCAACGTCGACTGGGTGAGATCCGGATAGTGCTCCAGGCGGGCTAGCGCCCGTCGGACCTCTTCCACGGCGCTGGCGTCTCCGCCCTGACCGTACGCCTGCTCAAGCTGGCCCAGGATCGTCCGGACGGAACGGAAGTTGCCGAGGGACTCCTCGACCCGCCAGGCCCGCTCCAACCAGGTGCAGCCCTCTTCGACCTCGCCCGACCGGAGGCCGGTCGCGCCGAGCAGACGCAGGGCCAGCGCCCGGCCGTAGTCATTGCCGCGCTCCTCGCACATGGCGAGGCTGCGCAGGCCGAGCCCTCGGGCCCAGGAATAGTGGCCCAGTTCGTTGAGGGCTCGGGCCGCGTCGTACAGCCCCCGGGCCTCGCGGACGACATTGTTGCCGTCTCTGGATTTCCGGGCCGCCCGCAGCCCCCAGCGCAGCGCGTCCCGGTGGTCACCCGACCGGAGGCAGAGCTCGGCCATGGCGTGATGCGACGACGCCCGACCCGAATCGTCGCCGGACGCCGCGTCCAGCGCGATGGAGGCGCGCAACTGCTCCTTCGCCGGCTCAAGCTGGCCGATGTCCGCGTAGGCACGCCCCAGGGCGCGTCGGGACAGCGCCTCCATCGCCGGGTCACCGGCGGCGGCCGCGGCGACAGCCTCCCGCTGGACGGACAGCGTTCTCGTGACGTCCTGACGCCAGTAGAGGAACGTGTTGAGTGCCCGCGCGAACCGGGTGATGAAGGCGAAGTCGTCGTCGGCCCGGGCCTGCTCGATGAGGTAGGTCAGAGACGCGGTGATCGACTCGAACCAGGAGAGGGCCTGCGCCACTGTGAAGCTGGCCGACCCGACGACCGCCAGCAGCTCCTGGTCCACCGGCAGGGAGTCCCGGTGTGGATCGATGGCACGATCGGCGGCGTAGCTCAACGCCAGGTAGACGGTGCGGATGCGGCGCGCGGTCAGCTCCTGCTCGGCGGGGTCCAGCACCTGCCCGAGCGTCTCCGCGAGATAGGCCTTCATCAGGTCGTGGAAGCGGTAACGGCCAGGGCTGATCTCGTCGATGAGGGATGCCAGGCAGAGGGCCTGAAGACTGCGGTCACACACCCGCCTGGGCTGGTCGAGGACGAGGCACAGCACCGCGACCGAGCATTCGTTGCTGGGCAGCATGGACGCGACGTAGAGAACCTTCGTCGTTGCCGCGTCGAGGTCGTCGAGTGACCAGGAGATGACGCGTCCGACCTCGATGCCCAGGCCGGCGTCATCGAGGAAGCGAAGTGGGCTCTGCTCCTCCTCGATTCCCCTCGCCGCGTCGCTGATCGTCCAGGTGGTCTGGATGGCGAGCTTCGCCGAGACTATGGCCAGCGCCAACGGATGCCCCTCCAGAAGCTGCACGATTCGCTGGGCGGCCGCCTGCTCCCGTTGGACGCGGACGAAGCCGACACGCTCGGCGATGAGCTCCACCCCCTCGTCGAGCGTGAGCAACGGGAGTTTGATGACCCGGGCGTCGTGACGAACGCTCATCTCCGGGATCGCCCGGCGGCTGGTGACCACCAGCACCGACCCGAAGCCCGGCACCAGGTCCCGAACCTGCTCGTAGGAACCCACGTTGTCGACGATGACGAGGCAACGCCGGCCAGCGGTGACGGCGCGGAAGACGCCGCCCCACTCCGCCTCGTTGTCAGGAAGGTCGGACCGGTTGATCCCCAGCGTGGCCAGGAAGCTGCGCAGGGCGTCCCGGGTCTCGATGCGCGGCGTGCCGGAGTACGCGCACATGTCGACGAAGAACTGCCCGTCGGGATATTCGGCGATGCGCGAGCTGGCCCAGGCGACCGCGAGGGTGGTCTTGCCCGAGCCGGCCAGACCCCACAGCATGCAGCAGCGCGAGCCCGGCGTCGTCATCGCCTCGTCCATCTCGTGCAGCAGGTGGTGCCTGCCGACGATCCTCCCGATGCCGCCCGGGAGCATGTGCGGCGGCTCGGGCACGCGCGCCGCCGCTCGCGGCTGTTCGACGTAGATCGCGCCGGAGGAACCCACCTGGAGGACCTGGTGCGCCAGCAGGCCCTCGGCCACGTTGTGCGACGAGCTTCCGGAGGCGGGCTCCATGTCGGTCACCTTCCGGCTACATCGTGATGTCGCCGACGCGCTGGGCCTGCACCAGCTTGCCCACGTTGCTGGAGGCCACCACGTTCGTGCTGCCGGCGGACGTCGACCCCTGCCGGAGCTCCCGCAGAAACTCCGGATCCTCGGCCGCGCAACGGGCCAGGAGCGCACGGAGTTTCGCCATGTCGTCCGCCGAGGCGTCGCCCTGCGCGACCCGGTCCAGGGATTCGAGCATCCCCGCCGGCTCGTCGCTGCGGACGAATCGCCGCCGGATCATGTCGACGAGTGCCGCCCCGGACCCCTCGGCGATCTTGACGAGCGCCGCGGCGACGATTGCCTCGATCATGCGTTGCTCCTTGACCTGAAGGCCTGCGACAGGCGTCGGCGCTCACCCCTTCGCCAGGCAAGGCTACCGATTCGTGTCGACCTCGGAAAGGCTCGTGACATGCTCGGCAGCGTCGACACTGAGCCCTCGGCCGATCACCCGAAGGCCGTCCCATATCGACGTCGGCGCATGCCATCGGCGACGGAGGCCTGGTACCCAGCCACCGGGACCTGCCAGGGACGCCCTCGCCGACGACGAGGGCCGGCGCGGCCTGTCGGAAGCCCGACACGGCGGAGCCGGCGGCGAAACGACGACGGCCCCGCCACCTCTGCGGGGTACCGGGGCCGTCGTGGGTCGCGTCAGGCGCCGCGAAGGGTGGCGCCGAGGCGCTGCGCCGCGACGGCGACCGCCGCGTCCCGCGCCGCGACCGCCTCCTCGACGGTGAGCGTCCGGTCCGGTGCCCGGAAGGTGAGCTTGTACGCCAGCGAGCGGCGGCCGGCGCCGAGCTGCGCGCCGGAGTACACGTCGAACAGCCGCACGTCCTCCAGCAGCTCACCGGCGCCCGCCTCCAGCGCCCGGCGCACCTGCTCCGCCGGCACCGACTCGTCCACCACCAGGGCCACGTCGATCAGCGCCGGCGGGAAGCCGGACACCGTCGGCGCCGGCGTCACCGGGGTCGGCGGCAGCGTGTCGAGGTTCAGCTCCATCGCGCTGGTGCGGCGCGGCAGCTCCAACGCCGCGACCACCAGCGGGTGCAGCTCGCCGGCGTGTCCGACGACCGAGCCGTCGACCCGCAGCTCGGCGCAGCGACCCGGGTGCCACGGGGCGTACTCGGCGGCGCGCACCTCGACCCGCTCGTCGGGGATCCCGGCGGCGGCAAGCACGTCACGGGCCGCCTCGATCGCGTCCGCCCAGCCGGCCGGTCGACCGGCACCCCACCAGCCGGCCGGATCCAGGTCGCCGGAGAGCACCACCGCGACGTGCACCGGCTGCGCCGGCACCACAGCGTCAGCGGCTGCGAACTCCGCGTCGGTGGGGCGCCGGTCCACGCCCATCGCCGGCGGGCTGCCGGCGCCGACGCGCGGGTGGAAGACCGCACCGATCTCGTAGAGGGCGAGGTCGCGGTGACCCCGGCCGAGGTTGCGCTTGAGGATGCCGAGCAGCGGACCGAGCAGCGTGGTGCGCAGCAGCGGCTCCTCCTCGGACAGTGGGTTGGCCAGCCGCACAGCGGGTCGGCGCCTGTCGTCGGCCGGCAGGCCGAGCTGGTCGGCCAGCTCCGGTGACACGAACGGGTGCGCGAGCACCTCCACGTACCCCCGCTCGGCCAGCGACCCGGCGACGGCCCGGCGGCGACGCTGCCGCGGGGTCAGGCCGCGCCCGGGAGGCGCGGTCGGCAGCACCGACGGCACCCGGTCGTACCCGTCGAGGCGGACCACCTCCTCGACCAGGTCGGCCGGGTCGGTCAGGTCGGGTCGCCAGGTCGGCGGGGTCACGCTCAGCACCGTCCCTACGCCGCTGGCCACGCCGACCGCGCCCGCGTCCTCGGACAACCGGTCCGCGCCCTGCGCGACAGTGCAGCCGACCCGCTCCAGCAGGGCGACCACCCGCGCCGGCGGGTACTCGACGCCGACCCGGCGGGTCGGCAGGTCCGCCGGAAGACTGATCGGGGTACGCGGCCGGACGTGGTCGATGTCCAGGATCTCCGCACTCGGCGTGCCCCCGCCGTGCTCGGCGAGCAACCGCACGGCCCGCTCCAGCGCGACCAGCGCCACGGCCGGGTCGACACCCCGCTCCCAGCGCTTCGCGGCCTCGCTGAACAGCTTGTGCCGGCGGGCGGTGCGCCCGACCATCGCCGGGTCCCAGTGCGCCGCCTCGAAGAGCACTGTGGTGGTGCCGGCGACGACCTCGCTGGTCTCGCCGCCCATCACCGCCGCCAGGGAGATCGGGACGCCGGCACCCTCGCGTGCGAGGGTGTTGGGCAGCCCAGCGTCGCAGATCACCATGTCGTCGGCGGTGAGCACCCGGTTGACCCCGTCCAGGGTGGTCAGCTTCTCCCCCGCGTCGGCGCGGCGGACCACCAGCGGCCCGACGATCCGGTCGGCGTCGAAGGCGTGCATCGGCTGGCCCAGCTCCAACATCACGTAGTTGGTGATGTCGACGGGCAGCGAGATGCTGCGGATGCCGGCGGTGACGAGCCGCTGCTGCATCCAGGACGGGGTGGGCGCGGTCGGGTCGACCCCGCGGACCAGGCGGGCGGTGAACCGGTCGCAGCCGACGGTGTCGCGGACCTCCACCGGGTACGCCGGCGTCTCGGTGCCGACCGGGGCCGGCGCCAGGGCCGGGTCGCGCAGCGGCACGTCGAACGCATGCGACAGCTCCCGGGCCAGGCCGCGCAGGCTCAGCGCGTACCCCCGGTCAGGGGTGATCTCCAGATCGAGGACGACGTCGTCGAGGCCGACCACCGGACGCGCGTCGTCGCCCGGCTTGGCCGTCACGTCCGGACCCAGCACGATGATGCCGGAGTGGTCGTCGCCCAGGCCCAGTTCCTTGGCCGAGCAGATCATGCCCGCCGAGTTGTGCCCGTACGTCTTGCGGGCGCCGATGGCGAAGCCGCCGGGCAGTACGCCGCCGGGCAGGATCACCACCACCCGGTCACCGACGGCGAAGTTGCGCGCCCCGCAGACGATCTCCTGCGGCTCGCCGGTGCCGTTGGCGGCACCCACGTCGACCCGGCAGAACCGGATCGGCTTCTTGAAGCCGGTGAGCTCCTCGATCTCGCGGACCTCACCGACGACCAGCTGGCCGGTGACGGTGGCGGCCAGGTCCACCGCGGACTCGACCTCGATGCCGAGGTCGACCAGGGCCTGCTCCAGGTCACCGGTGGGCAGGTCGGCGGGGAGATCGACGTACTCCCGCAGCCAACTGACAGAAACTCGCATGACTTCAGACCACCGTTCCCGTGTCTCGTACCCGCATCGCCTACGCCCCGGTCCCGAGCGCGCGGCTGAACCGCACGTCGCCCTCGAAGAGATGGCGGATGTCGCTGACCCCGTGCCGGACCATCAGGGTCCGGTCGATGCCCATGCCGAAGGCGAATCCGGAGTAGACCTCCGGGTCGACGCCGCAGGCGCGCAGCACCCGGGGGTTGACCATGCCGCAGCCACCCCACTCGACCCACTGCGGGCCGTCACGGTGCTCCGGGAACCACACGTCGAACTCCGCCGACGGCTCCGTGAACGGGAAGTAGTGCGGCCGCCACCGGGTCTTCGCCTCCGGGCCGAACATCGCCCGGGCGAAGTGGTCCAGCGTGCCCCGCAGGTGGGCCATCGTGATGCCCTTGTCGACCACCAGACCCTCGGCCTGGTGGAACACCGGGCTGTGGGTGGCGTCGATCTCGTCGGTGCGGTAGACGCGACCCGGGACGATCACGTAGATCGGCGGCTTGCGGCTGAGCATCGTGCGGGTCTGCACCGTCGAGGTGTGCGTACGCAGCACAAGGCCGGAGCCCTCCGGTGCGATGTGGAAGGTGTCCATCAACCCGCGCGCCGGGTGGTCGGCGGGGATGTTCAACGCGTCGAAGTTGACCCACTCCAGGTCGACCTCGGGCCCCTCGGCCACCTCGTAGCCCATCCCGACGAAGAGGTCGCTGATCGACTCCATCAGGGTGCTCAACGGGTGCCGGGCGCCGCGTGGACGCCGGTCGTAGGGCAGGGTGACGTCCACCCGTTCCTCGACCAGCACCCGCTCGGCCTGCTCGCGCTCCACCACCTCGGCGCGCTCGGCGTACGCGGACTCGATCGCCCGGCGGGCCTCGTTGACCCGCTTGCCGGCGTCGGACTTCGCGGCCGGCGGCAGCGCGCCGATCTCCCGGCGCGCGAGGGAGACCGGTGACCGGTCACCCAGGTGCACCGAGCGCAGCGCGGTCAGCGCGTCCGGGTCGGCGGCGGCCTCGAAGGCCTTCGTGGCGTCCGCGACGGCCTCGGCCAGGGCGGCGGGGTCGAGCAGGGCGACCTGCTTCGGGTCGTACGGATCGTTGCGGTAGCTCATGGCGTACGGGCACTCCCTCACGGCGGCGCCAGCCCTCACCGGGGCGGCTAGGCGAGTCTACGGACGCGCGGCTGTGCCGCAGCCCGCCGGTAGGAGTTGCGCAGGGAGCAGGTCAGGCCCGCCGCCCGCCGACACCGGCGGGCTGGCTAAACGAACGCTGTGTCGCGTTCATGGACGGACGCTCTCCCCTGCTGTCAGTCGCGCCGCAGGCTTTCGCCCTCAGCGCTGCGCTCTCGCTGAAGCGTACAGGCAGACCGCGGCGGCGGCAGCCAGGTTGAGGCTCTCCGCGCGCCCGTACAGCGGCACCCGCACCGTGGTGTCGGCGGCGGAGGTCAACTCCTCGGGCAGGCCGTGCGCCTCGGAACCGAACAACCAGGCGGTGGGCCCGACGAGCCGACCGTAGTCGGTCAGGTCGTCCAGGTCGCTGTCGCCGTACCCGGTGGTGGCGAAGATCGACAGCCCGGCGGCGCGCAGCGCGTCGACCACCGCGACCGGGTCGGTGGCGCGCACCACGTCGACGTGGAAGAGGCTGCCGGCCGAGGCCCGCACACACTTGCCGTTGTACGGGTCGACGGCGTCTCCGGCGAAGATCACCACACCCGCACCGGCCGCGTCGGCGGTGCGTAGCACCGTGCCGGCGTTGCCCGGGTCGCGGATCTCGGCGAGCACCGCCACCAGCCGGGGCGCACCCGCGAGGGCCTGCTCCAGCGAGACGTCCAGGTGCCGGCAGACGGCCACCAGCCCCTGCGGGGCGACGGTCTCGGCCAGCGCCGCGATGGCGTCGTCGGTCACCTCGGAGACCGGCACGTCGGCGCGGGCCGCCGCGGCGGCCAACTCCGGATACCTGTCGAGCGCTGTGGGCGTGCCGAACAGTTCGGTGACCACCCCCGGCCGTGCGAGGGCCTCGCGGACCGCCTGCGGGCCCTCGGCCAGGAAACGGCCGGTGGCGTCGCGGTCCCGGCGGCGTTGCAGGCGGCGGGCGGCGACAACCCTGGGGGTACGCGGGGTGAAAGCCATGATGTGCGCTCCTCCGGCACGATTGAGGCGCCCCCCGGACGGCGGTGCCGACACGGGAGACGCCTCGCTCTGGTGCGTGGGGATCAGGCGGCCTGAGCCGCCGCGCCGCCGGTGCCCTCGGCCGTGACCGCGGCCCGGGCTAGCTCGACGATCGCCGCGAAAGAGGCGGCGTCGTTGACAGCCATGTCGGCCAGGATCTTGCGGTCGACCTCGATGCCGGCCAGACGCAGGCCCTGGATCAGACGGTTGTAGGTCATCCCGTTGGCCCGGGCGCCCGCGTTGATCCGCTGGATCCACAGCTGCCGGAAGTCGCCCTTGCGGTCGCGACGGTCCCGGTAGGCGTACTGCATCGAGTGCAGCACCTGCTCCTTGGCCTTGCGGTACAGGCGGGAGCGCTGACCGCGATAACCACTCGCGGACTCCAGCAGGGTACGACGCTTCTTCTGGGCGTTTACAGCCCGCTTGACGCGTGCCATCTCAACTCCTAATTACGTAAAGGTGGCGCGCGTCAGCGGCCGAGCAGCTTCTTGATGCGCTTGACGTCGGCCTTGGCCAGCACGACCGTGCCGGTCAGCCGGCGGGTCTGGGTGGAGGGCTTCTTCTCCAGGTTGTGACGGAGGCCGGCCTGCTGGGCAACGATCTTGCCCTTGCCGGTCACCTTGACCCGCTTACCCATACCCGTGTGGCTCTTCATCTTCGGCATGTGGAACGTCTCTCCCCTGTTACTCGCCGCTGGTGTCGGCGGCGAGGCCGGTGTCACCGGCTGCTGCGGTCTCGCCGACCGCTGCGGTCTCATCGGCTTCCGGAGCGGCGGACTCGTCCGCTGCCCGGTCCCGAGGTCCAACGCGGGACGCCGTGGCGGCGACCGCGGAGGCCTTGACGGCCCGATGCGGAGCGAGAACCATGATCATGTTTCGGCCGTCCTGCTTCGGAGCGGCCTCGACGTATCCCAGTTCCGTGATCTCGGATTCGAGCCGGCGCAGGAGCCGGTAACCCAGCTCCGGGCGGCTCTGCTCGCGACCGCGGAACATGATCGTCACCTTGACCTTGTCGCCCGCCTTGAGGAACCGCACCACGTGACCCTTCTTGGTCTCGTAGTCGTGCGGGTCGATCTTCGGCCGAAGCTTCATTTCCTTGATGACGGTCTGCTGCTGATTACGCCGCGCTTCGCGCGCCTTGAGTGCGCTCTCGTACTTGAACTTGCCGAAGTCCATGAGCTTGCACACCGGCGGGCGCGCCATCGGCGCAACCTCGACCAGGTCCAGATCGACGTCCGCTGCCAGCTGAAGAGCGCGCTCCAGCGGGACGATGCCCACCTGCTCACCCTCTGGGCCGACCAGTCGGACCTCACGTGCCCGGATCTGCTCGTTCACGCGTGGTTCGACGCTGATGGGGCCTCCTCGAGTCGTTTCTGCTCTGTCGCCGACCCCTGCGGCTCCCAGGAGGGAACCGACCCGAAAAGCAGAAGGCCCCGGCGCATGCCAGGGCCCGCTCGACCGGTCAGCACGATCACAAGGATCGCGCATCCGGCACCGGGACATGCCCGGAACCGGTGACCGGACCCGGCCACCGTAGCGGCGACTCGGGTGGGAGCAGGCGCTCCGCTTTCAAAGGCTGTCTGCTCGCACGCGGAGACAGCCTGGTCGACTCGACAACACTACACCGGCGCCCCGGCGACCCCCAAACCGGGCACGACCTGCGGCCGCGTTGCGTCGCCGTCGCGCCGCCACCGGGTGGCGGCGCGCGCCAAGATCTGCGCACTTTCCCCTGAACCGCTGCCGCAGGGTGCGGCCTTCCGGCCGGGTCAGCGGCCGACGGCGCGCTCGGCGAGACGGGCCTGGTGGGCCTCGTGCAGCCGGCGCAGCGCGCGGACCCCGTCGACGGCCAACTCCTTGTCTGCGGCCTGCAACGCGACCATCGGCAGCAGGTCGTCGTCGTGCAGCTCCAGGCTGGCCCACGGCGCGCCCCGGTCGAAGCGGACGCCCCGGACGACCTCCCAGGGCAGCTCGTAGGAGCTGACAACGTTACGGACCCGGATGCTGCGTGCGTCCGCCTCCACCCGGGGACGGGTGAACAGCAGGAAGCCCAGCGCCCCGAAGATGCCCAGGCCGATCATGGCGATCTGGTCGCCGCGCTGGAAGCTGCCGTAACCATCGCCGGTCGGGCCACTCAGCGAGGTAGCGACCAGACCGAACACCACCACCAGGGCAGCCGCCGCCGACCAGCAGACCACGCGGATGCGGCGGGGCTTCAGGCGGACCAGTTCGGTTTCACTCACCCCACCAGTTTGCCACCCGCACTCGTCCGCCAAACGCACCACCCGCCGAGCCACCACCCCCGAACCCCGAGTCCTGTGCCCACTGACGAGCGGAAGGGCCGCCGATCTTGCGGTTTCGGTTGTCGATACAGGGCGATATGCACCTTGTGTCGGTGCAGAAAGTGCAAGATCGCGGAGCAGGGTCAGGTCGGGCTTGGCGATCATGGAGTTGTGGTGCCTGGTTTAGGGTTTTGCGGGCGCTTTGTCGCGCACCACAACTCCATGATCGGCGAGGTGTCACTGGAACGGGGGGTGCCCCTGGCCCGCGGACACCCCGGTCCAGCGGCGCTCGGGACGGGGACGGTCAGAGGCGGCAGGCGTGGATGTTGGTGACGAGGATGGCGCGGGCGCCCAGTTCGTACAGCTCGTCCATGATGCGGTGCACGTCGTCGCGGAGCACCATCGCCTGCACCGCCACCCAGCCCTCCCGGTGCAGCGGCGACACGGTGGGCGACTCGATGCCCGGAGTGAGCCCGCTGGCCCGGTCCAGCAGACCGGCCGGCACGTCGTAGGCGAGCATCACGTAGCGGCGGGCCACCAGCACACCGTGCAGGCGACGCAGCAACTGCTCGGCCTGCGGTTGCGCGGGCGCGCCGGCGCGCCGGACCAGCACCGCCGACGAGCGCAGCAGCGGCTCACCGAAGACCACCAGGCCCGCCTGACGCAGCGTCGCGCCCGTTTCCACCACGTCCGCGATCACGTCGGCGACGCCGAGGCGTACGGCGTTCTCCACAGCGCCGTCGAGGCGGATCACGTCGGCCTTGACGCCCACCTCGCCGAGGTGCCGTTCGACCAGCCCCGGGTACGCGGTGGCGATGCGGTGACCGCCCAACTCCTGCACGGAGGCGATGTCGTCGGGGCGGGCGGCGAAACGGAAGGTGGCCCGGCCGAAGGCGAGGTCGACGACCTCCTCGGCCGGCGCGGCCGAGTCGATCAGCAGATCCCGGCCGGTGATCCCGAGGTCGAGGTCACCGGAGCCGACGTAGGTGGCGATGTCCTTCGGGCGCAGGTAGAAGAATTCGACGTCGTTGGCCTCGTCCCGGCAGACGAGGTCCTTGGGGTCGGTGCGCTGGCGGTAGCCCGCCTCGCGCAGCATCTGGGCGGCCGGTTCGGCCAGGGTGCCCTTGTTGGGAATGGCGACACGCAGCATGACGGAGTGCTCCTTGGGTCCGGTTGGTGATCAACAGGGGTGGGAGGCACTCACAGATGTCGGTAGACGTCCTTGAGCTCGAGACCGCTGGCGAGCATCAGCACCTGGACCTGATAGAGCAGCTGGGAGATCTCCTCGGCGGTGCGCTGCGGCCCCTCGTGCTCGGCGGCCATCCACGACTCGGCCGCCTCCTCGACGACCTTCTTGCCGATGAAGTGCACGCCCTTGTCCAGCGCGGCGACGGTGCCCGAGCCCGGGGTGCCGGCGGCGGCCTTGGCCTGCAGCTCGGCGAACAACTCCTCGAACGTCTTCACGGGGAACGATTCTTCCAGCCACCCGGGCGGCACCCCGCGTCCGGGTCCGCCAAAATCCAGCAAGCGGACAATTCCCTACCAACATGGTGGGATAATTGTCGATCGATGCCCATGGAGCTCTACGCTGTCCGCCATGGCCAGCCGCTCACGTCTCCTCGCGCTCACCCTCGCCGGTGCCGTCGTCGTAGCCACCGCCGGATGCGCGCCACAGGACGAGAAACCCACCCCCAATGTCACAGCCGCGCCGTCCTGCGCCAAGGACAGCCTGCCCACGCGTACGCCGGGCAAGCTGACCATCGCCACCGACCAGCCCGCGTACGAGCCGTGGTTCGCCAAGGACAAGCCGGACAGCGGCGAGGGCTTCGAATCCGCTGTCGCATACGCGGTGGCCGAGAAGCTCGGCTACGCCCGCGCCGACGTCACGTGGACCCGGGTCAAGTTCGACACCGCCATCGCGCCGGGGCCGAAGGACTTCGACTTCGACATCAACCAGTTCTCCATCACCGACGAGCGCAAGCAGGCGGTCGACTTCTCCGCGCCGTACTACCTGGTGCGGCAGACCGTCATCGCGTTGAAGTCCTCGAAGATCACCGGCCGGAAGTCGCTGGCCGAGCTGCGGGACGCGCGGCTCGGCGCGCAGGTCGGCACCACCAGCTACCAGGCGATCACCGACGTGATCAAGCCGACCGCCAAGCCGCAGGTCTACAACAGCAACGACGACGCCAAGAAGGCCCTCCAGAACGGGCAACTGGACGGCCTCGTGGTGGATCTTCCGACCGCCTTCTACATCACCGGCGCGGAGATCACCGACGCGACGATCGTCGGGCAGGTGCCGCAGGTCGGTACGCCCGAGGCGTTCGGGTTGCTGCTGGACAAGAACTCTCCACTGACCTCCTGCGTGAGCGCGGCGGTCGGTCAGCTCACCACGGCGGGCACGCTGAAGCAGCTGGAGCAGAAGTGGCTCGCGCAGGTGGCGGGGGCGGCCGAGCTGCGGTGACGCTTCTGGATCATGTGCCCTCGGAGGCGCAGTTGCGGCGGTCGGCGTACCGGCGTCGGCAGACCGTTTACAGCGTGCTCGTCGCGGCGTCCTCGACGGCGGCGCTCGGCACGCTGCTGGTGATCGCGGTGACCGGGGCGCCGGGCTGGGACCGGGTCCGGCGGTCGTTCCTGGATCCGGAGATCGCCCGCGACGCGCTGCCGACGGTGCTGAGCGGGCTCTGGCTCAACGTACGGCTGCTGGTCTGCTGTGCGGTCGGCGCGCTGCTGCTCGGGCTGGTGATCGCCGTGCTGCGGACGCTGCGCGGGCCGGTCTTCTTCCCGGTCCGCGCGCTGGCCGCCGGCTACACCTACACCTTCCGCGGCCTACCGCTGATCATCGTGCTGTACCTGCTCACCCTCGGCGTGCCAGGGCTGCGGTTGCAGGGCATGCCGCCGGTGCTGGTGCTGGGTGGGATCGCGTTGGTCCTCACCTACGGCGGCTACCTCGCCGAGGTGTTCCGGGCCGGCATCGAGTCGGTGCACCCCAGCCAACTCGCCGCGGCCCGCTCGTTGGGCCTGACCTACCGACAGACGATGCGGCACGTGATCCTGCCGCAGGCCGTCCGCCGGGTGGCGCCACCTCTGCTCAACGACGTGGTGGCGTTGCAGAAGGACGTCGGGCTGGTCTCGCTGGCCGGGCCGATCGACGCGGTCCGCGCCGCGCAGATCGCCACCGCCCAAACCTTCAACTACACGCCGTACGTCGTGGCGGGGGTGCTCTTCGTGCTGCTCGCGATCCCGCTGATCGCGGTCACGGACTGGGTGACGCTGCGCGCGGCCCGCCGACAGTCGGGAGGCTGACCCATGGCGTTGCTGCACTGTCGGGGCCTGCGCAAGGAGTTCGGCGGGCACGCCGTGCTCGACCACCTCGACCTGACCGTCGCCGAACATCAGGTGGTGGCCCTGATCGGCGCGTCCGGGTCCGGCAAGTCGACACTGCTGCGCTGCGTCAACCTGCTGGAGGAGTTGGACGACGGCACCATCGAGTTGGACGGAGAGGACATCTCCGATCCCCGGGTGGACCCGGACCGGGTCCGGCGGCGGATCGGCATGGTGTTCCAGGCGTACAACCTCTTTCCGCACCTGAGCGTGTTGGACAACATCACCCTCGCGCCGCGCCGCGTGCACCGGCGGGGTCGGGCGGAGGCCGAGGCGCAGGCCCGGGAGCTGCTCGACCGGGTGGGGCTCGGCGCCAAGGCGGATGCCTACCCGGACCGACTCTCCGGTGGGCAGCAGCAGCGGGTGGCGATCGTCCGGGCGCTGGCCAACTCACCCCGGCTGATGCTGCTCGACGAGGTCACCTCCGCGCTCGACCCGGAGCTGGTCGGCGAGGTGCTGGCGATGATCCGCGACCTGAAGGCCGACGGTATGACCATGGTGCTGGCCACCCACGAGATGGGCTTCGCCCGGGAGGTCGCCGACGAGGTGTGCTTCCTCGACGCCGGGCGGGTCATCGAGAGCGGCCCGCCCGAGCAGGTGCTCGGCGAGCCGACCCAGCCTCGTACCCGGCAGTTCCTGCGCCGGATCATCGAGGCCGGCCGTCTCTGACGGCCCTCCTTCAGAGACGGCCGAGGAGGCGTCAGCCGCCGAAGCCGACCCGCTGGGCGTTGCCCGCCGCCACGGTCCGCACGGCCAGCGCCGCGTCGAGCGCCGCCACGGTGGCGGCCCAGCCCTTGTCCTCCGCCGAGCCGGGCAGACCGGCGCGGTCGCGGGCCTGCTCGATGGTCTCCACTGTCAACACTCCGTGCGCCACCGGCTTACCCTCGTCCAGCGCCACCCGGGTCAGCCCGTCGGTGACCGAACGGCACACGTAGTCGAAGTGGGCGGTGGACCCACGGACCACCACGCCGAGGGCGACCACCACGTCGCAGCGGCGGGCGAGGGCCTGCGCGACCACCGGCAGCTCGACCGAGCCGGCGACCCGGGCGACCACGGAACGCGCTCCGCACGCCTCGGCGGCGGCCACCGCACGCTCCAGCATGTGGTCGGTCAGCTCGCCGTGCCAGCGGGCGGCAACGACCCCGACGGTCAGCCCCGCGGCGTCGACCGCCTCGACTCCCGGCTCACCGAAACCCGCCATCGTCATGCTCCGATCTCGTCGTTGGCGACCGGACGCCCCAGCGGCGCCTCGGACACCTCGTCCAACTCGTCCAGCAGGTGACCCATCCGGTCCCGCTTGGTGCGCAGGTAGCGCATGTTCTCCGGGTGCGCGCCAACCGGCAGCCCCTCGCGGCCGGTGATGGTCAACCCGTACCCCTCCAGCCCGGCCCGCTTGGCCGGGTTGTTGGTCAGCAGCCGCATCGACCGCACGCCCAGGTCGTAGAGGATCTGCGCGCCGGTGCCGTAGTCGCGGGCGTCGGCCGGCAGGCCCAGGTCGAGGTTGGCGTCCACTGTGTCGCGGCCCAGGTCCTGCAACTGGTACGCCTGCAGCTTGTGCAGCAACCCGATGCCGCGTCCCTCGTGCCCACGGACGTAGAGCACCACGCCCCGGCCCTCCTGCCCGACCCGGGCCAGTGCGGCGTCCAACTGCGGCCCGCAGTCGCAGCGCAGCGAGCCGAACACGTCCCCGGTCAAGCACTCGGAGTGCACCCGGACCAGCACGTCCTGGCCGTCACCGAGGTCACCCAGCACCATCGCGACGTGCTCGGCCGGGTCGTGCTCGACGCGGTAGCCGAGCGCCCGGAACACCCCGTGCTTCGTCGGCATCCGGGCGTCGGCGACCAGCTCGACCTGCTTCTCGGTACGCCGCCGGTAGGCGATCAGGTCGGCGATGGTGACGAGCGTGAGGCCGTGCTCGGCGGAGAACTTCTCCAGGTCCGGTAGGCGCATCATGGTGCCGTCGTCGTTGACCAGCTCGCAGAGCACGCCGGCCGGGCGCAGCCCGGCCAGCCGGGTCAGGTCGACAGCCGCCTCGGTGTGCCCCGGGCGGCGCAGCACCCCGCCCTCGCGGGCGCGCAGCGGCACCACGTGCCCGGGCCGGGCCAGGTCGGTCGGGTCGGTCGCCGCGTCGGCGAGCAGCCGGATGGTGTGCGCGCGGTCGGCCGCCGAGATGCCGGTGCCGACCCCCTCCCGGGCGTCCACTGTCACCGTGTACGCGGTGCCGCGTCGGTCCTGGTTGGTGTGGTACATCGGCGGTAGGTCGAGCCGGTCGGCCTCGCTCTCGGTCAACGGCACGCAGACGTACCCGGAGGTGTAGCGCACCATGAACGCCATCAGCTCCGGTGTGGCCAACTCGGCCGCGAAGATCAGATCGCCCTCGTTCTCCCGGTCCGCGTCGTCGACCACGACGACCGGCCGGCCGGCCGCGATGTCCGCGATCGCCTGCTCGATATCCCCAAAGCTGGTCATGCGACGGCCTCCCGGTAGATGGGCGTACGGACGGTGGCCGTGGCGCGCGAGGTGCGCCACCAGGCGGCGAAGCCCCAGACGCAGAGGGCGCCGTAGATCAGGTACATGACGGCCGACGGGTAGAACCCCCCGCGCAGCAGCAGCGGCACGCCGACCGCGTCCACAGCGATCCAGAGCAACCAGAACTCCACCCAGCCGCGGGCCATGCCGTACGTGGCCAGCAGGCTGCCGGTGAGGATCCAGGCGTCGGGCAGCGGGCCCCAGGAGCCCAGGGCCTTGAGCAGCGGGTACGCCGCGGCGGTGCCGATCACGGCGGCCACCAGCAGCATCAGTCGCTCCCGTCCGGTGGCCCAGCGCGGCACGACCGCGGCCTGCCCGGCGTCGGCGCGACGGTTGCGCTGCCAGCGCCACCAGCCGTAGACGCTGACCGCGAAGAAGAACACCTGCCGGCCGGCCTGCCCGTACAGGTCGTGCTCCTGCGGGGTGGCGAACACCCCGCCGAGGAAGACGGTGAGGAGCAGCGCGTTACCGATCATGCCGACCGGCCACGCCCAGACCAGCCGGCGCAATCCGAGCAGCGCCGAGACC
Source organism: Micromonospora sp. NPDC051227 (assembly GCF_044455385.1). Taxonomy (NCBI): domain Bacteria; kingdom Bacillati; phylum Actinomycetota; class Actinomycetes; order Micromonosporales; family Micromonosporaceae; genus Micromonospora; species Micromonospora sp. NPDC051227. Next base: position 43,601 of record NZ_JBITET010000008.1, read on the forward strand.
AGCCCGAACGCGTTGCCGACGATCTCCCTGGCCAGCACCGGAGAGCCGGCGACGTGCACCTGGGCGTCCAGCAACCAGCTGAGCGGGCCCATCAGGCCACCTTGCCCGGGTTGGAGGCCAGCCCGCGTGCGTCGGCGTCGGTGAGCCGGTCGCCGAGCAGCCGCTCCACGTACTTGGCCAGCACGTCGACCTCCAGGTTGACCGGGTCGCCGACGCCCTTCGCGCCGAGCGTGGTCAGCTTGAGCGTGGTCGGGATCAACCCGACGGCGAACTCGTCCGCGCCGACGGCGGCCACTGTCAACGAGACACCGTCGATGGTGATCGAGCCCTTCTCCACCACGTAGCGGGACAGGGCGGCGGGCAGTCGGAACCGGACGGTCTCCCACTGCTCGGCCGGCTCCCGGGAGATCAGTTCACCGACGCCGTCGACGTGGCCCTGCACCAGGTGCCCGCCGAGCCGGCTACCGAGCGCGGCGGCCCGCTCCAGGTTGACCGGGTCGCCGGGGCGCAGCGCGCCCAGCGCGGAGCGGCGCAGCGTCTCCCCCATCACGTCGGCGGTGAAGACACCGTCGGCCACCTCCACGACGGTCAGGCAGACACCGTTGACGGCGATCGAGTCGCCGTGTCGGGCGTCGGACGTGACCAACGGGCCACGTACGCCCAGCAGCGCAGAATCGCCTGCCGTCGGCGCCACCCGGATGATCTCGCCCAATTCCTCGATGATGCCAGTGAACATCTCAGCCCTCCCTTTTTCGGGGCAAAGCGGTGATCCGGAGATCCGGACCGATCTGCGTAACGTCGACGAACTCCAGATCGATGGCCTCGGCGATGGTGGTCACTCCCGCGTCGACCAGAGCGGTCGGGCCGGCGCCGAGCAACCGCGGCGCGACGTACCCGACGATCTTGTCGACCAGGCCGGCCTCCAGGAACGCGCCGGCCAGCCGGGGGCCGCCCTCCAGGAGCACCGCGCGGACCCCGCGCTGGTGCAGCGTCGCGAGCAGCGCCGACAGGTCGACCCGGCCGTCCGGGTCGGCGCCGACCTCGTCGGCGGTCGCGATCCACGTCCGTGCGGCGCCGTCGCGGACCCGGGCGTCAGCCGGGGTACGCCCCGAGCTGTCCACCACCACCCGCAGCGGCTGCCGGATGGCCAGGCTGCCGTCGCGCAGGTTGCGGGCGGTCAACCGGGGGTCGTCGGCGAGCACGGTGCCCACCCCGGCAATGACCGCGTCGACAGTGCCGCGCAGCGCGTGCACGTCGATCCGGGCCGCCTCCGAGGTGATCCACATGCTGGTGCCGTCCGCCGCGGCGGAACGCCCGTCGAGCGTGGCGGCGTACTTCCAGATCACGTAAGGCCAGCCCCGGCGCATCGAGGTCAGCCACGCGACGTTGCCGGCCTCGGCCTCCTCGCCGCGTACCCCCAGATCGACCCGGACCCCGGCGGCGCGCAAGGTGGCGGCGCCCCCGGAGGCGACCGGGTTCGGGTCGGGTACGGCGATGACCACCCGGCCCACCCCGGCCTGGACGAGCGCGGAACTACAGGGGCCGGTGCGGCCGGTGTGGTCGCAGGGCTCCAGAGTGACGACAGCGGTGCCGCCCTTGGCCCGCCGCCCGGCCTGCGCCAGCGCGACGATCTCGGCGTGCGGCCCACCGGCGTACGCGTGGAAGCCCTCGCCCACGACCTCGCCGTCGGAGTCGAGGAGCACGCACCCGACCACGGGGTTGGGGCTGGTGGTGCCGAGCCCGCGCGCTGCCAACTCGATCGCACGCCGCATCGCCTCATCAACGGAGACGCTGGCCATCGCCCTGCCCCTGCCCTCTCACTCGCCGGTCCGCGCGCGGGCGGTCAGGGAGGCGGTGGCCATGGGGCCACGGGCAGGCGGTGGCGGATTCCGGGAACGGCACAGCCGCCCCGGGGGGTCGGCACGGCACGCTGAAGCCAGCGGCCGGCTCGGACCCGTCCGTCCCGCGCGCTGTCTCCCATCCGGACTGTCTGGGCACGGACGAACCGCCCCCAACCGTCGGCCCCGGATTTTCACCAGGTCCACCGGACGGCAGAGCCGTCCGGGTCGCGGGCTGACCACGGTTGGACCGTGGATCACCGCCGGTTCGGAATTTCACCGAGTCCCGCCAGCGCGTGGTGGGTACACGGGAAGTCTTACACGCCGATCCGGCTTCGCCGCCACCTAGGCGAGCTACTTCACAGCGGTATCACGCTCAGGTGACGCCGCGACGCCGGTCCACCGCCACGTACGAGCCCGGTTGACTCTTGGCCACCGTCTTCATCTCCGAGGCCACCGCGATCGCTTCGAGCGGGTCGGTGAACCGCTTGCCGGCGTCGGAGAGGGACACCCCGATGGAGAGCGTGACCAGGGCCGCCCGCCGGATGTTGCCGCGTCGATCCTTCAACTCGACGAAGCCGCGCTCCCGGTCGGTCTGGTCGTAGAGCGTGTCGGCGGCGTTCTCGAAGTCGACCACCGCCCGGGACGTCAGTGGGCGCACCTGGTCCGGGGCGCAGACGATGACGAAGTCGTCGCCGCCGACGTGGCCGAGGAAGGCCGGTGGCAGCCCGACGCCCACCACCGCCCGGTGCAGGCTGCGGGCGAGCGCGGAGATGAAGTCGTCGCCGCGCACGAAGCCGTACCGGTCGTTGACGCTCTTGAACCGGTCGATGTCGACGTAGCCGACGGCGTAGTCCACGCCGTTTCGGACCCGATCGCTGATCTCCCGGCGGATCCGGCTGTTGCCGGGCAGCCCGGTCAGCGGGGAGACCTCCCGGAACTCCTTGTTGCGGCGCAGCGTGGACGAGACCCGGGCCACCAGCTCGGCGGTGTCGAACGGTTTGACCAGGTAGTCGTCCGCGCCGGCGCTGAGCCCGTGCACCTTGTCGACGGTCATCCCCTTGGCCGTCAGCATGATCACCGGAAGGGCGGACGTCATCGGGTCGGCACGCAACCGGCGGGTCAGCTCCAGCCCGTCGATCCGGGGCATCATGAGGTCGACCACCGCCAGGTCCGGCCGCTGGCGCTCGATGACCTCCAGCGCCTCCTGGCCGTCGCCGGCGTGGATCACCTCGAAGCCGTGCAGCCGGAGGTTGAACTCGACGAACCGGGCGATGTCCTCGTCGTCGTCAACGACGAGAATGATGTCCTTGCGGTCGGCCTCGGGCTCCACCTCAGGCCCCGGGCGCCGCGCGTTCCGCCAGTGCCCGCAGGTGCCGTACCGCCTCCGCCGGGTCGGCGGCCCCGTACACGGCGGTGCCGGCCACGAACGCGTCGGCGCCCGCCGCGGCCGCCTGCTCGATGGTGTCGGCGGCGATCCCGCCGTCCACCTCGATGCGCAGCTCCAGGTGCCCGGCAGACACGTGCCGCCGGGCCGTCCGCACCTTCTCCAGCAGCTGCGGAATGAACCGCTGCCCACCGAAGCCCGCCTTGATCGTCATGATCAGCAGGGTGTCGAAGCTGGGCAGCAGGTCCAGGTAAGGCTCGATCGGGGTGTCCCGGTCGATGGCCAGGCCCGCCTTCGCACCGGCCGAACGCAGATCCTTCGCCAGCGCCACCGGGTCGTCGGACGCCTCCGCGTGGAAGGTGACGTTGTACGCCCCGGCGTCGGCGTACCCGGGGGCCCACCGGCGCGGGTCCTCGATCATCAGGTGCACGTCGAAGGGCATCGCAGTGACAGCCCGCAGGCTCTGCACCACGGGCAGCCCGATGGTCAGGTTCGGCACGAAGTGGTTGTCCATCACGTCGACGTGCAACCAGTCCGCGGCGTCCTCGACGGCACGGACCTCTTCGGCGAGGCGGGCGAAATCGGCGGCCAGGATGCTCGGCGCGACGATCGGCGGCGGTACGGTCACGGGGCCAGTGTACGAACGTGGCCACCTGCCACCCGCATCGCGCCACCTTCGGGGACGCGCTGTGACCCAGCAGTGACCATTGGTGCAGAATTGGACGCTCCGGACCCCCGAATCCGGACGAACAGACATCAGCCACTGGCCGATCGACGGAAACGCGACGACACTCCAACCGGGACGGTGCCGTAGGCTGCACGCCCGCCGGGGTCTCGCCGCGGGGCGCGGCGACCGGCCGCCAGCTCCCGGGAGGGCGGACGATGCGACGGTGGCTTCCAGCGCTGGTGCTGGCCAGCGTCACGACGATGCTGCTGGCCGGCTGCGCGCCGGCGCGGGGCGCGGACGGTGATCTCACCGACGACTGGCCGACGCTGCGGGTGCCGAAGCCGTTCACCCCCGCCACCGACACCTGTCTGCCGCGGATCGCCACGGTGGTGCAGGCCAGCACGTACGAGACGGTGGACTGCGCGCGTAACCACCTGGCCGAGACCATCCACGTCGGCACCTTCGTCGGGCCCGACGCGCTGACCGAGGCCCGACCGGAACCCGGATCGTCCGCGCTGCGCACGGCTCGCGCCGAGTGCGACCAGCGGGCCCGGCAGGTGCTCGGCGGCGACTGGCACACGGCCCGACTCGCGCTCTCCCTCGCGCTGCCGTCGGCGCCCGCCTGGGCCGGCGGCGCCCGCTGGTTCCGCTGCGACCTCAGCGAGACCGGCAGCATCGACAACACCCGCGCGGTGAACCGCACCGGCAGCCTGCGCGGCGCGCTGATCGGTGACTCGCCCCTGACCCACCGCTGCTTCGACCCCAAGCTGATCGGCGACAACCTCAACTACATGGCGCCGGTGCTCTGCACCGAGCCGCACCGCGCCGAGTTCGTGGGCGTCTACGAGGAAGGGGAGATGAGCTGGGCGGAGTTCGCCAGGTCCGCCGAGCAGGCGCACCGGCGCTGCATGGCGCTGATCGCCGAGTACGCGGCGGTACCCAACAACAGCGAACTGCCGTACCGGGCCGGGTCCATCTACTACCCACCGTCGCAGCGGGAGTGGGAGGAGGGCGACCGTGGAGTGCGCTGTTTCCTGTGGAGCGACGACCGCAAACTCACCCGCTCGATGCGCGGCGCCGGTCCCGAGGGACTGCCCGCGATCTGAGCATCGTTGCCGTATGCTGCTGCGCCGTGGCGCTATCGACCGGCTGGGTCCGGTCGGGGGCCAGCAGCGGCGGGAGGTCGGGATGCGACGGTGGCTGGCGGCGTTCGCCGGGGGTGGGGTGCTGACCCTGGCACTGGCCGGGTGCGGCGCACCCGCCGGAATCGACAGTGACCTCATCGACGACTGGCCGGCGCCCGTCGCGGCGCAGCAGTTCGTCCCCGCCGCCGGCGTCTGCCACCACAGCTCCCAACAGGTCGGCTTCCTGACCGGCTACAACCCGACGGCGTGCACCGAGGCGCACCGGGTGGAGACCATGCACGTCGGCACGCTCACCGGCCCGGGCGCCGACGGCGGCACACCCCCGCAGCCCGGCTCGGCCGGCATGCGGGCCGCGCAGACCGGGTGCGACACGGCGGTCAACAAGGCGGTGGGGGCCGACTGGCGTTCCGGGCGGCTCGGCCTGACCGTCGTGCTGCCGTCGCCGCAGGCCTGGTCGGGCGGAGCCCGCTGGTACCGCTGCGACGTCACCGAGATCGCCAGCATCGACGACACCGCTGTCGACCTGCGCACCGGCAGCCTCCGGGGCGCGCTGTCCGGAGCGGCCCCGCTGGCGTACCGCTGCTTCAACCCGAAGCTGGTCAAGGACGACATCGACGAGATGGTCCCGGTCTCCTGCACCGCCAGGCACCACGCCGAGTTCGTCGGCGTCTGGCAGGCGCCGGACACCAGCTACGCCGAGTTCACCCGCAGCACCAAGCGGACCCACCGGGCCTGCCAGACGATGATCGCCAAGTACGCCAAGGTCCCGGACAACTCCCAGCTCGACTTCCGCGCCGGCACGATCTACTACCAGCCGTACGAGGAGGAGTGGCGCAACGGGAACCGGGGCGTGCAGTGCTTCCTCTGGATCTCCGACCGGAACCTGACCCGCTCCATGAAGAACGCCGGCACCAAGGGCCTCCCGGTCACCTAGAGCGTTCCGGGAGTGTCGGTCGAGCAGGGCGTGAGCGCACCCCGTCCGGCCGGTCTGCGGACCGGCCGGACGCCTGGGACGGATCAGCCTCGGCGCAGGACGGCGAGGAACATCGCGTCGGTGCCGTGGCGGTGTGGCCAGAGCTGCACGGTCGGCCCGTCACCGAGACCGGGCATGCCGGCCGGCAGCAGCGGGCGGGCGTCCACGAAGTCCACCGCAACCCCGCTACGGCGGGCCGCCTCAGTCACCGTCACGTGCGTCTCGACGGTGTGCGGCGAACAGGTGACGTAGGCGACCAGGCCGCCCGGGCGGACCGCCCGCAGCGCCGCGCCGAGCAGTTCCCGTTGCAGCCGGGTCAGCGGCGGCAGGTCGGACGGTTGGCGACGCCAGCGCGACTCCGGCCGACGACGCAGCGACCCCAGCCCGGTACACGGTGCGTCGACCAGCACCCGGTCGAAGTGCTGCTCGGGAAGCTTCGGGTCGCCGCCGACCTCACGGCCGTCCATGGTCAGCACGGTCACCGGTAGGTCCCGGGTCGCCAGGGAGACCAGCCGGGCGCGGTGCTCGGCCACCTCCACAGCGGTCACCCGCGCACCCCGCTGCGCGGCCAGCGCGCCGAGCAACCCGGCCTTGCCACCCGGTCCGGCGCACAGGTCCAGCCAACGTCCGTCCGGGCCGTCCAGCGGCGCGTCGGCGAGCGCGGTGGCCACCAGTTGGGAGCCCTCGTCCTGGACGTGGGCCCGGCCGTCGACCACCGCCGGGATGTCGCCCGGCGACCCGCCGAGGAGATAGACGGCGTACGGCGAGAAGGCACCGGGCGCACCGTCGACCTGGTCGGCCAGCTCGACCGGGTCGATCAGGCCGGGCCGGGCGCACAGGTGCACCGGGGGGCGCTCATTGTCTTCGATCAGGAGGCGCTCCGTCTCACCCAGATCGCCGCCGAGCGCCTCGGAGAAGGCCCGCACGATCCACTGCGGGTGGCTGTACGCCAACGCGAGGTGCCCGACCGGGTCGGTCTCCATCGGTGGGGCGAGCTTCGCCACCCAGGCGTCCGCGTCACGGCTGGACACCTCGCGCAGCACCGCGTTGGCGAAGCCGGTAGCGCCCGGTGCGACCGAACGGACCAGGTCCACCGTCGACGAGACCGCGGCGTGCGCCGGCACCCGGGTGTGCAGGAGCTGGTACGCCCCGATCCGCAGCGCGTCGCGTACCGGCGGGTCGATCCGGGCCACGTCACGGCCGGCCGCGTCGGTCAGGATCGCGTCCAACGTGCCCAGGTGGCGCAGGGTGCCGTAGGTCAGCTCGGTGGCGAAGGCCGCGTCCCGGCCGAACAGCCCCTCCTCCCGCAGGATGATGGGCAGCACCAGGTTGGCGAACGCGTCGTCCCGGTGCACCGCCGCCACCGCCTCGTACGCGGCGCGGCGCGGTCGGTCCAGCGGTGGTCGGACCGGGCGGCGATCCCCGCCACGGCCGGTCGACGGGCCGGAGCGCGTCGGTCGGGTTCCCTCCGGTGCCGTCACGCGAAGTCCTCTCCTGTGCCGACCCGGACGCCGCGCGCCCAGTCGGTCGCGTCCATCGCCCGCTTACCCGCGGCGCGGACCTCGCCGAGACGTACCGGCACTGTCGCCGTGCCGGCCAGCACCCGGGACTTCTCCACCAGCAACTCCCCCGGCTTCAGGTCGGGGCCGTCGGGCACCGGGACGACCGGGCCGAGCTTCACCCGCTCGTCGCGGAAGGTGGTCCAGCCGCCCGGCGCGGGCGTGCAGGCCCGGAGTCGCCGGTCCACGGCGAAGGCCGGGTCGCTCCAGCGCACCCGTGCGTCGTCCACTGTCAGTTTCGGCGCCAGCGACACCCCGTCGGCCGGCTGCGGCTCGGCGCGGGCGGTGCCCTCGGCGATCGCGTCGAGCACCGCCACCAGCAGCCCGGCGCCGGAATCGGCGAGCCGCCCCAGCAGGTCGCCGGAGGTGTCGGTGGGGCGGATCTCGTCGGTCAGCGTGCCGTAGACCGGGCCGGTGTCCAGGCCCTCCTCCAGCTGGAAGACGCTGGCCCCGGTCAGCTCGTCGCCGTGCAGCACGGCGTGCTGCACGGGCGCGGCGCCACGCCACGCGGGCAGCAGGGAGAAGTGCAGGTTGATCCAGCCGTGCCGGGGGATCTCCAGGGCCGCCGGCGGCACCAGCGCTCCGTAGGCGACCACCGGCACGCAGGCCGGCTCCAGCTCGCGCAGCCGGTCGAGGAACTCCGGCTCGCGGGGGCGGGCCGGCGTGAGCACCTCGACGCCGTGCTCGTCGGCCCACGCGCCGACCGGCGACCGGGACAGGCCCCGCCCACGCCCGGCGGGCGCGTCGGGCCGAGTGACCACGGCCACCAGCTCGTGTCGGGAGGCGGCGACGGCGGCCAGGGCGGGAACGGCGACGGCCGGCGTACCGGCGAAGATCACGCGCATCCGGGTCAGCGCCCCAGACCGAAGGGGTCGCTGATGTGCGGGCTGAGCTTGACAGTGGGCGGGGCCGCCGCGTCGTACCACTCGGCCTGGCGGATCGCCTTCATGGCTTCCTTGCGGCCCTCCGGGTCCAGTCGGTCCAGGAAGAGCACCCCGTCGAGGTGGTCGGTCTCGTGCTGCACGCAGCGCGCCATCAGGCCGCTGCCGACGATCTGCACGGGGTCGCCGAACGAGCTGAAGCCCTTGGCGACGACGTTCTGCCGACGCTTGGTGTCGAAGTAGAGCCCGGGGATCGACAGGCAGCCCTCCGGGCCGTCCTGCTCCTCCTCGTCGGGGAACTCCAACACCGGGTTGACCAGGTGCCCGAGGACGTCGTCGACGTCGAAGACGAACACCCGCAGGCTCACACCGAGTTGCGGCGCGGCCAGGCCGGCGCCGTTCTGCTCACGCATCGTGTCGGTGAGGTCGGCGACGAGCCGACGTAGCTCGGCGTCGAAGTCGACCACCGGATCGGCCGGCGTGCGCAGCACCGGATCCCCAAACAGACGGATGGGCTGGACGGTCACGCGGGACGGCTCCTTCTTCGGGCGGACGAGCGGTGCCGTACCAGTCTACGGAGTGCCCGGCAGAACACCGTCCGGCGCACCTCGATCAACCACCGCCGGTGTGCCCAGCGTCACCGGGACGCTCTCGTAGCCACGCAGAGTGAGTCGGGTGCGGTGCCGGGGAACCTCGGCCAGGGCCAGCTCGGGCAGGCGGCGCAGCAACATCGGGAAGGCCAGCTGCGCCTCCAACCGGGCCAGCCCCGCGCCGAGACAGTAGTGCGGGCCGGCGCCGAAGGAGAGCGGGTGCGCCTGCGCACGGGTCGGGTCGAAGAGCTGCGCGTCGGGGAACTGGCGCGGGTCGCGGTTGGCGGCGCCCAGCAGCAGCAGCGTCGTGCTGCCGGACGGCAGGTCGAGCCCGCCGCAGCGCACCGGTGCGGTGCTGGTCCGGGTGGTCAGCTGTACCGGGGAGTCGTAGCGCAGCAGCTCCTCGACGTACGCCGGGGCAAGGTCCGGGTCGGCGCGCAGCGCGGCGGCGGCCTCGGGGTGACCCAGCAGCACGACAAGGCCGTTGCCGAGCAGGTTGGTGGTGGTCTCGAAGCCGGCGACCAACAGCACCACCAGGTTGGCCAGCAGCTCGGGGCCGGTGAGCCGGTCGCCATCGGCGTCGTGCACCTGGACCAGCGCGGTGGTCAGGTCGTCGGCTGGGGCACGACGCCGCGCGACGACCAGCTCGACGAAGTAGTCGCGCAGCTCTGTGGCGCCGGCGTCGGCGACGGCCAGCTCCTCGGGGGTGATCTCCGGCTCCAGCACCCCGGTCAGGTCGCCGGCCCAGCGGCGGAACAGCGGCCGATCCGCCGCCGGCACGCCGAGCAGCGCGCAGATCACGCCCACTGGCAGGGGGTACGCGAAGTCGGCCAGGATGTCGACCGGTGCGCCGCTCTCGGCCTTCGCCACCATCGAGTCGAGCAGTTCCTCGGCCTGGACGCGCACCACGTCACGCATCCCGGCGACCCGGCGCGGGCTGAACGCGCCGGAGGCGAGCCGACGCATCCGACTGTGGTCGGGCGGGTTGGTCCGCAGCATCGACCGGGCGATCGACGACACGGCGGGGCTCTCCCGCCAGTTCGGCCAGACCTGGTCCCGCAGCGCGTCGTCCATGACCCCGAGGCGGGGATCGCGGAGCAGCTCGTCGACCTCCGGATAACCGGTCACCACGTAGAGGCCCGGCATGGCCTGCACCACCGGCCCGTGCGCGCGCAGCCGCTCGTAGGTCGGGTACGGGTCGACGCGCCCGTGCGGCGACATGAGCAGTGTGAGCGCCTCGGCAGCGTCCATGGCCGGCCTCCCCGTCGATGCGTCGGAGACCCCATCATCCCGGTGTCGGCCGCTCCCGGCAGTCCCCATCGTGGCGGCGCCGGCGCGGGCCGGCCCCGTCCGGGGCTGAGCCCGACGCGGCGGACAGACCCGTCAGACGCTGGCGCCCGGGTCCCCCGCGAGCACCGCGTCGCCACGGAGCAGCGCGGGCTCGGGCAGCGGCAGCTGGATCTTGTGAGCCGCCTCCCAGTCGTAGATCAGGCCGGGGCGCACCTGGGCGGCGAAGTAGTCGATCGCGGTCATCCCACCCACGACCGGCTCGTCGACCTCGGCGACCAGCTGGGCGGGGACCAGGGAGAACCCGTTCTGCAGGGCGGCGCTGAGGCGGCGGTGGCCGTCGACCACGAAGAAGTACTCGCCGGTGAACCCGATCTTCAGCGGTTCGAGGGCCTCGTCACCGGCCTCGGCCACCCCACCGACGAAGTCGGTGTCCCACAGACCGCGCAGGGTGGCGATGTCCTCGGTCGGGTAGACCCGGGCCGGGTCCAGCAGCAGCAGCGGCGGCGCGTCGCGCAGCACCTCGGCGCCGAGCGTGCCCTCGTACGCGGCCACGATGTGCTCGATCACCTCGGTGGCGGACGCCCGGGTGGTGTCACAGATCAGGTCATAGTTGCGCAGCCGGGCCTTGTCCACCCCGTAACGAATGATGAACCGGCTGCGCTCGCTGGCGCTGCGCTCCCGGAGCTTGGCCTTGGCCTCCTCCAGGGAGGCGTAGCTCTCCGCCGGGCCGGAGGGGCGGGCGAGCACCCGGCGGGCCGCCTCGCCCGGCTCGGTGATCATGTGCACCTTGAGCGCGTCGGTGAAGAAGTGCCAGGCCAGCCGGGAGTCCATGATGAGGCGCTCACCGGAGGCGGCGATGTCCCGCTGGAGCTGGTCGACGTAGCCGTCGACGGCCTGGTCGAGCTCGGCGTGCAGGTTGAGCTGCAGCGCGGTCATCTGCCGCTGCTGCGCCATCTCCCGGTAGAGGTCCCCCACGCTGACCCGGCGCATGCCGAGCCGCTTGGCGATCTCGACCGACACGGTGCTCTTGCCGCTGCCGAGGTCGCCGTTGAAGACGATCGATTGTCCAACGGTCACGACTGGTCCACCCCTGATCACCGGCTCATTGACATCATCGACCTCGCGCCCGACCGACGCGTTCCCGCCATCGTCGCGCCATCCCGCGACGGCTCCAGCTCGGCGCGGCTGACGCCCCCTCGCGACCTGGAGCCCGTCGTACGCCTTGGCATGACGGGCGATGCTACCACTCGGGCGCCACCGCTTTGCCGGACGCGGTGTGCGAGCGGCACCCCAGTGGGGCGAGGTCCGTCACCGCCGGCAGCGGCCGAAACGCCTCAGAACAGGCTCAGCGGATCGACCTGGAGACGAACCGGATCGGCGGCCTTGCGGGCGGCCCGGACGCCGGCGGCCGAGTGCAACGCCTCGGCGAGAGCGGCAGCCCGTGCCCGGGGCACCCGGACCAACATCCGCTCCCGGCCCTCCTCGGCCGGCACCGGCCCGAGCACCTCGGCGTCGTCCGGCAGTCGGGCCGCCGCCAGCAGGTCCGCCACCGCCTCGGCCACGCCGGTGACGCTCGCCATCCGCACGGCCGGTGGGAAGCCCAGCTCGCGGCGCTCGGCCAACTCCCGACCGGCGAACCAGCCGGCATCCCAGCGCAGCAGCGCCTGCACGGGGGCGAGCGCGCCATCGGCGACCACCACCACCCGACCAGCCGGCGCCGGGCGGGCCAGCGCCGCCGCCGCCAGCCAGCGGCGCAGCGCCTCCTCGCCGGCGCGCAGGTCGGCCCGGGTCAGCAGGGCCCACGAGTCGAGCAGCAGCACCGCGCCGTAGCCGCCCTCGGCGACCGGCTCGGCGCCCGGGGTGGCCACCACCAGGGCCGCGCCGCCGGGCACGTCGATCAGCACCTCCTCGCGCCCCGAGGTGCGCACCGGCACATCGGGGAACGCCCGGCCCAGCTCCTCGGCGGTCCGCCGGGCGCCGGTCACCGCGGCCCGCAGCCGCCGCCCACCGCACTCCGGGCAGGCGTACGCGGCCGCCACGCGGGCGCACCACCGGCAGGCCGGGGTGCCGCCGGCCGAGGGCAGCGCGAGAGGGCCGGCACAGTGCGCGCAGCGCGCCGGGGTGCGGCACTCGGCGCAGGAGATCGACGGGAGGTAGCCGCGGCGGGGCACCTGCACCAGCACCGGCAGGTCCTGGCGGAGCGCGTCGCGGGCAGCCGTCCAGGCCAGGCTGGGCAGCCGGGCGGTGGCGGCCCCGGGGTCGCGGGCCAGTTGCGGGTCGTCCCCGGTCGGCGCGATGGCCGGGATCCGCGCCCGCACGGTGGCCCGGTCGGCGACCACCTCCGCGGCCCAGCCGGTCTCCACCAGCAGCTGCGCCTCGGCCGTCCGGGCGTACCCGCCGACCAGCGCGCCGGCCTCGGCGAGGCGGGCGCGGGTGAGCAGCACGTCGCGGGCGTGCGGGTAGGGCGCCCGAGGCTCGGAGTGCAGGTCGTCACCGTCGTCCCAGACGGCGACGAGGCCGAGCCGGGCCACCGGGGCGAACATCGCCGCCCGGGTGCCGATCACCACCGGCACCTGGCCGCGGCGAGCGGCGAGGAAGGCCCGGTACCGCCGGGCCGGCCCGAGCGCTGCGGAGAGGCTGACGTGCCGCCCCGGGCCGAGCACGCCGGTGAGCGCCGCGTCGAGGCGGTCTAGGTCACGCGCGTCGGGCACCACAACCACCGCGCCGCGACCACCGGCGACGGTGGCCACCACCGCGTCGGCGTAGCGGGCCGCCCAGTCCTCACCGGGCAGCGCCGACCAGACCGCGCGGGGCGCCCGGCCGTCGGCGAGCGCCCGCAGCAGGGCCGGACCGGTCGGGTAGTCGCGCCACCCGCGCGGGTCGACGGCCCCGGTGGGGGCCGCCGGGGTGGGCTGGTCGTCGCGGGGCTCCTTCTCCACCCGCGCGTGCCGGGGTGGCACGGCGAGCCGGAGCACGTCGGCGAGGCTGCCCGCGTACCGGTCGGCGACCGCCCGGGCCAGCCGGGCGACCTCGGGCGCCAGCACCGGCTCCGGGGAGACCACCTTCTCCAGGTACGCGAGGCGGCCGGTGTGCCCGGAGTCGTCGGCGCGCGACAGCAACCACCCGTCGACGAGTTGCCCGGCGAAGCGCACCTTCACCCGGGTACCGGGCACCGCCACCTCGTCCAGCTCCGCCGGCACCAGGTAGTCGAACGGCCGGTCCAGGTGCGCCAGTCCGACGTCCACGCAGACGCGCGCGACCGGCGACCCGTCCGCGGGTCGCCGGTCGCTGCGCTTGGTGGCGGTCAGGCTCCCGCGGCCGACTTGAGGTCGGCGGCCCGGTCGGTGCTCTCCCAGGTCAGGTCCGGCAGCTCCCGGCCGAAGTGGCCGTACGCGGCGGTCTGCTGGTAGATCGGGCGGAGCAGGTTGAGGTCCCGGATGATCGCGGCCGGACGCAGGTCGAAGACCTCGGTGACGGCCTTCTCGATCGAGGAGACGGGCACGGTCTCGGTGCCGAACGTCTCGATGAACAGGCTCACCGGGTGCGCCTTGCCGATGGCGTAGGCGACCTGCGCCTCGCACCGCTCGGCCAGGCCGGCGGCGACCACGTTCTTGGCGACCCAGCGCATCGCGTACGCGGCCGAGCGGTCCACCTTGGACGGGTCCTTGCCGGAGAACGCGCCGCCACCGTGACGGGCGTACCCGCCGTAGGTGTCGACGATGATCTTGCGGCCGGTCAGCCCGGCATCACCCATCGGGCCGCCGATCTCGAACCGGCCGGTCGGGTTGACCAACAGCCGGTAACCGTCGGTGTCCAGGCCGAGGCTCTCCAACTCCGGGGCGATCACGTGGTCGCGCACGTCCGGGGTGAGCAGCGAGTCCAGCGAGATGTCGGCGGCGTGCTGGCTGGACACGACAACGGTGTTCAGCCGGACCGGGCGCAGCCCCTCGTACTCGATGGTGACCTGGGTCTTGCCGTCCGGCCGCAGGTACGGGATCGTGCCGTCCTTGCGCACCGCCGAGAGGCGGCGGGCCAGCCGGTGCGCGAGCGCGATCGGCAGCGGCATCAGCTCGGGCGTCTCCGAGCAGGCGAAGCCGAACATCATGCCCTGGTCGCCCGCGCCCTGCGCGTCCAGAGCGCTCTCCGACGCCCCGGTGCGCAGCTCGAAGGCGTTGTCCACACCCTGCGCGATGTCCTCGGACTGCGCGCCGATGGAGACGCTGACCCCGCAGGAGGCGCCGTCGAAGCCCTTCTTCGACGAGTCGTAGCCGATGTCGAGGATGGTCCGGCGGACGATCGTCGGGATGTCGGCGTACGCCTTGGTGGTCACCTCACCGGCGATGTGCACCTGACCGGTGGTGATCATGGTCTCCACGGCCACGCGGCTGTGGGGATCCTCGGTCAGCAGCGCATCGAGGATGCCATCGCTGATCTGGTCAGCGATCTTGTCCGGGTGGCCTTCCGTGACCGATTCGGACGTGAAGAGACGGCGTGTCACGGCACTCCTAAGCGTGTGAGGTCGTTCCGCGGCAGTCTAATCACCACTGCGGCCGGTGTCGGGATCGGTCGAGCCCTGTTCCACCCGTCAGGAGCGGCCGGGCAGCCGCGCCACGACGAGATCCCAGACGGCGTCGGCCACAGCTTCCTTGGCCTGCTCGGGCAGCCGGCTGACCGAACCGTCCGCGCCGATGACCGTCACCGTGTTGGTGTCGGCGCCGAAGACCAGGTCCGGACCGACCTCGTTGACCACGATCAGGTCGGCCCGCTTCCGAGCGAGTTTCGCCCGGCCGTTGGCCTCGGCATCGCCGGTCTCGGCGGCGAACACCACCAGCACCTGCCCTGGTCGTTTGCGCTGGCCGAGCTCCGCCGCGATGTCCGGGTTCGTGACGAGCTCGATGGTGGGCGCGACACCGTCGTCCGACTTCTTGATTTTGCCAGTCACGTACGTCGCGGGCCGGAAATCGGCCGGAGCCGCCGCCATCACCACCGCGTCGGCCTCGACGGCGGCCTTGACGGTCGCCTCCCGCAACTCGGCGGTGGTGCCCACCCGGATCAGGTCGACCCCGGCCGGATCGGCGAGGCCGACGTTGGCCGAGATCACTGTGACCCGGGCACCCCGGGCGACCGCCGCGCGGGCGAACGCGTACCCCTGCTTGCCCGACGAGCGGTTGCCCAGGAAACGCACCGGGTCGAGGGGCTCGCGGGTGCCACCGGCGGTGACGACCACCCGGCGACCGGCCAGGTCGGCGGGGGCGGAGTCGCCGCGGGCCAGGAGCCGTCCGGCGACGGCGAAGATCTCCGCCGGGTCGGGCAGCCGACCCTTGCCGGTGTCGGCGCCGGTGAGCCGGCCGACGGCGGGCTCGATGACCCGGACCCCCCGGGAGCGCAACGTGGCCACGTTGGCGACTGTGGCGGGGTGCTCCCACATCTCGGTGTGCATGGCCGGGGCCAGCAGGACCGGGCAGCGGGCGGTCAGCAGAGTGTTGGTCAGCAGGTCGTCGGCGAGGCCGTGGGCGGCCTTGGCGAGCAGGTCGGTGGTGGTCGGTGCGACCACCACCAGGTCGGCCTGCTTACCGAGCCGGACGTGCGGCACCTCGTGGACGTCGGTCCAGACGTCGTCGGCGACCGGTTGGCCGGAGAGCGCGGCCCAGGTCGGCGCTCCAACGAAGCGGAGCGCCGACGCGGTTGGCACGACCCGAACCCGGTGACCGGATTCGGTGAAGAGTCGCAGCAGCTCGCACGCCTTGTAGGCGGCGATGCCGCCACCGACCCCGAGGACGATCGAGGCGGACATCGGCCAGCGGTGGCTTACGGCTGGTCGGTCGGCTCGGCGGTGAGCAGGCCCGAGTTGATCTCGCGCATGGCGATGGAGAGGGGCTTCTCCTGCGGGGTGGTCTCGACGAGCGGGCCGACGTACTCCAGCAGACCCTCACCGAGCTGGCTGTAGTAGGCGTTGACCTGGCGCGCGCGCTTGGCGGCGAAGATGACCAGCGCGTACTTCGACGTCGTCTTCTCGAGGAGCTCGTCGATCGGCGGGTTGGTGATGCCTTCGGGGTTGGCGATGGATCCCACGAATTAACCTCTGCGTCTTTCGAGCCGCGCGGACGCGGTGCTGAGTCTCAACGGCGGCCGACCGTCAGCCACGCACGCGCGACCAGGCCGGATCCGGATAAGAAGAACCGAGTAAGCCTACCAGCTCCTCGACCACCCGTTCGGTGTGGTCGTGGGTCAGCGCGTGCTCGACGCTGGCGGCCACCGTGGCGTCGGGCGCGTACCCGGGTGGGCTCAGCAACACCAGCCGGGCATCGGGCAGCCGCGCCCGGACCAGTGGGACGCCGCGCAGGTCGAGCGGAAGCAGCACCGGCTGCCCGGCGTCGAGCCGGGCGCGCAGCGGCGGGTACGGGGTGCCCCGGCGGTGCGAACCGATCCGGGACCATTCCAGCAGCTCGCCGTCGACGATCCGTCGATCAAACTCGGCGGGGGCGAGGAAGACGCGGTCCACCCCGTCGATCTCCGACCCCCGACGCGGCCTGGTGGTTGCCGCGACCGGGATCCACACGGACGGAGAACGCGCCCGGACGAGCTCGACGACACTCTCCCTGCCGGAGCCCGAGGGTCCAGCCAGGACAGTGAGCCGAGCCGCCGGGCGCGCCTCGTCATCCGTGCTCACTGCTTGTTTCTACACGCTGCCAGGTTCAGTTGGCGGCGAACTCTCCAAGCAGTGCCTTGCGCTGCTGCTCGCCGAGGCCACGGAGGCGACGGCTGTCGGCGATCTTGAGCTTCTCCATGATCTGGGTAGCCCGGATCTTGCCGATGCCCGGCATGGCCTGCAGGACGGCCGACACCTTGAGCTTGCCAACGACGTCGTCATTCTCGGCCCGCTCGAGGACAGCACCGAGGGTGGTCTTGCCCTGCTTGAGCTGCTCCTTCAGCTGAGCACGGGCCTTGCGGATCTCCGCGGCCTTCTCGAGCGCGGCAGCGCGTTGTTCGGGGGTCAGTGACGGGAGCGGCACCAGTTCTCCTCAGGTCCCTATCGCGGCGGGCGGGGCGCACCGCCGCATCTGTGAAACGTGGTGTCGCTGTGAACCAAGGGGTCCATGGTTCCCAGCGCGGGGAAAACTAGCGGCCAACGGAGCTTTCGGCAACGTGGGGGCCGCATGATCACCGTAGAGTGACCGACCCGTCAGTCAGTCACCGGGCAGGCAGAACGGCCCGACAGTCGACCAACACGCGGTCCGCAGCGGCCCGCAGCGCGGCCACATCAGGGCCTGCCGAGAGCACTTCCCGGGAGTACGACGGAAGCACCGAGGCGAGGCTCGAACCGAAGACGGTACGCAGATCGGCTGCGCCGGCACCCTGCGCGCCGAGCCCCGGAGCGAGCAGTGGGCCGCCCACACCGGAGAGGTCGTGACCGGTGTCACCGATGGTCGCGCCGACCACCAGACCGAAGCTGCCGAGCGGGGACGCACCCCTGTTGAGCTGGGAAATCTCGTCGATCACGGTTTGTGCCACGGTGCGGCCGTCGGCCGTGACGGCCCGCTGCACGGCCCCGCCCTCGGGGTTGGAGGTGAGGGCCAGCACGAACACGCCGCCGCCGTGCTCGGCGGCCAGCTCGAACATCGGCGCCAGCGAACCGACCCCGAGGTAGGGGCTCGCGGTGACCGCGTCGACATACACGGGACTGGATGGATCAAGGTACGCGGCGGCGTACGCGCTCACCGTCGAGCCGATGTCGCCGCGCTTGACGTCGAGCAGAACGAGCGAGCCGGCATCGCGTAACTGTCGGATAGTTGACTCAAGAATCGCCACACCTCGGGACCCGAACCGCTCGAAAAAGGCCGACTGAGGCTTGCCTACCGCAACCCGGTCACCGAGGGCTTCCACCACGGTCCGGCTGAACCGGTCGAGCCCCTGAACGTCGTCCGGGAGGCCCCACTGAGCCAGCAGACCGGGATGCGGGTCGATGCCCACACAGAGTGGGCCCCGCTCGGTGATCGCCCGGTGCAGCCGGGTACCGAAGCTCTCCATCGGAGTGTTCCCCTCTTCTCGTCCGGGCGGCCGACCCGCCCGGGTAACCCGTCGACCCGTTGGCCGGGCCGACTCAGCCCGCCGCCACCGCCGCCGCCACCCCGGTCGCGATCCGGGCCAGGTCGACGTCGTCGGTGACGTACGGCGGCATCGTGTAGATCAGGTCGCGGAACGGACGCAGCCACACCCCCTGGGCGACCGCGGCCGCGGTCGCCGCGCCGAGGTCGACCTCGTGATCGAGCTGGACCACGCCGATCGCGCCGAGCACCCGTACGTCGGCCACGCCCGGCGTGCCGCGCAGGGGCTCCAGACCGGCGCACAGGCCGGCGCCGACCCTGGCTACCTGGCCGGCCCAGTCTCCGGCCCGCAGCAGCCCGATGGAGGCGTTCGCCACCGCGCAGGCCAACGGGTTGCCCATGAACGTGGGCCCGTGCGCCAGCACGCCGGTCGCCGAGATGCCCCGGGCGACCTCCGCGGTGCACAGGGTCGCCGCGAGGGTCAGGTACCCACCGGTCAGCGCCTTGCCCACGCAGAGCACGTCCGGCGTCACCCCGGCGTGCTCGGCGGCGAACATCTCGCCGGTACGGCCGAACCCGGTGGCGATCTCATCGAAGATCAGCAGAATCCCGTGCGCGCGGGTCACCTCGCGCAGCACCCGCAGGTAATCCGGGTGGTGGAAGCGCATCCCGCCGGCGCCCTGGACGACGGGCTCGACGATCACGGCGGCCAACTCGTCGGCGTGCCGCTCGACCGTCTCCACCAGCGCCGCCACGTACGCGTCGTCGGGCGGGTCGGTGAAGCCGCCCGGTGGCACCGGGGCGAACACCTGCCGGGGCAGCACGTCGCCCCACAGGTGGTGCATCCCGCCCTCCGGGTCGCAGACGCTCATCGGGTGGAACGTGTCGCCGTGGTAGCCACCCCGCCAGGTCGCCAGCCGGCGCCGCTGCGGCCGCCCGACGGCCCGCTGGTACTGCAGGCACATCTTCACCGCCACCTCGACGCTGACCGAGCCGGAGTCGGCCAGGAACACGTGCTCCAGGCCGTCCGGGGTCAGCTCGACCAGGGTCCGGGCCAGCTGCACCGCCGGCTCGTGGGTGAGCCCGCCGAACATCACGTGGCTCATCCGGCCGAGCTGGTCGGTCACCGCCGCGTCCAGCACCGGGTGCCGGTACCCGTGGATCGCCGCCCACCAGGACGACATCCCGTCCACCAGCTCCCGCCCGTCGGCCAGGGTGAGTCGTACCCCCTCGGCGCCGCGCACCACGTACGGCGGGTTGGCCGGCGGCAGCGCGGCGTACGGGTGCCAGACGTGCGCCCGGTCAGCGGCCAGGATCTCCTCGGGTGTCACGCGTACTCCTCTGCGCCTCAAACGGTCCGGACGGCGGACGTCCTGCGGCCGGATCGAACCTCTCCGCCACCGCTTCCATTTCCGCCGCCTTTGCTCTGCACCCGCGGACGCGACACCCGGTGGCCGGGTGTCGCGCTCCGAGTGGTGCACCCACGGGTGCAGAGCAAAGGGGCAACAGCGGGCGTGGCGTCGTCGGCGCGGAGCGGGCTCGGCACCCGGTTGCGCCGGGCCAGCACCGGACCGAAAGCGGTCACCGGCCGGCGACCGCGTCCGGTGCCGCCGTTGCGGCCGCCGTGCGGGCGGCGGCGCGGACCAGGGCCGGTCCTCGGTAGATGAAGCCGGTGTAGAGCTGCACCAGGGCGGCGCCGGCATCGAACATCCGCGCCGCGTCGTCCGGATCCAGCACCCCGCCGACGCCAATGATCGGCAGCCGGCCACCGGTCTCCCGGTGGACGAAGGCGACCACGTCGCGGGCCCGCCCGGTGAGCGGCCGACCGGAGAGACCACCGGCCTGCGCGCCACGCTCGACGTCGACGCCGGCGAGACCGTCGCGCGACAGCGTGGTGTTGGTGGCGATCACCCCGGCGGCACCCCGGGCCAGGCAGACCTCCAGCAGCTCGGCGATCGCCGCCTCGGTCAGGTCCGGTGCGATCTTGACCAGCACCGGCTTCTCCCCCACCAGCGCGCCGAGCAGCGCGTCCAGGTGGCCACGGTCCTGCAACGACCGCAGACCCGGGGTGTTCGGTGAGGACACGTTCACCGCGAAGTAGTCGCCGTGCCCGCGCAGCGCCCGGTACGAGGCGAGGTAGTCCTCGACCGCCTCGTCCAGCGGCGTCACCTTGGACTTGCCCAGCGAGATGCCCAGCGGCACCCCGAGCGGGCGCGGCAGCGCCGCCAGCCGAGCGGCCAGCGCGGCGGCCCCGGCGTTGTTGAAGCCCATCCGGTTGACCACCGCCTCGCTGGCCGGCAGCCGGAACAGCCGCGGCCTGGGGTTGCCCGGCTGGGCGTGCGCGGTGACCGTGCCGACCTCCACGAAACCGAAGCCGAGCGCCGGCCAGGCCGGCAGCGCCGCGCCGTCCTTGTCCATGCCGGCGGCCAACCCGACCGGGTTGGGGAACCGCACCCCGAACACCGTGCGCGGCGCGTCGACCGCGTAGCGGGCCCGCAGCGCGGCGAGCGCGCCCGGCCGCCGCGACAGGGCGCCCAACCGCCGCAGCGTCCACTCGTGCGCCGACTCGGCGTCCCCGCCCCCAAGGCGGAACAACCACGGCCGTACCACCTGCTCGAACACTGTCACTGGGCGGCCCGGAGGATGGCGTGCAGATCCTGGAGAGGGCGTACCTGCATGTCGCCACGAATGCGGGCCTCGATGCCCATCACTGCCGCGGCGGCGCCCGGGACCGTGGTGATGCAGGGGATGTCGGCGGTGACGGCCGCGCTGCGGATCTCGTAGCCGTCGGAGCGGGCGCTGGCACCCGAGCCCTGCGGCGTGTTGATCACCAGCGCCACGTGGCCACCGCCGATCAGCGACACCGCGTCGTCGCCCGCACCGGCCTGGTAGTGCTTGCGGATCTGCTCACAGGCGATGCCGTGCCGGCGCAGCACCTCGGCCGTGCCGGCGGTGGCGACGATCTCGAAGCCCAGATCAGCCAGCCGCTTGATCGGGAAGATCATGCCGCGCTTGTCCCGGTTGGCCACCGAGACGAAGATCTTCCCGGCGGTCGGCAGCGACCCGTACGCGGCCGACTGGCTCTTGGCGAAGGCGTGCCCGAAGTTGGTGTCGATGCCCATCACCTCGCCGGTCGACTTCATCTCCGGCCCGAGCAGCGAGTCGATCCCCTTGCCCGCGCGGGTCCGGAAACGCTTGAACGGCAGCACCGCCTCCTTGACCGCGACCGGCGCGTCGGCGGGCATCGTGCCCCCGTCCCCCGTCGCCGGCAGCAGGCCCTCGGCACGCAGCTCGGCGATGCTCGCCCCGAGCGCGATCCGGGCCGCCGCCTTGGCCAGCGGCACCGCCGTGGCCTTGGAGACGAACGGAACGGTCCGCGACGCGCGCGGGTTGGCCTCCAGCACGTAGAGCACGTCGTCCTTGAGGGCGTACTGCACGTTGAGCAGGCCACGGACCCCGACGCCACGCGCGATGGCTTCGGTGTAGCGGCGGACCTCGACCAGGTGCGAGCCCGCGAGGGTGATCGGCGGGAGCGCGCAGGACGAGTCGCCGGAGTGGATGCCCGCCTCCTCGATGTGCTCCATCACGCCGCCGATGTAGACCTCGCCGTCGGCGTCGCACAGCGCGTCCACGTCGATCTCGATGGCGTCGTCGAGGAACCGGTCCACCAGCACCGGGTGGTCCGGGGAGATGTCGGTGGCCCGGCCGATGTAGTCGCGCAGCGTCGGGTCGTCGTAGACGATCTCCATGCCCCGCCCGCCCAGCACGTACGACGGCCGCACCAGCACCGGATAGCCGATCTCGTCGGCGATCGTCTTGGCCTCGTCGTACGAGGTGGCCATGCCGTGCGCCGGCGCGCGCAGTCCGGCGCGGGCCAGCACCGCGCCGAACGCGCCGCGCTCCTCGGCCAGGTGGATCGACTCCGGGGAGGTGCCGACGATCGGCACACCGGCGTTCTTGAGCCGCTGCGCCAGCCCCAGCGGGGTCTGCCCGCCGAGTTGGACGACCACCCCGACCACGCCCGGCCCGCCGGCCGCGCGACCGGACGAGTCCTCGGCGTGCCAGACCTCCAGGACGTCCTCGAAGGTCAACGGCTCGAAGTAGAGCCGGTCGGCGGTGTCGTAGTCGGTGGAGACCGTCTCCGGGTTGCAGTTGACCATTACGGTCTCGTAACCGGCCGACCGCAACGCCTGGACGGCGTGCACACACGAGTAGTCGAACTCGATGCCCTGCCCGATCCGGTTCGGGCCGGAGCCCAGGATCAGCACCTTCGGCCGGTCCGACGGCACGACCTCGGTCTCCAGGTCGTACGTCGAGTAGTGGTACGGCGTGGTCGCCTCGAACTCGGCCGCGCAGGTGTCCACGGTCTTGTAGACCGGCCGCACGTCGAGGCGGTGGCGCAGGGTCCGTACGCCGTCCTCGGCGGCCAGCTCCGGGCGCAGCGCGGCGAGCTGCCGGTCGGACAGACCGGCCCGCTTGGCGCGGCGCAGCAGGTCGGCGTCGAGCACCGGCGCGTCGACGATCTCGGCGCGCAGCTCGATCAGCGCGACGATCTGGTCCAGGAACCACGGGTCGATCCCGCCGGACGCCTCGGCGACCTCGGCGACCGACGCGCCGAGGCGCAGCGCCCGCTCCACCGTGTACAACCGGCCGTCGTGCGGAATCCGCAGCGCGGCGAGGGTGTCCGAGCGGGTGGCGCCCTCCGGGTCCGGAGTGGTCCAGAAACCAGATGATCGGGTTTCCATCGAGCGCATCGCCTTGTTGAGCGCCTCGGTGAAGTTGCGCCCCAGGCTCATCGCCTCGCCCACCGACTTCATCGTGGTGGTCAGCTCCGGGTCCGCGCCGGGGAACTTCTCGAACGCGAACCGGGGAATCTTCACCACCACGTAGTCGAGGGTCGGCTCGAACGCCGCCGGGGTCTTCAGGGTGATGTCGTTGGGGATCTCGTCGAGGGTGTAACCGATGGCCAGCTTGGCGGCGATCTTCGCGATCGGGAAGCCGGTCGCCTTGGAGGCCAGCGCCGAGGACCGCGACACCCGGGGGTTCATCTCGATCACGACGATCCGCCCGTCGACCGGGTTGACCGCGAACTGGATGTTGCAGCCGCCGGTGTCCACCCCGACCTCGCGCAGCACGGCGATACCCAGGTCACGCAGGTGCTGGTACTCCCGGTCGGTGAGCGTCATGGCCGGGGCCACGGTCACGCTGTCGCCGGTGTGCACGCCCATCGGGTCGATGTTCTCGATGGAGCAGACCACCACCACGTTGTCGTGCCGGTCGCGCATCAACTCGAGTTCGTACTCCTTCCAGCCGAGCACGCTCTCCTCGATGAGCACCTCGTGCACCGGGCTGGCGGACAGGCCGTCACCGGCGATGCGGGCCAGGTCCTCCGGGGTGTGTGCCATGCCGGAGCCCAGGCCACCCATGGTGAACGACGGTCGGATCACCACCGGCAGGCCCAGCTCGGCGACGGTCGCCTCGACCTCGTCCATCGAGTGGCAGACCCGCGAGCGGGGCACCAGCCCGGTCGGGTCGTCGACGCCCAGCCGTACGCCGGCCTTCGCCACGATCTCCTTGAACAGCTGCCGGTCCTCGCCCCGGTTGATGGCGTCGATGTTCGCGCCGATCAGCTCCACGCCGTACTTCTCCAGGACGCCGGCCTCGTGCAGGGCGACGGCCGTGTTCAGCGCGGTCTGCCCGCCGAGGGTCGCGAGGATCGCGTCCGGGCGCTCCTTGGCGATGACCAGCTCCACGAACTCCGGGGTGATCGGCTCGACGTAGGTCGCGTCGGCGAACTCCGGGTCCGTCATGATGGTCGCCGGGTTGGAGTTGACCAGGCTGACCCGGATCCCCTCGCTGCGCAGCACCCGGCACGCCTGGGTGCCGGAGTAGTCGAACTCGCAGGCCTGCCCGATGACGATCGGCCCGGAGCCGATCACGAGGATGTGCTTGAGATCGGTCCGCTTAGGCATTGCTGCGCCCCTTGCTGTGGGTCCGGCCCTCGATGAGATCGGCGAATCGGTCGAAGAGGTAGTCCGCGTCGTGCGGGCCGGCCGCCGCCTCCGGGTGGTACTGGACGGTGAACGCGGGCAGGTCCACGGCCCGCAGCCCCTCGACCACGTTGTCATTGAGGCAGACGTGCGACACCCGTACGCCACCGAAGTCGGTGTCGATCACCTGGTCGGGGACGACCGCGCCGGCGCCCACACCGGGCACCTCGACGGCGAAGCCGTGGTTGTGGCTGGTCACCTCGACCTTGCCGGTGACCCGGTCGAGCACCGGCTGGTTGATCCCCCGGTGGCCGTAGCCCAGCTTGTAGGTGCCGAAGCCGAGCG
Source organism: Micromonospora sp. NPDC051227 (assembly GCF_044455385.1). Taxonomy (NCBI): domain Bacteria; kingdom Bacillati; phylum Actinomycetota; class Actinomycetes; order Micromonosporales; family Micromonosporaceae; genus Micromonospora; species Micromonospora sp. NPDC051227. The sequence goes on from NZ_JBITET010000008.1 coordinate 68,311, forward strand.
CCCGACCGAGGATCTGGCTGCCGAAGCAGATGCCGAACAGCGGCACCTCCCGCCGCAGCGCCTCCCGGGCCAGCGCCACCGGGGCATCAGCGGTGGCCGGGTCGCCCGGACCGGGCGACAGGAAGATCGCGTCGGCGCCGGTGGCGAGCATCTGGTCGATGCTCGACGACGCCGGCAGCACGTGGGTGGTCACCCCCCGGGTGGCCAGCCGACGCGGCACGTTGCGCTTGATGCCCAGGTCCAGGGCGGCCACTGTGAACCGGTGCTCGCCCAGGGCCTGGACGACGTACGGCTCGGCGGTGCTCACCTCGGCGGACAGGTCCGCGCCGGCCATCTGCGGCGCCTGGCGGACCCGGGCCAGCAGGCTCTGCGGGTCGTTGTCGATGCTGGAGATGCCCACCCGCATGGCGCCCCGCTCGCGCAGGTGCCGGGTCAGCGCCCGGGTGTCCACCCCGCTTATGCCCACCACGCCCTCGGTGGCGAGGCGGTCCTCGAGACCACCGGTGGCCCGCCAGTTCGAGCCGATCCGGGCCGGGTCGCGCACGACGTAGCCGGCCACCCAGATCCGACCGGACTCGTCGTCCTCGCCGTTGACGCCGGTGTTGCCGATGTGCGGCGCGGTCTGCACCACCACCTGACGGTGGTAGGACGGGTCGGTCAGGGTCTCCTGGTAACCGGTCATGCCGGTGTTGAAGACCGCCTCGCCGAAGGTCTCTCCGACGCTGCCGTACGCCTCGCCGGGGAACGTGCGCCCATCCTCCAGCACCAGGATTGCGGGTCTGCGCTTGACCATTACCGTGCCCGCCTTTCGTTCGCGACTGCGGGACTCCGCTGCGCTGCATTCCTCGCGCTCACTTGACAGCCTTTCCGTCCAGGACCGTCGGCTCGCCACGCAGGAAGGTCGCCACGATGCGACCTGGCAGCGTCATGCGGGCGTACGGGGTGTTGCGACTGCGACTGGCCAGCTCCGCCGGCTCGATGGTGCGGTGGGCGGCCGGGTCGATCAGGGTCAGGTTGGCCGGCACACCCGGCGCGGGGTCGACGCCGTGCCCGGTGAGGCCGGCGATCCGTGCGGGGGTGCGCGACATCCGCTCGGCGATCAGGTCCCACTCGGGACCGAGCACGTCCAGCGCGATGGAGAGGGCCGTCTCCAGACCGAGCATCCCCGGTCGGGCGTACGCCCACTCGCACTCCTTGTCCTCCACCGCGTGCGGGGCGTGGTCGGTGGCGATCACGTCGATCACCCCGTCGGCGAGGGCGGCACGCAGCGCGGCGATGTCCGCGGCGGTGCGCAGCGGCGGGTTCACCTTGTAGACCGGGTCGTAGGTTTCCGCCCGTTCGTCGGTGAGCAGCAGGTGGTGCGGGGTCACCTCGGCGGTCACGCGTACCCCGCGCGCCTTTGCCTGGCGCAGCACCTCGACGCTGCCGGCGGTGGAGACGTGGCAGACGTGCAGTCGGCTGCCCACGTGCTCGGCGAGCAGCACGTCCCGGGCGATGATCGCCTCCTCGGCGACCGCCGGCCAGCCGATCAGGCCGAGCCGGGTGGAGACCTCACCCTCGTGCATCTGGGCGCCCTCGGTGAGCCGGGGCTCCTCGGCGTGCTGGGCGATGATTCCGTCGAACGCCTTGACGTACTCCAGGGCTCGGCGCATCAACTTCGGGTCGGCGACGCAGTGCCCGTCGTCGGAGAAGATCCGCACCCGGGCCGCCGAGTCGGCCATCGCGCCCAGCTCGGCCAGCCGCTCGCCGGCCAGCCCGACGGTGACCGCGCCGATCGGCTGCACGTCGACCAGGCCGGCCTCCCGGCCGAGCCGCCAGACCTGCTCGACCACGCCGGCGGTGTCCGCCACCGGGGAGGTGTTGGCCATCGCGCAGACCGCCGTGTAGCCGCCGAGCGCCGCCGCCCGGGAACCGGACTCGACGGTCTCGGCGTCCTCCCGACCGGGCTCGCGCAGGTGGGTGTGCAGGTCGACGAGGCCGGGCAGGGCGACCAGGCCGGTGCCGTCGACGACTGTGGCGTCCGGCGCGGTCAGGCCGGGACCGACAGCGGCGATCACGCCGTCGCGGATCAGCAGGTCGGTCGGCGCGGCGCCGACGACACTCACGCTGGTGATCAGGTACGCGGTCACCGGTTGTTCCCTCCGAGCAGCAGGTAAAGGACAGCCATCCGCACGGAGACCCCGTTGGTGACCTGTTCGACGATGGTGGAGCGGGGTGAGTCGGCGACCTCGGGGGTGATCTCCATCCCCCGGTTCATCGGGCCGGGGTGCATGACGATCGCGTGCTCTGGCAGCCGGCGCATCCGCGGCCCGTCCAGCCCGTAGCGGCGGGCGTACTCGCGCGCGGAGGGGAAGTAGGAGTCGTTCATCCGCTCCCGCTGCACGCGCAGCATCATCACCACGTCGACGTTCGACAGGACGGAGTCGAGGTCGTAGGAGACGTCGGTGCCGGGCGCGAGGGCGGCCGCGATGTCGACCGGGATGAGGGTCGGCGGGCCGACCAGGGTGACCTTGGCACCGAGGGTGGAGAGCAGCAGCACGTTGGAGCGGGCCACCCGGGAGTGCAGCACGTCCCCGACCACCGCGACCGACAGGCCGGCGAGCCGGCCCAGCCGGGCCCGCATGGTGTACGCGTCCAGCAGCGCCTGGGTGGGGTGCTCGTGGGTGCCGTCACCGGCGTTGACCACCGACCCGTCCACCCAGTTGGCCAGGCGGTGCGGCGCGCCGGAGGCGGGGTGTCGGATGACCACGGCGTCCGCGCCCATGGCCTGCAGGGTCAACGCGGTGTCCTTCAGGCTCTCGCCCTTGGTGACGCTGGACCCCTTCGCGGAGAAGTTGATCACGTCGGCGCTGAGCCGCTTCGCCGCCGCCTCGAAGGAGATCCGGGTACGCGTGGAGTCCTCGTAGAAGAGGTTCACCACGGTCCGTCCGCGCAGCGCGGGAAGCTTCTTGATCTCCCGGCCGGCGACGGTGGCCATCTCGGCGGCGGTGTCCAGGATCTCGGTGGCGGTGTCGGCGTCCAGGTCCCCGCCGGAGAGCAGATGCTTGATCATGAGGCAGGTCCCCCGTAGAGCTTGACCTCGTCCGTCCCGTCGATCTCGGCGAGCGTCACCTTGACGCTCTCGGCGAGCGAGGTCGGGATGTTCTTGCCGACGTAGTCGGCGCGGATCGGCAACTCCCGGTGGCCCCGGTCGACCAGGACGGCGAGCTGCACCGAGGCCGGGCGGCCCACGTCGTTGAGCGCGTCGAGCGCGGCCCGGACGGTACGGCCGGAGAAGAGCACGTCGTCGACCAGGATGACCCGTTTGCCGTCGATCCCGCCGGGAGGCAGCTCGGTCGGACCCACCGCGCGGGTGGCGTGCCGACGGAGGTCGTCGCGGTACAGGGTGATGTCGAGCACACCGACCGGAACGGCGACGTCCTCGAAGGTGCTGATCCGGTCGGCGAGCCGCCGGGCGAGAGGGGTGCCCCGGGTGGGAATCCCCAGCAGCACCGTGTTGGCGGCGCCCTGGGTCTTCTCCAGGATCTGGTGGGCGATGCGGTCGACCACGCGTTGCACGTCGGCGCTGGCGAGGATCACCTTCACCGAGGGTTGTTGCGGTGGTGACGAGCGGGCAGCCGGTGGGTATGCCACGGCGGACCTCCTTCCCCGCCTCACGGGACGGGTCGTTAAAGGATGTCGGGCACCTCCGGCCGGACCGCTCAGCAGACCTGGACCGGGGCTTCCGCCACGTTACCAGTGGTCACCGGGGTGATGGACGGCGGCCGCTGACCACCGGGTCAGGCACCGGAAAAGGAGAAAACTCCCCGGACGCTCCGCAACGGTAGGGGCACGACCACTTGACCACGTGTCGCATTCCCCGTACCGTCACGCTCCGTAGCGATCGACGGGAGAACCCCGAGCAGCACTGGGAGTGTCCGAATGCCCTCTGAATACGCCAAGTCTCTGGGCGCCCGCCTGCGCTCCATCCGCCAGCAGCAGGGTCTCTCCCTGCAGGGTGTGGAGGAGAAGTCGAACGGGCGGTGGAAGGCCGTGGTGGTCGGCTCGTACGAGCGTGGCGACCGGGCCGTGACGGTGTCCCGTCTGGCCGAGTTGGCCGAGTTCTACCGCGTACCCGTCTCGGAGCTGCTGCCTGACGGCAGTGGGGTCCGCCACGAGCCCACCAGCAAGATTGTTCTGGACCTGGAGCGGCTCTACGACGAGGCCTCCGAGGACCTGGCCTACGTCGCCCGCTACGCCCGCGCCATCCAGCAGCAGCGCGGCGACTACAACGGCCGGGTGCTCTCCATCCGCGCCGACGACCTGCGGGCGCTCGCGATCGTCTACGACGCCTCACCGTCGGGCCTGATCGAGCGGCTCACCGAGCACGGCGTGCTGGTGGCCGACCCCCGGGCGTTCTTCGCCTCCTGATCTGCCGCTCCACCTGATCTCCCGCTCCACCGAAAGGGCCCGTGCCAGCTGGCACGGGCCCTTTCGGATTTGCGGTGTTCGGTGCGGATGCTCAGCGGGTGGCGTACTCGGCGATCCGGCCGAGCACCCCGTTGAGGAAGCGCGGCGAATCGTCTGTCGACATCTGCCGAGCCAGCTCCACGGCCTCGCTGATCGCCACCGCGTCGTCGATCTCGTCGACGTAGAGCAACTCGTAGACGGCGATCCGGGCCAGATTACGGTCGACGACCGGCATCCGCTCCAGCGTCCAACCCTCGGCGTAGCTGGCGATCAGCTCGTCGATCCGGTTGAGGTACTCGGCAACCCCCTCGACCAGACCCACCGCATAGCCGAGATGCTCCGGTCGGGGCTGCTCGATCCGCTGCACGTAGCCGGCGAGCACCTCTACCGGAGGCTTGTCCCGCAGGTCGGCCTCGTAAAGGACATCCAGCGCCCGCTTACGCGCCTTGCGGCGCGCCGGCATCTGCTGCTTGGAACCCTCAGCCATCAGGCGCGGCCGAGGTAACGGCCGTCGCGGGTGTCGACCTTGATCTTCTCGCCGGTGGTGATGAACAGCGGAACCGGCACGGTGGCACCGGTCTCCACGGTCGCCGGCTTGGTGCCGCCGGTCGAACGGTCGCCCTGCAGGCCCGGCTCGGTGTAGGTGACCTCCAGCACGACGCTGGTGGGCAGCTCGATGTAGAGCGGCACACCCTCGTGCTGGGCGACGGTCGCCTCCGCCTCGGGCAGCAGGTAGTTGGCTGCCTCACCGACGGTGCCACCGGGCACGGTGATCTGGTCGAAGGTCTCCAGATCCATGAAGACGAAGTCCTCACCGTCGGCGTACAGGTACTGCATCGTGCGCTTGTCAACGGTCGCGGTTTCGACCTTGGTGCCCGCGTTGAAGGTCTTGTCGACCACCTTCCCGGACAGCACGTTCTTCAGCGTGGTGCGCACGAAGGCACCACCCTTACCGGGCTTGACGTGCTGGAACTCGATGACGGCCCAGAGCTCGCCGTCCAGGTTGAGTACCAGGCCGTTTTTGAGGTCGTTGGTGGAGGCCATTTCCTGCCTTGATCATCAATTGGCGGACAGACCTGGCAAGTCTACAAGCTGCGTCGAATCGGACGGCCCCCCGTTCGGAGCGCCAGTCGGTGGGCCGTCAGCGGGTGGCCAGATGGTGCAGAGCGAGACGATAGCCGTCGATGCCAAGACCGCAGATCACCCCGGTCGCCACCGCCGAGACCACCGAGTGGTGCCGGAACTCCTCACGGGTGTGGATGTTGGAGATGTGCACCTCCACCAGCGGCCCCCGCAGCATGGCGCAGGCGTCCCGCACCGCGTACGAGTAGTGCGACCAGGCGGCCGGGTTGAGCACGACCGCGGCGCCCTCGTCGGCCGCCGTGTGCAGCCAACCGAGCAGCTCGTGCTCCGCGTCGGTCTGCCGGACCGTCACCGCCAGCCCCAGCTCCCGACCGGTGCTCTCACAGAGCGCCACCAGGTCCGCGTAGCTGGTCGCGCCGTACACGTCGGGCTCGCGGGTGCCCAGCCGGCCCAGGTTCGGCCCGTTCAGGACGTAGACCTTCACGGAGTTGCCACCTCCCGGTAGGCGGCCTCCAGCAACGCGTCGTCGGGGCCCTCCAACATCGCCGGGCGGGCCAGCCCGTCGAGCACCACGAAGCGCAGCAGACTGCCCCGGGTCTTCTTGTCCACCCGCATCGCGGCCAACAGCTGCGGCCAGGCGTCGGCCGGGTAGCTCACCGGCAGGCCCAGCGCGCTCAGCGTGACCCGGTGTCGGTCGGCGGTCGGCGCGTCCAGCCGCCCGGCGAGCCGGGCCAGCGTGGCCGCGTACACCAGACCGACGGCGACGGCGTGGCCGTGCCGCCAGCGGTAGCCCTCGTTCTGCTCGATGGCGTGGGCCAGGGTGTGCCCGTAGTTGAGCACCTCCCGCAGGCCCGACTCGCGCAGGTCGTCGGCGACCACGTCGGCCTTGACCCGGATGGCCCGCTCGATCAGCTCCCGGCTCACCGGGCCACGGGGGTCGGTGGCGGCCTTTGGGTCGTTCTCGATGAGATCCAGGATCGTCGGGTCGGCGATGAAGCCGCACTTGACGACCTCGGCCAACCCGGCAGCCAGGTCGACAGCGGGCAGGCTGTCCAGAGTGGCCAGGTCGGCCAACACCCCGACCGGCGGGTGGAACGCGCCCACCAGGTTCTTGCCGGCGGCCGTGTTGATGCCCGTCTTGCCGCCCACCGCGGCATCCACCATGCCCAGCAGCGAGGTCGCCACCGGCACCCAGCGCACCCCCCGCAACCAGCAGGCCGCGACGAAGCCGGCCAGGTCGGTCACCGCGCCGCCGCCCACCCCGACCACCGCGTCGGTACGGGTGAAGCCGGCCGCTCCGAGCCGGTCCCAGCAGGAGGCGGCCACCTCGATGTGCTTTCCCGACTCGGCGTCGGGCACCTCGACCGGCAGTGGCTCGATGCCGGCCGCGCGCAGGCGTTCGCCGAGCGCGTCCGAGAGGGCCTTGAGCGGAGGCGCGTGCAGCACCGCCACCCGGGTCGCGCCGGGCAGCAGGCCAGGCAGCGCACCCAGCAGGTCGCGTCCCACCAAGACGTCGTACGGCCGCTCGCCGCCGACCGGAATTCGGGTCACCTCGTCCATCGCCGGCAGCCTAGTCCAGCGGGCGGCGCTGCGACGGCGGCTGTCCACCTGCTGGCCGAGTGGCCCACTCCGCCAACCGGCGGGCGTGTTCGGCCACCTCGGCGCGCAGCGCGTCCGGATGCCGCACTGTGAACGGACACCCCAGCCCGGCGAGCAGCGCCGCCATCCCGGGCAGGCTCTCCGCTCGGGCCCGCAGCAGCACCCCGTCGGCGGTGGCGGTCAACTCGGCCACGCTGGGTGGGATGCGGCGGCGGGCGGCGACCAGGTCGGTCTCCAGCACGACCTCCACCTCGTGCGTGTACGGCACGCCGGCCAGCGACCGGGTCACCCAGGTCACCGCCTCGAAGCCGTCCGGCACTCTGAACGTCGCCACGCCGGGCGTCACCGCGCCGATCCGGTCCAGTCGGAAGGTGCGGATCTCCCCGCGTCGGTGGTCGTGGCCGGTGACATACCAACGGCCCGCGTGGAAGACCAGCCCGTACGGGTCGAGTTCGCGGTGCGACTGCTCGCCCCGCCAGGAGCGGTAGTCCAGCGCCACGCGCTGCCGGTGCCGGGTGGCCGACGCCAGCGCGAGCAGGGTGCCGGACGCCGGTCCACGCTCCGGCTCCGGACGACGCAGGGTGAAGCCCAGGTGCTCCTGGACGGCGGCGAGTCGGTCGGCGAGCGCGGCCGGCAGCACCCGGCGGATCTTCGCCAGCGCGGTGGCGGTGGCCGGCTGCTCGGTGGCGAGCCCGACCCGTTCGGCGACGACGAGGCCGAGCAGCACGGCCACCGCCTCGTCGTCGGTGAGCATCAGCGGCGGCAGCTTGTAACCGGAGTGCAGCCGGTAGCCGCCGTAGCGGCCCCGGTCGGCGGTGACGGGGATGCCCAGCTCGACAAGCGTGGTCGCGTACCGGCGCACGGTCCGCTCGTCCACCCCGAGGTGGCCGGCGAGTTCGGCGGCCGTCGACCGGTGCCGGGTCTGCAGCAGTTCCAGCAGAGCCAGCACCCGCCCCGCGGGATGTGACACGGGCCACTCCTTCAAACCGGGCGGATCCTGTCCGGAACAGATCGTACGGTCTGTCGGTAGCCGAGAGAAGGAGCCACAGATGGCGACATTCGTGCTGGTGCCGGGATTCTGGCTGGGTGCCTGGGCGTGGCGGGACGTGACCGTCGCGCTGCGGTCGCAGGGGCACGAGGTCTATCCCATGACGCTGACCGGGGTGGCCGAACGCGACCACCTCGCCGGGCCGGAGGTCAGCCTGGACACGCACACCACCGACATCGTCCGACTCATCGAGGTCGAGGACCTGCGCGACGTCCTGCTGGTCGGGCACTCCGGCGGCGGCATGCCGGCCGCCCAGGCGGTGGACCGCATCCCGGACCGGATCGCCCGGATCGTCTACGTGGAGAGCGGACCGTTGCCGGACGGCACGGCGCAGTTCGACACGCTGCCGCCGGAGGAGCAGCAGCGGCTGCGGGCCGCGATCGGCACCGGGCACCTGCTGCCGCCGCCGGCCTGGGACCCGGCCGCCGACCCGACCAACCTGGCCGGCCTGGACGAGCCGACGCTCGCGCTGCTGCGTACCCGGGCCACCCCGCAGCCGCTGCGGGCCGCCACCGACCCGGTCCGACGCACCGGCGGGCGCCCGGTGCCGACCGCGCTGGTCGCCAGCACCTTCCCACTCAGCGTGGTGCGGCAGATGATCCAACAGGAGCATCCGTTCTTCACCGGCCTGGCCGACGGCCAACTGCATGAGCTGCCCACCGGGCACTGGCCGATGCTCAGCGAGCCGAAGGCTCTGGCCGACGTCCTCGACCTGATCGCCCACACCTGAGGACCACCCCACCGCGCCGATCTTGCAGCTTCGGTTGCCGAAATGGGGGGAATGCCCCCTACGTCGGGACAGTAAGTGCAAGATCGGCGCGACAGGTCCGCGTCAGCGCGGGAGCAGGGCGGCGATCTCGGCGACGACCTGTGCCGGGGCCCGGCCGTCGGTGACCACCGTCTCGGTGGCCACCTCGGCGTAGAGCGGCCGGCGCTGATCCATCAGGTGCTTGAGGGTGGCCCGGGGGTTGATCGCCAACAGCGGCCGGCCGGCGCCGAGCCCGACCCGCCGCACCGCGTCGGGCAACTCGACCGAGAGGTGCACCACCCGGTGCCCGATCAGGGCCGCTCGGGTCTCCTCGGCCAGCACCGCGCCGCCGCCGAGGGCGAGCACGCCAGTGCCGCCGGCCAGCGCCGCTGCCACGGCGGCCCGCTCCAAGGTACGGAAGTGCGCCTCACCCTCGTCGATGAAGATCTCCGGGATCGGCTTCCCGGCCATCTGCTCGATGTCGGTGTCGGTGTCGCGGAACTCCACGCCGAGGGTGGCGGCCAGCGCCCGCCCGACGGTGGTCTTGCCGCAGCCGGGCGCGCCGACCAGCACGACGACCGGTGCCATCAGCGGATGACCAGAGCGTCGAGGTACCCGGCCAGGTTGCGGCGGATCTCGGCGATCGAGTCTCCGCCGAACTTCTCGGTGGCCGCCTCGGCCAGCACCAGCGCCACCATCGCCTCGGCGACCACCGCCGCGGCGGGCACCGCGCAGACGTCGGAGCGCTGGTTGATCGCGGTGGCCGGCTCGCCGGTGGTGACGTCCACTGTGGCCAGCGCCCGGTTCAGCGAGGAAATCGGCTTCATCGCGGCGCGGACCCGCAGCGGCTCACCGGTGGTGATGCCACCCTCCAGCCCGCCGGCCCGGTCGGTGATCCGGCGGACGCCGGTGGCCGACGGGATGATCTCGTCGTGCGCCTCCGAACCGCGGGACCTGGCCTGCTGCCAGCCGTCGCCGATCTCCACGCCCTTGATCGCCTGGATGGACATCAGCGCGGTGGCCAGCCGGGCGTCGAGCTTGCGGTCCCACTGCACGTGGCTGCCCAGCCCCGGTGGCACCCCGTACGCCAGCACCTCGACCACGCCGCCGAGGGTGTCGGCGGCCTTCTTCGCGGCATCGACCTCGGCGACCATCAGGGCGCTGGCCTCCGGGTCGAGGCAGCGCAGCGGGTCGGCGTCGATCCGGGCCGTGTCGGACGGGGTGGGACGCAGCCCGGGCTTCGCGGCCACCGGACCCAGCTCGACGACGTGCGAGACGATCTCGATGCCGAGCGCCTGACGGATCAGCGCCTTGGCGACGGTGCCGACGGCCACCCGGGCGGCGGTCTCCCGTGCGCTGGCGCGCTCCAGGATCGGCCGGGCATCGGTGTGGCCGTACTTCTGCATGCCGGCCAGGTCGGCGTGGCCCGGCCGGGGGCGGGTCAGCGGAGCGTTGCGGGCCTGCCGGGCCAGCTCGTCGGGGTCGACCGGGTCGGCGGCCATCACGGTCTGCCACTTCGGCCACTCGGAGTTGCCGACCCGGATCGCCACCGGGCTGCCCAGGGTCACGCCGTGCCGCAGGCCGCCGAGCAGCTCGACCTCGTCCCGCTCGAACGACATCCGGGCGCCCCGCCCGTAGCCCAGCCGTCGACGGGCCAGCTCGTCGGCGATCTCGGTGGTGGTCACCTCAATGCCGGCCGGCACCCCCTCCAACATCGCGACGAGGGCGGGACCATGCGATTCACCTGCAGTCAACCAGCGCAACACAGCGGTCAGTCTGTCACGGCGGGCCACCGACGCGGCGCGCTCCCCGTCGCGTCCCGCCCAGCGGACGCCGCCGCCCGCTCACGCGGGCGGCGGCTCAGATCCCCCGACCGCGCTTGTGCAGGGTGCGCAGCACCGCGTCGGCCCGGACCACCCGCCCGGCGACGGCGAGGGCCAGGTAGGCGCGCGGCTCGCGGGGGTTGCTCCGCAGGGTGCGCCGGGCCCAGCGCAGCGCGCCCCGGCGGTCGCCGGAGGCGGCCTGGGCGAACGCGATCTGCCCGGCCACCCGGGCCTCGCCGGCCGGTTGACCGGCGAACTCCGGGTAGCGCCGCAGCAACCACTGCAACGCCTCGGAGATGGTGTCCCAGCGCTGCGCGAAGTACGAGCGCTTGTGCCAGCGGACCAGCACCGACGGCGTCCGCAGGTTGATCAGCGGCGCGCTGCGTGCGGCCCGCAGCAGGAACTCGTAGTCCTCCGCGTAGCTGCCCGGGATCTCCTCGTTGACCAGCCCGAACCCGTTGCGCAAAGCGGTGGCGCGGATCAGGAAGGTCGACGGGTGCAGCTCCGTCATCCGGTCCCGTAGCAGGTCGTCCAGGGTGATTCGGTCCTTGTCGAGCACCCGGTCGACGGTGTGCCCGTCGTAGTTGACCCGGATGCCGCAGCAGACGAACTCGGCGGCCGGGTCGCCGGCCAGCGCGTCGACCTGGGCGGCCAGCTTGCCGGGCAGCCACTCGTCGTCGTCGTCGCAGAACGCGACCAGCTCGCCCTCGGCCGCGAGGGTGCCGCTGTTGCGCGCACCGGCCAACCCCGGGGTACGGGCGTTGCCGATCACCCGCACCACGCGGGCCGGGCCGCTCCCCAGCTCGGTCAGCGACTCGTCCGGCGCGGACTGGTCGAACACCACGACAACCTCGATCAGGCCCGGGTGGTCCTGTGCCAGGATCGCCCGCACCGCGGCCCGCAGCAGCTCGGGGCGGTCCCGGGTGGGCACCACGACGCTCACGGTCGGCTGCTGGGTCATCGAATCTCCTTCGTACCCGGGCGCGGCCGGGACCAGGCCCGCCACCGGGGTGGGCGCGGGGTCGAACGGGCCACCAGGTCGTCGACGATCTGCCCGACCCGGGCCACCGCCGCCCGTCGTGCCTCGTGTGCCTCCGGGTCGGCGGCCACCGCGTACCGGGACGGGTCGGCGACCCCGGCGGCCAACGCGTCGTGCAGGGCCTCCCGGGTCTCGCAGAGCGCCACCAGCCCGGCGGCGCCGAGCCGGCGGGCGAAGAGGAGCTGGTGGTTGTCGACGTGCTCACCGCGGGCCGGATCGCGGGGCACCACGATGGGCAGGTGGCCGTGCCGGCGGGCCTCCAGAATGGTCGCCGGGCCACCGTGGCAGACCACCAGGTCGGCATCGATCATCGCCTGTTGCAACGCGTCGTGGCCGAGGAACGGCACCGCGCCGCTCAGCTGGGGCGCGGTGGTGTGCCCGTGCTGCATGGTCAGCCCGATCGGGCCGGTGGCCTGCGCATGCCACTGCGCCAGCCAGTCGACGAGCCGGTTGAAGGGGTGCTTGTCGGTGCCCACCGCGACCAGCAGTCGGAGCTGGGCGACCGCCGAGCTGTCGCGCTGGCGCGGCAGGCGGGCCGCCTCGGTGGCCGGCCGGGGTTGCGGACGCCGGGCGGTGCCCGTCTCCCCGGTCACAGCAGCGTCCCGACGACTGTCGCCTCGGGGTACTGCCGGCGTTGCTCGTCCCACTGCACGAGCATCGCGGACAGGAACGGCCGGCAGAGCCGAGCGGTCAGCGTCGGGGTGTCGATCCGGTCGTACACCTCGATGTAGACGGTCGGGATGCGCCGCAGCCGGGCCAGCACCACGAACGGCACCGCCACCCCGGCGCCGGTGGTGACCACGGCGGCGACCCGCCGGGCCCGCAGCACCTGCCAGGCCAGCAGCGCGTTGCGCAGCAGGTTCGGCACGTTGCGGGTGGTCGGGTGGTGCGCCGGCACCAGGTCCTCGCCGGCCAGCAGCGACACCGCCTCCGGGGTGTCGAAGGTGACCCAGCAGCGCCGCCACTGTTCGTACCAGGGCCGCAGGGCCAGCAGTTGGGCCAGATGGCCGCCGCTGGAGCCGACCAGCAGCAGCACCGGCGCCCCACTGTCGTCGTTGTTCGTGTCCACGCGACTCCCCACAAGTTCGCTTGGAATTTCAGTTCACGCCAGGCAGAAGCAGATCACACGATTCCCGGTCGTTGAATAGCGCGACCGGCTGAGATGACGATCTCCACGGTGGCCGATGCGGTGCACCGAACGTCCGAGGTCCATCGATCATCATCACCACCTGCGATTATGCCGTCACTCTGCGGCGCACCGTCGGCGCCGCGATTCCTCCAGATCAGCCGCTATGTCTTTTCTCGATGACGTCCAGGAGTGCGGGATGCACTGCGGCGTTCCAGCCCGCGCCCGCGTCGGCCAACCGCCACGTCCGCAACCACATCTCCACCAGGTACGCGTCGGCGACGAGCCGGCGCTGCGCGGCGTCGAGGCCGAGCCGCTCGCCGTGTCGGCTCAGATATCCGTCCACGGCCGCCGCGGCGGCGTCCGCCGGCTCCCCGCGCAGCACGAGGGCCCGCTGGAACGCGTCGTGCGCCAGGTCGAAGCCGACCGGCACGTCCGGCCCGCTGTGCTCCCAGTCCCAGGCGACCAGCCGACCGGCGTGCCAGCCCAGGTTCCACGGCACCCAGTCACCATGCCAGTGACCGAACTCGACGCTGGTGTCGCCATGCCGGCGGGCCAACGCCGAGACCGCGGCGACCGCCCGTGCACCCGCCGGCTCGGTCGCGGCGGCCCGGCCGGCCTGGTCGGCCAGCCGGCGCAGGAAGGTCGAGTCGACCAGCGGTCGAGGTGTGCCCGCCGGGCCGCCCCGCCGGGCGACCGCGAGCAGCGCCGCGACCCGGGGCGGGTCGTCCACCGGCACACCGCGTACCGCCGGGGGCAACGGCTCGATCACCGCGACCACCTGGCCCGCCCACGACGTCTCGGTGAGCAGCCGCGGCGGCGCCGGATGGTCGGCGACGCCGACCACCTCGCGCAACGCCCGCAGCGCCGCCGCCTCCGCGCTGACCAGCGCGCGCGTCGCGTCGTTCCAGCCGATCTTCGCGTAGCCACGCGGACGCCCGTCGGCACTGAAGAGTTGCAGTGTGGGCTTGCCGTTCGGGTCGGGTGGGCGGACCCCGAACGCGGCCAACAGCGGCGTGTCACCCAGGTCGGCGGAGAGCCGCTCGCTCAGCAGCAACTCCGCGGCCGGCACCCCGGCCGGCACCGAGACGGTCAACGTGGGAAAGGGCGCGAGCCCCACCCGACCGAACCGGGCCAGCCCACCGAGCACCGCCCGCAGCGCGCGCACCTTCGGTGGCCGCAAGGCGTTGTACGCCAACAGGGACGCCGCCCCGGCCCGGGGCGCGCCCAACGGCACCAGGAACCGGGCCCGAGCGATCGACGGCACCACCGCGTACCGGGCCACCGCCTGGTGACCGGCCGGCGGGGCACCGGCCACGGTCAGGCCGACCCGCTCGTCCGGGAAGACCGCTCGGCTCACCCAACCCAGGCCGTCCACCCGCGAACGCGGGTCGGTAGCCGGGCCCACCCGGGTCGTCACGCCGCCCGGTCCGCCCAGTCGAGGTCCAGCCCGAGCCGTTGACGCAACGCGTCGTTGTACGGCCGGTAATAGTCGGTCAGCTCAGCGCGCACGGTCGGCTCCAGCGGTGCCGAGCGCCGATCGTTGTAGACCTTGAAGTTGGGCAGGTCGTACGCCGGCAGACCGAGGAAGTCCAGGGTGCGTCGGTAGGTCGCCCGCGAGTCGCGGTACAGGTCCTCGCTGGGCAGGAAGAGGATCTGCTCCCGGGCGAAGCGCTCCAGCCACGGCTCCAGGTGCTCCAGGTAACGCCCCCGGGCCCGGTACGTGTACCAGTCGTACGGCTCGCTGAACGACTCCGGCTCGGCGATCAACCGCTCCCGCTCCCCCGCCGTGCGTTCCGGCTCGGCCGCCAGGGCGGCGGCGAAGTCCAGTGGCTCGATGCCGTGGGTACGGCGTTCCTTCCAGTGCGAGTACGCCCGCTCCACCGGGTCGCGTAGCAGCACGATCAGCTTCACCGTCGGCATCAGCGCGGCGACCCGCTGCGCGGCGAGCGGGTGGAACATGTACAGCGGGGCGGCCTCACCGACCCGGACCGGCCCGCCGTGCCGCTTGGCCAGGGCCTCGCGCTGCCGCTCGGTCGGGAAATGCGAGCGGTACCAGGCTTCGCCGCGACCCCAGTGCTCCTCGAAGTAGTGCGCCGACTTGGTGTTCCACGCGGGAAAGAGCCGGGGCACCAACGGGTGCTGGATGAGGTAGTTCCACAGGGATGTGGTGCCACCCCGCTTGGTCCCGATGATCAGGAAGTCCGGCAGCGGCCGGCGGTCGCTGGTGCGAACGCCGTAGTCGACAAGCGACTCCTTCACCCGGGTGGTCACCTGGGTCGGAACCAACTGCTTGACCCGGTCACGGATGGACACCACGACGAACCTCACCTGCCTCTCGTCGATGCCGAGGTGGGCTCGGCGGCCGCGGCCGCGTTGTCCCCTCCACGGATCTGCCTCATGGTCCCCCGGATGCCGGCGCGCACCCGGGGCAACGTCAACATGCCGACGCAGCCGGTCAGCAGCACCGCCAACGCCACCGCGAGGCCGGGCAGGCCGCGACTGCCCACCAGCACGCCGGCCCCGGCGGCCAGGCCCACACCGGCGATCGTGGCCGCCGCGGCACGCACCATCGCGGCGTCGAACAGCGGCTCCCGAACCACCGACCGGGCGAACCCGGCGGCGGTGAGGTTCTCGGTGGCGATGCCGGCCGCCCAGGCCACCGCCGCGCCCGTCGCGCCGTAGCGCGGGATCAGCCAGAGACCCAGCGAGACGGTCACCGTCAACCCGGCCACTGTGGCGACCAGGTGCAGCCCACTGCGCCCGCCCATCAGGAGCAGGCTCTGCACGTTGCCCACTCCGGTGTTGACAAGCATCGCCAGCGCGAGCACCGTCATCGCCGGCACACCGGCGGTGAACTCCGGCCCGAACAGCTGAAGGAAGGCCAGCGCGAAGACCGCCAGCAGCAGGTACACCGGCCAGGACAGCACCAGCCCCCAGGTGGTCAACTGCCGGTGCACGGCCGCCGCCGCGCCCCGCTCGCCCCGCCCGAGCAGCCGGGACAGCTGCGGCGACACCGCCACCCGCAGCCCCTGCATGGCCAGCTGACCGGCCAGCACGTACCGGCCGACGGCACCGAACACACCGGCGTCCGCCGGCCCGGCCAGCACCGAGGTGAGCAGCACACCCACCCACATGCTGCCGGCGTCGATGGCCGCCGAGGCGGCCCGGGGCAGCGCGAAGCGCCAGAACGTGGACCAGTCGGTTCGGTGCGGGCGCAGCGTCGCGCCCCGGCCCAGCCCGAGCGGGCCGGCGACGAGGGTGAGGCAGGCCAGCAGTGCCAACGCCGCCGGCACCAACCAGCCGGTCATGCCGGCGAGCAGACCACCACCCGCCAACGCGGCCGCGCCGACCAGCACCGGGCGGGCGACCGGCAGAAGCAGGAACTGCACCCCGACGTACGCCCGGATGGGCCGCACGCAACGCAGCGTGGCCAGCAGCAGGGTCATCGCGACCACCACCGGCACCGCGGCGAACGTGACGGTGAGCAGCGCGTCGCCGCTCGCGCCGGAGCCGCGCAGCAGCCGGGGCGCGAGGGCGTCGGCGGCCAACACGCCCGCGCCGGCGACCAGCAGCCCGGCCAGCAGCGGCGGGATCAGCGCCACCGGGAGCACCCGGGCGGCGTCACCGCGCACGCCGGCGCTGCGGCGGGGCAGGGCCCACATCAGACCGGTCTCCGCGCCGAGCGTGCAGATCGCGGTGGCCACTGTGACGACCCCGATCGCGGCGAAGAACGCGCCCGCGCCGGCCGGGCCGTAGCCCCGGGTGATCACGACCGCCAGCACGAACCCGAACAAGCCACTGGTGGCCGCGCCGAGCAGTCCGGCCACGCCGCTACGCGCGCTGCGGCGGGTCTCGGCCGAGCCGCCGTCCCCGGCAGACGACGGCGCGGCCTGGTCCTCGGCGGGGGTGGGCGTGGGCCGGCTTTCGTCGGCACCGGCCGGCGGTCGGGTCGCGGCGGTCACGCGGGCACCGGCGCGGTCCGCGCGGGCGTCGGCGACGACCCGGCCAGCCGGGTCAGCCGTTCGCGTTCGGTAAGCGCCATCGCGAAGGCCACCGCGAAGAACGCGACAGCCAGGTTCTGGTTCGCCATGCCGTAGAACGGGACCTGCACGAGGCAGACCACCGGCACCACCGCCAGCCACTGCCCGGCCGCCGAGGTCGCCCGCGCGCAGATCACCGCTGCGGCGACGAACCACGCCAGGAAACAGATGAGCGCGGGTACGCCGTGGCTGAACAGCACCATCCACAGCTGCCCCTGGGTGCCGATCGGCGCGGCCGCCGACACGGTGTCGACGTTCACCGGGGCGCCGTAGCCCAACCAGGGAGACTCCTGCACCCGGCGGATCACCTCGCTGTAGAGCGAGAGCCGGTCGGTGTTGGTGTCGCTGGAGTCAACCCGCCTGCTGATCAGCTCGGTGATCGGAATGAACAGCGTGGCCAGCCCGCCGATCACCACGACCCCGACGATGGACGCGGCCACCCGGACGTTGCCGCGCAGGCTGGCCCGCACCCCGAGCACCGCCAGCCCGGCACCGAGGCTGAGGAACATCGCCCGGTTGAGGGTGAGGAACGCCGGCGCCAGCGACAGCGGCAGCGACGCCAGCAGCGCCCAGCGCAGCAGCCCCTGCCGGCGCAGCATCGCGAAGGCCACCACGCAGGGCAGGGTCATCGCGTACGCGCTGCCGTAGTTGTTGGTGTACGCGAACGGCGCGGCCGGCCGATAGATCGGGTTGAGCGAACGGGCACTGTATTCAGCGGTGGTGAGGTGCACCATGTCCTGGATGAACGGGGTGCCGGCCACCCCGCCGGGCAGCAGCACCTCCATCGGGGTCGTCATGGCCAGCCGGGGCACCAGCACCCCGAGCCAGCCCAGCGCCACCAGCCCGAACCAGAACGCGCAGAGCGGGGTGAGCACCGCCACCAGGCTGGCGCGTTCCCGGGCGGCCGCGTAGACGTAGACGCCGACCACCAGCGCTGTCAGGTAGAAGGCCAGCCGCAGGGCGAACGTGAGCAGCGAGGCGGGCGACGACAACTGGGTGGCGCTGACCACCACGATGGCGAGGAAGAGCAGCCAGATGCCGACCGCCGGCGGCAGCGGCACGCGCCCCCGGGTGAGCAGCAACGCGAACAGCAGCGCACCCAGCAGCGGCCAGCCGAGGTAGAAGGCGCCGAACAGCCACCAGAGCGGCACCAGACCGAACATCATCGACAGCGGCCAGAGCGGCAGTTGCGGCGGCGCGGTCGGCGGCACCGGCACGGCCTCCTGCGGAGCGCCTCCGGGTGGTGGTTCGGTCGCCGGGGCGCGGGTCACCGACACGCTCAGGCCCGGCCGTTTCGGGTGAGCACGAAGCCCAGCGGGGTGACCCCGGCGGCGCGCAGCCGCTCCACCAGGCGTCGCAGGTCACTCTGCCGGGTGCGGTCCCGCTCCACGACCACCACCGCGCTGCCCTGCCGGGCCACGGCCACGCCACGCTCGTCGGACTCGGCCGGCGGGGCGTTGAACAGGACCAGGCCGTGGTCCGCGCCCTGCCGCCAGGTGCCGAACCGGACACTGCCCACACCCACGACGACCTCGTCGGGGGTGACGACGCGACTGTTCTCCGGGCGGGCGGACGACACCCTCGGCAGCGTCAGGGTGGCATCGGGGTCGGTGGACGGGCGGGCACCGGGCGGATGCGGGGAGGGCCGACGGGCCGGCGTGCTCTCCGTGGCGGCACCGGCGGCCGGTGTGCTGCCGGCTGGCCGGGGCTTGGGCACCAGCGGCCGGGACGGGTCGATGGGCAGCCGCCCCCGGTCGGCGAGAACGGTGGCCCGAAGCCGCTCGATCCGACCGCTGTCGTCGGCGACGAAGACCTCCCGGCCGTCCACGGCGAGCGCCACGGCGAGCCCGGCGGTGAGCACTGTGGCGTCCTCCCGGGCGGTGACCAGCGCCACCCGGGCCGGCTGCCGGACCCGCTCGGCGACCGCCATCGCCACGTACCGGACGTCGGCGTCGACCGCCCGAGGGCTACCCCGGAACGCCGGCCGGCGTACGGTGCCGAGCAGCGGAAGGCCGGAGGCCTCCCGGCCGTCGGCGACCGAGCGGACCCGCCGGTCGGTCGACTCCCAGAGGTACGCCAGCACGATGCCGATCAGCGCGCCACCGAGCAGGCCGGCGACCAGGTAGAGCGGCCGGTGCCCGGCGGAGGTGACCAGCGCCTTCTCGGCGGTCTGCGTGACCCAGCCGGGGTTGACGTCGACCGCCGCGATCTCGGTACGGGCGGCGTTGAGCTGGGTGAGCTGGTTGTTGATCCCGGCCAGCTCGGCCACCAGCGCGTCACCGGCGGCGGTGTCCTTGGCGGTGTTCGCCCGCTTCTGCAACGCGGTCTGCTGGGCGGCGACCTTGGTGATGCTGGCGTCGTAGGAGCGCAGCATCTCGGCGCGCTGCTGCTCGTACATGGCCCGGCGCACACTCAGGTAGGCCTCGGCGGCCATGTTGGCGCTCTGCACGGCCTGGTGCGCCTCGCGCGCCTGGTAGGTGAAGCGCAGGATCTGCCCACCGGTGGGCACCTCGACCTCGAGCGCGTCACGGATGTCCCGCGGATCACCACCGGCCGAGTCGGCGAGCCGCTGCACCACCTCGGTGCCGGTGGCGATGCCGCTCTCCACGTTCATGTTGACCGCGCGGTCGGCGCCCGCGCCGCTGGGGGTGAAGGCGTCGGTCACCACCGGCCGGACCGCGACCACGGCGCTCGCGGACAGCGCCGCCGGCACCAGCAGCACGTAGCCGAGCGCGGCGAGCAGACCGACCATGGCGACCGCCGCCACCAACCGCAACCGGTGCATCGGCACCCGCAGCAGGTCGGTCAGTGTCACCGCACGCGAGGTGCCGGAGGACGGGCCGTCCGTGGGCCAGGAGGCGGGCGCTGCATCAGTCATGGAACTTCTTCACCGTCTGTTGAGGATTACCGACGACCACGACGCCGGGTGGTACGTCAGTGCGGACCACCGTCGCCGCGCCGACGACGCTGTCCCGACCGACCCGCACGCCCTTCAGGACCAGGGCGTGCGCACCGACCCAGACGTTGTCCTCGAGAACGATCGGGGCACGGGTGAGCGGGCCGGGCGGCGCGTGCCGCTGCTCGGGCGGCAGGTTGTGGAAGTCGTTGTCGAGCAACTCGCAGTCCGACAGGAGGCACCGGTCCCCCACCGTGACCGACGTCCAGGTGCCGACCCAGGTGGCGTTGAGCAGACAGTCCGCGCCGACGCGTACCTCGCCGGGGCCGGCGAAGCGGACGAGTTTGTTCAACCGGGTGCGGTCACCAATTGTCACCCGCACACCGCGCCGCAACCGGATGCGGCCACGGATCTCCACGTCCCGACCAAGCGTCAACCGTCGATAACGGAGCTGATACCAGCCGCGTTTGACCGCGAAGACCAGACGCACCACACGTCTCGTTCGGATGCCAGCGGCGCCGAGCAACGACCCTCCCCCACCGTCGCGGGCCGGCGGCGGTGGGTACCGCCACCGGCCCAACGTGAACAATCTACCGATGCTCCGTTACGAACGGTTGACCCTTACTGTACGGAGAAGAATGTCGATGGGGTAGACCAGGACAACTCGGGCGTCGCGCTGCTGATCACGGTCGCCGTGGTGCCGCTGACCACCGCGCTCGGCGCGGCCGTCGGGTCGAACGGCACGCTGCGCAGCGCGCCGTCGGTGGAGCCGTAGACGATCCGGCCACCCACCCAGGCCATGCCCCGCACCGCGGACCAGGTCACGCCCGTCGTCGGCAGGGCGAACTCGGTGGCGCCCAGGTAGTTGCCGTCGATCTCGAAGTAGCGGTAGTAGAGATTGTTCGCCCCGGTACGGGTGTAGTAGAGCCGGCCGTCGAGGAAGAAGGCGCCGGTCAGCAACGCCGGGTTGTACCAGTCGTTGTAGCCGGACGCCTCCCACGGCGAGCCGATCGCGCCTCCGTTGAAGAGCGAGATGTCGATCCGACTGCCGGTGGGCGTGCCGGCCACAGTGTGCGACCAGTAGATCCGGTCGTCCACCCGCCAGGTGGCGCCGGCCGCCGTGTACGCGGGCTGGCTGACGCTGGTGGCGGTGCCCAGCGCGGTGCCGTCGAACGGCACCTTCGCCACGGTGCCCGAGGCGGTGCCGAGGTAGAGGTTGCCGGTGGTGGCCGACGGCGGGTTCTTCGGGGTGAAGGTGCGTCCGCCGGCGAGCGGGAACATGCCGAGCCGGCCGTGGTACTCCTCGCCCATGCCATCGGAGTTGTGCCCGAAGTAGAGACCGTCCGAACCGCGCCAGAGCACGGGCACCGCCGAACCCCAGTTGCTGGTGCCCGACGGCATCGACGCGCTGCCGCTGCGGCGCGGGTTCCAGTTCACCGGCATACCGGTCGCCGGGGTGACGGCGGCGATGCCGAGCCGGTCGATCGCGCCCGCGCCCGCGTTGTCGCTGGCGTTCGGGTTGTTCAGCCAGCGGAAGTGCCCGCCCAGGTAGATCACGTTGTCCGCCACCTCGACAGAGGTGATGGTGTCGTTGCCGGTGAAGTCGACCCAGGTGGCGAGCTGGCCGCCGCCCCGCGCCGCGGTCTCGAAGCGGACCAGGGCGTCGCAGTACGCGGACGGCCAGCCGGCGCCGCCGTTGGTGCCGACCACGAACCAGGTGCCGTCGCCGCCGAACTTCACGTCCTGCACGTAGTGCACGAAGGTCGCCGGTGACGCGCACGGCGCGACGAACTTGTCGCTGCTCCAGTCGATCAGCGTGGGCGTCGCGGAGACGTCCACCAGTGCGATCTGGTTGCGCGGCAGGTCGTTGACGAGCGTGAAGTTGCCGCCGACGACCAGGGTGTCGCCGTCCGGCGCGACGTCGATGGTCCAGACGTACGACGTGGTGCCGTGCCGTCCCACAGTGGCGTTGATGTTGAAGCCCGGGTCGATCGCGCCGGTGGTCGCGTTGAGCCGGCCGAGACCGGCGTGCGCGGTGCCGTTGAGCCAGTTGAACGCGCCGGCCACGTACAGCCAGTTGCCGTGCAGCGCCAGGTCACGGACCGTGCCGCCGTCGGAACGACCGACCCAGCTGTCGATGATCGCGCCGGTCGACGGGTTGAGCGCCACCAGGTTCTTCCGGGAGACGCCGTTGACGTTCTTGAAGGTGCCGCCGACGATCAGCGTGCCGCCGGGGCCGGCGAGGAGCGTGTTGACAGCGCCGTCGAGCACCGGCAGGAAGGTGGTCGACATGGTGCCGGTGGTCCGGTCGTACGCGAAGAGGTAGCGCTGCGTGATCCACGCGGAACTGGCGGTCTGCCGGAGCTGGGTGAAGCTGCCGCCGACGAAGACCGTGTTGCCCACCTGCGCGAAGGCACGGGTCTCACCGTCTCGGGCGTGCGGGGTCGCGTCGGCGGGGTTCGCCGACACCAGGGTCGCCGTGGCCGGGACCGGTACCACAGCGGCCGACGCGGTAGTGGGCACGCCCAGAGCTGCGGCGATGATCGCCAACGCGACCATCCCCGCCCGAGTACGACGTCGTCCTGCAAAACGCCACAAGTGCGAGAGTTTGGGCACGCTGCGCCTCCAGATTGGATGAGAACCCGAGGTAGCGTGCCTCGTCCAGCCTGGTTAACAAAATCCGCCGATTGGGCGGTGCATGAATCCGCAAGCCGACAGAACGCCGGAGGATCGGTTGTCCGACCCCCCGGCGAACGCCGTCCGGTCAGCCCGTTTCGAACGTCAGCGGTTACCTCCGGTGGGTTGCCGCAGGTAGGGGTCCTGGCCGGCCTTCGCGAAGCCGGCCACCGCCGAGGCGTCGTGGTTCATCGTCATGTCGCAGGTCGACGTGCGGCTGGTCATGCCGGCCGAGTTGAAGTAGATCGCCGCCTTGATCTTCGGGTGCGCCTTCAGCGCCGCCGGGAACTCCTGGAACCAGCGCTGCTTGGCGCCCAGGTCGGCGGAGTTGAAGTTGGTGCCGAACTCGGCGAGCATCCGGGGCTTGCCCGCGCCGATGCCGTTGTCGTCCAGCCACCGGTAGAAGCCACCGACAGTCGTGCTCGGGCTCTTCCACACAGTGCTGCCGTTGCAGACGTGGAAGTTGTACGGGTCGTAGGCCACCCAGTCGACGTACTGGTCGCCCGGGTACAGGCCGGCGTACCGGGAGTAGTGCCCGGACCAGCCCATCATCGTCCAGACCCAGACCGCGTTGGTCGCGCCTGCGTTGGCGAACCGCTGGTGGACGTAGCGCCAGGCCCTGACGAAGTCGGCGTCGCTGCCCTTGTTCGGCTCGTCCTCCGGCTCGTGGTCGAAGCCGATGAAGACCGGAACGCCGGCGGCCTTGATCCGGCCCGCGACCGCGTCGATGGTGTCGTCCTGCTTGCCGCCGTAGACGTCCGACCACTTGAGGGTGGTGCCGGCGGAGAAGTCACGGGACTCCCAGGCGAAGAACATCAACCGGCCTTCGCGCATCTGCTGCTGCTCGTACATGTCGGGGAAGGCGCCGTTGCTGCCGGCGTTGGAGAAGTCGTGGTAGCGGTGCACGATGTCGAACTTGCGCCCAACCTGCGTTTCCACGTCGGCGACGGCCTTGCCGTGGTCCCAGCCACCGGCCGCCCCGGCGGGCGAGTACATGCCCCACCAGGCGCCACAGGACGGGACGAGCTTGTCCGAGACGGAACCACACTTGCCGGACGGGAGGGTGCCGCTGGCGCTCGGGGTCGCCGTCCGGGTCGGGGCGATGGTCGGCGACGGCTTCGGCGCGGCGGTGGTCGGCGACGCGCTCGGCGACGGCGGCGGTGCCGGCCGGGTGGGCGTCACCGGCGACGGCCGGGACCCGAGGTCGTAGCTGATCAGCAGGCCGGGTCGCAGGTCCGGGTTGCGGTTCTCGACCGACGCCCAGTAGATCCGGCTCTCCAGACCGCTCTGCGCCAACGAGACCGTCCAGGTGCCGTTGCCGGTGACCAGTTTGGAGACGTCCCACTCGTTGAAGCCCTTGGACACGCTTGTCACGCTGTCCAGCGCGGCACCGGCCGACGTCAGCGGCGGCCGCGACTCGCGGGCGCTCAGCGGTGAGGCGTGCGCCGTCACCGTGGCGGCGAACTGCTGCCAGGCGTGCACCCGCAGCGTCGCCCGGATGTTGACCGCGTTGGCCGGCACCGTGGTCACCGCGAACTCGATGACCGCCTCGCGGCCACCGCGCGGGTTGCCGTCGCAGCGCGTCGCGCAGGTGGCCAGCGTCGACTTGGCCGCGTTGTCACCGTCCTGCGACACCGCGGTGGCGGTGGTGTCGGCCGCCGCCCGGATCGACAGGTCGTCGCTGGCCAGCAGCGGCATCATGGTCGCCACGATGCCGGCCACCACCGAACCGCCGACCACGCCGATGGCAATCGCCTTACGTCGGGGTCCGGAGCGGAGCCGGGTGATGCGGTGCAGTCCGTGCCTGGTCAAGGAAACTCCCTGTGTCTGCGTCCGTAACGGTGAGCAGCGTATCGATGACCAGGACATGTGGCAGGTAGGACAGTTTTCCGTAAGCGCGTCTTAACCGTCAGCTAAGAGTAGGCGCTTCAGCGGGCGCGAGCAGCCGCCAGCGCGGCGGCCATCGCCGCCCTCGGCGCGGTCAGTCCGGTGAACTGCTCGAACTGCCCGACCGCCTGGGCCAGCAGCAGATCCAGACCGGAGACGATCCGGCAACCGGCCGCGTCGGCGGCCGTCGCCAACGGGGTCGGCCACGGGTCGTAGAGCGCGTCGAAGAACACCGCGCCCGGCCGCCAGGCCACCGCGCCGGCCAGCGGGTCGGCGACTCCCTTCGGCACCGTGGAGACGACCACGTCGGCGGTGGAGAGTTGCCGGGGCGCATCGGCCCATGGGGCGGGCGTCAGCGCGACACCCACCGCGCCGGCCACCGGGCGCAGCTCGTCGACCGCCTCGGGTCGGCGGGCCACCACAGTCACCGACGAGCACGCGAGCTGCGCGGCGGCGGCGAGCGCGGCGCGGGCCGTCCCCCCGGCGCCGAGCACCGTCACGGCGGCACCGGCGGTCACGCCGGCGTCGGTGAGCACCCGCACCATGCCGGCGACGTCGGTGTTGTCCGCGTACCAGGAGCCGTCCGGACGGCGTACCAACGTGTTGGCCGCGCCGACGGCGGCGGCGACCGGCGACGCCGCGTCGGCCACGGCGAGCGCCGCCTCCTTGCCCGGCATCGTCACCGACAACCCGGCCCACTCCGGGCCCAGGCCGGCGACCAGATCCGGCAGCTCCGCCGCCGCGCACTCGATCCGGGTGTACGACCACCCGCTCAGCCCGGCGGCGACGTAACCCGCGGTGTGGATCACCGGGGAGAGGGAGTGCGCGATCGGCTTGCCCAGCACCGCGGCCCTACGCGTCGACACGGTCACCGCCGCTTGCGGCCGGTGGCCCGATCACTGTCGACATCACGTCCCCGCTCTCCCGCGCACGTCGGGATCGACAGTACCCAGCACCCCGGCCCGGGCACCAGGGAACCGACTCCGCGGCCACCCTGAGCGACCGGGTCATCGCGTGACGCCCCATCGACGTTGGTAAAAGCATTTCGTCGACGGAAGCGCCGACCAAAAGGGAACCTGAACCGTAAAGGCTCCCTTCTCGGCAGCGACCATAATTGCGGTCGCAATGGGAAGGGAGCCTTTATGGCGTGACCCGGCCAATCAGATGATGCCGGCCTCCCGAGCCTTGGCCTCGTTGCGCTGGTGCTGCTCGTACGTATCGGCGAACGCCGAGTGGCCCTTGTCGTCGATCGCCACAAAGTAGAGCCACTTGCCCGGCGGCGTGTCCATCGCCCCTTCCAGGGCCTGCTTGCCGGGGTTGTTGATCGGGGTGGGGATCATGCCCGGCAGCTTGCGGTTGTACGGGTTCTTCTGGTCGTCCAGCTCGGCCGCCGTCATCTGCTTGGACGACTTGGTCGGCTTACCGATCGACTCCAGGTAGTAGTTGACAGTGACGTCCATCTCCAGGCAGTTACAGGGGAACTCGCCGTACGCGCGGTTGTAGGCCACCCTGGCGACCTTGCCGAGGTCGTCCTTGTTACCCGCCTCGGCCTGGGCCAGCGACGCCACGATCAGCGCCTCGTACGGGCTGACCTTGCGTTCCTCCTGCACCCGGTCGGCGAACTTCATCTCCCCGGTCACCGAGAGGAAGCGGTTCACCATCAGCTTGAGGATGCTCTCGGCCGTGGACTTCGGCGGGATCTCGTAGGTGTCCGGGAAGAGGAAGCCCTCGACGGACTTGACGCTCTTCTTGCCGTCGCCGCGCTTGAACCACCAATCCGGGATACCGAGAGCCTCCGGGTCCTTCGCGGCGGCCTGGAAGTCCTTGACCGGGATCTTGGTCTTCTCGGAGAGCAGCTTGTAGATGTTGAAGCTCGTGCGGCCCTCGGGGATGGTCAACCCGTTGACGATCTTGTTCTTCAGGTCGAGCATCGCGGTGACGGCGCTCGCCCCGCTCATCTGCTTGCGCAGCTTGTACGTGCCCGGCTGGATGTTCTTGCTGCGCGAGTTGGCCTCAGCCGCCTCGATGAACGCCTTCTGGCTCTTCACCACGTCCGCCGCCACCAGGGCGTCGGCCATGTCGGCGATCAGCGCGCCGTTCTTGATCTCGACGGTGATCTCACCGGACCCGCTGCCGTCGTAGTCGGGGGTGACGAAGTAGTTCTGGATGCGGTCGAAGCCGTAGAACGCGCCGCCGCCGATGCCACCCAGCAGAAGCAGGGCCATCAGCAGGGCCA
Organism: Micromonospora sp. NPDC051227; assembly: GCF_044455385.1. Lineage (NCBI taxonomy): Bacteria > Bacillati > Actinomycetota > Actinomycetes > Micromonosporales > Micromonosporaceae > Micromonospora > Micromonospora sp. NPDC051227. The sequence goes on from NZ_JBITET010000008.1 coordinate 94,964, forward strand.
GGAATGTCTTGCCCCGGCCGCCGCCGCCGGACCCGCCCTTGCGCTTGCGGAAGCCGCGCCGGTGCCGACCCTTCTCCCCCCGCTCCGGCTCGTCGAACCCAAGATCCAGATCGTCGATCATTACGTCCGCCTCCGCTGCGCGTCCAGCCAGCTCTGCAGGATCTCCACCGCGGCCGCCTGATCGACAACCGCACGTTGACGTTTACCTCGGACGCCACGCTCGGCAAGCCTACGAGAAGCGACCACGGTCGACATCCTCTCGTCAGTGAGCGTTACCGGGACAGGCGCTATCACATCGACCAGTCGGTCAGCGTACGCCTTCACATGGACGGCCGCAGGACCGTGCTTGCCGGCGAGATTGACCGGAAGACCGACGACAACCCCGACGGCCTCGTGCTCGGCCACCAACGCGGCCAGCTCGGCGAGGTCGCTCGGCACCGCGTCCGGCGCCGCCGTGAGGTCGCGGGCCAGGGTGACCAGCGGCGTTGCCAAGATTCCGTCCGGATCCGAGCGGGAGACGCCCACCCGCACCTGGCCGACATCCACACCGATCCGCACACCACGCGTCAGCTCAGCCACCGAACGTCACTACCGACCGGGAACGAACCAGGGCGGACCAATCGGCCCGCCCTGACTCACAGTGATGATCTATCACGCCTCAGTGATCGCCTTCTCGACGGTGAGCAGCAGATTGGGCGCCTCGGCGGCGGGCAGGCCGCCGCCCTGGGCCAGATCGGGGCTGCCACCTCCGCGCCCGGAGAACGCCGCCTTCACCAGATCCGACGCGGCCAGGCCCCGGCTGCGCGCCGCCGCGTTGACCGCCACCACCAGGGAAGCCTTGCCGTTCGACCGAGCCGCCACCGCGACGACCGCCGGCCGCGCCGGGTCGATCTTGCCGCGGATCTCCTGGGCCAGGGTGCGCACGTCGTTGCCGGCGGCGCCCTCCGGCGCCTCGGTGCCTACGTACGCCATTCCGCGCACGTCCTTGGCCTGCGCCGCGAGCGCCGCCGCGCCACCCAGCACCAGCTGGGCCCGCAGCTTCTCCAGCTCCTTCTCGGCGTCGCGAAGCTGGGTGACGGTCTGCTCCACCCGGTCGGCGACCTGATCGTTGGGCACCCGGTACAGCTCGGCCAGCCGGGAGACCAGCAGGTGCTCCTTGGCCAGGAAGCCGAAGGCGTCCATGCCGACCAGCGCCTCGACCCGGCGGACACCGGAGCCGATGGACGACTCGGAGAGGATCTTCACGAGGCCGAGCTGGGCCGAGCGGGCCACGTGCGTGCCGCCGCACAGCTCCCGGGCGTAGTCACCCACCTCGACGACCCGCACCTCCTCGCCGTACTTCTCGCCGAAGAGCGCCATCGCGCCGATGCGGCGCGCCTCCTCCAACGAGGTGATGAAGGCGTGCACCTCGAGGTCGGCCAGGAGCACCTCGTTGACCTGCTGCTCCACGTCGCGCAGGACGCTCGGCGACACCCCGGTCGGGGTGTTGAAGTCGAACCGGAGCCGACCGGGGGCGTTCAGCGAACCGGCCTGCGTGGCCGACTCTCCGAGGAAGTTGCGCATGGTCTGGTGCACCAGGTGCGTGGCGGTGTGCGACCGGGAGATCGCCCGACGCCGGGTCGTGTCGATCTCGGCGAAGCCGGCCTCACCGGCGCGTACCTCGCCCCGGATCACCCGGGCGCGGTGCACGATCAGACCGGGCACCGGCTGCTGCACGTCGAGCACCTCGACCTGCCCGCCACCAACCGTGATCATGCCCTGGTCGGGCTGCTGCCCACCGCCCTCGGCGTAGAACGGGGTGGTGTCCAGCACCAGCTCGATGGTGTCGCCCTCGGTCGCCGCCTGACGCGGGCCGTCGGCGCCGAGCAGCGCCCGCACCGTCGACTCGCGGGACACCTCGCTGTACCCGGTGAACGTCACCGGACCACCCGCGTCGAGCACCGAGCGGTACGCCGACAGGTCGACGTGCCCCGTCTTGCGGGCCTGCGCGTCCGCCTTCGCCCGGGTCCGCTGGTCGGCCATCAGCCGCCGGAACCCCTCGTCGTCGACCGCGAGACCCTGCTCCGCGGCGATCTCCAGGGTCAGATCGATCGGGAAGCCGTAAGTGTCGTGCAGCTGGAACGCCTTCGCCCCGGACAGCGCGGAGCCGCCCGCCGTGCGGGTCTCCGCGATCGCGGTGTCCAGGATCGTGGTGCCGGCCCGCAGGGTGGACAGGAACGCCTCCTCCTCCGCGTACGCGTAATCCGCGATCCGGTCGAAGTCGGTCGCCAGCTCCGGGTACGACGGCGCCATGCAGTCCCGGGCCACCGGCAGCAGCTCGGGCAGCGCCCGGTCCTGCCAACCCAGCAGCCGGATCGACCGGATCGCCCGGCGCATGATCCGGCGCAGCACGTACCCGCGACCCTCGTTGGACGGGGTCACCCCGTCGCCGATCAGCATCAGCGCGGTCCGCACGTGGTCCGCGATCACCCGCAGCCGGACGTCGTCCGGGTGCGACTCGCTGGCCACATGCCCGGAGTGCGCGCCGTAGCGCTTACCGGTCAGCTCGGCCGCCCGCGCCAGGATCGGCCGGACCTCGTCGATCTCGTACAGGTTGTCGACACCCTGCAGGATCGAGGCCATCCGCTCCAGGCCCATGCCGGTGTCGATGTTCTTCGCCGGCAGGTCACCCAGGATCGGGTAGTCCTCCTTGGTCGTGCCCGGACCCCGCTCGAACTGCATGAAGACGAGGTTCCAGTACTCCATGTACCGGTCCTCGTCGACCGCCGGGCCGCCCTCCCGGCCGTACTCCGGACCCCGGTCGTAGAACAGCTCCGACGACGGACCGCACGGCCCGGGAATGCCCATCGACCAGAAGTTGTCCGCCTTGCCTCGGCGGACGATCCGCTCGGCCGGCACGCCAACCGAGCGCCAGATCTCGTACGCCTCGTCGTCGTCGAGGTAGATCGTCGGCCAGATCCGCTCCGGATCCAGGCCGTAACCACCCTCGGCGATCGGCTTCGTGGACAACTCCCAGGCCAGCGGAATCGCGCCGGCCTTGAAGTAGTCACCGAAGGAGAAGTTGCCGTTCATCTGGAAGAACGTGCCGTGCCGGCTGGTCTTACCGACCTCGTCGATGTCCGGGGTACGGATGCACTTCTGCACGCTGACCGCCCGCTGGTACGCGGGCGTCTGCTGACCCAGGAAGTACGGGACGAACTGCACCATGCCGGCGTTGACGAACAGCAGGTTCGGGTCACTGATGGCGGGCAGCGGAGCGGACGGCACCACGGCGTGGCCATTCGCCTCGAAGTGCGCGAGGTACCGCCGCTTGATCTCCGCCGTCTTCATCGCTGGTGTTCCTCCGGAAAGATTTCTCGATCGCCGATTCGCGGGTCTTCCCGCAGGTCGGCGAACTTGTCGTCGAACGCCTCGCCCTGGGCGAACGCGTGGTGGATCTCCTGCTCGCGTTCGGCCATCCCGACCCGGACGTCCTCCACGAAACTACGCAGCGACTCGACGAGCCCGCCAGCGGATTCCGTCAGCGAGCTGGCGATGCCCGCCGGCGTGTACGCCTGCGCGGTCCGGGTCGCCTTGCGGACCACGATCACACCGACGGCCACCCCGATGCCGAGCCAGAACAAGCGCCTCATGTCCCGCTACCTCCTGGTGCGCCGGGTCGGTCAGCTGTTGCCGCGTCGCGCGGCCCGTCGCTGCTGCTTGATGGTGTCGCGTACCTCGCGCTCGGTCTCGGCGTGCCGGCGGCCAGCGGCGGCCTTACGCACGCCGTAGCCGAACGCGGCCACCTTGACCAGGGGGTTGGCGGCCGCGGCGGAGACGACGGTGGCCAGGTTGGCGACGTTGGCGGTGACGTTCTGCGCGTGGCTGGTCATGGTGTCGACCTTCGCCAACTGGAGGTTCACACCGTCGAGCGAGGTCTGCACCTGCTCCAGCGCGGTGTTGACGTTCTTCACAGTGGTGTTCACGTCACCGAGCAGCGGCGCGGTCCGATCGTTCAGGTCGTTGATCATGCGGGTGGTGGCGTCAACCGTGTGCCGCAGCCGCAGGATGGGCAGCGTCAGGATGAGCACCAGCACCGCGAACGCGGATGCCGCGATCAGCGCCGCGATCGCTCCAATGTCGCCCACGCCTGTCCTCCTCAAGCAGAGTTCCGCAGGACCCGACGTCCCCGGAACGCACAACCATGCCACCCCTACCGGCCGCCGAGCCGTCGGCGGTCACCGGTAGCGGGCGTGCCCGCCAGCCCCAGACCCTACCGTCCGTGATGGAGACCGGCTCAGGACGGTGAGGGTGTCAGCTCGCCCAGCGGATCCGCACTGACCGTTGGGAACGGATCCTCACCGGTCAGTGACGGGTCGGTGGTCGGCTGCGGCCTGGTCCGCTCGTCGTCGATCGCATTGCGCACCTTCACCGACACCAACGAGCCGGTGCACTCGGTCGCAGCGGCCGACGGGTCGCCGGACGGCACGACCGCCGGCTCGCCGTCCACCGGCGGCGGCACACAGGTCGGCTCGCGTACCCACAGGTCGAGGGTCAACTCGTCGCGACGCCAGCAGGTGTAGCTGCCCTTCGTCTGCTGCTCCGGGCAGCGGCTCACCTTCCACGGCTGCCACCCGTCCCGGCGCAGCGCGTCCTCGTAGACCTGCGCCGTCTCCTTGGGCGCCTTCTCCGAGGTCACGGTGCGCTCGCGCAGCCGGCAGTCGAGCAGGCACCAGCGGCTGCCGCTGACGTCGTCGACAGTCTTCGCGGCTGCCCAGGCGGGCACGCCGAGCTGGTCCAGGTTGTCGAAGACCGGGTCACGGCTCAGCGTCCGGATGCCGAAGAAGAGCGGCACCGCGCCGAGCAGCACGACGCTGACCAGCGCCAACACCGCCGCGCGCAGGCGACGTCGTTCACGGGTCTGCCGGCGTTCCTCGGAACGGGCACCCGGTGCGGCGTCGTCGTCCGGCGCGTCCTGGCCGGCAGAGCGCAGCGCCGGCCCGTCGGAGGGCTCCGGTGCCGGCCGGTCCACCGGGCCGGACACGGCGGGCACCACGGCGGCGGCACGGGCCACACCGACGGGCTCGCCGGCGCGTCCGGGCGGCGGCACGGGCGCGACACCGCTCGGCTCGGCACGGCCGGGCTCCCGATTCGGAGGCAGGGCGCGTCCGGCGGCACGGTCGGCCGACGCGGGTCGCCCGGCCGGCGCAGCACCACGGGCCGGCCCGGGCTCACCGGTCGTCCGCTCGTCGGTGGAGGGCTGCCCGCCGGGCGGGCGGACGGCGGCACGAGCCGGACCGTCCGGACGCGAACGCGGCGGACCATCCACACCCGGCGGCACCGCGGCACGAGCCGGACCGTCCGGACGGGTCGCGTCCCGGGGTGCAGGCTCGCCACCCGGACCGGGACGCGGTGGGCCGTCAGCGCCACGGTGCCCGGTGCCGGGTGCGGGCGCGTCGCCCGGGATGGGGCGCGCCCGCCCGGGTGGGACGGAGCGGGCGGCGCCCCGAGCAGCGGGACCGGCGCCGGGTCGACCACCGGCGTACGGATCGTCGCCGTGGTCGCTCGCGGTTCGCGGTCGACGGGGGACAGCCGTACCGTCGGGGCCGGGCTCGGCCGGTGGACGACGTCGTCGGCCAGTCGGATCCGGGGCGGGCGGTGCGTCCGGCCCGGGGCTCGACACGACACGGCCGCGCTGGCCGCTGGGGTCCAGAGTGGGTACCGCCGCAGCGCCCCGCCCACGGGCGGGCCGGTCACCGGGCGGCGGGGGGTAGGTCAGGGCCCCCTGCTCTCCGGTAGATCCCGACGCGTCGGGCCGGACGGCGCGACGACCGGTCGGTGCGTCCGCGCCCGGGTCGACCGGCGGGCCGGCGGGCCGGCGGGCGGCGGTGCGCTCCGCGGCCGGGTCGGGCACGGCGAGTCGACCGGACGCCTGGTCGTTGAGGTCTCCCGGCCCGATGGGTGGCGCCGGACGGCGACCCCCGGCCGGCGGACTGCCGTCTCGGCGGTTGACCACCGGCAGGCCGGGGTCGGTGTGTGGCAGGCGGCCGGCCTGGCGGAGCCAGTCCGCGGGCCGCTCCGGGCGGTCCGGGCGGTCCAGGCGGGGTTCGCCGCCGGGCGGCGTTCGGCGATCCGGTTCACCGGAGACGACCCGGCGGCGACCGGTGCCGTCGGCGGGGCCGGTGGTGGGCAGGGCACCGCTGTGCACGCCGGTCGCCTCGGGCACCGACGACGCGTTCCCCCCGCGGGGCACGGGTGGCGCGTTCCCCGAGCGGGGCACCACCGGCTCGTCGGGTTCCGCGGCGCGGCGACGCCCGCCGGCTGTCGGACGGGGACCCTCGGAAGCCCGCCCGGCAGGCTCGGGTGCACCGGGGTCGGCCGGGCCCGGACGACGCCGGGCGGTACGCGGGTCACGGTCGATGGCAGGGTCGGGCCGCAGGCCCTCAGCGGTCGGCGGCACGACGCCAGCCGGCGCGCCGTCGAAGCGGGCCGGCCCGGGGGCGGCGGGCGCTCCGGCGGCCCGCGCCGGGTCGGGTGCCGAGCCGGCGGCGCGGCGACCGGCGGGCGTGCCGTCGGCGGGCGGCCGGGCACGGCCGGGTTCGACCGGTTGCTCCGCGCCGGGTCGGCGGACCGGCGGGCCAGCATCCGGACGGCGCAGCGGCGGCATGGCGTCAGGATGACCGCCGGGTGCGGCGGGGTCCTGATGGCGGCCCGGCGGAACAGCGGCGTCCGGACGACGACCAGCCGGGGGGCCTGAGGTCGGTGGGCCCACGGTTGGGCCGGGAGGGGCGGCCGCACCGCGCGGACGGGCCGGGCCGCCGGGCGCGTCGGGTGCCGGACGAGGCCCCTGCGGGCCGGCCGGGTCACCACCGCCCGGGCGAGCAGCGGGTGGCGACGGTGGCACGGCAGCGCGGGCGCCGGGCACCGGCTGCACGCCGCGGCGCGGCGGCTGCCCAGGCGCGGGACCGGCGGCGGGTGGCCGGTTGTCCGGGCGACGACCCGCTGGCGGCGTCTCCCCGGGCCAGGGCCCGTCGACCGGTCGGCGGGCGGCGGCACCGCCCGGTTCACTCTGGCGCGGGGCCGGCGGCACCGAGGACTCCGGCGCACTGCCGCGCGCACCGGCCGGCTCTCCCGGCGTACGCGGGGTGGGTTGTGCCGGCGGTCCGGCCGGGTCTGCCGGCGGCATGCCCCCGCGGGGCCGGTTCGGCTCCGCCGGTGCGCCGTCCGGGCCCAGCTCGGTGCGTTGCTGCTTGGCCGAGCGCAGGTCGTCGATCCAGCCGAACTCCTCGCCGGCGACCGGCGCCTCCGGCTCGGGCTCAGCCGGCCGGCCGCGACCCCAACGGCGGGTCTTGGCGCGGGGATCGCGCCGCTCGTCCGGGCCCTCGTCCGGGCGGTCCCCACCACGCGATCTCACTGTTGACCCTCTCCTGCGGCGTCGGTGCCGCTGTCCTGCATCGTGCCGGGGGCACCCGTGCCCGTCGTCGGACGGGCGGCCCCCGGGGATAGCGCTGGCGCGGTCTGCGCCGTTACGGACGGCTCGGCTGTCGGCGTCTGCGGGCGGGCGGCCGGAGCCGGCAGACCACGCACGATCCGGCGTAGCAGCGGCAACCGGCTGGCCACCGACCGCTCCGCGCCGTGCGGGCTGGGCTGGTAGTAATCGGTGCCCACCAGGTCGTCCGGGACGTACTGCTGGGTGACCACGCCGCGCTGGTCGTCGTGCGGGTAGCGGTAGCCGGTCCCGTGGCCCAACCCTCGGGCGCCGGCGTAGTGCGCGTCGCGCAGCCCTCGCGGCACCGGGCCACCGCGACCGGCCCGGACGTCGGCGATCGCGGCGCCGATGGCGGTGGTGGCCGAGTTCGACTTGGGCGCGGTGGCCAGGTGGATCACCGCCTGGGCGAGGTTGAGCTGCGCCTCGGGCAGCCCGACGTACTCGACCGCGTGCGCGGCGGCGGTCGCCACGCTCAGCGCACTGGGATCGGCCATGCCCACGTCCTCGCTCGCGAAGATGACCAGGCGACGGGCGATGAACCGGGCGTCCTCACCGGCGACCAGCATGCGGGCCAGCCAGTGCACCGCCGCGTCCACGTCCGAGCCGCGCATGCTCTTGATGAAGGCGCTGACCACGTCGTAGTGGGCGTCGCCGTCGCGGTCGTAGCGCACCGCCGCCACGTCGACGGCCTGCTCGGCGGTGGCGAGGTCGATCCGCCCGCCGCCGAGGGCCGTGGCGGAGGCCGCCGCGGCCTCCAGGGCGGTGAGTGCCTTACGGACGTCACCGGCGGCCAGCCGGACCAGGTGATCCTCGGCCTCGGTGGTCAGGGCCAGTGCGCCGTCCAGGCCACGCTTGTCGGCGACCGCGCGGCGCAGCAGGCCCCGCACCGCCTCGTCGTCCAACGGTTGCAGGGTGAGCAGCACGCACCGCGACAGCAGCGGTGAGATGACCGAGAAGTACGGGTTCTCGGTGGTGGCCGCCAGCAGGGTGACAGTGCGGTCCTCGACGGCGGCGAGCAGCGAATCCTGTTGGGTCTTGCTGAACCGGTGCACCTCGTCGATGAAGAGCACGGTCTGCGGGCCGCCGGAACGGCGCTGGCGGCGAGCCGCCTCGATCACCGCCCGGACGTCCTTCACGCCGGCGGAGAGCGCCGACATGGCGACGAAGCGGCGATCGGTGGCCCCGGCCACCAGGTGCGCGATGGTGGTCTTGCCGCTGCCCGGCGGGCCCCAGAGGATCACCGACATCGGCGCCCCGCCGGAGACCAGTTGCCGCAGGGGTGCGCCGGGAGCGAGCAGGTGCTCCTGCCCGACCAGCTCGTCGAGGGTCACCGGGCGCATCCGGACGGGCAGGGGCGAATCGTCGGCCACCGCGGTGAAGCCGTCGACACCGGCGGGACCGTCGGGCGCGCTGCGCGACCCGGCGGGTTCACCGAGGGAGAAGAGGGCGTCGGACTCCATCACGAAGACAGTACCGGGCCGGGCCCACGACGCCGGAATCGCGCCGCAGGCCCGCCACCGGTGATCGGTTCCGGTCAGCCACGCCCGGGGCGGCGGCCCCGGTACCAACGGCCACCGCCACCGCCACCGCCGCCGCGCGGGCCACTGCCCACGCCGGCCAGGTAGAGCGAGAGCAGGAGCAGTCCGATGAGCACGAGGGTGTTCCAGTTGAACAGGTCGGGTGCGCCGAAGTTGGTGTCGAGCAAATCGATGAGCAGGGCGAAGCCGAAGACAATCGCGGCCAGGATGGCGAGCATGTCGGTCCTCCGGTGGGGGTTCCCAGTAGGTCGGCGCGTGATGTACCCAATCGGTCGGCTCGCCAATCTCCACGGTGGAGACGGCCACGCCGCGAGGGCCCGACGGAGGCAGTCGACCCCCGGCTCCTAGGCTGGACCGCATGATCATCCACGACCGGGTGCTCCAGGACCGGAGCGCCGTCCTGGCCGCCGTCGGCCATCACCCGTTCGCCCGGCACGCGCTCGGGCGGGCCGTGCCGGCGCGCGCGTACCAGCGTGATGGCGCCGTGCTGTGGTTGGTGCCGCCGGAGTACGGGCCGGCTGGCTGCGCGATCGGCCCGGCCGAACCGGCGCTGGAGATCTGTGTCGCGCTCGCCGCCGACGGAATGCTCCAGCCCGGACAGCGGCTGCACCTGCCTCGACACGATCGCGGTCGGCTGGTCGACCGGCTGGCGGTGGCCGAGCACAGCGACTGGGACTTCCACTGGACCGACACGGCGCCGCCGGCGCAGCCGGACGAGCAGCCGGTGGTACGCCTCACCGACGCCGACCAGCCGGCGCTGGCGGCGCTGGTCGAGGAGTCGTTCCCCAGCAGCACCTCCCGACCGGGCGACCCACGGGTCGTCGACTGGTACGGCATCCGGGCCGGCGACCGGTTGGTGGCGTGCGGCGCGGACCGCAGCCAGGGTGACATCGGTTTCCTCGCCGGCCTGACCGTCGCCCCCGACCAACGAGGTCGAGGGCTGGGCGCGTCCCTGACCGCGGGGATGACCCGGGCGCTCCTGGCGCGCCACGACATGGTTGGGCTCGGCGTCTACACGCACAATGTCGCCGCGGGGCGGCTCTACCGTCGGCTCGGCTACACCAACACCCTCCCGCTCAGCTCGATCCGCCTGGCCTGACACGGCAGAAGGGGCCCGCTTGCGGACAAGGGGCCCCTTCGTCAACGATCCGCGGCGGGAACCGGAACCGCGGTCGGCTCGACGGCCGGGACGGCCCGACGGCTGGCAAGCCAGGCGGGCAGGTAGAGCGGGGCGGCGACGGCCAACACCACCGCACCGACCACCATCGCGGTGCTGACGCTGGTGGCGGCGGCGAGCACGGTCAGGACCACCCCGCCGAGCGCGCCGGCCGGCTGCGCCATCATCGAGTTCAGCGAGAGCACGCTGGTCCGGTACGGGCCGTCGACCTGCCGGTGCAGCAGCCCACTGTGCAACGGGTTGGACGCGCCGTGCACGGCGTAGCAGGCCAGGTAGGCCACCAGCACGCCCACCGGCCCGGCGAACAACCCCATCCCGACCACCGTCACGCCCTGGAGGATGCGCAGCAGGGCCGCACCCGGCGCGGCGCCGAACCAGCGCAGCAGCAGTGGGGTCAGTGCCGCGCCGGCGGCCGAGGCGAGCCAGGCGGCCGAGTTCGCCGGCCCGAGCAGCACCGCGGCGCGTTCCGGATCGCCGATCACCTCGGCGAGCCGTACCGGCAGCAGCGACTCGAAGGTGACCATGCCGAAGCCCCAGAACAGCTCGACGGCCACCAACGCCAGCAGCACCCGGGAACGACGCAGCAGGCCGACGGCCTGGCCGATCATCCGGGGCGCCTGGACCACCGAGGCCCGCAGCGCCGCGAACCCCGTGGCCGGACGCTCCTCGACCAGCAGCACGACCAGCGCGACGAGCGCCGCCGCCTGCGCGACGATGGCGGCCAACACGGGCACCGTCAGCGCGCTGACCGGCCCGATCGGGCCGAGCGCGATGAGACCACCGCTGACCAGCGCGCCACCGCCGATGGACCCGCCGGCGACGGTGCCGGCGTAGCCGAGACCGCGCTCGTACTCGGCCTCCGGGTCGGCGGCCACTGTGGCGTCGACGTACCAGGACTCCAACGGGCCGCTGTCCAACGCCCGGTAGATGCCCTGCAGAGCCCAGACCACGAAGAACAGCACGAACGAGTCGGCCACCGCGAACAGCGCCAGCGAGGCGAGGTTCAGCACCCCGGCGGCGAGCAGCACCGGTCGACGACCGAGGGCGTCGGCGAGCCCGCCGGTGGGCAACTCCAGCGCCAGCACCAGCAGCCCCTGCGCCGTGGAGACCAGGCCGATCTGCGGCAGCGACAGGCCGCGCTCCTGCATCAGCAGGATCATCACCGGGATCATCAGACCCGTGGGCAGCCAGCGCAGACCGTAGAGCGTGAGGTAACGACGCCGAACCTGGCGTTCGGTCAGCGCGCTCACTGGAGGCCCTCGCGCAACGGGTAGGCGGCCATGAACACCTGCACCGGGCGGGCCTCCGGGTCGGTGGCGGCATCGGACTCGGCCTCACGGTGATACCGCTCCAGCACCTGCCACATCTCCGCCTTGAGCTCCTCCAGCCGGGCCGGCGGGATGGTCATGAAGATGTCGCTCATGCCGAACCCGTCCCGCCAGGCGGCCGACCACTCGTGCTGGGTGGCGAACCAGCGATCGGCGGTCTCGGCGAGCAGACGCACCTGGTCGCCCTGGATCCACTCGATCGCGGCCCGGGCGTCGGGGTCGTCGTCGAAGTCGCTCGGATCCCAGTTGGTCACGTCGTGCGCCGCCTGCCACCAGCGCTGCCGCCCGCTGCCCCGGTCGGGATCCTCGATGACCAGCCCGACCTCGGCGAGCTGCCGCAGGTGGTAGCTGGTCGCGCCGGTGTTGGTGCCGAGCAGTTCGGCGAGGGTGGTCGCGGTGGCCGGCCCCTTCACCCGCAGCGCTCCGACCAGCCGCATTCGCAGCGGGTGCGCCAGCACCCGGACCTGCCGTTTGTCGATCCGCACCTCACGCGGCGCCGGCCGCGGGACGTCTTCGTCGTTCGCCATGGCTGCACACTATCCGTGCACACTTCCTATGCACAAGAGTTATGCATAGGAAGTGTGCACGGGTCTCGTCAGCGGGCGAGGAGTTCGCGTACCCCGCGCAGCCGGGTGCGCAGCAGGGCGGCGGCGCGCGCGGAGTCGAGGCGTACGTCCAGGGGGCGGACCAGACCGGTGGCAGCGCTGGTGGCGGTCCTCAACCCGGCCGGGTCCAGGCCGTACCGCTCGGCGACGAGCAGGCCCAGCTCGGCCCGGCTGACCGCGTCCGGGCCAGCCACGTTGAGCAGACCGGCGTACGTCGAGGCGACCAGCTCCAGCACGGCGTCGGCCAGGTCAGTGACGTCGATCGGGCAGCGCAGCTCGTCGGTGAACAGGGTGGCCCGACCGGCGAGCGTGTCCCGGCAGAGCTGGACCTGCTTACTCCCCTCCCCCACGATCAGGGAGGTCCGCACCAGCGCCGCGCCCGGGTCGATCGCCCGTACGGCGGTCTCGGCCGCCGCCTTCGCGGCACCGTACGCGTGCACCGGCGTGGGTGGTTCGTCATCGGCGTACGGCACGGGTCGTCCGGCGTGCAGCGCGTCGCTGGACACGTGCACCAGCCGGGCACCCACCTCGGCGGCGGCGAGCGCCACGTGCGCTGCCCCGTCGGCGGTGACCGCCCAGTCGCCGTACCGATAGGGGGTCCCGACCACGGCGTCCGGTCGCACCTCGGCGACCAGTGCGCGCACGGCGGACCGGTCGGTCACGTCCAGTCGTCGTGCCGCGACTCCCGGCACGTCGATCTCACCGAAGTGGAACGTCCCAACAACCGACCACCCGGCCCCGAGGCCCCGACGACAAACCGACCGCCCGAGTAACCCACTAGCCCCGACAACAAGCACCCGCATCCCAGCCAACTCCCCCACCTAGGTTGATCATGAGGTTAACGAGCGACACGCCGACGCGTGGGCCCGCCAACCCCATGATCAACGAGGCGAGAGGGAGGAGATGCGGGTCAGACCGGGTCTGCTACCGGGGCTGCCGGGCCGGCCGTTCCGATGTGGGCCGTTGCGGCCGGCTTGGGCTTGGCGTCGATGCCGGCCTCGGTGCGCTGCTGGGCGGTGATCGGGGTCGGTGCACTGGTCAGCGGGTCGAAGCCACCCCGGGTCTTCGGGAAGGCGATGACCTCACGGATGGAGTCGGCACCGGCGAGCAGCATGCAGACCCGGTCCCAGCCGAAGGCGATACCGCCGTGCGGCGGGGCGCCGTACTTGAACGCCTCCAGCAGGAAGCCGAACTTGTCCTGCGCCTCCTCGGGAGTGATGCCGAGCAGGTCGAAGACCCGCTTCTGCACGTCACCCCGGTGGATACGGATCGACCCGCCGCCGATCTCGTTGCCGTTGCAGACGATGTCGTACGCGTACGCCAGGGCCCGGTCCGGAGCCTCCTCGAACCGGTCGACCCACTCCGCGTTCGGCGAGGTGAACGGGTGGTGCACGGCCGTCCAGCCGCCCTCGTCCGTGCGCTCGAACATCGGCGCGTCGACCACCCAGCAGAACGCCCAGGCGCTCTCGTCGATCAGGCCGGACCGCTTGGCGATCTCGACGCGGGCCGCCCCGAGCAGCTCCTGCGCCTCCCGGCTGGTGGCGCTGGCGGCGAAGAAGACCGCGTCACCCGGCTTGGCGCCGACCGCGTCGGCGAGCCCGCCCAGGTGCTCGGCGGAGAGGTTCTTCGCCACCGGGCCGCGCGCCTCGCCGGTCTCGGCGTCCAGCACCACGTACGCCAGGCCGCGCGCGCCACGCGCCTTCGCCCAGTCCTGCCAGCCGTCCAGCTCCTTGCGGCTCTGCGCCGCGCCTCCCGGCATCACCACCGCGCCCACGTAGCCGCCCGCGTCGATCGCCCCGGCGAAGACCCGGAACTCGGTGCCGCGCAGGTAGTCGGTCAGCTCGGTCAGCTCGACGCCGTAGCGCAGGTCCGGCTTGTCCGAGCCGTACCGGGCCATCGCGTCGTGCCAGGTGATCCGCGGGATCGGTCGGGTGATCTCGTGCCCGGCCAGGTCCTTCCACAGCGCCGAGACAATCGCCTCGCCGAGGTCGATCACGTCGTCCTCGGTGACGAACGACATCTCGATGTCGAGCTGGGTGAACTCCGGCTGCCGGTCGGCGCGGAAGTCCTCGTCGCGGTAGCAGCGGGCGATCTGGTAGTACCGCTCCATGCCACCGACCATCAGCAGCTGCTTGAACAGCTGCGGCGACTGCGGCAGCGCGTACCAGCTGCCGGGCTGAAGCCGCACCGGCACCAGGAAGTCGCGGGCGCCCTCCGGCGTCGAGCGGGTCAGCGTCGGTGTCTCGATCTCCAGGAAGTCCCGCTCGTGCAGCACACCCCGGGCGAGCTGGCTGGCGCGCGAGCGCAGCCGCAGCGCGTTCGCCGGGCCGCTGCGGCGCAGGTCCAGGTAACGGTAGCGGAGTCGAATGTCGTCGCCGGCCTCGATCTGGTCGTCCACCGGCAGCGGCAGCGGCGCCGCCTCGGAGAGCACCTCCAGCTCGACGACGGTCACCTCGACCTCGCCGGTGGGCAGCTCCGGGTTCTCGTTGCCGGCCGGGCGGCGGGTCACCTCGCCGACGACCTTCACGCAGAACTCGTTGCGCAGCGCGTGCGCATCTTCCTCGCGGAACACCACCTGGACAACGCCGGAACCGTCGCGCAGGTCGACGAAGATGACCCCGCCGTGGTCGCGGCGGCGGGCCACCCAGCCGGCGAGCGTCACCGTCGAGCCGGCGTCCGCGGCGCGCAGGCTTCCGGCATTGTGGGTACGGATCACGGCTGGCAACTCCTCATCGTGGAACAGTCCTCACCCGCATTCTGTCAGGGGTGGCAGCCCCGCCTCCGGGCACCCGGCAGGCCGGCACGATTCGCTGGTGGGGTGGACCGGCGAACCCGACTCCCCCGGCAGCCGCGCCGGTTAACGTGGCGAAATGCGGCCCGTACCGAACTGGGCCGTCGCCACGGCGGCGGCGGCGCCCGTGCTGCTGGTGTCCGGTTGGACGGTGGCGCAGGCCCGACAGCCCGTCGGGTACGACCCGGTCCGGGACACCATCAGCGAGCTGGCCGGACAGGACGCCACCGACGCCTGGATCATGGTGGTGGCCCTGGTGCTGCTCGGCTGCTGTTACCTGTCGGTCGCCGCCGTCCTGCACGCGGCCGGGCTGCCCAGCCGCTTCCTGCTCGCGATCGGTGGCGTGGCCACCATCGCGCTGGTCGCCTTTCCCCGGCCGCCCGTCGGCGGTTCGCTCAGCCACGGCGTCGCGGCGACAGTGGCCGTCCTCGCCCTGGTGCTCTGGCCGGCCGGCTCGGCACTGCGGCTGCCGCGCGGTCACGACACCGAGCACCCCACCCGACCGGAGCCGCCCTGGGCGTTCCGCCGGGCGGTGGGGCTGAGCACCACGCTCGTGCTGCTCGCGCTCTTCGGCTGGTGCGCGTTCGAGGTGACCAGTGGGTCCCGCACCGGGTTGGCCGAGCGGGTGACGGCGGTGGCGGTCTCCCTCTGGCCGCTGCTGGCGGTCCTCTCCGCCCGGCGGGCGCACCTCGCCTGGTCGACCGGCGGCACCGTACGCGTCGGCCCGGACCTGCCGACGATCGGCGTCGTACCCCCGGATCCCCTCGGACCACCGAGCGGGCCCACTCCCGGGCGCCCCGACCGGCTGCCGTGAGTCGTCGCGCGGCGACGGCGGGGTTCGGTGGCCGTCAACGCGACGCGGGCCGCCGGAAGGTTCCGGCGGCCCGCGAGCGGTGCGTGGATCAGAAGACGCTGACGCCGTAGCGGCTGAGCGCCTCGGTGACCGGCTGGAAGAAGGTCGTGCCACCGGTGCGGCAGTTGCCGCTACCACCGGAGGTCAGACCCAGGGCGGTGCCGCCGGCGAACAGCGAGCCGCCGCTGTCGCCCGGCTCGGCGCAGACGTTGGTGCGGATCAGACCGGAGACCGAGCCCTCGGCGTAGTTCACCGTGGCGTTGGTCGCGTTCACCGTGCCGCTGCGCAGGCCGGTGGTGCTGCCGGAGCGCTGCACCGACTGGCCGACGGAGGCGTTGCCGGCGCCGGTGATGTCCCGGAAGCTGCCGTTGTAGAGCGAGACGTTGCCGGCGGCGTTGGCCGAGTTGTTGTGCCGCACGATGCCGTAGTCGTTGCCCGGGAAGCTGGTGCCGCTACGGGTACCGAGCAGCGAGGTCTGGGCGGAGTTCGAGTACCAGCTGGCCGAGATGTTCGTGCAGTGCCCGGCCGTCAGGAAGTAGTAGGTGCTGCCACTGCGCACGTTGAAGCCGAGCGAGCAACGCCCGCCCCCGCCGGCGTAGATGGCCTGGCCGCCGGAGATCCGGGTGCTCAGCACGCCCGCCTCGGCCTCGACCCGGACCGCGCCGTTGGCCCGCGCGGCGGCGGCCTTGACCCGCTCCAGCTTGGCCCCGGTGACGGTGCTGTCGACGGAGACGACGACCTGGTTGGTGACCGGGTCACTCCACCAGGCGGTGCCCGGGATCTTGGCGGAGCGCTCCAGCTCGGCCGTGGCCCGGTTGAGCTCGGCGGCGCCGCGGGTGACGTAGCGGACGACGGCGCCGGCCTTGCTCGCCTTGCTGGCGGCGGCCGCGTCGGTCACCGTGACGACGGATTTGCCGCTGGCGTCGATGTACGAGCCGGCGGAGCGGTCGCCGAGTTCCGCGGAGATCGCGGCGGCGGCGTCGGGCGACGCTGCAGGAGCGGCCTGGGCGGGCGCGCCGATGAGCGAGCCGACGACCAGGGTTCCGGAAACGGCGACTGTGGCCGCAACGCGGAATGAGGACCTCGTGGGTCGCATGTAACAAACCTCCTGGGCGGGGGAGTGGGTCTGCCGGGGGCGGCTGACCCGAGGGCAACGCGGCCGATCTGGGGAAACCGGCCGGCTGAGACTGAAGTATTCACATACTTAAGATCATTAACAAGGCTTGAATTCGCCCGGATTCACCGATCCCGGTTGGCCACATGGTCGCAACACCCCTGACACGCTGGTGAACAGCCACCGTCACACCCAACCGACATCCGGTCCACATTCGGCGCGCACGATCATCGATGTCTTCCCGCGCCGGACGTCGGGCGCATCGCGCGCCGGGACGGCACGGCGCCGCATGCCGGGCGCCGCGCGACGAGCACCGCGCGACGGCGACGGGGCGTCAGGGCGCGGCGGGCTCGGGTCAGGGGGTACGGCGACGGGCGCCGGGGCCCGGACTGGGCACCACGTCGCGGGGCCGAGCCACGTCGTGCCCGTCGTCGCAGCGCAGTTCGGCGCGCACCTCGGCGCCGCAGTCGCGGTGCGTCACACTGAGCGGCGGGCCCTCCGCGTCGGCGAGGTACCGGTCGCCCCAACCGAGGACGGCGACCAGCACCGGCCACAGATCCAGGCCCTTCTCCGTGAGCCGGTACTCGTGGCGCAGCCGACTGCCGGGCTCCCGGTACGGCTCGCGACTCAGCACGCCCTGTTCCACCAGGCTGGCGAGCCGGTTGGTCAGCACCTGGCGCGGGATTCCGGTGCGGACCCGCATGTCGTCGAAGCGGCGTACGCCGGTGAACACCTCGCGGAGCACCACCAGGGTCCAACGCTCACCGAGGACCTCCATCGCGCGGGCGATGGTGCAGTTCTCCACTGACCAGTCCAGAGCCGCGGGTCGCATCCGACCAGGCTAGATCTCGTTGACAGACTCAGCAAGCTGCTGCCAGGCTGCGTCCATGACGCAGACGCAGGAACCAGTGCGCAGCCGTACCTTCACCTGGGCGGACCCGTCGGTCAACGCAGCCCAGGTCGGTCGACGCAGCGGCCTGGACATGCTCCGGGCGAT
Source organism: Micromonospora sp. NPDC051227 (assembly GCF_044455385.1). Taxonomy (NCBI): domain Bacteria; kingdom Bacillati; phylum Actinomycetota; class Actinomycetes; order Micromonosporales; family Micromonosporaceae; genus Micromonospora; species Micromonospora sp. NPDC051227. The sequence goes on from NZ_JBITET010000008.1 coordinate 112,835, forward strand.
GATCGCCGGCGAGCTGGCCGCGCCGCCGGTGATGCACCTTCTCGACATGACCCGGATGGAAGCCGACGAGGGCCGGGTCGTCGTCGAGCTGACTCCACAGGAGTTCCACTACAACCCGCTCGGCAGCGTCCACGGTGGCGTGCTCTCGACCCTGCTGGACACCGCCGCGGGGTGCGCCGTGCACACCACCCTGCCCGCCGGCGTCGGCTACACCTCGCTGGATCTCAACGTGAAGTTCCTCCGCCCGGTCACCGTCGACAGCGGCACCCTGCGCTGCGAGGGGACGGTGCTGCAACGCGGCCGCCGCACGGCCCTGGCCGAGGCCCGCATCACCGACGCCACCGACCGCCTGATAGCCCACGCCACCAGCACCTGCCTCCTCCTCCCCCTCCCCTAACCCCACCCCCGCCCCCGGCCCCACCCCCGCTGGGTTGATCATGAAGTTATTGACCCCAAGCCGACGCGAGTGGCAATAACTTCATGATCAACGATCTGAGGGGGTGGGGAGGTTGGGGGGTGGGGGTCAGCGGAGGGCTAGGCGGGCGGCTCGGGCGTCGCGCTTCTCCTCGAAGCGGCTCGCGGCGCGGTCCAGGTTCTCCAGCTGGGCGGCGAGCTGCTCGCGGGCGGCCTCGCCGTCGGCGTTGAGGCCGGTCACGTTGAAGACGTCCCACTGGCGCAGCACCGGCTGCAACACGTCGTCGCGGTGCTGGCGCAGGTCGTAGATGCCGGCCAGTGCGATCGCCACCGACTTGCGGGCGAAGCCCTCGATGCCGTTGCCCGGCATCTGGAAGTCGGCCACCACGTCGGCGACGGCCCGCATGGCCTGACTCGGAGCCAGCTCGAACGCGGCCGCGAGCAGGTTGCGGTAGAAGACCATATGCAGGTTCTCGTCAGCGGCCACCCGGGCCAGCAGCGCCTCGCAGGCGGGGTCGCCGGTGGCCTTGCCGGTGTTGCGGTGCGAGATCCGGGTGGCCAGCTCCTGGAACGAGACGTACGCCAGCGAGTGCAGCACCTCGTCGCCGTGGGCGTTGGTGTAACCCTCCGACATGTGCGTCATCCGGGCCCGCTCCAACGCCACCGGGTCGACCGCCCGGCTGACGGTCAGGTAGTCGCGGATCGCGACGCCGTGCCGCCCCTCCTCGGCGGTCCACCGGTGCACCCAGGTGCCCCACGCGCCGTCGCGACCGAACAGGGTGGCGATCTCGTGGTGGTACGAGGGCAGGTTGTCCTCGGTCAGCAGGTTCACGATCAGCGCCGTGCGGGCCACGTCCGGGATGGTGGAGTCGGTCGGTGACCACGCCTCGCCGCCGAGCGGCCCGTCGAAGGTCCGCCCTTCGCTCCACGGCACGTACTCGTGCGGGAACCACTCCTTGGCGAGCGAGAGGTGGCGGTCCAGGTTGCGTGCGACAACCGGCTCCAACTCGACGAGCAGCGCGGTCTGGCTCACTGTGGTGCTGACGGTCACGAGAAACTCCCTACGGTGGCGTAACTTACGCTACCGTAGGTCCCCGCGGCCGTCAGCGCCAGTGGGGACACTCAACCGACAGTGGGCTTCAGGTCCGCCAGGGGTGGCATCCACTCCCCCGCACCGGCCGTGACCTGCTCACCGGAGCGGATGTCCTTCACCTCGTCCGGCGCACCCTCGGCACCGGGGAACCAGACGTACGGGATGCCCCGTCGCTCGGCGTAGCGGATCTGCTTGCCGAACTTCGCCGCGCTCGGCGACACCTCGGTCGGCACCCCGCGCCGCCGCAGCGCCTCGGCCACCCGGTTGCTGGCCGTACGTTGCTCCTCGCTGGTCACCGCGACGAGCACAGCGGTCGGCACCTCCCGTGAGACCGACAGATCCCCCGCGCCGAAGAGCAGACCGAGCAGCCGGGTCACGCCGATCGAGATCCCCACCCCCGGGTACGAGACGGCGCCGGCGCTGGCCAGGTTGTCGTACCGGCCGCCGGAGCAGATCGAACCGAAGCGCTCGTAGCCGCGCAGCTGGGTTTCGTAGACGGTGCCCGTGTAGTAATCCAGCCCACGGGCGATGCGCAGGTCCGCCACGCAGAGGCCGGGCGAGTGCTCGGCGGCGGTGTCCACCACCCGGACCAGCTCCTCGATGCCCTCGTCGAGCAGCGGGTCACTCACCCCGAGCGCCCGGACGGCGTCGGCGAACGAGGCGTCCGGGGCGGAGATCTCGGCCAACGCCAGGCACGCCTTGGCCTGCGCCTCGCTCGCCCCGGCGGTCTGGGCCAGCAGCTCGGCCACCTTCGCCGGGCCGATCTTGTCGAGCTTGTCCACGGCGCGCAGCGCCGCCTCCGGGTCGGTCAGCCCGATGCCCCGGTAGAAACCCTCGCAGATCTTGCGGTTGTTGACCTGGATCGTCACCGGTGGGATCGGCAACGAGCGCAGCGCGTCCCCGATGACCAGCGGCATCTCCGCCTCGTGGTGCGCGGCCAGGGTGTCCCGGTCGACGATGTCGATGTCGGCCTGGACGAACTCCCGGTAGCGGCCCTCCTGCGGCCGCTCACCCCGCCACACCTTCTGGATCTGGTAGCGGCGGAACGGGAAGCTCAGCTTGCCGGCGTTCTCCAACACGTACCGGGCGAACGGCACGGTCAGGTCGAAGTGCAGGCCGAGCTGGTCGTCACCACCGGCACCCTCGGCGTCGGCGTGCAGCCGCCGGATCACGTAGACCTCCTTCGAGGTCTCGCCCTTGCGCAGCAGCTGGTCCAGCGGCTCCACGGCGCGGGTCTCCAGCGGCGCGAAGCCGTACAGCTCGAAGGTGGCCCGGATCTTGTCGAGCACGAACTGCTCGATCATCCGCTGGCCGGGGGTCCACTCCGGGAAGCCGGAGATGGGCGTGGGCTTGCTCATCGGCGTACTCCTTGCGGTTCCGCGCCGGTGGCGCGGTGGTGTCGTGGGTCCGCGCGCGGCGCGGACAGAAGATCTAGAGGCCCCGGGTGGGAGCGGCCGGCGACGTGCCAGCCACCTCGATGAGGTACGGGTTGCTGGCGCGCTCGCGGCCGATGGTGGTGCTGGGGCCGTGGCCGGGCAGCACGACGGTGTCGTCGGCCAGCGGGAGGATCTTGTCGCGCAGGCTGGTGAGCATGGCCGGCATGCTCCCGCCCGGCAGGTCGGTGCGGCCGATCGACCCGGCGAAGAGGACGTCACCGGAGAGGCACAGCTCGTCAGCCTCCCAGCTCGACCCGGCGCCCGGCAGCCGGAACAGCACCGACCCGCCGGTATGGCCCGGGGCATGGTCGACGGCGATCTCCAGGCCGGCGAGCGTGAGGGTGGCGCCGTCGGTCAACTCCGCCACGTCCTCCGGCTCGGTGTAGCTCAGCCGGCCGCCGAAGAGCGACGTCAGGTCGGTCGAGAGGCCCTTGGACGGGTCGGCCAGCATCTCCCGGTCACCGGGGTGCACGTACGCGGTGATGCCGCGCGCGCCGCAGACCGGCGCGACCGAGAAGGTGTGGTCGAGGTGGCCGTGGGTGAGCAGCACAGCGGCCGGATGCAGGCGGTGCTCGGCGAGCAGCGCGTCGAGCTGGTCGAGCACCCCGATGCCGGGGTCGACCACCACGCACTGCTCCCCCGGCGCGGTGGCAACCACATAGCAGTTGGTGCCGAAGGCGTCCGCGGGAAAGCCGGCCACGAGCACGGGCACTGTCCTTTCCGTCGAGCAGCTGTCGTCCTGCACAGCAGCCTATCGGGCGGGCTGAGCGAGTTTGCCGCGTCCGTCCCAGGGGTCCCGTAGGGCACAGTGACAACCTCCGATAAGCGCTGCTCGGGACGGGGTGGACCTCGTACACCACATTCCCAGTCACTAGCCGTACACTCTGGCGGGCGTGTGGCGCGGCACACGTGACGCCCGGACGGGCCGGGGCGACCGGCCGCCGGCGACGACCAGGTAGAGGAAAGGGGAGCACCTGTGGCTTCCAGCAGGGACCGGCAGCGCAAACTGGCGCGGGCCAAGCTCGACCGGCAGTTGGCTCGCCGGGCCGCCGCTACGCGGCGCCGACGGCAGATCCAGGCCGGAGTTGGCGCCGCTCTGATCCTCGTGTTGGTCGTGGCCGGCTCAGCCTGGGCGCTCGGTGCGTTCGACTCCGATCCGAAGCAGAACACGGCCGCGGAGGAAACCTGCCTCTGGACGCCGCAGGACGCGACGGCCAACACCAACCTCAAGGACGTCGGCACGCCGGCCACCAAGGATCTGCCCACCGACGGCACCCGGGCGATGACCGTGACCACCAACCAGGGCGCGCCGATCACCGCGGAGCTGAATCTGACCAACTCCCCGTGCGCGGCGGCGAGCATCGCCCACCTGGCGAGCCGGTCGTTCTACGACAACACCAAGTGCCACGAGATCACCGCCGAGGGCGCGCTGCGCTGCGGCGACCCCAGCGGCACGGGTCTTGGTGGGCCGACCTACTCGTTCTACGACGAGGAGTTGCCGACCGTGCCGTCGGCGTCGCCGTCGGCCAGTCCGGCCCCCGGCCAGCCGCCGACGTACCCGAAGGGCACGGTGACCATGGTCTCCAACCCGCCGGGCAGCAACGGCAGCCAGTTCCTGATCTTCTTCAAGGACTTCACCACCGCCGACCCGAAGTACCCGGTCATCGGCCGGGTGACCGGCGGGCTGGACGTGGTGGAGAAGATCGGCGCCCTCCCGACCGTGGACAATGGGACCGGGGCGAAGGTCAAGCCCAGCACCGATGTGACGATCCAGAGCCTCACGGTCGGTGAGCCGGTCACCGGTGCGGCACCGGCTCCCTCGGCCTCCGGCACCCCGGCCAGCAGCCCGAGCGCCGGCTGACCGGGCGCCACCACCCACCCAAGCGGCACCCAGCAGCAGACAGCCAGGAGGATCCAGGCGTGACGTCCACCAGAGAGCGGCAGCGCGCGGCGGCACGCGCCCGGCTCGAGAAGGAGATGGCCGAGCGCGCGGCCAAGGCCCGCAAGCGCCGGCAGACGACGGCGATCGTCAGCGCGGCTGCCGCGCTGGTGCTCGTGGTCGCCGGCACCGTCTGGCTGGCGGTGAGCCTCGGCGGCGACGACGACAACAAGAGCGACACCGCCGCGCCGGCGGCGGGCGCGGCCGAGTGCGCGTACACCGCGCTGCCCACCGAGCAGCGGCCCCCGCAGATCAAGGACGTGGGGGTGCCGAGCAACCAGCAGTCCGCCAAGGGCGTCCAGACCATGACGCTCGACACCAACCTCGGCCCGATCACCGCCAAGGTCGACCGGTCGCTGGTGCCGTGCACGGCGGGCAGCTTCACCCACCTCGCGGAGAAGAACTTCTTCGACAACACCAAGTGCCACCGGATGGTGACCGAGGGCATCAAGGTGTTGCAGTGCGGTGACCCCAGCGCCACCGGCAACGGCTGGCGCCCCACCGACGGCCAGGGCGGCCCGAGCTACCGCCTGCCCGAGGAGAACCTGCCCACCGACAAGCGCCCGCCGTACCCGGAGGGTGTCATCGCGATGGCCAACTCCGGCCAGCCGGGCAGCACCGGCAGCCAGTTCTTCATCGTCTACGGCGACTCGCCGCTGGACGCGACGTACACGGTGCTCGGCACCATCACCGGCGGTCTGGACATCGTCAAGGACGTGGCCAAGGCCGGCGACGACGGTGCCTTCGCACCGCAGCCCGGTGGTGGGCACCCGAAGAAGGAGGTCATCATCAAGGACCTCACGATGAGCAACCCGCAGGGCTGACACCCGCGCGCACGACACAGCGCCCGCCGGCTGAGCCGGCGGGCGCTGTCGTGTTCTCGGGGTACGCGTCGAGCCGCGGAACCGATCCGGTGGGCGTCAGGCCCCGGAGGTGACCCGGTAGGCGTCGAAGACGCCGTCGACCTTGCGGACCGTGGCCAGCAGGTGGCCCAGGTGCTTCGGGTCGGCCATCTCGAAGCTGAAGCGGCTCACCGCCACCCGGTCGCGGGTGGTGGTGACGGTGGCGGAGAGGATGTTCACCCGCTCGTCGGAGAGCACCCTGGTGACGTCGGCCAGCAGCTTGTGCCGATCCAGAGCCTCGACCTGTATGGCGACCAGGAACGTCGACGCGGAGGTGAGCTTCCAGCTCACCTCGACGACCCGCTCGCTCTGCGCGCGCAGGTCCTCCGCGTTGGCGCAGTCGTCGCGGTGCACGCTCACCCCGCCGGAGCGGGTGACGAAGCCGAACACCGAGTCCGGTGGGACCGGTGTGCAGCAGCGGGCCAGCTTGATCCAGACGTCGCTGACGCCCCGGACCACCACGCCCGGGTCGCTGCTGCTCTGCCGGCTGCGCGGCGGCCGGGTGGCGACGGCGGTCTCGGCGATGTCCTCCGCCGCGCCCTCCTCGCCGCCGTACGCGGCCATCAGCTTCTGCACCACCGACTGCGCGGAGACCTGGCTGTCGCCGACCGCCGCGTAGAGCGAGGCCACGTCGGCCAGGTGCAGGTCCCGGGCGATCGACATGAGCGCGTCGGAGGTGAGCATCCGCTGCAGGGGCATGCCCTGCTTGCGCATCGCCTTGACGATCGCGTCCTTGCCGGCCTCGATCGCCTCCTCGCGCCGCTCCTTGTTGAAGTACTGCCGGATCTTCGTCCGGGCGCGCGGGCTCTTGACGAAGCCCAGCCAGTCCTGCGTCGGGCCGGCTGTCTCGGACTTCGACGTGAAGATCTCGATCACGTCGCCGTTGGACAGCGTCGATTCCAGCGGCACCAGCTTGCCGTTGACCCGCGCCCCGATGCACTTGTGTCCCACCTCGGTGTGCACCGCGTACGCGAAGTCCACAGGTGTCGACCCGGTCGGCAGCGGGATGACGTCACCCTTCGGGGTGAAGACGTACACCTCCTGGCTGGACAGGTCGAAGCGCAGTGCGTCCAGGAACTCGCTCGGGTCGGCCGCCTCACGCTGCCAGTCGAGCAACTGCCGCAGCCAGGTCATCTCGTCGATGTGCGCGGGCGGGCCGACGATCTGAGTGCCCTTGTGCTCCTTGTACTTCCAGTGCGCGGCGATGCCGAACTCCGCGGTGCGGTGCATCGCGTACGTGCGGATCTGCATCTCCACCGGCTTGCCGGTGGGCCCGATGACCGTCGTGTGCAACGACTGGTACATGTTGAACTTGGGCATGGCGATGTAGTCCTTGAACCGGCCCGGCACCGGCTGCCAGTTGGCGTGGATCACGCCCAACGCCGCGTAGCAGTCGCGCACCGTGTCGACCAGGATGCGCACACCGACCAGGTCGTAGATGTCGTTGAAGTCGCGACCCCGCACGATCATCTTCTGGTAGATCGAGTAGAGGTGCTTCGGCCGCCCGGTGGTCTCCGCCTTGATCTTGGCGGCCTTCAGGTCGGTCTGCACCTTCTGCGTCACCTGCCGCAGCAGCGCCTCGCGCTGCGGCTGGTGCTCCCCGATCAGCCGGTTGATCTCCTCGTAGCGCTTCGGGAAGAGAGTGCCGAAGGACAGATCCTCCAGCTCCCACTTGATCGTGTTCATACCGAGCCGGTGCGCCAGCGGCGCCAGGATCTCCAGCGTCTCCTTGGCCTTCTGCTCCTGCTTGGGGCGGGGCAGGAAGGTCAGGGTGCGCATGTTGTGCAGCCGGTCGGCCAGCTTGATCACCAGCACCCGCGGGTCCTTGGCCATGGCCACGACCATCTTGCGGATCGTCTCGGCCTTGGCCGCGTCACCCAGCTTGACCTTGTCGAGCTTGGTGACGCCGTCGACCAGCAGGGCGACCTCGCCACCGAAGTCGGCGCGCATCTGGTCGAGGGTGTACTCGGTGTCCTCGATGGTGTCGTGCAGCAGCGCGGCGACCAGCGTGGTGGTGTCCATCCCCAGGTTGCCGAGGATCGTCGCCACCGCGAGCGGGTGGGTGATGTAGGGGTCACCGGACTTGCGGTACTGCCCGGAGTGCCACCGCGCGGCCGTGTCGAAGGCGCGCTGGAGCAGCCGGGCGTCCGCCTTGGGGTGGTTGTCCCGGTGGCTGGCGATGAGCGGCTCCAGCACCTCGCTGACCTGGGAGGTCTGCCAGGGCGCGTTGAACCGGGCCAGCCGGGCCCGGACCCGCCGGCCGGTGGGCGCGTTGGACAGCCCGAAGCCAGCGCTGGGCGACGGTTCGACGCTGGCGTCGGTCGGGAACGGCACCACGACGCCATCGGCGCCGGGGGATGCCTCGACGCTCGGCGGGCCGCTGGTCGGACGCACCGCGCTCTCGCCGGGAGCCCGGCCGGAGCCGTTGCCGGTGCCCGTCACCCGGGCCGGCGCGTCGCCTGTCCGGTCGGTCACCGAGCCGTCAGCGTCGCCTGTCGGGTGCACCGTGCCCTCCGCCGGAGGGACGACATCGTGGGACACCGGCCTCCTCACCGCTCGCCGGAAACACGCCGGCCGAAGATCGGCCGACCTGGTCTCGCTCGCCGGACGGGATATCGCCGACGTCAGCAAAGGGCAATGCTACCCGCACGGACGGCCCCCTGCCGCTCCGCCGGACGGTCGGCGCCGGGTCCATCCGACGGGTCCGGGATCAAACGGTCAGCGGAGTACGGAACGGTTCAAACAGTCAACAGGGCGTGGACGGGACGCGGCGTCAGTCGCTCACGCCCACCCAGGAAGCCGAGCTCCAGCAGCACGGTGAAGCCGGTGACGGTGCCGCCGGCCCGCTCGACCAGGTCCAGCGTCGCCTCGGCGGTGCCACCGGTGGCCAGCACGTCGTCGACCACCAGCACCCGGTGCCCGGCGGTGAAGGCGTCCTCGTGCACTTCGAGGGTGGCCTCGCCGTACTCGAGCGCGTAGGAGACCGAGTGCGCCGGGCGGGGCAGCTTGCCGGCCTTGCGCACCGGCACCACGCCCACCCCGGTCGCGTACGCGATGGCCGCCGCGACGACGAACCCGCGCGCCTCTATGCCGACCACCACGTCGAAGGTGTCCCGCCCGTGGTGGGCGACGATCCCGTCGATCACCTCACGGAAGACCTTGCCGTCGGCGAACAGTGGCATCAGGTCCTTGAACATGACGCCGGGTTTGGGGAAGTCGGGCACGTCCAGCACCCGACTGGCGACCAGTCGGGCGACCTCCGGGCCACTGTCCCCGTGCGCTGCGGCGCTGTGGGTCTCCGTCACGGCTGTTTCGCTCTCCTTCAACGACGAACGGCGTCCGGGCAACAGCATGCCGGACGCCGTTCGGGTGTTTCCTGTCGGGTCAGCGCCGCTTGGCGCCACCCGGCCGGTTGCCGCCGCCACCCGGGCGACCGCCCCGGGCACCGGTGGGCCGCTTGCCCGCCGGCCGAGCGCCCACCTTGGGGGCGGCACCGGCCAGCGCGGCGGCGTCCTGGTCGACCGGCTCGTCGGTCGCGTCGGCCTGGGTCACCGGGCTCGCGGCAGCACCCTTACCGGTGACCTCGCCGCGGCCGACTGCGCCCCGCCGGGTCAGGACGCGCTTGTTGTGCGCCTGGATCCGCGGGTCGTAGTTCTTCAGCAGCGCCAGCAGCGGGGTGGCCACCAGGATGGAGGTCAGGAACGCCACCGCCATACCGACGAACAGCACCAGACCGAGGTCCTTCAGCGTGCCGGCGCCGAGCAGGCCGGCACCGATGAAGAGCAGACCGCCGACCGGCAGCAGGGCGACCACCGAGGTGTTCAACGACCGCATCAGGCTCTGGTTGATGGCCAGGTTGGCCGCCTCGCCGTACGTCTGGTTGTTGTTGGCAGTGATGCCCCGGGTGTTCTCCTGGACCTTGTCGAAAACCACCACCACGTCGTAGAGCGCGAAGCCCAGGATGGTGAGGAAGCCGATGATCGTCGACGGGGTGACCTCGAAGCCGACAAGCGAGTAGATACCGGCGGTGAGGATCAGGTTGGTGATCAGCGAGGCCACCGCGGCCACGGCCATCCGCCACTCGAAGCGCAGGATCAGGTAGACCATCACCAGCGCGATGAAGATGACCAGACCCAGCACGGCCCGCTCGGTCACCTGGCTGCCCCAGGCCTCACTGACCTGGTTGTCGCTGATCTGGTCGGCGCTGATGCCGAGGTCCTCGGCGATCTGGGCCTTGACCGCGGTGGCCTGCTCGGCGGTGAGCTGCGGCGTGCGCAGCTCGTAGGAGTCGCCGCCCGGGCCGCCGACCTTCTGCGTGGTGGCCACCGTGACGCCGGTGTTCTCGGCGGCGAGGGCCGAGTTGACCTCCCGCTCGGCGTCGTCCAGGGTGCCGACACTGGCCGGCACCTGGAACGAGTTACCGCCGGCGAACTCGATGCCCAGGCTGAACCCACGGATCGAGAAGCTGAGGATCGCGATCAGGACCAGGACCCCGGCGACGCCGAACCAGAGCTTGCGCCGGCCGACGATGTTGAGACCGGCCTCGCCGTTGTAGAGGCGGCTCGCCAGACCGTTTTCAGCCATCTCAGGCCTCCTTGGCGCGCGGGTTGCGGGGCTGAGTCGGCTGGTTGCGGGCCGGCAGTGCCCGGCCCAGACCGCTGACCCGCGGGGACAGGAACGCCCGGGTCCGGGCGAACATCGTCATGATCGGGTGCCGGAAGAGGAAGACCACCACCAGGTCCAGCACGGTGGCCAGGCCGAGCGCGAACGCGAAGCCCTTGACCGTGCCGACCGAGACCACGTAGAGCACCACAGCGGAGAGCAGGGTGATCGCGTTGGCCGAGATGATCGTCCGGCGGGCCCGGATCCAGGCGCGGGGCACCGCGCTACGCGGGCTGCGCCCCTCCCGGATCTCGTCTTTCAGTCGTTCGAAGTAGATGACGAACGAGTCCGCCGCCACACCGAGCGAGACGATCATTCCGGCGATGCCGGCGAGGGTGAGCGTGAAACCGATCTGCCGGCCGAGCACCACCAGCGCGCCGAAGACCAGCAGCGCGGAGAGGATGAGGCTCAGGAAGATCACCGAGCCGAGCAGCCGGTAGTAGAAGAACGCGTAGATGATGACCAGCAGCATGCCGATGCCCGCCGCGAGCAGACCGGCGCGCAGGTGGCTGGCGCCCAGCGTGGCGGTGACGTTCTGCGCCTCCTGCTGCTCGAAGGTCACCGGCAGCGCGCCGTAGCGGAGCTGACCGGCGAGGGTGCTGGCGTCCTTCTGGGTGAAGGTGCCGGTGATCTGGGAGTTGCCGGTCAACACGCCCTGGATCTCCGGGGAGGAGACGATCTTGTTGTCCAGCACGACGGCCACCCGGCACTTGCCGTCCTGGCCCAGCGCGGTCGCGTCGCAGGCCTGGCCCTCGTTGTTGAACGCCTCACGGGTCAGCGAGGTCCACTTGCCCTGGCCGTCGCCGGTGAAGTCCAGGCTGACCACCCAGGCGTTGGTCTGGTCGAGCACCGCGTCGGCGTCGGAGACGTCCGTGCCCAGCACCTTGGCCTGGTCGAGCAGGTACTTGGACGCGCCGTCCTCGCAGGAGACCACCTGCTGCTTCGGGTCGGAGATCGACGCCGGGGGGCGCTGGTCGAGCTGCGCGCAGCCGATCGTCGGCACGTTGAACTGCATCTGCGCCGGCAGCACCGCGACCTCCTGCGGTGACAGCGTGCCGAACGGCTTGAGCTTCTCGGCCAGCGAGGGGTCGGCGGTCAGGTCGGCCGGGGCCTGCAACCCGTTGGCGGCCTGCCACGCGGCGGCGCCGACCTTCTGCTCGACGACCTTGCGCTGTTCCTCGACGCTGGCCGGCACCGGCTCTGCGCTCGCGCTGGGCGAGGCGGCGCTCGGCGAGGCCGTGGCGGACGCGGAGGGCGTGGCGCTGGGCGACGCCGGGGCCATTCCGCCCTGACCGCCGCTGGGCGACGAGGTCACCTTCGGCGAGGCGCTGCCCGTCGGGGTCGGGGTCGCGGCGCCGGACGGGGTCGCGCTGCCGGTCGGGGCGGCGCTTCCGGACGGGGCCGGCGTGGCGGCGGGTGGCGCCTCGGCCACCCCGCTGCCGGAAGCGGCCTTGAGCACCTTGCGGAAGCGCAGCTCAGCCGCTTCGCCCACGTCGTCGAGGTTCCGGTTCTCACCGGGCAGGGAGATGACGATGTTGCGGTTGCCCTCGGTGACCACCTCGGCCTCGGCCACGCCGAACGCGTTGACCCGGCTCTCGATGATCTCGCGGGCCTCCTCGAGGTTCTCCGCCGTCGGGGGCTTGCCGTCGACGCTGTTGGTCGCCTCCAGTGTCACCCGCGTGCCGCCGATGAGGTCCAGGCCGAGCTTGGGCTCGAGCCGGTCCTTCCAGCTGCCGCTGGCGCCAGCGAAGAACACCAGAAGATAGAGGACCACGAAGATGAACCCGAGCACGGCGAGCTGCCGCCCGGGGCGCATCTGTCCCTGAGGTGGTGCCACGGCTGTCCTGTCTCCCTGTACGGTCGCGCCGCTGTCGCAGCGGCGGCGGTGTCGGGCCGGGGGTCCCGCCCGACGGGGTCTGCCTTGAGCCGACGGAATGCCGACACGAGGACCGGGCACCCCGGCGCGGAACGCCGACGGTCACGGGAACGTGCCGACGCCCGGCGTCGACCCAACTATCCAGTTTTCGCGTCTCGCCCGCTGCCCCGTTCGGGCGCGACGACCCGGAAGCCGGCTGACCGGCCGTACGCCGGACTCGCCGCTCCCGGGGGGAGGGGTCAGTCCTTGGCGGTGTCCGCGTCCTCGGTGACCGGCTCGCTCGGCAGCTCCGCGCGAGTGACCACCCGCGCGATGGCCGGGCGGGCGTAGCGGGTCTGCACGCCCGGTGCGACCTCGATCAGGACGGTGTCGTCCTCGATGCCGGTGACCGTGCCGTAGAGCCCACCGATCGTCACGACCTCGTCGCCGGGGCCGAGGTTGGACTGCATCGCCTCCGCCTCTCTGCGGCGCTTCTGCTGGGGCCGGATCATCATGAAGTACATGACGCCAAAGAGCAGGGCGATCATCAGGATCGGCGTGAAACTGCCGGCCCCGCCACCCGGTGCTGCCAAATGCACGGTTACTGACCTTCCCATTGGCCACCTCCCCGGCACCGTGGGTGCCGGAGCGGAGGCGGATTCTCACGTCCTGTACAGACCGCGGCGAAGTCTAAACCCTGCACCTGGGAACGCCGAATGCGGCACAGATCACGTTCACATCACGGCTGATCGACATCCAAGGAGAACAAGTCGGGCACAGGTGGACTATCCGCACCAAATGTACCATTCGGCGGTGTCCGCCCCAGATGCCGCCAGGCGGCCTCGGTCGCCACCCGCCCCCTGGGCGTACGGGCCAACAGCCCAGCCCGCACCAGGAACGGCTCACAGACCTCCTCGACCGTGTCCGGCTGCTCCCCCACCGCAACGGCGAGGGTGGACAACCCGACCGGGCCGCCCCGGAACGAGTCGACCAACGCGGTCAACACCGCGCGGTCCAGCCGGTCCAGGCCGAGCGCGTCCACGTCGTACACGATCAGGGCCGCACGGGCGGTGTCGAGATCGACCACCCCGTCCGCCCGGACCTCGGCGTAGTCGCGGACCCGGCGCAGCAGCCGGTTGGCGATCCGCGGCGTGCCCCGAGACCGGCCGGCGATCTCGGTAGCGCCCTCCGGCGTGATCGGCACCCCCAGGATCCGCGCCGAACGGTGCAGCAGCGTCTCCAGATCCGCCGGGGCGTAGAAGTCGAGGTGCGCCACGAAGCCGAACCGGTCCCGCATCGGCCCGGTCAACAGGCCCGAGCGGGTCGTCGCGCCAACCAGGGTGAACGGCTCGACGTCCAACGGGATCGCCGTCGCCCCCGGCCCCTTGCCCACCACCACGTCGACCCGGAAGTCCTCCATCGCGCTGTAGAGCAGCTCCTCGGCCGGCCGCGCGATCCGATGGATCTCGTCGATGAAGAGCACGTCGCCCTCGGCGAGGCTGGTCAGGATCGCCGCCAGATCACCGGAACGCTCGATCGCCGGGCCGCTGGTCACCCGGATGCCCGCGCCCAGCTCGGCGGCGACGATGTTGGCCAGACTCGTCTTGCCCAACCCGGGTGGGCCGGAGAGCAGGATGTGATCCGGCGGCGATCCCCGCCGCATGGCGCCCTGCAACAGCAGGTCGAGCTGGTCGCGTACCCGGTCCTGGGCGATGAACTCGGCCAGCCGCCTCGGCCGTACCGTGGCCTCCGCGTCCCGGTCGGCGTCGCTGACGTACGCCGAGACGAGCCCCTCGGTCTCGCTCATCGCGCGGCCCGCGCGGTCATCGGGTACGACCGAGCAGTCGGATGGCCTGCTTGAGCAGGACCGGCACCGGCGGGGTCTCACCCTCGATCGACTCCGCCACCGCGGCCACCGCCTGATCGGCCTGACCGGCCGTCCAGCCCAGCCCCACCAGCGCCTGGCGGACCTGGTCGGGCCAGCTGCCGCGGGTCACCCCGGCCACCCCGTCGGCGCCGATCGGCACCGGACCGATCCGGTCACGTAGCTCCAGCACCAGACGTTCCGCGCCCTTCTTGCCGATCCCGGGTACGCGGGTCAGGGCGGCCGTGTCGGCGTTGGCGATCGCCTTGCGTACCGCGTCCGGGGTGTGCACCGCCAGCACCGCCTGGGCCAGCCGCGGGCCGACCCCACTGGCGGTCTGGAGCAGCTCGAACAGCGACTTGGCGTCGTCGTCGGCGAAGCCGTAGAGGGTCAGCGAGTCTTCCCGCACGATCAAGCTGGTGGCGAGCCGGGCGACCTGGCCGACCCGCAGCTCCGCAAGGGTCCCCGGGGCGCAGTGCACGGCGAGCCCGACCCCGCCGACCTCGATCACGGCCTGGTCCGGACCCGTCGCGGTCACCGTGCCGCGCACGCTGGCGATCATCGCGCTCCTCCTCGTCGTGCCCGATCGGCTGCGGCAGCCAGTTTGGAGCGGGTCCCGCCGCGCCACACGTGGCAGATGGCCAGGGCCAGCGCGTCGGCGGCATCCGCCGGCTTCGGCGGCTCGGCCAGCCGCAACAGCCGCGTCACCATGGCGGTCATCTGCGCCTTGTCGGCCTGACCGGACCCGGTCACAGCGGCCTTCACCTCGCTCGGGGTGTACGTCTGCACCGGCAGCCCGGCACGCGCCCCGGCCAGCACGGCGATGCCACTGGCCTGCGCGGTGCCCATCACCGTGCGCACGTTGTGCTGGCTGAACACCCGCTCGACGGCAACGCTCTCCGGTTGATGCTCGGCGACCAGCTTGTTCAGCGACCGGTCCAGGTGCAACAGGCGCAACGCCAGGTCATCGGCCGGGTCGGTGTAGACCACGTAGTAGGCGACCAGGGTGCAGGGCCGGCCGGGCACACCCTCGACAACGCCCACCCCACACCGGGTCAACCCCGGGTCCACACCGAGCACGCGCACGCCGCCCCCTCCCCAGCCGTCAGCAGTACGTGTGTTCGACACCCTACTGCCCGCCCTCCCAGCAGCCCCAGGGGACACGCCCTCACCTCCAGTGCGGCGCGTCCGCAGGAGGCAGGACAATTCAGGGGCCGCAGGCCGACCCCCATGCCAGTCACCGGGCGCGGGCCGCCCTGGTCGGCGGGGTGAGGACCAGGCCGAGGACACCAGGGTGAGGGGCCGGGCCCGGGCGGCCCGGGGCTGGCCGAGGACAACGGGGGCGAGGGCCGCGCCCGGGCCGGGGCGAGCGAGGCCGAGGACACCAGGGGGTGAGGGCCGGCCCGGACGGCCTGAGGGCCGGGCCGAGGACAACGGGGGCGAGGGCCGCGCCCGCGCCGGGGCAAACGAGGCCGGGGCCTCCGGACGCGACCCAGGCTGGCCGAGGTCGACGCGCGTCGCGGAGATCTGCGCTTGTTGCGGCTTTCGACGCGCCTCGCCCGACTCTCAGTGCTGCGCGTGACGAGATCTTGGACAGTTTCCGTTAGTGCTAACGGAAACTGTCCAAGATTGCCAGCGTTCGTGGCTCTGCCCGGCGCGAGCATTTGTCGATCGTGGAGTTGTGCGGTGGATAGAGCGGGCGAATCACCAGCAACCGGGCACCGCCACTCACTGATCGACCAGGACTGTGGCGGACAAGCGCGACAGGCGACGGACAGCCGGCGACGACAGCAGAAACCGGACAACCACGCGGCAGGCAGCGGGCGGACCGCGACGCGGCGGGCGGGTCGGAGGGCGGATGGCCGCGTGCGGCTGGGGCCGGCGGGACCACACAGCTTTGGTGCGGAGTATGTGTCGCTGGCCCATGTGCCGGGGAGCACACAGCTCGTAACTTCTTGCGCCATGACGGCAGAACCCGTGGTGGTCCCCCACGTCGTACAGGTCGACCTCTCCGGTCGGACCGCCCTGGTCACCGGCGGCGGCGGCGGAATCGGGCGGGCGTGTGCCCTGCGGCTGGGCGCGGCCGGCGCCAAGGTGATCGTGGTGGACCGCAACCTGGAGGCGGCCAAGGCGGTGGCTGCCGAGGCCGGTGGCCGGGCCGAGGGCGTGGACCTGTCCGACGCCGCGGCGGTGGATTCACTCGACGTGGACGTGGACATCGTGGTGAACAACGCCGGGCTCCAGCACGTCGCGCCGTTGCAGGACTTTCCCGTCGAGCGTTTCGAGTACATCCAGCGGGTGATGGTGGAGGCGCCGTTCCTGCTGATCCGCCGGGCGCTGCCGCACATGTACGCGCGGGGCTGGGGGCGGATCGTCAACATTTCTTCGGTGCACGGGTTGCGTGCCTCGCCGTACAAGGCGGCCTACGTCTCGGCCAAGCACGCTCTGGAGGGGCTGTCGAAGGTGGTCGCGTTGGAGGGCGCCGCGCACGGGGTCACCGCCAACTGCATCAACCCGGCGTACGTGCGTACCGCGCTGGTGGAGAGCCAGATCGCCGACCAGGCGGCCAGTCACGGCATCGACGAGGCCGAGGTGATCGAGAAGATCATGCTGGCCCGGGCCGCGATCAAACGGTTGATCGAGCCGGAGGAGGTGGCCGAGCTGCTGGCGTACCTCTGCTCGCCGCCGGCGGCGTTCATCACCGGGACGTCGATCGCCCTCGACGGGGGCTGGACGGCCAACTAGTGGGGCTGAGCACAATGTCGACCATGTCTTCTCCGGTGGAGTTCCTGGAGCTGCTCGCCCGAGAGGCCGCGGCGGTCGAGTTCGAGGGACCGCTGGTGGCCGCGCGGGCCGCCGGGCTGCCACCGGACCGGCTGGCCGAGCTGGAGCAGGCCAAGTCGGTGGCGTTGCGGGTCCGCGCGCTGCTGGAGCGTCGCCGCCGCCGGGAGAGCGAGCTGTCCGGCCTGTACGACACGGTCAGCGACCTGGCCGGGCTGCGCGATCTGGACGACGTGTTGCGAGCGATCGTGCACCGGGCCCGTCACCTGTTGGGCGCGGACGTGGCGTACATGACGCTCAACGACGACGAGCGTGGCGACACCTACATGCGGGTGACCGACGGGTCGGTCTCGGCCCGCTTCCAGCGGCTGCGCCTGCCGATGGGCGCTGGTCTCGGTGGTCTGGTGGCTCAGTCCGGTGCCCCCTACGTCACCGCCAACTACGGCGAGGACGCGCGCTTCCACCACACCGGCGAGATCGACGCCGGGGTGGGCGAGGAGGGTCTGGTGGCGATCCTGGGGGTGCCGCTGCGGCTCGGTTCGACCTCGATCGGGGTGCTCTACGCGGCCAACCGCTCGGCCCGGCCGTTCGTCCGGGAGGAGGTGGCGCTGCTGGTGTCGCTGGCCGCGCACGCCGCGGTGGCGATCGACACCGCCCGGCTGCTGACCGAGACCCGTTCGGCGTTGGCCGAGTTGTCGGCGGCGAACACCACCATCCGGGCGCACAGCAGCTCGGTGGAGCGGGCCGCGGCGGCACACGACCGGATGACCGCGCTGGTGCTGCGGGGCGGGGGTGTGGAGGACGTGGCGGCTGCGGTGACCGAGGTGCTGGGCGGCGCACTCCTGGCGCTGGACGCCGAGGGTCGCCTGCTGGCCCGGGTGGGTGAGATCGAGGAGCCGGACCGCGCGGACATCGTCGAGGCGGTGGCCGCGTCCCGGACCGAGGGGCGCAGCGTACGCCGGGGTCCGCTCTGGTACGCGGCGGTGGTGGCCGGCGCGGAGAACCTGGGCGCCCTGGTGCTGCGCCCGGACGACGAGTTGGTCGACGCCGACCAGCGCATCCTGGAGCGGGCGGCGTTGGTGACCGCGCTGCTGCTGCTGTTCCGCCGGACGGTCGCGGAGGCGGAGGGGCGGGTGCGTGGCGAGTTGCTGGACGACCTGATCGCCCGCCCGCTGCGCGACACCGACGCGCTGCGTAGTCGGGCTCGTCGGCTCGGAGTGGACCTGGACGCCCCGCACGTGCTGGTGGCGGTGGGCGACGACGCGATCGCCGCGACCGGCTCGGCTCGGCAGCGGGTGCTCTCCTGGGCCACCACGTACGCCTCGGCGCGCGGCGGGCTGGCCGCAGCGCGCGACGGCCGGGTGGTGCTGATGCTGCCGGGATTGGACGCGGGCGGCAGCGCCCGCGCGGTGGCCCGGGACCTGTCCAGGGTGACCGGTCGACCGGTGACCGCCGGGGCGAGTGGCCCGTCGAACACGCCGGCGGCTCTGGCCGGGACGTTCCAGGAGGCGGACCGGTGCCTGACGGCCCTGGGCGCGCTGGGCCGCGCCGGGCAGGGCGCGAGCACTGTGGAGTTGGGCTTCGTCGGGTTGTTGCTGGGCACGGTCGGTGACCGGGGCGAGAAGGACGTGACCGAGTTCCTCAGCGCCACCGTCGGGCCGGTGCTCGACTACGACGCCCGGCGCGGCACGGCTCTGGTGAAGACGCTGGAGGCGTACTTCGGGGTGGGTGGCAGCCTGGCCCGGGCCGCCGAGCAACTGCACGTGCACGTCAACACGGTTACCCAGCGGTTGGAGCGGGTCGGGCAGTTGCTCGGCGTCGACTGGCAGCGGCCCGAGCGGGCCCTGGAGGTGCAGCTCGCGCTGCGTCTGCACCGACTGCGCGCTCCGGCCGGCTGACCGACGCCGGCCGGCGGCACGAACGCCGCCGACCGAGCGCCCGACGTCAGCGGGCCCGGATGCCCTCCAGCACGGCGTCGACGACCCGTTCGGGCAGGGACTGCTCGTCCAGGTCCGGGTTCCACTGGAGCACCCGCTGGATCAGCATCGGCCCGGTGAGCAGCGCCATCGTCACCTCGACGTCGATGTCGGCGCGCAGCACGCCCTCGTCGATGCCGCGCCGCAGCACCTCGCGCATCAGCTGCCGCCGGGGCGAGATGATGTTCTGGTAGAGCTGGAACTGGTCGGCGCTGCGGTTCACGGCGGGGGCCAGGCAGGGCATGATCTTGGCTGCTCGCGGGTCGACGTTCTTGCCGATCGCGCCGACCAGCAGCACCAGGTCGTCGCGGACGGAGTGGCCCGCCGGCTGCGCCAGGACGCCCTTGAGTCGCCGCAACGCGTCCAGCAGCAACGCGTCCTTGCCGGCCCAGCGGCGGTAGATGGTGGCCTTGCCGACCCCGGCGCGGGTGGCGATCGCCTCGATCGAGAGCGCCTCGATGGTGCTGCCCTCGGCGAGCAGGTCGAGGGTGGCCTCGATGATCGCCTCGTCGGCGCGGATGCTCCGCGGTCGCCCGGGCGACCGCGGAGCATCGGCAGTGGACGTCATGTCCGCCATTCTCCCCGAACCTATGCCGTGCCGGCCAGCTCAGGCTCGGCGACCGGGGCCGCCGGGGCGACACTCGTGTCCTCCTTGCCCGGCATCCAGCGCAGCACCACGATGATCCCGAGTGCGGCGATCACCGCGGAGAGCCCGGCCGCCCAGTGCATGGCGGTGACGAAGGCGTCGTTGGCCGCCGAGATCAGCGCCGGCGCCGCCGGGCCGAGCTGGCCCGCCGCCGCGTACGCCCCGGAGATCGACTCGTTGGCCGCGTCCTGGGCCTGCGTGGGCAGACCGGTCAGCGCGTCGCCGATGTCGCTGCGGTAGACCGCGGAGAGCACCGAGCCGAGGACGGCCACGCCGAGCGCGCCGGCCACCTGGCGGATGGTGTTGCTGACCGCGGAGCCCACCCCGGCCTTCTCCCGGGGCAGCGCCGACATGATCGACTCGGTGGCCGGCGGCATGATGTTGGCCATCCCGGCGCCCTGGATGAGGAAGACGAGCAGCACGATCCAGATCGGGGTGGAGGCGCCGATGAAGACGAACGCGCCGAGTGACACCACGGTCAGCGCCAACCCGACGGTGGCGACGGCCTTACCGCCGTAGCGGCGGACCATGGCGGCGCTGCGCGGCGCGAAGACCAGCTGGGCGCCGGCGAAGGGCAGGAAGAGCAGACCGGTCTGCAACGGGCTGTAGTCGCGCACGAGTTGCAGGTAGAACGAGCCGAAGAACATCGAGCCCATCGCTGCGAAGAACACCAGGCCGACGATCGCGACCGGCGCGGCGAACCGGGGCACCTTGAACAGCCGGACGTCCAGCGACGGGTGGTCGCTGCGCCGCTCGTGCTGCACGAACCAGGCCAGCACCGCGACGCCGACCAGGATCGAGCCCCAGGCCACCGGCCGGCCGAAGCCGTGCTCGCCGCCGTCGATGATGCCGTAGGAGAGGGCGACCAGGCCGACCACGGAGAGCAGCACGCCGAGCACGTCGATCCGGCCGGGCCGCGGGTCACGCGACTCGGGGACCAGCAGCGCCACCAGAACCACGCCGGCAACGACCACCGGCACGTTGATCAGGAAGACCGAGCCCCACCAGAAGTGCTCCAGCAGCGCGCCGCCGAGGATCGGGCCGATCGCCACGGCGAGACCGACCGCGCCGGCCCAGACCCCGATGGCCCGACCGCGCTCGCGCGGGTCGAAGACGTTGGAGATGATCGACAAAGTCACCGGCATGATGGCCGCGCCGCCGACCCCCATCAGGGCGCGGGCCGCGATGAGCTGTCCGGGGCTCTGGGCGTACGCGGAGAGCAGCGACGCCAGGCCGAACAGCACCAGTCCGATCATCAGGAACCGCTTGCGGCCGGCGCGGTCGCCGAGCACCCCGAAGGTGAACAGCAGCCCGGCGAAGACGAGGGTGTAGGAGTTGATGGACCACTCCAGCTCACCCTGGCTGGCGCCGAGACCGTGCACCGGGTCGGCCAGGGTGCGCAGGGCGACGTTGAGGATCGTGTTGTCGAGGACGACCACGAGGAGGCTGATCACCAGCACCCCCAGGATCGCCCACCGCCTCGGGTGTCCGGTGTTGTTGTGCAGCTCCATGCCTGGCTTTCCCCCCACGCTGATCACCCGCGACGAAATACGATACGGGTCAGACTCGTAACGCGGGTCAGCCTACGACGCGTATTAACGATACGGCACCGATCCGTATCGTATGTGGTGGGCATCACGCCCCGGCAGGACCGCCAGGCAGGCGTCGACGGCGTCCGTCAACGTGCCGAGACGGACCGCCGGAGCGCCGAGCGGCTCGATCCAGCCCGGTCCCGCGCCGTACACCCGAAGGAGCGGAAA
Organism: Micromonospora sp. NPDC051227; assembly: GCF_044455385.1. Lineage (NCBI taxonomy): Bacteria > Bacillati > Actinomycetota > Actinomycetes > Micromonosporales > Micromonosporaceae > Micromonospora > Micromonospora sp. NPDC051227. The sequence goes on from NZ_JBITET010000008.1 coordinate 134,163, forward strand.
GTCCCGGGCGAAGCGCACCAGGCGGTACGCGCGGCCGGTGAGCGGCGTCTGCGACCAGAGCACGACGGTGCGCGGGTGGGCCCGGTACACCGCGCTGGTGAGCGCGGTCCAGGGCAGCGCGGGGCCGAGATTCAGACTGCCGCGGCCCTGCTCGCGCAGCGCGGCGGCCAGCGCCAGCAGACCCAGGCTGTGCGCCTCCTTCTCGGCGCCGGCCAGCAGCACCCCGCCGGTGGGCAGTGACCGGCCCGGCTCCCGGTGGTACGCGTCCAACCCGACCCGCACGCCCTCGCAGAGAGCGTGCTCGACGACGACCTTGGCGGCGCTCCGCCCCGACAGCCGGGCCAGCAACGGGCGACAGACCTGCTCCCAGAGCGCCGGCACGCCCCAGGCCTCGGCCAACTCCGACACCAGCGTCGCGACGGCGTTACCGTCCAGGTCCTCGGCAGCCAGTGACACCTGCTTGTGCGCGATCTCCACGGCTGCGGCCGGCATCGGATCGGTCAGCACCAGACGTACCCCCGGGTAGACGTTCTCTACCCGGGGGTTCGCTCGGCGGGCACCTGGCGGATGCGCCGTCGCGGGATTTCAGCGGCGGCGGGCCACCAGCCGGTGGGCCAACGCGGCGACGCTGCCCCAGATGCCGCGCCGGAACAGCACCACGACCAGGACGAAGATGCCGCCGGTAACCAGGCCGATCGCCTCGAACCCGGAGAACGACAGCCAGTCCTCCAGCCGGACCACGAGGGCAGCGCCGAGCACCCCACCCCAGAGGGTGCCGATCCCGCCGAGCACCACCACGATGACCGCCTTGCCGGAGGTGGTCCAGTGCAGCACGTCCAGCGAGACGAACCGGTGGCCGACCGCGAACAACCCGCCACCGAGGCCGGCGATGAACCCGGAGAGCACGAACGCGGTGAGCTTGTAGCGGTGCACCGGGTAGCCCAGCGCCCGCGCCCGCGCCGGGTTGTCCCGGATGCCGACCAGCACCCGACCGAACGGTGAGTGCACGATCCGCCAGGCGGCGGCGAGCCCGAGCAGCACGATCGGCAGGATCGCGTAGTAGAAGAAGTAGTCGTCGGTCAGATCCAGGCCGAAGAACGAACGGGGCACGCCCTGGAGGCCGTTCTCGCCCTGTGTCACCGAGCGCCACTCGTTGGCGACGTAGTAGACCATCTGCGCGAAGGCGAGGGTCACCATGGCGAAGTAGATGCCGGTCCGCTTGACCGCCAGGTACCCGATCGGCACCGCCAGCACGGCCGCGGCGAGGGCCCCGGCAAGCACCGCGAGGGGAAACGGCAGACCGGCGTGGATGGCCACCAGCCCGGTGACGTACGCGGAGGTGCCCCAGAACGCGGCGTGACCGAAGGACATCAGCCCGGTGAAGCCGAGCAGCAGATCCACCGCCACGGCGAACAGCGCCCAGCAGAGGATGTCCACCGCGACCGCCGGGTAGAGGCCGTTGGGCAGCCACGCCGCGACGGCCAGGCCGACGGCGAGCAGCGCGTACCGGACCCAGCCGGGGGCCCGGGCCACGGCGATCAGCCCGGACGGTGGTGTCGAGCGGGACGCGTCGGTGGGGGTGTCCACGGTGTTGGTCATGCGGGGGCCTCCTCCCGACCGAACAGGCCGGCCGGGCGCCAGAGCAGCACGCCGGCCATCACCACGAAGACGATCGTCTGCGAGACGAGCGGGAAGTTGGAGAGGTACGCCTCACCCCACGCCTGCACCAGCCCGATGCCGAAGCCGGCGGCGACCGACCCGAAGATCGAGCCCAGCCCGCCGATCACCACCACCGCGAACACCACGATGATCAGGTCCGCGCCCATCAACGGGTTGACCGCGCGCATGGGCGCGGCCAGCACACCGGCCAGGCCGGCCAGCCCGATGCCGAAGCCGAAGACCGGGGTCACCCACCGTCCGACGTCGATGCCGAACGCGCGGGTCAGATCCGGCCGCTCGGTGGACGCGCGGACCACCATGCCGATCCGGGTCCGGGTCAGCACCCACCACACCGCGACGCAGAGCAGCACCGCGAAGCCGAGGATGAAGACCCGGTACGTCGGGAAGTCGAACAGCCCGAAGTCGACCGACCCGCTCAGCAGCGACGGCGTCTCGTACGGGCTGGACTGCACGCCGTAGCGCAGTTTCACCAGGTCCTGAAGGATCAGCGTCAGACCGAAGGTGAGCAGGAAGTTGTAGAGCGGGTCCAGTTTGGTCAGCCGGTGGATCACCGCGCGTTCCAGCGCCATGCCGAGCAGACCCAACCCCACCGGCATGATCACCAGGGCGGCCCAGAACGGCACGCCCGCCTCGCTGAGCAGCACGTACGCCCCGAACGCGCCGAGCATGTAGAACGCGCCGTGGGCGAAGTTGACCACCCGCAGCATGCCGAAGATGACAGCGAGCCCGAGGGCGAGCAGGGCGTAGAACGCCCCACTCACCAACCCGTTGAACGTGTTCTGCGCGAATCCGCTCACAGCGCCCTCGCGCTCACAGCTTGCAGTCCGCCGAGGGCGCGCGGAACGCCTCCGCGGCGGGGATCGTCTTGAGCACCTTCACGTAGTCCCACGGCTCGGCGACCTCGGACTGCGGCTTCACCTGGGCCAGGTACGCGTCGTGCACCACCCGGTGGTCCTCGGCGCGGATCTTCCCGTTGCGCAGGAAGACGTCCTCGACCGTCTTGCCCTCCAGGCCCTTGACCACCGCGTCCGCGTCATCGGTGCCGGCGGCCTGCACCGCCTCCAGGTACTGCAACGCCGCGGAGTAGTTGGCGGCGTGCGCGAAGGTCGGCCGGGTGCCGGCCTTCTGCTGGAAGCGGTCGGCGAACTCCCGGTTCTTCGCGTCGAAGTTCCAGTACCAGGCGTCGGTGTACGTGGTGCCGGCCAGCGCGGCCGGGGTGAGCGAGTGGATGTCGGTGAGGAACATCAGCCCCACCGCCAGGCCGACGCCCTTGTCCCGCAGCTTGAACTCGTTGTACTGCTTTACCACGTTGACCAGCTCCGCGCCGGCCTGCATGGTGCCCAGCACGTCCGGCTTCGGGTTCAGGTTCGGTGCCTTGAGCAGGAAGGTGGAGAAGTCACCGCTGGTGTTCGGGAACGGCGCCCCGTCCTTGCCGACGACAGTGCCGCCGGCCGCCGTGATCGCGGTGGAGAAGCTCTTCTCCATGTCCTGACCGAAGGCGTAGTTCGGGTAGAGGATGTACCAGTTCTTGCCGATCTGCTCGGTGGTGGTCTTCCCGGTGCCGTTGGCCAGCATGTACGTGTCGTATGCGTAGTGGAAGGTGTACCTGTTGCAGCTCTTGCCGGTCAGGTCGGTGGTCGCCGCCCCGATGTTGAAGTAGAGCTTCTTCTTCTCCTTCGCCACGTCGGCGACCTTCAGTGCGGCCGACGAGGTGGGCACGTCCAGGATCAGGTCGACGCCCTTGCGGTCGTACATCTCCTGGGCCTTGGAGTTGGCCACGTCCGGCTTGTTCTGGTGGTCGGCGGTCTCCACTGTGATGTCGGTGGTCACCGCCCTGTCGCCGTACTTCGCTGTGAAGTCGGCGATGGCCATCTCCACCGCCGCCACCGAGTTCTTTCCGGACAACTCCGAGTACGCCCCGGACTGGTCGTTGAGCACGCCCAGCACGATCTTGTCGCCGGTCAGCTTCTGGTCGCCACTCGACTGGGGGCCGCCGCCGCCGCATCCGGCGACCAGCACCACCACGGCCGACGCCGCGGCCACACCCATCGTCCTGCGCATGCCCACTCCATCCATCCCACGCGTCGTCGCGCGGGTCGTCGTTGAGAAAATTCAGATGCCGAGGTACGCGAGCAGTTCGCGTTCGCGTGAACGCACCTCGGAGTTGTCCATCGCCTCGGCGACCCGGCCCTCGGCCAGCAGGTAGTGCCGGTCGGCGACACCGGTGGCGAAGTGCAGGTTCTGTTCGACCAGCAGCACTGTCACCCCGTGCCGCTTGGCCTCGCGCAGCAGGTCGCCGACCTGCTGCACCAGCAGTGGCGACAGCCCTTCGGTGGGCTCGTCGCAGAGCAGCAGTCGGGCGCCCATCCGCAGCACCCGGGCCAGCGCGAGCATCTGCTGCTCGCCGCCGGAGAGCATGGTGGCCGCCGAGTCCCGTCGGGTGTGCAGGGCCGGGAACGCCTCGTACACCCGCTCCAGCGACCACGGGTCGGGGCCGACAGTGGGTGGGAGCGTGAGGTTCTCGGTGACGGTCAACGTGGCGTAGCTGCCCCGGTCGTCCGGCACCCATCCCAGCCCCAGTCGGGCCCGTTTGTGCGCCGGCAGCCTGGTGATGTCCCGCCCGTCCAGCTCCACAGTGCCGCGCTGACCGGAATGCAGTCCCATCACGCAGCGCAGCAGGGTGGACTTGCCGGCACCGTTGCGGCCGACCAGGGTGACCACCTCGCCGGCGGAGACCTCGAGGCTGACGTCGCGCAGCACCTGCGCCTCGCCGTAGAAGGCGGACAGGTTCTCAATGCGCAGCATCGGCGACTCCCAGGTAGGCGGTGATCACACGCTCGTCGGCGCGGACCTGCTCGTACGGGCCCTCCACGAGGACCTTGCCGGCCTGGAGCACGGTGACGGTGTCGGCGAGCCGGCCGACCACGCTCATGTTGTGCTCGACCATCACCACGGTCCGGCCCTGGCGGACCCGACCGATCAGCTCCACGGTGCGGTCGACGTCCTCCAGGCCCATGCCCGCGGTCGGCTCGTCGAGCAGCAGCACCTTCGGGTCCAGCGCCAGGGCGATGGCCAGCTCCAGGGCGCGTTTGCGGCCGTACGCCAGGGACGCCGAGGGGGCGTGCGCCAGCTCGGCCAGCCCCACCATGGCCAGCAGTTCGTCGGCCCGCTCGGTGTAGCGGCCCATCAGCTTGGCCGACCGCCAGAACCGCCAGCCCAGCCCGCTGGGCGACTGCAGCGCCAGCGCGACGTGTTCGCGCGCGGACAGTTGGGGAAAGAGGCTGGTGATCTGGAACGAACGGGCCACACCAAGCCGGGCCACCCGCTCGGGGGGCAGCCCGGTGACGTCCCGCCCGGCCAGTTCGATCCGTCCACCACTGGGTCGCAGGAAGCCGGTGAGCAGGTTGAACAGGGTGGTCTTGCCCGCGCCGTTCGGGCCGACCAGCGCGTGCACGCTGTCCGACGCAACGTCGAGGTCGACGTCGTCGACCGCCCGGAAGCCCCGGAAGTCGCGGGTCAGCCCACGGGCCGACAGGAGCCCTTGCCCGGCCATCGCCTCATCCTCCGCACGTCGCGGCGACGGTCGGTTCGGTGACCGTGGTCACAGGCCCGTCGCGTGGACGAAACCTACGGCGGGCCGCCGGAGTCGAACCATGTCGATGGGCTCCATATTCGACACACGTTTGGCGTGCGCGAACTCCACTCCCCAACGCCGTCGACTTGACCAGACCCCCTAGGTTGATGATCCACACAGCCCACCGGAAGGTCCACACCCCATGCCCGTCGGCTTCACCATGGCGATCGTCTTCGCCGTCGCCCTGGCGGTCAGCGCCGTCGTCGCTCTCGTCGCTCCCGCACGGTCGCTCAAGCGGATGGCCGCCCTCGCGGCGCTCGGCTTTCTCGCCCTCACGCTGGTGGTCGGCGTCGCCTCCAGCGCCCACTCGGTGCCCATCCGCTCGGTCGGCATCGTCACCAGCTTCGGCAAGCCCACCGGTGAGGTGACCGGCTCGGGCCTGAAGTGGGTGGCGCCATGGCAGAAGGTCGGTGAGTGGGACGCGGGCCGGCAGAAGTACGACCACATCGGCGGCAACAACTGCGTACGTGTGCGCACCGGCACCCTCGCCGACGCCTGCGTCGAGGTGCTCGTCGAGTGGCAGGTCAAGCCGGAGAACGCGCCGAAGCAGTTCATGGACTACAAGGGCGAGTTCGGCAGCTTCCGGGGTCAGCGGGTGGGTGTGCAGCTCGACAGCGCGGTCAACGATGCCTTCGCCGCGTACAACCCGCTGGAGAAGATCGACGCCCAGACCGGCGACCTCAACGTCGACCTGAAGCCGTTCGCCGCGAACATCAAGACCAGCGCGGAGAGCCGCCTCGCCACCGACGTGGACATCCTCTCGGTGACCATCACCCGGGTGAACCACGACGACAAGACCGAGGGCAACATCAAGGCGTTCCAGGACAAGCTGGCGCAGACCCGCAACCTGGAGCAGGACCGCAAGAACGCCGAGATCTCCAAGCAGATCACCGAGACCAACGCGACTGTCGACAAGGTGACCCGTTGTCTGGAGATCGCGGAGAAGAACGGCGCGAACCCGGGGCTCTGCATCAACCCGGGCATCGTCACCGGCAAGTGACCACGAGCCGGCCCACCCGCTACGGGTGGGCCGGCTCGTGGGTCAAGGCCCCGCCTAGGCGAAGCTGAACAGCGGCGGGAAGACGAGGACCACGATCCAGGCCCAGGCGGCGTACACCGGCAGGTAGCCGGTCTGCCACCGTTCGAGCGTCGCGAACGGCGTGCGCCGACGGATGAAGGACAGCAGCAGCCACGCCGACCACGCGAGGTTGACCAGCAGGATCACGTTCTCGCCGAGCGCGGCCGCCCGGTTGGGCGTGCCGCCGTACTCGTCGGTGATGCGCCCGGTGATCTCCGCCAGCACCAGCACGTCGATGGCCAACGCGCTGACCACCAGAGCGAGTTGGAGTTTGTCGAACGGGCCGGGCGGGGCCAGCGGGTCACGGGCCGAGAGTGAGTAGAGCAGCAACCCCAGCACCACGACCAGCAGGAGGTCGAAGAGGAGCAGCGCCTCCCGCTCGACGTCGATGCCGTGGCTGGTCCAGACGACAGCGATGAGGAAGGCGAGCAGTGCGGCGGTGAAGAGCGGGGTGAACAGCCGGGTGAGGACCGGCGCGATGTTCTCGACAACGCTCTGCTTGGCCTCGACGAGCCACCCGGCCACCACGACCGCGGCCGCGGCGCCTCCGGGCAGCAGCCACTGCGAGATGAACGCCTCCGGGACGATCCCGATGGCCGCGAAGGTGTTGAACAGGAACGCGGAGAGCACGCCGCCACCGAGGGCCATCAGCACCAGGTAGATGAACCACTCGCCGGTGAATCTGATGAAGTCCATGCGTCGACGGGAGGAGCGCCAGTCGTCGGCGACATAGGCCAGGCCGACCACCAGCCACAGGGCGATGGGCAGGTGGATGCTGGTGACGACAACGGACTGCGAATCGTCCGCCAGGGGGTAGGCGTTGGCCGCCACGGCGCCGAGGACGAAGAGCACCGCCAGTGCCGCGATGACCGTCCGTCGGGCTCTCCGGCGCCAGGCCAGGTACGCCGCCAGCCAGGGCAGCGCGAACAGTGTGAAGTTCCGCGCGTAGAACGAGCCGTCGTCGGCGAAGCTCAGCCCGAACAGCGCCGGCACCTTGACGGACACCACAGCACCCGCCGCACAGCCGAGCATGACCCACAGGTCCCGGCGCGAGCGCGTGCCGCCGACCGGGCTGCCGGAGTCGCCGGTCAGCACCAACTGCTTCCATAACCGTTCGGAGTGTTCCCGGGCGAACTCGCGGGAGAGGTCGTCGAGGCTGCCCATTCGTTTCACCGCCACCAGGAACGCCTCGTCCGGGCTCAGGCCGGCGGCGACGAGCTCGTCGACGGAGCCGCGAAGGTGGTCTTCCAGTTCGTCGGCGTCCACCGCTTGCAGCTCCCGGCGGCGCAGCACGTACTGCCGCCACTGCTCGAACTGCGCTTCCAATCCCTGGGGCCCGTCGTGCGCCGTCATGCCAGGCCCTCCAACGGGTGCACCGTCAGCGGCGCGCGGTCGTGCCAGATCTCCTTGAGCGCGCCCACCACGGTGTCCCACTGCCGGCGCTGCTCGGCCAGCTCGGCCAGACCCCGGTCGGTGATGCGGTAGTACTTGCGCTTCCGCTCGCCGGCGACCGCCTGCCAGCTCGACTCCAGGTGACCGAGGCGCTCGAGCCGGTGCAGTAACGGGTAGAGCAGCCCTTCGGTCCAGTCCAGCTCACCCCCGGACAGCTCGTTGATCCGCCTGAGGATGGCGTAGCCGTAGCTCTCACCCTCGGCCAGGATGCCGAGCACCATCGGCGTCGCCGAGGCGGCGACCAGATCTTTGGCGACCTTCATGAAACCCCCCGCTTCCAAACCTAGAGGTACGATGCATAGTACCGCTAGGTATAGCTCCCGGCGCAAGGTCCCGGGACGAGAGGTCAGCCGAATCGCCGTTCCGGGCAGCTGTGGTGCCGCGAACGGCATGGTCCGGGTTAGCCTTGGCGCATATGGCTACCTTTCGCAGCGCCTCAGTGCTCCTTTCCTCAGACGGCACCAGGACCCCCGGCACCGCCGCGCTCTTCGCCGAGCCGGCCCGTAGGGGCGGAATTCCGCCCTGGGCAGGCGACTTCCGACCCGCCAACAGCGCCGGCAACGGCCCCAAGAACGCGGTCGGAAAGACATTCACCTTGGAGCTGCCCGACGGCAGCACCGGCAAGGTCGTGGTCCAGGGCCTCAAGAGCGGCAAAGGCGGTGTCGTGCTGGCGCTGATGGGCGAGGACGCCCCACCCTTCTGACCAGTCGCCCCGGCCTCGTTGCCCGGGTGCCCAGGGTTGGCCCTTCCCGGGTCGACCCAGGGCACCTGGCCAACCACGCCACCGCTGCGAAGCCGCACCACGCTCCGAGCTCCCGGCTGTGACCAGCGTCAGTCCAGGGTGACCACCCAGCGGGCGCCCTCGCCCCGGGCCAGCCGGTCGAACGCCGCGGGCGCCTCGTCCAACGGAACCGTCCCGCTGACCAGCACCCCCAGATCCAGTGTGCCGTCGGCTAGTTCGGCGGCCAGCACCGGCACCTCCCGGTCCGGATCGGACGAGCCGTACACCGAGGAGCGCAGCGTGCGCGCGGAGTGAAAGATGTCCAGCGCACCGAGGCTGACCATGTCGTCCTTGGCGCCCATGCCGACCACTGTCACCGCTCCCCCACGCCGGGTCAGCCGCCAGGCGGCGCGGATGGTGGCCGCCCGACCGACGCACTCGAAGGCGTGGTCGACGCCGCGGCTCTCGGTGCGCGCCCGTACCTCCTTGGAGAGCCGGTCGTCGGAGAGCAGGAAGTCGGTCGCCCCGGCGGCGAGCGCCAGGTCCCGCTTCGCCTCGGCGACGTCGATGGCCAGGATCGTCGTGGCACCGGCCCGGCGGGCCGCGCTGAGCACGGCGAGCCCGACCCCACCGAGCCCGACGACCGCGACCGACTCGCCGGGCGTCACCCGGGCGGTGTTCCGGACCGCGCCGACGCCGGTGAGCACCGCACAGCCGAGCAGTGCGGCCTGCTCGGGTGGCAGCCCGGCGGGGATCGGGATGACGGCACGCTCCGGTACCACGACCGCCTCGGCGAGCGCGCCGAGACCGAGGGTCAGGTGCAGCGGGACCCCGTCGTCGGTCTCGCCGCGCGCCACGGTCGGGGCCGTGGTGTCGGCGCAGAGCCACGGCTCGCCGCGCCGACACCACCAGCAGGCCCGGCAGGCCGGTGCCCAGTTGAGCACTACCGGCGTGCCGACGCTCAGCTGACTGCCCGGCCCGACCTCGGCCACCACGCCGGTCGCCTCGTGCCCGAGCACCAGCGGGAACCTCGCGGCGAGGGTGCCGTTGACCATGGACAGGTCGGAATGGCAGACACCGGCCGCCCTGATCGTCACCCGCACCTCGCCGGGGCCGGGCGCGGGAAGGCGTACCCGCTCGACCCGCAGCTCGGCGCCGGACCCGCGCGCGACCAGCGCGCGAACAATGACCGGCGCGGACGCCGGCTCGGTGCCGCCACCCGGCACGGCCGGGGACAGTCCGGTGCCGCCTGTGGCCGCAGTCGGGGACAGCTCGGAGTCGGTCATCGCTGGATCGCCTTCAGCTCGCAGAACTCGGCCAGCCCGTGCACACCCAACTCCCGGCCCAGGCCGGACTGCTTGTAGCCGCCGAACGGGGCGAGCGGGTTGAACGGCGCACCGTTGATGTCGACAGCGCCGGTGCGCAGCCGCCGGGCGACGGCGAGCGCCGCGTCGGTGTCGGCGGACCAGACCGCGCCGGCCAGCCCGTACCTCGAGTTGTTGGCGATGGCGACCGCCTCGTCGGTGTCGGCGAACGGGATGACGGCGAGCACCGGGCCGAAGACCTCCTCCTGGGCGAGCGCGCTGTCGGGGTGCACGTCGGCGAAGACGGTCGGGGCGACGAAGTGCCCCCGGGCCGGCACCGGGGCGTCGGGCCCGCCGGCGACCAGCCGGGCGCCGTCGGCGAGGGCCCGGTCGATGTGGCCACGCACCCGCTCGGCCTGGGCGGCGGAGACCAGCGGGCCGAGCCGGGTCGCCGGGTCGAACGGGTCGCCGAGGCAGTAGCCGGCCACCGCCGTGGCGATCAGGTGGAGGGCCTCGTCGTACCGGTCGCGGTGCACGAGCATCCGGGTCCAGGCGGTACAGGTCTGCCCGGAGTTGAGCAGGGCGTTGCCGACGCCCACCTTGACGGCGGTGGCCAGGTCGGCGTCGGGGAGGATCACGTTGGCGGACTTGCCGCCCAGCTCCAGCGCGACCCGGGCGATCCGGTCGGCGGCGAGCCGCATGATTCGCGCGCCGGTGGCGGTGGAGCCGGTGAAGGAGACCAGGTCGACGTCGGGATGCCGGGCGAGCGCCTCACCGGCCACCGGCCCGGTGCCGGGGACCAGGTTGAGCACGCCCGGCGGCAGGCCGGCTTCGGTGACCGCGTCGAAGAGCAGGTACGCGGTCAACGGGGTCAGCTCGCTGGGTTTGAGCACCACAGTGCAGCCGGCGGCCAGGGCGGGTGCGAGCTTCGCCATCACCTGGTGCAGTGGGTAGTTCCACGGGGTGATAGCGCCGACCACGCCGATCGGCTCGCGGACGACGAGGGAGTTGCCGATGCTCTCCTCGACCGGCGCGCGGGCGGCGAGCGCGACGTGGTCGCGCAGCACGGTCAGTGGGAGCCCGACCTGCACCCGGGTGGCGAGCTTGAGCGGCGAACCCAGCTCCACGGCGATGGTGCGGGCGAGGTCGTCGGCGCGGGCGGTGAGCGCCGCGTGCAGCCGGTCGAGGTGGGCGGAGCGCTCGGCGGGGGTGGCGGCCGACCAGCCGGGAAACGCGGCCCGGGCCGCGGCCACGGCGCGATCCACGTCGGCCGGGGTGCCGGCCGGCACCTGCCCGATCAGCTCTCCGGTGCTCGGGTTCTCCACGTCGATGAAACCGGCCTCGGCGGGAGGCGTCCACTCCCCGCCGACGTGCAGGTGGCGCCGGAGGCGCAGGGAGTCGGGTAACAGCGACGGCGGCGCGGCGAGGTCCATGTCGTCCCTTCGGAGGTGGGCGATGGCGACGGGGGTCGCGACCGGCGATGAAACTAGCGCTGGAAGTTTGGACGCTACCCGCTGGGCCGGGCGGACTCCACCGTGTCGACGGTGCGGGTGTACTCGGCGGCCAGACCGTGCAGCAGGGCGTCCAGGCCGAGGGCGAAGGCGCCCTCGTCCACGCTCTGCTGGTGTTCGGCGAGCCGGTGGGCCTGGCGCAGGTGCGGGTAGTGCGCCGCGTACAGCTCCGGGTCCTCGACGAAACCGCGGGCGAACGAGCCGAGCGCGGACCCGGCCACGAAGTAACGCAGCGCCGCGCCGATGTGGGTGGCGCGGGCCGGTGGCCAACCGGCCCGGACCAGCCCGCCGTAGACCGCGTCGGCCATGGCGAGGGCGGCCGGTCGGCGACCCGGCCCCTGCGCCAGGTACGGCACGATGTTCGGGTGCGCGGTGAGCGCCCGCCGGTAAGACCACGCCCAGTCCCGCAGCGCCGCGAGCCAGTCCCGGCTGGCGAAGCCGCTGGTGTCGACGGCACCGGTGACCGTGTCGGCGACCGCGTCGAGGATCTCGTCCTTGGTGGCGAAGTGGTTGTAGAGCGAGGGGCCCTGTACGCCGAGCGCGGCGGCGAGTCGGCGGGTGGAGAGCGCGCCGAGCCCGTCGGCGTCGATCAGCGCGAGCGCCGTCTCGACGATCCGGTCGCGGGTGAGCAGAGGCCGTCGAGGTCGGGGCACGTCAGAACTCCTCGGTCTGCGGTGTCCCTCCCCGTGGGAACCACCTGTTCACGCACCCTATCGGGGACCGCCTGCGGGCAGGCGTCACCACGTCGGCCGGAGAAGGGGTCTGGACGAATGAAAACTTACACCGCTAGTTTATGAGGGACCGCTGCGGCCCGTGGCGGCGCACCACCACGCCGACCGAGGGGGAACCGTGGACTTCGCACTGTCCGACGAGGAACGCGCCGTCCGGGACACCGTGCGCGCGTTCATCACCCGCGAGGTGATGCCCCTGGAAGCGGAGGTGCTCCGCCGGGAACGCGCGCACCAGCCGGGCCTCGACCACTCCGAGGTGCGCGAACTGCAACTCAAGGCGCGCAAGTTCGGCTTCTGGGGCCTGGCCACCCCGGAGGAGTACGGCGGGATGAACCTGCCGGCCGTACTCCAGTCATTGATCTGGACCGAGCTGGGCCGCACGTTCGTGCCGTTCCGCTTCGGCGGCGAGGCGGACAACATCCTGTTCCACGCCACCGAGGAGCAGAAGCGGGAGTTCCTCATCCCGACCATCGAGGGCGAGCGACGCTCCTGCTTCGCGATCACCGAGCCGGGCGCCGGGTCCGACGCGGCCAACATCCGGCTGTCCGCCCGCCGTGACGGCGACGACTGGATCCTCGACGGCGAGAAGACCTTCATCACCGGCGGTCACGACGCCGACTTCGCCATCGTGGTCGCGGTGACCGACCGGGATAAGGGCGCCCGCAACGGCGGCGCCACCGCGTTCCTGGTGGACCGGTCGATGGGCTGGCGCTCGGAGTTCATCCAGACGATGGGCGAGGGCGGGCCCGCGTCGCTCATCTTCGACGGCGTACGCGTGCCGCACCGCAACATCCTCGGTGAGATCGGGCAGGGCTTCACGCTCGGCATGGAGTGGATCGGCAAGGGGCGCTACACCATCCCGTCGCACGCCATCGGCATCGCCGAGCGGGTGTTGCAGATGGCCATCGAGTACGCCAACACCCGGGAGACCTTCGGCACGAAGATCGGCACCAACCAGGCCATCCAGTGGATGATCGCCGACTCCGAGACGGAGCTGGAGGCGGCGCGCTGGCTGGTGCTGCGCTCGGCGTGGACGGTCGACGCGGGCCTGGACCCCCGGCACGCCTCGTCGATGGGCAAGCTCTACGGCGCCGGCATGGTCAACCGGGTGGTCGACCGGGTGCTCCAGATCCACGGCGGAATGGGCTACACCCGAGAGCTGCCGATCGAGCGCTGGTACCGGCAGGTCCGGCTCTACCGGATCTTCGAGGGCACCGACGAGATGCAGCGGCTGATCATCTCGCGGGACCTGCTGCGCGGCTACACGAAGATCGGTGGCCACCTGGCCTGAGCCGGATGTCCGATGCCGCTGAGGACGGCCGGCTGCGCGCCCGGCCGTCCTCGGCGCCAGGTTCAGCCGGTCAACGCCGTGAGCGCGGCGTCCACGTCGGCCTCGGTGGAGTAGATGTGGAACGAGGCCCGGACCCGTCCGGCGCGCACCGCCGCCCGGATGCCGGCCGCCGCGAGGCGCTGCTCCGCGTCCGGCACGTCCACGCTGACGATGGCGCTCTCCCCCGGCGCCCGGCCCAGCCCGGTCAGGAACCGGTTGGCCAGCGCCACGTTGTGCGCCCCGATCGCCGACACGCCGATCTCGGCGACCACCTCCAGGGCGGGCGCCGCACCGACCCAGCTGAACCAGGCCGGTGAGATGTCGAACCGGCGGGCGTCGTCGGCCAGTCGAAGCGGCGGACCGTAGTAGGAGGCGTGCGGGTCGCGGCCCGCGTACCAGCCGGCTGCGTCGGGGCGCAGCCGCTCACGCAACCCGGGGGCCAGATAGGCGTACGCGGTCCCGCGCGGATTCATCAGCCACTTGTAGCCGCCCACCGCCACCGCGTCGGCCCGACTGCCGTCGAACGGCAGCCAGCCGCACGCCTGGGTCGCGTCCACCGCCACCAGCGCGTCGTGGGCGCGGGCCGCGGCCACGATCTCGTCGTACGCCGCGACCGCCCCGTCAGCCGACTGCACCAGGCTGAACGCCACCAGGTCGGTGTCGGCGTCGATGGCGTCGACCAGGGACTCCAGCGGCACCGTGCGGACCCTGACGCCACGCTCCTCCTGAACCAGCCAGGGGAAGAGATTCGAGGTGAACTCGACCTCGGGGACCACCACCGTGGCACCGGCCGGCAGCGCCGCCGCGACCGGCGCGAAAAGCTGGGACACCGCCGCGCCGACCGCCACGTCACCGACCGGCACCCCGATGAGGTCGGCGAAGGTGACGCGAGCCCGGTGCGTCGACTCGCCCCAGCCCTCCCACGACGTACGACCAACCCGCCAGAGGGCGAGAGCCTCCTGCAACGCCGCCCACGCCGGCTCCGGCGGCAACCCGTAGCTGGCGGTGTTCAACCAGCCGGGCTCCGGCTGCCACAGCTTCTGCGCCTGCTCGATCTCCATGCCGTCGACGCTAGGCCGAGCGGCGCGCGACGGGCACGGCCAATCCGTGACCTGTGGCGCTCCCAGGGCTCCGAGGCCGCGTCAGCAGAGCATCAGTCCCTGAAGAGCGTGATGACTGTGAGGCATCGGTATGACTCACAGTCATCACGCTCACGAGCACCCTGCCGGGCCGGATGCGGTTGCTCAGTGAGCAGAGGCAGCTCGCAGTCCGTCGATGGTCAGCCCGAGGACGCGGTCATCGCCCGACGGCAGGCCTGGAAGCTGTCGCTGGTGCGGTTGAGCGCGTCGGCGAAGGCGAGCTTGGGGTGCCGTGGTGATTGCTCGTCAGGGCTAGTCGCGGTGGCCGGTCGGCCCGCCGACAACGGGCAGGGGGATCCGGGCGAGGCTGTCGGCGAGGCCGGCGAGCCACCGGTCGACCTCCACCAGGTGCCGGACCGACTGGTGGTCGGCCTCGCCGAGGAGCGGACGGATCCGGTCCAGCTGGTCGACGCAGCTGGTCGAGACCGGCGCCCGGTCCGACGTCCGGCCGTGGGCGACCTCGTCGGCGAGGGCGTCGTACGCCGACCGCAGGCGCGCGGCGGAGTCCCGCAGCAGCGCCGCCGCCCCGGGCCAGCCGGCGAGGCAGCCGGGCGGGTTGCGGCGCAGCAGCGACTCCGCGCCGGGCACGACGTGGCGCCCGGCGCTCAGCACGGCGTCCCAGTTCGCCTGTTGACGGTGCGGATCGTGCCGCTCCGAGTGGTACTGGCAGTACGACGAGTCGATCAGGACCATCCGGCGACGGACCCGGTCGAGGGCACCCGCGGGTGGCGGAGCATCGCCGAGAATCGACTGGACCGTCTGTTCGACAGCGTCCGCGCTGGCCGCCAGGTACCGGGTGGCGTTGTGCCGCAGGTCGTGGTCCGCGCCGCGCGGCCAGATCGCCACCCCGGCGAGCACACCGATCACCGCGCCGAGCAGCACGTCGACGAGGCGCGCCTCGGCGAGCCGCCACCCTTCCGGGCTGAGCTGGGCGAAGACGACAGTCAGCAGCACTGTGAACAGCGCCTGCTGCCACACCGGGCCGAGCAGGCGGCCGACGCCGAAGGCCAGCAGCAGGGTGACCGGCAGGACGACGGCGTACACGATCGGCTCGTCGACGACGAGCATCACCCCGCCGCTGACGACCGCACCGACGATCGTGCCCAGCACGGCCGGCCGCAGGGCGGTGCGGGTGTCGGCCGCCGACGTGCGCAGGACCGTGAGGGTGGCCAGCAGCACCCAGAAGCCGTGGGTCAGCTGCAACACCCCGGCGGCCACCCGGGCGATGGCGAGCGCCACGGCCAGCCGCAGCGAGCTGTGCAGGTGGACCGAGCGCGGCGCCAGGTGGGAGCGGAACTGCCACCAGTACAGCGTCCACGGGCTGCGTCGGGCGTACTCGAACAGCGCCGAGGAGGCGTCGTCGCCGCCGAGCCGCGCCCCGGTAGCCACCCGGGAACCGACGACGAAGACCCGCACCTGGTCCGCGAGGGCCAGCGCTGTCGCGTCCCGGCACAACCGGGGTACGTCCGGCGCGTCGCGGACCTGGCCTTCTCCCACCGGGTACGCCGCCTCGGCTCGTTCGACCGCCACATCCAGGTCGGCCGGGGTCACCGCCGGGGCACCCGGCGACAGGCTCCGGCCGGCCGCGCGGGTGGTGTCCGCGCACGAGCGCAGTAGGCGCGCCGCCGCCAGGTCCGGGATCGGTTCCGGCGGGGCGTCCGCCGCCAACCGGTCCGCCTCGGTGAGCACCTTCCGCAAGGCGGCCGCGCAGATCCGCAACGCCCGATCCTGAGCGCCCGCCGCGGTGGGCGCCCACGCCGGAGGGCTGCGGTTCAGCTCGATCGCCGCCACCGCGTCGTGCGCCCGCTCGCGCCGCCTGCCCGGGTCGCCCGCAGCGGCGTGCGGGTCGGTCAACTTCTCGGCAGCGGCGTCGAGGAAGGCGGCGACGCCGTCCGCCGCCTCGGCGAGGCGCTGCCGGTAGGAGACCGGCACCGGGTCGGGCCAGAGGAACACCTCGGCCACGGCGAGCAGCACGACGGCGAGGGTCACCCCACCGAGTCGCACCGGCAGGGTGCCCGGCTGGTACGGCGGGAACGACGCCAGGATGTAGAAGAGCTGGAACGCGCTCGCCAAACCCACCAGGCGCGGGTTGCCGACCCCGGCGAACGCCACCACGAACCCGACGACCAGCATGCCACCGGCGGCCGCCCAGGTGCTCCACGCCAGCAGCGAGCCCGCCGCGATCAGCGCCCACACCGCCGGGAGCGACAGCACGAGGATCCGCGCCCGTTGCGACGCCGGACCAGGTAGCTGCGCGAACGACCCGGTGGCGATCGTGCCGAACAGCCCGTACGTGGCGAGGGTCGAGCTGCCCGCGCCGTACCGGCAGCCGTAGAAGACGACGGACGCGACGAGCGTCAGCCGGGCCGCGCGTCGCAGGATGGCATCGCCTGGGTCACGGCGGCGAAGCCGGCCAAGGAGGCTGGTTCCGAGCACGACCGCTCCCCCGGTTCGTCGCAGCACCCCTCCCCGGCCCACCATTCTCCACCGCGCCCCGCGACCGGCGGCGGCTTTGGCGACGAATCACCGCCGGGAGCCGCCGAGCAGGCCGAGCCGGAGGGCCCGGAACAGGGTGCCGGGGCGGCTCAGGGCGGCCGGGTGGTCGAGCATGGTGGTGACCCGACCCAGCCGGGCGTTGAGCACCGGGTCGGTCAGCGACGCCCGGAAGAGCAGGTCCCCGAACCACTTGGTGACCTTGTAGCCGGGTGGGTACGGCCCGTCGACGTGCGGCAGCTCGATGTCGGCGGTGGTGGAGATCTGCCAGGCGGCGTCGACCACCACGCGGACCTGGTCGAAGTACGCGTGCGCGGGCTCGTCGTGCGGCTTCGGACCGGAGCGCAGGTACTTCGACAGACAGGAGGCGTGCAGTGTCGCGGAGGTCATGCCCTGGCCGTACACCGGGTTGAAGGACGCGACCGCGTCGCCGGCGGCGACCAACCCGGCGGGCAGCCGGTCGAGCTTGTGGAAGTCGCGGCGTCGGCTGTCCGCCTGGTGGTACGTGACCACCCCGCCGAGCATCTCCCCGTGTTCGGCGATGTCACCGAACATCTGCGGGTAGTGCTCCCGGCAACGGGCCGTGAAGTCGGCGACGTCGCGGCTGGGCCGATCCCCGTCGTAGCCGGCCACCAGCATGATCCAGCGGTCCCCCTCGACCGAGTTGATTCCACCGATCCGGGCGGTACGCCCCTTGCCCGCCATGGTGTGGAAGACCGCCACCCAGGCGTCGCTGACCAACTCGTCGCGCTTGAAGAGCGCCGTGGCGTAGTTCAGCTTGATCGGCATGCGGTGCAGCGGCGGGCGCGGCCACCCGTGCTCGGCCAGCCAGTCGCTCAACCGGCTGGACCGCCCCATCGCGTCGACCACCAGGTCCGCCGCTTCGACGATGGGCCCGGTGCCACCCTCGGGCAGGTACCGGGCGCCGGTGACCCGCCGCTCGTCGAAGAGCAGACCCTCCGCCCGGCCGTACACCATGCGAATGTTGTCGATGGCGAGGGTGCGTCGGCGGACCAGCGCCTCCAGGAACGGACGCGTGGTGATCAGCGCCGGCCCGGTGCCGGTCGCCGCGGGCGGCAGACCCAACATGCCGTTCACGAAGACCTTCGCCGAGCCCGGGTCGCGCGGTGGCGGCGGGGCGCCGAGCGCGAGCGCCTCGTCGGCGATGCCGGGAAACCAGCGCTCCAACTGGACCTGACCGGCGGGCAGCAGCGCGTGCACCTGACTGCCCTGGGGCACACCCGGCCGTGGGCCGGCGTCGACATCGGACGGATCCCGTTCGATGATCAGCACTTCCTCGGCGTGGTCGCTCAACACCCGGGCCGCCAGCAACCCAGCCATGCTGCCACCGAGCACCACCGCCCGTCGCATGACCACTCTGGTCTCGGCGGGTGGTTCGGCCGTCGCTATCTCGGCGAAGAGCCGGGACGGAGAGGGGGGCATGCGATCACTCCTCGGACGGTCGGGATACCTCGGCATCCACGACCGTAACCATCGAAGCCCCCGCCGTCAGCGCTGAGTTGGCCCACCACTTCGAGTTGACACCCCGGATGCGGTGGTCAGATTGGCGGCAAGCCCCACCGGCCAGGACGCGCAAGGTCCGGCCACCAGCTATGAATGTCTGATGAGTGCCCGTGCCGGTGGGACCCGGCCCCCGCGTGCCCCGGCCCTTCCGGATCCCGGGCCGGACAGCCGGACCAGGCCGATCACCCGGTGGGGCTTCCTGAGCCTGGCGGTGGCTCTGGCCGCCTGCACGCCGGCGGGTGACTCGCGCCAGCACGCCACCCCGCCGGCCAACGGCGGGGCGCCGTCGACGGACGCCAGTGGTGGTGGGCCGCCCTGCACGACATCGGTCGACACGCTGCCAGCACCGCCGGCGGGCTACCGGTTGGTGGGCGAAGACGTGGCTGTGCCCACCGCCCCCGTGATGTCGGCGGAAGATTCCGGGGAGGCCGAGCCGGCGGCACGGCTGTTCGCCAAGTGGGGGCTCGTCGTCCGCGCCGGCACGGTCGTCGACTTGCGGGTGGCACAGGGCTGGCAGGACAAGGCCCGGCTCGGCTGGGGCGGCACCGGCACGCCCGCGGCGACCGTCACTGTGCACGCCTGCGCGCCGGAGGGTGGGCAGGCTCAGTGGATGGTCTTCGTCGGCGGCACCTGGGTCGCGCAGGCCGCCTGCGTGCCGCTCATCGTGACGTCGAACGGCCACAACGACCGCGTCCACCTCGGCATCGGCGTCCCCTGCGACAAGACCACCACGCCCTAGCCCTCCGCCCGCACGGGTCCGCCCACTGATCAACTCGACTTTCAGGAGATCGCGGTGTCCGGGCGGCTCGGATCCCCCGAATTTCAGCAAGCCGAGTGGATCACGGCCGGAGGGGGTCGCGGCGGCGCGGCGCTGCCGGACCGGGGTCGCGGCGGCACTCGGCCGCCGCGACCCCGGGTCCACGCCGTGACTCAGGCCGGGGCTCCGGCCGGGGCTCCGGCCGGCGTGGCCTCCTTCTCGGCGGGGCGGGACGTCGCCTCGTCGTCGTGCTCGTCGACCATGGTGGCCTCGTCGAACGGGTCGTTGCCGCTCAGCACACCGGCCGCCCGCTCCCGGTCGAACTCGCCGGTCCAGGTTCCCACCAGTACGGTCGCCACCGCGTTGCCGGCGAAGTTGGTCAGCGCCCGAGCCTCCGACATGAACCGGTCGATGCCGACGATCAGCCCGACCCCGTCGACGAGGTCCGGCCGGTGCGACTGGAGGCCGCCCGCCAGCGTGGCCAGCCCGGCACCGGTGACCCCGGCGGCACCCTTCGACGCGATGATCATGAACAGCAGCAGCGAGATCTGCTCGCCGATGGCCAGCGGCTTGCCCAGCGCGTCGGCGATGAAGAGCGACGCCATGGTCAGGTAGATCGCCGTACCGTCGAGGTTGAACGAGTAGCCGGTCGGCACCGTGATGCCGACTACCGGCTTGCTCACACCGAAGTGCTCCATCTTGGCGATCAGCCGCGGCAGCGCCGACTCCGACGACGAGGTCGACAGGATCAGCAGGAACTCCCGGCCCAGGTAACGCAGCAACGAGAAGATCGAGATCCGGGCCACGAACCACAGCAGCGCGCCAAGGAACACCAGCACGAAGATCAGACAGGTGGCGTAGAAGCCCACCATGATCTGGGCGAGGCTCTTGAGTGCGTCCACGCCGGTCGCGCCGACCACGGCGGCCATCGCGCCGAACGCCCCGATCGGCGCCAGCCACATGATCATGGCGAGGACCTTGAAGACGACCCGCTGGATGACGGTGATGGCGCTGAGCACCGGCTCACCCCGCCGGCCCATGGCCTGAACGGCGAAGCCGACCAGCAGGGCGACCAGCAGCGTCTGGAGCACCTTGCCCTCGGTGAGCGAGGAGAGCAACGTCGTCGGGATGATCCCGAGCAGGAAGTCGGCCGTACCGGCGGCCTCGTCACCGGCGGCGGCCTTGCCGGAGCCGACGAGGTCCGGGCCGAGGTTCAGGCCCGAGCCGGGGTGGATGAGGTTGCCGACGACCAGGCCGATGGCGAGCGCGACGGTCGACATGGTCAGGAAGTAGCCGAGGGCCAGGCCGCCGACCTTCCCGACCTTCGCGGCCTGCCGGACGGAGCCGACGCCGAGCACGATGGTGCAGAAGATGACCGGGCTGATCATCATCTTGATCAGGTTGACGAAGCCGGTGCCGATCGGCTTGAGTTCCTTGCCGAAATCGGGGGCGACCAGGCCGACCACGATGCCGGCGACCACGGCCACGATGACGGCCAGATACAGGTAACGGGTACGGTCCCGGCGGACCGCCGGCGCCGGGGTGGTGGCGGATGCGGTGGTGTCCATGTCGACAATGTGAAGCGCGTCTCACCAGTTGACAGCCTTGCGGTCATTCTGTTCACCGCGATGGCAGAAACGGTGGCGCGACGAGGGAGGTGGTGGAGGTGGCCCGACGCCAGTGGAGCATCGCGGGGCAACTCTTCGCCCTCCAGGCGATGGTGGTGACGCTGCTCGTGCTGGCCGGAGCGGCGGGCGCCGTCTGGCTGGCCCGCAGCGACTCCCGCCAGGCCGCGCAGGAGGAGGTGCTGGCGGTGGCGCAGACCGTGGCCGGCTCCCCCGACGTCCGGGCGGCCCTCACGACCGCAGACCCCGCCAGGGTCCTCCAGCCGTACGCCGAGTCGACCCGGAAGGCCACGGGCACCGACTTCGTGGTGGTGATGGCCCCCGACCGCACCCGTTTCTCGCACCCGACGCAGGACCGGATCGGCAAGCCGTTCGTCGGTGAGATCGGGCCTGCTCTGGCGGGCCGCGCGTTCACCACCACCAACGTCGGGACGCTCGGCGAGTCGGTGCGTGCGGTCGTTCCGGTGTACGACGAGCAGCGGCGCCTCGTCGGTCTGGTCTCGGTGGGCATCACCACCCGCGAGATCGACAAGAAGCTGCTCGGCCAGTTGCCGGTGCTGTTCGGTGTGGTCGCGCCGGCTCTGGCGCTCGCCGCGACGGGCTCCTGGCTGCTCAGCCGCCGGCTCCGTCGCCAGACGCACGGTCTGGGGCCGGCCCAGATGACCCGGATGTACGAGTACTACGACGCCGTTCTGCACTCGGTGCGCGAAGGTCTCGTCGTGCTGACCACCGATCGTCGGGTGGCGCTGGTGAACGACGAGGGCCGCCGGCTGTTGGGGCTCGACGCGGACGCGCCGGTGATCGACCAGCCGGTGGCCGGGATCGACCTGCCGCCCGCGGCGGCCGAGCTGCTCGACTCCGGGCGTGACGCCCGCGACGAGCCGATCCTCGCCGGTGACCGGGTGCTCGTCGCCAACCAGCGGACCACCCGCTTCGAGGGCGCGGTGCTCGGCACCGTGCTGACCCTGCGCGACCAGACCGAGCTGCGCACCCTGGCCAGCGAGCTGGATTCGGTGCGCGCGTTGACCGAGGCGTTGCAGGCGCAGACCCACGAGTCGGCCAACCGGCTGCACACCGTACTGACCCTGGTGGAGCTGGGCCGCGCCGACGAGGCCGTTCGGCTCGGCACCCGGGACCTGGCCCTCGCCCAACAGCTGACCGACCGGGTGGTCGGCGCGGTGACCGAGCCGGCGTTGGCCGCGCTGCTGCTCGGCAAGTCCGCACAGGCCGGCGAGCGCGGGGTGGATCTGGTCATCGAGCCGGACTGCCGCCTCGACGACAGTCCGCTGCCGACCGGTGACCTGCTCACAGTCGTCGGCAACCTGGTCGACAACGCCCTCGAGGCGGTGGCCGGTACGCCCGCGCCGCGCCGGGTGCGGGTCTTCGTCGGCGCGATTGACGACGAGCTGGTGGTCCGGGTGGCCGACAGCGGCCCCGGTCTGGCACCGGAGCGGGTCGCCGACGCGTTCCGGCGCGGCTGGTCCACCAAGAGCACCGGCCGGGGCCTCGGCCTGGCGCTGGTCGGGCAGGTGGTGCGCCGGCACGGCGGCAGCGCCGAGGTCTGTCGCTCCGACGACGGCGGCAGCCTGTTCACCGTCCGGCTGCCGAGCAGGATCGAGCGGTCATGACCGCCATCCGGGTGCTGGTCGTCGAGGACGAGCCGCTGCTGGCCGAGGCGCACAGCGCGTACACCGAACGGGTTCCCGGTTTCGTGGTGGTCGGGGTGGCGCACACCGCGCGGGCGGCGATGGCGGCCCTGCGCGCGGGCGGCGGCGGCGACGTGGACCTCGTACTCCTTGATTTTCGGCTGCCCGACCTGCACGGCCTGGACGTCTGCCGGGCGCTGCGCGCGGCCGGCAGCAGCGTCGACGTGCTCGCGGTGACGTCCGCGCGGGACCTGGCGGTGGTGCGCACAGCGGTGTCCCTCGGGGTGACCCACTACCTGCTCAAGCCGTTCACGTTCGCCGCGTTCCGCGACAAGTTGGAGCGGTACGCCGACTACCGCGCGCAGGCGCTCGCCGACGGCGAGGTCGCCGCCCAGCACGAGGTGGACCAGATGTTCGCCACCCTGCGCGGCACCGCCGGGCACAGCCTGCCCAAGGGGCTCGACGCGCAGACCCTCGATCGGGTACGCGCCGCGCTCACCGACGGCACCCGCGCGGCGGTCGGGCTGTCCGCGACCGAGGTGAGCGCGCTGACCGGCATCTCCCGGGTGACCGCCCGCCGCTACCTGGAATATCTGGTGACCATCGACAGGGCCGCCCGCACCCCCCGCTACGGCACCCCCGGCCGCCCCGAGGTCGAATACCGGCCCCGCTGAGCGGGGCGAGTGTGGCTGCCCGGTACTGCGAAGCGGTGGCAGGCCGGGAACTCGGTGGCGGGGCGGAGATCCGTTGTTAGACTCGGCGCGTTGGGTTAGCGGTACGACCAGGGAGACCAGACATGGCGGGTGACGACGACATCTCCGGGTGAGACCGGACATGTTCGGCCACCGGTTCGGCGCGCGTCCGCGCAGCCGCCGTGGCCATGCCGTCGTTCCACCGGTCCCCGTGTCGTCGGGCGGCTTCGGCGCGCCCACCCCACCCCTTGAGGTCACTCGCATGTCTGATGCGTTCATCGTCTGCTCGAACCTGTCCTTCTCCTGGCCGGACGACACCCCGGTCTTCTCCGAGCTGTCCTTCACCGTTCCCGGCGGTCGCACCGGGCTGGTCGCGCCCAACGGCGCCGGCAAGAGCACCCTGCTGCGGCTGATCGCCGGGGAGCTGCGACCCAGCGGCGGCAGCGTCACCGTCGACGGTGTGCTCGGCTACCTCCCGCAGACACTGCCGCTGGTCGGCGACCTGAGCGTCGCGCAGGTGCTGGGCGTGGCCGAGCGGATCGCGGCGCTGCACGCCATCGAGGCCGGCGACGCCAGCGAGGAGCACTTCGCCACCATCGGCGACGACTGGGACATCGAGGAGCGCACCCGCTCGGAGCTGGACCGGCTCGGCCTGGGTGAGCTGTCGCTCGACCGCCGGCTGCACACCCTCAGCGGCGGCCAGGTGGTCTCCCTCGGCCTGGCGGCGCAACTGCTGCGCCGCCCGGACGTGCTGCTGCTCGACGAGCCGACCAACAACCTGGACCTGGAGGCCCGGCACAAGCTCTACGACGTCCTCACCGAGTGGTCCGGGTGCCTGCTGCTGGTCAGCCACGACCGGGAACTGCTGGACCGGATGGACCGCATCGCCGAACTGGACCAGGGCGAGATCCGCTGGTACGGGGGCAACTTCACCGCGTACACCGAGGCGGTGCAGGCGGCGCGGGAGGTGGCCGAGAGCAACCTGCGCAACGCCGAGCAGGAGGTCAAGCGGGAGAAGCGGGAGATGCAGCAGGCCCGGGAGCGGGCCGACCGGCGGGCCAGCAACGCCTCGAAGAACCTGAAGAACGCCGGCCTGGCCCGGATCGTCGCCGGTGGGCTCAAGCGCAGCGCGCAGGAGTCGGCGGGCAAGGCGCAGGAAACACACTCGTCCCGGCTCGGTCAGGCCAAGGCCCGACTCGACGAGGCCGGCCGGGCGGTACGCGACGAGGACCGGATCGTCGTGGACCTGCCCGACACCACCGTCCCGGGCGGGCGCACGGTCTTCTCCGGCCACGGGATGCGGGCCCACTTCGACGACCGGGAGCTGTTCGGCGGCGACGGCGCCGACCTGGTGATCCGGGGACCGGAACGGATCGCCCTGACCGGGGCGAACGGCGTCGGCAAGTCGACCCTGCTGCGCCTGGTCAACGGTGACCTGCAACCGTCCGGCGGTGAGCTGAAGCGCGGCGAGGGGCGGATCGCGTACCTGTCGCAGCGGCTGGACCTGCTGGACCTCGACCGTACGGTGGCGGAGAACTTCGCCGCGTACGCGCCGAGCCTGCCGGACGCCAAGCGGATGAACCTGCTCGCCCGGTTCCTGTTCCGGGGTGCCCGGGTGAACCTGCCGGTCGGGGTGCTCTCCGGCGGTGAACGGTTGCGCGCCACCCTCGCCTGTGTGCTCTGCGCCGAGCCGGCGCCGCAACTGCTGCTGCTCGACGAGCCGACAAACAACCTGGACCTGGTCAGCGTGGGTCAGTTGGAGAGCGCGCTGTCGGCGTACCAGGGGGCGTTCGTGGTGGTCAGCCACGACGAACGGTTCCTCGCCGAGATCGGCGTGCAGCGTTGGTTGCGGTTGGCCGACGGCCAACTGCGCGAGATCAGCGCCCCCGAGCGGGTCTGAGCCCGGCGGTCCGGCCGGCGCACGCCGGCCGGACCGAGGCCGGCTCAGCTCACGTTGGCCGGGCCGAGGACGCTCTTGAGGTCACCCATCAGCGCGGTCGTCGCCGCCACCCGGAACGGGCCCAGCCGCAGGGTGGTGGTGCGCCCGCCGTTCTGGAGTTTGACGTGCACCTCGGTGTCGCCGGGGTGCAGCACCAGGGTCTCCTTGAGTTTCTCCACCAGCGGTGGGGTGCAGCGGTGCACAGGGATGGTGAGGGTGACCGGCTTGTTGGTGGCGCTGGTGCTGACGTCCGGCATGGACATGTCCATTGCCATGATCCGTGGGGTGTCGTCGCGGCGGTCCACCCGACCCTTGACCACCACGATGGCGTCCTCGGCGATGTACTGCCCGATCACCTCGTACGTGTTCGGGAAGAACAGCGTCTCCACCCCACCGGCCAGGTCCTCCAGGGTGGCCGACGCCCAGGCCCGGCCCTGCTTGGTGACCCGGCGCTGCACCCCGGAGAGGATGCCGGCGAGGGTGACGACGGCCCCGTCGGGCACCGCGCCCTCCTCGGCCAGGGAGGCGATGGTGGTGTCGGCTGCCGCGTTGAGGATGTGCTCCAGGCCGAACAGCGGGTGGTCGGAGACGTACAGACCGAGCATCTCCCGCTCGAAGGCCAGCTTGTCGCGCTTGTCCCACTCGCTGTCGCCGATGGTCGGCATCACAGTGGTGCTGCCGGTGTCGGCGTCACCGAAGCCGGCGCCGAACAGGTCGTACTGGCCGACGGCCTCCTTGCGCTTGACGTCGGCGTACGCGTCGATCGCGTCGGCGTGCACCGCGAGCAGGCCCTTGCGGGGGTGGTCGAGGGAGTCGAAAGCGCCCGCCTTGATCAGCGATTCGATGGTCTTCTTGTTGCAGACCACAGCGTCCACCTTGGACAGGAAGTCGTAGAAGTCGGCGTACTCGCCCTTCTCCTCCCGGCAGCGCATGATCGACGCGACCACGTTCGCCCCGACGTTACGGACGGCGGCGAGGCCGAAGCGGATGTCCTTGCCGACCGGGGTGAACGGCCCGGCCGAGGTGTTCACGTCCGGCGGCAGCACCTGGATGCGCATCCGGCGACACTCGGCCAGGTAGAGCGCCATCTTGTCCTTGTCGTCGCCGACGCTGGTCAGCAACCCGGCCATGTACTCGGCCGGGTAGTGCGCCTTCAGGTACGCGGTCCAGTAGGAGACCAGGCCGTACGCGGCAGAGTGCGCCTTGTTGAAGGCGTACCCGGCGAACGGCACCAGGACGTCCCACACCGCCTGGATCGCCTCGTCGGAGTAGCCGCGCTCGCGGCAGCCGTCCCGGAACGGGATGAACTCCTTGTCGAGGATCTCCTTCTTCTTCTTACCCATGGCCCGGCGCAGCAGGTCCGCCTGACCGAGGGTGTAGCCGGCGAGGATCTGCGCGGCGCGCTGCACCTGCTCCTGGTAGACGATCAGACCGTGGGTGGGCGCCAGGATCTCCCGCAGCGGCTCCTCCAGCTCCGGGTGGATCGGCGTGATCTCCTGGAGGCCGTTCTTGCGCAGCGCGTAGTTGGTGTGCGAGTCGACGCCCATCGGGCCGGGTCGGTACAGGGCCAGGACGGCGGAGATGTCCTCGAAGTTGTCCGGCTTCATCAACCGCAGCAGCGACCGCATCGGCCCACCGTCGAGCTGGAACACGCCCAGGGTGTCACCGCGGGCCAGCAGCTCGTACGCGGCCTTGTCGTCCAGCGGCAGGCCCAGCAGGTCGAGCTTCAGGCCGTGGTTCAGCTCGATGTTCTTGACCGCGTCGTCGATGATCGTCAGGTTGCGCAGGCCGAGGAAGTCCATCTTCAGCAGCCCGAGCGACTCGCAGGTCGGGTAGTCGAACTGCGTGATGATCGCCCCGTCGGCGTCACGGCGCGTCAACGGGATGTGCTCGATGATCGGCTCGGCGGACATGATGACGCCGGCGGCGTGCACACCGGTCTGCCGGATCAGCCCCTCGATGCCCTTGGCCGTGTCGATCACCTTGCGGACGTCCGGGTCGGAGTCGTACAGGCCGCGGATCTCGCCCGCCTCGGCGTAGCGGGGGTGCTTGTTGTCGAAGATGCCGGTGAGCGGGATGTCCTTGCCCATCACCGCCGGTGGCATGGCCTTGGTGATCCGGTCGCCGACAGCGTACGGGAAGCCGAGGACCCGGGCCGAGTCCTTGATCGCGGCCTTCGCCTTGATCGTGCCGAAGGTGGCGATCTGGGCGACCTTGTCGTCGCCCCACTTGTCGGTGACGTACTTGATCACCTCGCCGCGCCGGCGCTCGTCGAAGTCGATGTCGACATCCGGCATCGAGACCCGCTCAGGGTTGAGGAACCGCTCGAAGATCAGCCCGTGCTGGATCGGGTCCAGGTCGGTGATGCCCAGCGCGTACGCGACGAGCGACCCGGCGGCCGAACCACGGCCCGGACCCACAGCGATGCCCTGGTTCTTCGCCCACTGGATGAAGTCGGCCACCACGAGGAAGTAGGACGGGAAACCCATCTGGTTGATGACGCCCAGCTCGTACTCGGCCTGGACGACGTGCCCCTCGGGGATGCCGTTCGGATAGCGGCGGGCCAGGCCGGCGAAGGTCTCCTTGCGGAACCAGGATTCCTCGGTCTCCCCCGCGGGCACCGGGAAGCGCGGCATCAGGTTGTGGAACTCGAACATGCCCTTCGGGTCGACCTTCTCGGCCACCAGCAGGGTGTTGCGGCAGCCCTCCTGCCACAGCTCGGACGAGTCCACAGCGCGCATCTGGTCGGCGCTCTTGATGAAGTAGCCGCCGCCCTCGAACCGGAACCGGTTGGGATCGTCGATGTTGCTGCCGGTCTGCACGCAGAGCAGCACGTCGTGGGCGGTGGCCTGCGCCTCGTGGGTGTAGTGGGAGTCGTTAGTGACCACCGGCGGGATGTCCAGCTTGCGGGCGATCTCGGTGAGCCCCTCGCGGACCCGGCTCTCGATGGAGAGGCCGTGATCCATGATCTCCAGGAAGTAGTTGTCCTTGCCGAAGATGTCCTGGTAGCTGGCGGCGACCTTGAGGGCCTCGTCGAACTGGCCCAGCCGCAGCCGGGTCTGCACCGCGCCGGACGGGCAGCCGGTGGTCGCCATGATCCCCTCGGCGTGCTCGGCGATCAGCTCCATGTCCATCCGGGGCCACTTGACGTAGTGCCCCTCCATGGAGGCGCGCGAGTTGAGGGTGAACAGGTTCTTCAGGCCCTGCGCGTTCTTCGCCCACATGGTCTTGTGGGTGATCGCGCCGTTACCGGAGATGTCGTCGCTCTTCTGCTCCGGGCGACCCCACTTGACCCGCGCCTTGTGATAGCGCGACTCCGGCGCCACGTACGCCTCGACGCCCAGGATCGGGGTGATCCCGGCGGCCATCGCCTGGTTGTAGAAGTCGTTCGCGCCGTGCATGTTGCCGTGGTCGGTGATCGCCACAGCGGGCATGCCCAGCCGCTTGGCCTCGGCGAACAGGTCCTTCAGTCGGGCCGCTCCGTCGAGCATCGAGTACTCGGTGTGCACGTGCAGATGCGCGAACGAATCAGCCATGCGTGGCGCCCCCCGGCGGTGTGGATCTTGTTGGTCGGAGCCGACCGGGACCTACCCTACCGAGGTGATCTCGGCGGCTCCACCGTCCGCGCCGAGGGTGGCCCTCGTCTCCTGATCGCCCCCGGGTGCGCCTAGTCTCGGAGGATGGCGAGGTACTACGACGTACACCCGGAGAACCCACAGCCCCGGGTCATCGGGCAGGTCGCCGACCTGATCCGCGGCGGTGGGCTGGTCGCCTACCCGACGGACTCCTGCTACGCGCTCGGCACCCAACTGGGCAACCAGGACGGGCTGGACCGGATCCGGCAGATCCGACACCTCGATGATCGGCACCACTTCACGCTGGTCTGCCACGACTTCGCCCAGCTCGGTCAGTTCGTGCAGATCAGCAACTCGGTCTTTCGCCTGGTGAAGGCGTCCACCCCGGGCAGCTACACGTTCATCCTGCCGGCCACCCGGGAGGTGCCCCGCCGGATGCTGCACCCGAAGAAGCGGACCGTCGGCGTGCGGGTGCCCCGGCACACCGTCACCCAGGCGCTGCTGGCCGAGCTGGGCGAGCCGCTGGTCTCCAGCACGCTGGTCCTGCCCGGCGACGAGGAGCCGATGACCCAGGGCTGGGAGATCAAGGAACGGCTCGACCACCAGCTCGACGCGGTGCTCGACGCCGGCGACTGCGGCAAGGAGCCGACGACCGTGATCGACCTGTCCGGGCCCGAGCCGGAGATCCTACGCAGGGGCGCCGGAGACGTGTCCCGCTTCGAGTAGCGCCCCGGTTTCGCGTCGGGTGCCGGACGCTACGGGCCATCGCGGCGGCACCGGTCGTACGCTCAGGGATCGGCACCGGCGAGCATTGGACATCCGGCATGCCCGACGCGGACGACATCGACGCCCTGGCCCGGTCCGCCGCGCACGGCGACCCGGCCGCGCTGAACGCCCTGCTGGTCGCGGTGCGCCCGGAGGTGCTGCGGCTGTGCGCCCGCTTCCTGCCGAGCCGGGAGGACGCCGAAGAGGCCTGCCAGGACACCCTGCTGGCGCTGGCCGGCGGCATCACCCGGTTCGAGGGGCGCTCCTCGTTCCGCACCTGGCTGCACCGGTTGACCGCCAACCGGGCCCGCTCCACGTACCGCACGCTGCGCCGCCGCTGCCGGCTGGAGGCCGAGGGCGTACCGCTGCCCGACCAGGCCGACCCGCGACGGACCAGCGTGGTCGCGGGCACCCGCCTCGATTTGCTCGACGCCTTCGACTCGGTTCACCCCGACCTCGCCGAGGTGGTCGCCCTGCGCGACGTCCTGGGGCTGAGCTACCCGGAGATCGCCGCCCTGCTCGACGTGCCGTTGGGCACTGTGAAGTCCCGGTTGCACCTGGCCCGGCGGCAGGTCCGGCAACGGCTCGGCGCCGAGTGAGCCGCAGGTCGATCCGCCGGGTCGTCGTCGTCCTCGCGGCCACCGTGGGGGTCGCCGCCTGCGGCGCCGACGCCGTCTCGCCCCTGCCCGTCCAACCGCCCGGCCCGACCGGTGCGACGCCGACACCCTCCACGATCTCCACGATTCCCACGCCCACCGGGTCGCCGTCCCGACCGCCGCCGACCAGCGCGCGCCCGGCCGCGCCACCGCCCGCACCCACCAGAACAAGGGGTACGCCCCGAACGACTCCCCCAGCGACCGACGCGACGCCGGCCTGTCAGGGCGCGGTGCGCTACGACCTGCCGCTCGCCGAGACCGAGATCGAGCTGCTCAAATCGCTCTGCTTCGCCACCGGTGCGGTGCTGCGCATCCAGGGCATCGGGCCGGGGCTGGTCACCGTGGACCGCCCGGAGCTCGTCTCTCAACAGTACGAGGCGGGCGTGGTGGACATCCGCTTCGTCCGCCCCGGCACCGTCGCCGTGACGATCCCCAAGGATGGCCGGGAGCACACCATCACCGTTGTGGTCCGCTAGGGCGGGTTGGGCCGCACCTACCGCAGGCGTACGCCGGCGAGCAGGGTGTCCACGAAGGCGGGCCCGCTGTCCGCTGGCGGGACGATCTGCGCGTACACCAGGGCGGGCCGGCCGGGGTGCAGGGCGGCCGACTCGATGATTTGCGGGCGACCCCGGTCGCAGCGGTACGCCACCACCGTCCACTCGACGCCCGCCTGCCGGGTGACCCGGGCCGGCGCGGGCGTGCAGGCGCCGTGCGTGCGCTCGGCCAGGAACCCGGCGGGCGTGGCACGGGCCGCCGTGCTGGCGGAGAGACCCACGAACGCGCCGGGCAGGCGAGGGTCGGCGGCCCACCGGCGGGGTTGCGGCGACATCACCAGCGCCGGTTCGGGTTCGCCGTCGGCACCGTACTGACCGGCCCAGGTGGCACCAGTGGCGGACCAGGCGGGCGGCAACGCCACTGTCAACGGCCCTGTCGTGTACGTGCCGCCGACCGGCCGACCCGACCCGGAGCCACCCGGCTCGGGACCCACCGCACCGGCCGCGGCGATGGCCACGACCGCGGCCCCGGCAAACCGCAACCGGTACCGGCGGCGGGCTCCCGGCCGTGGTGGCGGCTGTCGCCGCACCGGACCGCTCACCGCAGCGGTGCCGCTGGCGCGGGTCGCCGCGATCGGCCGACCCGCCGGGCCGGTCCCACCGGTCGCCGCGATCGGCCGACCCGCCGGGCCGCTCGCGCGGATCAGCGCGGCGTGCAGGGTAGCGGCGTCCGGGTAGCGATCGGCCGGACGGTGGGCGGTGGCCCGGGCGAGCACCGCCGCGACCGCCGCAGGCACGTCGTCCCGTAGGCGAATCTCCGGGGCGCGCCGAGGCTGGTCGGGTCTGGTCGGGTTCGCGCCCGACGGCTCGGCGGCCAGCAGCCGGATGCCGAGCCGGCCGAGCCCGTACACGTCCGCGCGGGTGTCGACCACCGCACCCGGATCGTCCTGCTCGGGGGCCATGTAGCCCGGGGTGCCGGCCCGGGCGGTCAGTCCGGAGGCGGCGGCGAGCGCCTTGGCGAGGCCGAGGTCGGCGATCAGCACCTGTTCCCCGCCGCCGGGGCCGGCGGAGCGGAACAGGATGTTGCCCGGGGTGAGATCACGGTGCACGACGCCGTGGCGGTGCAGCACGGCGACCCCGGCGCAGACCTCGCCGAGCAGCCGCAACGCCGTCGGCGCGGGGATCTCACCAGCGCCCAGCCGGTCCCGCAGGCTGCCCCCGTCCGCCCAGGCCAGGACCGCGTACGGGCGGCCGTCGGGCAGCTCACCGACGGCGTGCACCCGGATCAGCCGCTCGTGCTCCAGCCGGCGGAGCAGCCGGGCCTCGTCGAGGAAGCGTTCCCGCACCCGTAGGTCGTGGCTCCAGTTCTCGGCCAGCACCTTGATCGCCACGTGCGCGTCGAGCGCCCGGTCGTAGCCCAGCCAGACCATCGCGAACGAACCGACGCCGAGCAGTCGCTCGACGGCGTAGGGCCCGATCCGCAGTGGAGCCGTCACCATGTCACCCCCGGCCAGCACGGTCGGTCGGCGTTTCTCTGCACAGTAGACCCGGCCCGTCGGAATCCCGACGAACCGTTGGCCCTGGCGCGGTGACTAAGAGGGCAGGAGACCCATCACCGAAGGAGTCACGATGAACCGTCCCGCGATCCTCCTCACCACCGCCGCATTGGCGCTCGGCACGCTCGTCCCGGCGACCGTGGCCGGCCCGGCGGCAGCAGCGCCCCAGGCCGGCGGCACCGCGCCCGCCTCGGCCCGCGGTCCGCTCGCCGTCGCCCCCGGGCACAGCCACCCGCAGGTGCTCAGCGTTCGTGGCGTCGGCGTGTACCGCATCGGCGCCAGCCTGGCGTCGCTCACCACCAACGGGCACCTCGACTGGACCGTGCCGACCTGCGGCGGGGTTGTGCACGCCGGCGCGACCGGTTCCTGGGCGGGCGTGATCCTGCTGGCCTTCCGCGACGGGCGACTGGTGGAGGTCGGTACGGCCACCGCGCCGCCGCGGTCCCCCGCCGGCGCCACTGTCGGCATGTCCTTCGACGAGCTGGAGGCGATCTACGGCTGGCGGGGTTCGCTGATCCGCAACGACGCGGGAGACGCCGAGGCGTACCTGGTCCGGGTGGGGTCGCGGGTGGAGCTGTTCACCGGCCACCCGATCCGGCCGGGGGTGGGCTACTTCCAGGTCGGCCCGGCCAGCTTCGTCGAGCGGAACTTCCGCCAGGGTGTGTCCTGCTGAGTTTTCCCAGGTGCGGGGCGTCCGGTGTCGACCGGGCTCCCCGCACGTCGTATCGGCTCGAAGCGGAGGTTGGGCGGACACGATGATGTCTGGTGGACAACACTGTGTGGCACACAGTATGGTGTGACACATGGTTAGCGAGGACGTTCTACGGACGCACCTACAGGAGTTGCGTCGAGGCACCGTCGTGGTGGCCAGCCTGGTCGCGCTACGCCGACCGGACTACGGCTACGCACTGCTGCAACGGCTCAGCGACCACGGTTTCCCGGTCGACGCCAACACCCTCTACCCGCTGCTGCGCCGCCTGGAGGACCAGGGGCTGCTGACCAGCGAGTGGAACACCGACGAGAGCCGACCGCGCAAGTTCTACCGGACCAGCGACGAGGGCGAGTCGATGTTGAACCGGCTCCTCGCCGACCTCGCCGCCGTGCAGACCTCCATCACCGGGCTGATCCAAGGAGTGGACCGATGAACACCCTGACCGACCGCTACCTCGCCGCCACCCTGCGATCGGTGCCCACCCAGCGCCGCGACGAGATCGCCACCGAGCTGCGGGCCTCCATCGACGACATGATCGACGCCCGCACCGACGGCGGCACGGACCCGACTGTGGCCGAGCGGGAGGTGCTCACCGAGCTGGGCAACCCGGACGTGCTGGCCGCCCGGTACGCCGACCGCAGGTTGCAGCTCATCGGCCCGACCTACTACCTGCTCTGGCTGCGACTGCTGAAGCTGCTGCTCAGCTTCGTCCCGGCGCTCGTCGGCACGATCGTCACAGTGGTCGAGGCGGCCGAGGGAGAGGGTTTCGGCGCCATCGGGCCCGGCATCGTCGCGGCCATACAGGTGGCAGTGCAGATCGCCTTCTGGCTCACACTGACCTTCGCCATCATCGAGCGCACCCAGACGGCCGTGGACCTCCCGGAGTGGACGGTCGACCAGCTGCCCGTCGCACCGGTGCGACGAGGCATCCCCCTCGCCGACACCATCGCATCGGTGATCATGCTGGTGCTGACCATCGCGTACCTGCCGCTTCAGCACTACCACTCCTGGGTGCGCGGCACCGACGGCGAGAACATTCCGATCCTCGACCCGGCTCTGTGGTCGTTCTGGCTGCCGGCGCTGATCGGGGTGCTGGCACTCAGTGTCGTCTTCGAGGTCGTGAAGTACCGGATCGACCGCTGGACCTGGGCCCTGTTCGGCACGAAGGCGCTGCTCGACCTGGCGTTCGCGGTGCCGCTGGCCTGGCTCGCGCTCTCCGACCAACTGCTCAACCCGGCCCTGGCCGAGCGCCTGAGCTGGGTGGCGGAGGCCGACAACCGGGACGGCCTCGGCCTTGCCATCGCTGTGGGCGCGGCCGCGATCGTGGTCTGGGACCTGATCGACACGGCCCGGAAGACCCGCCAGCAAACGACCGCGTGAGCGACACCAGAGACGGCGGCCCGGCGCGTACCCCGCGCCGGGCCGCCGCCCGCCCGGTCGGCGGGCCTGGTGGGCGGCGTGGCATCGTTCCCGGATGAGCGTGGCACCGCGAGAGGAATGGCGTCGTCCGGGTCCAACGGCGGAGCAGCGCCGGAACGACCTCTGGATCGGCCTGGGGATGACCGGGCTGGCGTTGGTCAGTCTGACCCTGGCCCGCAGCACCGGCGCGTTCCTGCTGGGCCCACCGCCGTCCGGGCCGGAGCAGCTGTTCTGGACCGTCGCGGTGACCCTCCCGCTGATCTGGCGACGACGCTGGCCGACCGCGACAGTGCTGGTCGTCGCGGTGGCGTTCATCGCCGCGCAGGCGCGCTCGGCCCCGGAGAGCCAGTTCTCCTCCTGGGCCCTGTTCTGCGCCCTCTACACCGTCGGCGCCTGGGGGCAGGACCGCCAGCTTTCCCGCCGGCTGCGGATCGGCGTGATCGCCACGATGTTCGCCTGGCTCGGGATCTACTACGCGGTGATGATCGACCACATCCCGGCGGACACCTTCGCCGACGCGGTCGGGCCGGTGCCCCCGGTACTCGCCGCGATGGTCAACGGTGTCCTGCTCAACGTGCTGGTCTTCGGTTTCGCGTACTTCTTCGGCGAGACCGCGTGGGTGGCCGCGCGCCGCGAGCACGAGCTGCGCGCCCAGGCCGAGGACCTGCGCCGGTCGCAGGCCGAGGCCCGGGAACGGGCAGTGCTCGGCGAACGGGTCCGGATCGCCCGCGAGCTGCACGACGTGGTCGCTCACCACGTGTCGGTGATGGGCGTACAGGCGTCCGCCTGCCGCCGGGTGTTCGACCGCGACCCTGGTAAGGCCCGCGCGGCGCTGACCGCCATCGAGCAGAGCGCACGCACCGCCGTCGACGAGCTGCGTCGGATGCTCGGCGTGCTGCGGACCTCCGCCGGCACCGACGCCGCGCCGCCGACGGCCGGCGGCGTCGAACGGATCGACGAGCTGGTCGAGCGGGCTCGGGCCGCCGGGCTGACGGCAACCCTCGGGGTGTACGGCGACCCGGTCGCGTTGCCCGAATCGGTCTCCCAGACGGCCTACCGGGTGACGCAGGAGGCGGTGACCAACACCCTGAAGCACGCCGAGGCGGCCCTGCTCGACGTGCGGGTCCGCTACCTGGCCCGGGAGGTGGAGGTCGACGTGACCGACGACGGGCGGGGCGGCGGCCGGGCGAACACCGTCGGGTTGGGTCTGATCGGCATGCGCGAACGGGTCACCGCCCACGACGGCGACCTGGAGGCCGGGCCGCGGGCCGGCGGCGGCTGGCGGGTACGCGCCCGCTTCCCCCTGGCGGCGTCGGCGGATCGGCCGGTGGGCCCACAGCGGGAGCCGAGCGACAGGCAGCAGGCGGCAGCCGGCGCGGAGCCGACGGCATGAGCGCGGCAGCCCAGCAGGCACCCGACAGCGGGCCGACGGTGCGAGTGCTGCTCGCCGACGACCAGCACCTCGTCCGTACCGGCTTCCGGGTCATCCTCGAGGTGGAGGACGACATCGAGGTGGTCGGTGAGGCCGCCGACGGCGAACGGGCCGTCACCATGACCCGAGCCACCCGCCCCGACGTCGTACTCATGGATGTGGAGATGCCCGGGATGGACGGCCTGGAGGCCACCCGGCAGATCGTCGCCGACGGCTTCGGGGCGCCCGCGGTGCTGATCCTCACCACTTTCGACCGCGACGACTACCTGTTCGCCGCGCTGCGGGCCGGGGCCAGCGGCTTTCTGCTCAAGAACGGCACGCCGGAGGAACTGGTCGAGGCGATCCGGGTGCTGGCCAGGGGCGACGGTCTGCTCGCCCCGGAGATCACCCGCCGGGTGATCTCCACCTTCGCCCGACCCGGCGACCCGGCGGGCACCGCCCACCGGGGCCCGGACGCCGATGCCGCGCTGGCCGAGCTGACCCCGCGCGAACGGGAGGTGCTGATGCTGCTCGCCGCAGGGTCGAGCAACGCGGAGATCGCCGTGGCCATCCACCTGGGCGAGGCGACGGTGAAGACGCACGTGAGTCGGGTACTGGCCAAGCTCGGCCTGCGCGACCGGGTGCAGGCCGTGGTGTTCGCGTACGAGAACGGGGTGGTCCGCCCCGGCGGGTGACGGCGTCCTCCGCGAGGTGGACCCGCCCGCTCACCCGCCGGGCGGACGGCGCAGCGGCGTAATCGATCTAGCGTGAGTGCGTGACCAGAACGCTTCGCCTCGACGGCGTCGACCGCAGCTTCGGCGACCGTCAGGTGCTCAGGAACGTGTCCTTCGAGGTGTCCGCCGGCCGGATGACCGGTTTCGTGGGCGCCAACGGCGCCGGCAAGACCACCACCATGCGGATCATCCTGGGTGTGCTCGCCCCCGACGCCGGCGAGGTGAGCTGGGGCGGCACCGCGCTGACCCGGCCGGACCGCCGGCGCTTCGGCTACATGCCGGAGGAGCGGGGCCTCTACCCCAAGATGACCACCCGCGAGCAGGTGGCCTACCTGGGCCGGCTGCACGGGCTGGACGCCGCCGCGGCACGACGTTCCACCGACGCGCTGCTGGACCGGGTCGGGCTCGGCGAGCGCGGCGACGACCTGCTGGAGACGCTGTCGCTGGGCAACCAGCAGCGCGCCCAGATCGCCGCCGCGCTGGTGCACGACCCCGAGGTGCTGGTCCTCGACGAGCCGTTCTCCGGCCTCGACCCGCTGGCAGTGGAGACCGTCGTGGCCGTGCTGCGGGAACGGGCCTCGGCCGGCGCGCCGGTGCTCTTCTCCAGTCACCAGCTCGACGTGGTGGAGCGCCTCTGCGACGACCTGGTGATCATCGGGGACGGGGTGATCCGGGCCGCCGGCAGCCGGCAGCAGCTGCGCGACTCGTACACGGTGCCCCGCTTCGAGCTGGTCGTGGAGCACGACGCCGGCTGGGTACGCGACCACCCCGGGGTGACAGTGGTCGAGTTGGACGGCGAGCGGGTGGTCTTCGACCTGCCGGCCGGCACCGACGAGCAGCCCGTGCTGCGGGCCGCCCTCGCGCGCGGCCCGGTCCGCGCCTTCCGCCCGATCAGCCCCTCGCTCACCGAGATCTTCCGAGAGGTCACCCAGTGAACGTCACCCAGGCCACCCGGCTGGTCGCCGAACGCGAGATCCGGGTCAAGCTGCGCGACCGCACCTTCCTGTTCGGCACGCTCTTCTTCCTGTTGATCGCCGCGGCCGGCACCATCCTGCCGCCGCTGTTCTCCGGCGCTCCGTCCACAGTGGCCGTGACCGAGAGCCTGGCCGCGCCGCTGCGCGCCGCCGGGCTGGAAGTCCGGGTCGTCCCCGATGACCGAGCCGCCGAGCAGGCCGTCCGCGACGACGACGTGGACGCCGCGGTGGTCACCGGACCGGCCGTTCTGGCCATGGACGACGCCCCCGACGACGTGGTGAGGGCCCTGAGTACCCAGCCGACGGTCCGCCTGCTCGATCCGGACGCGGTCGATCCGGTGGTGGCGTTCCTGGTGCCGTTCGTCTTCGCGTTCGTCTTCTTCATCACCTCGCAGACGTTCGGTGTGCAGATCGCGCAGAGCGTCATCGAGGAGAAGCAGACCCGGATCGTGGAGATCCTGGTCGCCGCCGTGCCGGTCCGGGCCCTGCTGGCCGGGAAGGTGGTGGCCGGGGCCATCCTGGCGTTCGCGCAGATCGCCCTGATCGCGGTGGTGGCGGTGCTCGGGCTGCAGATCGGCGACAGCGGAGGTCTGCTCAGCCTGCTCGCTCCGGCGATCGGCTGGTTCGTACCGTTCTTCCTGATCGGTTTCGTGCTGCTCGCCGCCATGTGGGCCGCGGCCGGCGCGCTGGCCAACCGGCAGGAGGACATCGCCGCCGTCTCGACGCCGGTGCAGCTCGCCGTCATGCTGCCGTTCTTCGCGGTGATCTTCCTGAACGACAACGCCACAGCGATGCGGGTGCTGTCCTACCTGCCGTTCTCGTCGCCCACGGCCATGCCGCTGCGGCTTTTCACCGGTGACGCGGCCGGCTGGGAGCCGATCGTCTCACTGGTCCTCCTGGTGCTCGCCGCCGGCGCGTTTCTCCTCGCCGGAGCCCGGGTGTACGAGGGCTCGCTGCTGCGCACCAACGGCCGGACCTCGCTGCGTACCGCCTGGCGGGAGCGGGAGACGATCGGCTGAGCCAACGGTCCACACAGCACGGGCGTCAGTGTCCTGACCGGATGCCGGCGCCCGCTGCCGTGCGGCACCGTTCCGAGCGCCGTTCGGTGGCCGTGAACAGCGCGAACACTCCTACGTTGAGCCGATCCTCACGGCAACGACCTGGTCGTCGCCGGTTTCCGGACCGGAAAGGCTCTCGATGTCTCCACCGATCAACGCACGGCAACTCCGTCGTCTGCTCAGCGTCGTGCTCGCGGTCGCCCTCGCCAGCACCCTCACCGCCCTCGTCCACCCCGCGCCGGCCACCGCCGCACCGGGCGACCTCATCCTCAACGGCACGTTCGACAACGGCAGTACCCAGCCCTGGTGGACCCGACTCGCCTCGACCAGCACCACTGTCAACGCTGGGCAACTGCGCGTCCGCACCAGCGCGACCGTGGGCAAGCCCGTCTGGGAGGACCTGGTCGGTCACTTCGAGTTCGGGGTGACGGCCGCGCAGTCGTACCGGTTGCAGTTCGACGCCGCGGCCGATGTCAGCCGTTCCCTGCGGGTCTCGGTCTCCCGGGCGGACACGCCCTTCACCTCCGCCGTCGACCAGAGCGTCGCGCTGACGTCCTCGATGAGCCGGTTCACCTTCGATTTCGTGTCCCCGTTCGGCGACCCGAAGGCGGTGCTGCTGTTCCACTTCGGGGGCCAGGCCGCTTCGACGGTCCGGTTGGACAACATCTCGCTCACCCCGCTGGCCGTGAACCCGGCCACCGACCCGATCCTGTACTGGAACGGTGTCCTGCTGTCCACCTACAAGGCGCTGGACCTGCCACCCACCTCCTCGTCCCGCGAGGCCGCCATCCTGCACGCGGCGATGCACGACGCCGCCGTCTCGGTCACCGGGGTCGGCAACCCCTACCGGGTGCGAGTGCCGGTCAGCTACCCGGGGACCATGGACAACGTCGTGGCGCCGTCAGTGCACGCGGCCATCGACAAGGCGGCGTACGACGTGCTGACCGCGCTGTACACCCGGCACGGTCGTTCCTTCACCGTTGCCCTCGGCGACGCTGTCAAGCGCCGGCCGTCCGGCGTCAACGACGCCGA
This sequence comes from Micromonospora sp. NPDC051227, assembly GCF_044455385.1. Lineage (NCBI taxonomy): Bacteria > Bacillati > Actinomycetota > Actinomycetes > Micromonosporales > Micromonosporaceae > Micromonospora > Micromonospora sp. NPDC051227. The sequence continues at coordinate 173,805 of NZ_JBITET010000008.1, forward strand.
GGTGGCGCGGGGCGAGACAGTCGGCGCGGCGGCCGCCGCCGCCAACCTCCAGGTTCGCGCCAACGACGGCTCCGACAACAACGCGCCCTATCCCGTGCAGGAGAACGTGCCCGGCGCGTGGCGGCCGACCAACGGCAAGGCGGCGGTCAGCCCGAACTGGGGCTCGGTCACCCCGTTCGCGCTCACCTCGGGCCAGCAGTTCCGGCCCGGCCTACCGGCCGGCGCCACCGGGTACGCCGACCTGCTCAGCAAGCAGGAGTACCGCACCCAGGTGCAGGAGATCCGCGACTACGGCGGTCGGACGTCGTCGCTGCGGACCCCCGAGCAGACGCAGATCGCGTTCTTCTGGGCCAACGACCTGGGAGGCACGTACAAGCCACCGGGTCAGCTCTTCTCGCACACCCGGATCGTGTCGGAGCAGCGTCAGCTCGGCATCCTGGCCAACGCCCGGCTCTTCGGGCTGGTCGCCCTCGCCCTCGCCGACGCCGCCATCGCCGCCTGGGACGCCAAGTACCAGACGCCTGTCGACCTGTGGCGGCCGGTGAGCGCCATCGAGGCGACGGAGGGCCCCGGTTGGCAGCCGCTGTCGCAGACCCGCGAGGGGGTGCCGTACACGCCGGCCTTCCCGGCCTACATCTCCGGGCACGCCACCTTCGCGGGGGCCTGGTCCGCGGTGATGAAGAGGTTCTTCGGCACCGATGCGATCGCCTTCGACGCCACCACTGACGATCCGCACGCCGTGGACGTGGTCCGGCACATGACCGGCTTCGACCACGCCGCCGAGGAGAACGCGCTGAGCCGGATCTACCTCGGCGTGCACTATCGGTTCGACGCGGACGCCGGGCTCGCCACCGGCCGTTCCGTGGGCGCGTACGTCTTCGCCAACCGCCTGCGACAGTGAATCGTCAGTCGGGATAACGGGGGGCTCCCCGTCCGGTTCGTGTACCGGGCGGGGAGCGTCACGCGTGACCGCTACGCCGCGCAGTTCCAGTGGCTGAAGTCGCCGGTACGAGACCAGACCTCCCGTGCCGTCCTGATGTTCCACGCCGCGTCCAGCGCCGTCTGGCGGTCGACGCCGAACCGGGACACATCCATGTCACTGAACTGGAACAACCCCCAGCGCCGCGTGCCGTCCTCGCCGACCTCCACCCGGTACGGGTCCAAGCCGGACAGGCAGCGCGCCACCTGCACCGCCCCGGCGGGGTCCTCCGGGAACGTCCGCCGCAGATGTTTGCCGATCCGGTCCTCCGACCAACTGGCGGGCACCTTGCGATCGCCCGCCAACTCGTCGAACAACCGCTCGTCCGCGGTGCCACTGACCGGCAGAGCGCCAAACGCCTGGACCACCATCACCCGGCTGGTGGTGTCCGGGCCGAACCAGCCGTCGACCGGCACTGTGAGTCCGTCGGCCACCAGGTGCTCCTGGAGGCTCAGCACGCAGGGGCCGTACATGCCCTGGCGCAGCACCTCCGGGCACCCAGCGGTCGGCGAGCCGTCCACTGTGGGAGGGGCGAGGGGTCGCAGCGCCCCGGCCGCCCCGACCGTCAGGACGCCGAGCACCGCCAGCAGCGCCAGCCGAAGCCAGCGACGGGCCGGCCAGGGCGCCTCGGGTAGCTGTGGAACCGAGCCGACGCTCGGGCGGATGTTCGCCCCGACGGCCGTGGACGGGCCGGCAGGGGTCCGTGCCGCGTCACTGTCCCCTCGACCCTGCTCGCCGAGGCGAGCCTCGAGGTCCCGCCGTGTCTCCAGCCACCTCTCGACCTCGGCTGCCGGGGTGCCGCAGGCGGTCAGCAGCGCGACGACGGTGCGTTCCCGGGGCAGCGTCGTCCGCCCCAGCATCGTCGCGAGGGTGCTCGGTGGCAGCCAGTGCCCGGTCGCCGAGGCTCGTCGGGCGAGCTCCCGATAGGTCAGACCGGAACGCCGCCGCACCTCCCTGAGCAACGCCACGTACTCCCCCGCCGTGGCCGCCTGCGGCACCGGATCCCGGACAGTGTCATCCATCGAATCTCCCCGTGTCGTTGGTGTGGTCGGGCCCGAACCCGTGCCGGCGCGAGCCCGTCGGCCGTACGCCGGTCAGCGGCGCGGCCATCGAGAAAAGACGCTAGGTAACCCGGTCGGCCAGGACAATGCCCTGGTCGCCGCGCTGGGCTGTCCGGGCAGCTCAGGGCAGCATGTCCGGATCCTGTCCGACCATCTCGGACAGTTGCCGGGACCCGATTTGCCCTCGCGTCCGCGGGGTCTGGAGAATCGGGAAATGACCACGGGGGAGCTACGCCCGGACGACGCGTCCGACCCGGCCGAGTTCGTCGAGATGCTGCGCCAGCTCAAAGACCGGTCAGGGCTCACCTACCGGCAACTGGAGCAGCGTGCCGCGTCGACGGGTGACGTGCTGGCCCGCAGCACCGCGGCGGACATTCTGCGCCGGTCCACACTGCCGCGCCCCGAGGTGGTGGCCGCGTTCGTGCGGGCGTGCGGCGCGGAAGATCAGGTCGAGACGTGGCTACGGGCCCGGCACCGCCTCGCGGCAGGTCAGTTGGCCCCGCCGTCGCCGGCAGCGGACCCACCGCCGGTCGACGCGGTCCCGACCGTGGCCCCGGAGCACTCCGGCCCGGCTCGCCCACGATGGTTCGCACGGCCCGCGCCGCTGGCGCTGCTCGTCGTCGCCGCCCTGCTGGCCACGCTCGGCGTGGGCTTCTGGGTCGAGCGCCGCGACGATGAGCAGAGGAAGGCCGCGCAAACCACCGATCCGACCGCATCGGCGGGTGCCGGTGCCCATTCGCCGAGCGCAGGGCCCAGCCAGATCCGCCCCGTCCGCAGCCCGCACCTCTGCCTCACCGAGGGTCGCGATCGCACCGGCCAGTACACCAAGGAGATAGCCGTCCAGCGGCCCTGCACGGAGGCCACCCCACCGGACACCTCGCTGGAACCGGTGGCCGACGGAATGTTCTTCATCCACTGGGTCCACCCGGTGCTCGGGAAGGGCTGCCTCACCGTCCGCGACGAGGATCCCGGCCGGGACCTGCTCGAACCCTGGAACGAGGAGGATTGCAGCGCGAGCAGGTCGAAGCAGGTGTTCCACTTCGAACCGGCCGGGGCGACGCCCGGCGCGTACCGCATCCGGCCCGACCGGAGCGAGCTGTGCGTCGGCCTGCGCGACGACGACAGCGACGTGTCCGACGCGGCGCTGGTCGAGCCGTGCACCGGCGGCCCGGATCAGGTGTTCCTGGTCAACAAGCTGCCCGGCAACTGACGTCGGCGCCGCTCAGGGCGCGGGTGGCACCTGATCCCAACCGGCGGGCAGCGGCGGCGCAGTCCAGGCGGGGTCGGGCTGCCAGGTGGCCCACGACGGGTCCCACCAGCGCTCACCGCCGTCGAGCAGAGCGGCGATCCGGTCACCCTCAGCCTGGATGGCGTCTCCCATGCCCGGGTAGCGCCCCTCGACGAGGCGCTGGGCGAACATCTCCACGTCCTTCCAGACGTACCGGTCGGCGTCCGCGGCCCACCACAGGTCCAGCTCGTGGTCAAGGGTGTCCACCCCGATCGGGGTACGCCGCACCGGGTCCTGGAGGTTGAAGTACCAGCCGGCGAAGTCGCGCCCCGGCCCGGTCCAGAACACGTCGATCGAGTGCGCCTCACCGGCGCGTTGCAGCATCAGCTTGCCGTGCCCGGACCAGGAGCGGTGCCCGGCGGCCTCCCACGGGTGCCGACCGCAGGGGAAGACGCCCGTGTCCGGGAAGCCGAACTCGGCCCCCGGTGGGAGGTAGAGGGCGAGCAGGTCGGGCGAATCCTCGACGCAGATCGTCGGGCAGCCGAACCAGACCTCACCCCGCAGCACCTCACGCCGCACCACGGTGTCGCCGGGCGCGAACGGCTCCGTCACCACCATGGCACCTCCTCGTTCGCCGCCGGCAATCCCCACCGCGATCTTGCACTTCCTGTTGACGATATGCCCTGCGTGACCCCGTCTGTCGGGTCAAAGGTGCAAGATCGCGGCGGGGTGAAGCGGGAGCGGGGCGGGGTCAGGCGTCGACCGCCGCCATCACGTCGTCGCTGACATCGAAGTTGGCGTAGACGTTCTGGACGTCGTCGCAGTCCTCCAGGACGTCGATCAGCTTGAAGATCTTGCGCGCGCCCTCTTCGTCCAGCGGCACGTTGACGCTGGGGATCAGGGAGGACTCGGCCGACTCGTACTCGATGCCGGCGTCCTGCAACGCCGTGCGCACCGGGATCAGGTCGGTCGGCTCGGAGACCACCTCGTACGCCTCGCCGATGTCGTTGACCTCTTCGGCGCCGGCGTCGAGGACTGCCAGCATCACGTCGTCCTCGCTGGTGCCCTCCTTGGGGACGATCACCACGCCCTTGCGGGAGAACATGTACGACACCGAGCCGGCGTCGGCGAGCGAGCCGCCGTTGCGGGTCAGCGCGGTCCGTACCTCGGTCGCCGCGCGGTTGCGGTTGTCGGTGAGGCACTCGATGAGCATGGCCACGCCGCTCGGGCCGTACCCCTCATACATGATCGTCTGCCAGTCGGCGCCGCCGGCCTCCAGACCGGAGCCACGCTTGACGGCGCGATCGATGTTGTCGTTCGGCACCGAGCTCTTCTTCGCCTTCTGGATGGCGTCGAAGAGCGTCGGGTTACCGGAGGGGTCACCGCCGCCGGTCCGCGCGGCCACCTCGACGTTCTTGATCAGCTTGGCGAACATCTTGCCGCGCTTGGCGTCGATGACGGCCTTCTTGTGCTTGGTCGTCGCCCACTTTGAGTGGCCGGACATCTTCTACCTCCGTTGCTACCCGCCGTCTGCATCGACCGCACCGCTCACGCCCCGCTCCCGCCGGCGCACGCGGAGGTGCCGGTCAGCTCTGGTGGAAGCCGTGGCGGGCAGATGGCCCTGCCGAATCTCCGCAATCCTACCGACGTCCCCCGGGTCCCTGTCATGCACCGCGCACGGCAAGACCGCCCGGCCCCGACGGACCAGGGCAGACGGGACAAAAACCCGGTCGGGCCGCGACCGCGGCGAGCATCATGGACAGCTCGGCGCGGTCACCCGCCGGTTCAGGAAGCAGCGCGGACCAGGTCCACGAAGTACGCGTGCACCCGCAGGTCACCGGTGAGCTCCGGGTGGAACGAGGTGGCCACCAGGTTGCCCTGTCGGACCGCCACGATCCGGTCGGCAGCCGGGCCGTCGGACACCACCCCGATGACCTCGACGCCGGCACCGACCCGCTCGACCCACGGCGCGCGGATGAACACCGCGTGGAACGGCTCGCCCGGCACCCCGACGACGGTCACCGGCGCCTCGAACGAGTCGACCTGCCGGCCGAACGCGTTGCGCCGGACGGTCATGTCGATGCCGGCGAAACCCCGCTGATCGGGTCGACCGTCGAGCACCTCCGTCGCCAACATGATCATGCCGGCGCAGGAGCCGTAGACCGGCATGCCGTCGGCGATCCGCTTGTCGATCGGCTCGCGCATCTCGAAGATGTCGGCGAGCTTGCTCATGGTGGTGGACTCGCCGCCGGGGATGACCAGCCCGCCGACCGCGTCCAGCTCCGCCGGACGGCGGACCGGGCGGGCGTCCGCGCCCGCCGCGGCCAGCGCCGCCACGTGCTCGCGGACGTCGCCCTGGAGCGCGAGCACACCGATCACGGGTGCCGTCATGGTCGCACCATTCCTCTCCGCGTCACGCCGCCCGGAAAGAGCGCTCACCAACCCTTCCTTCCCTCGCGACTGCGGGGCTCGCAAGAGCGGCTCACTCCTCGCGCTCACCAACCCTTCCTTCCCTCGCGACTGCGGGGCTCGCAAGAGCGGCTCACTCCTCGCGCTCACCAACCGCGCTCGGCCAGCCGGTGCGGCTGCGGGATCTCGTCGACGTTGATGCCGACCATCGCCTCGCCGAGACCCCGGGAGACCTTGGCCAGCACGTCCGGGTCGTCGTGGAAGGTGGTCGCCTTGACGATCGCGGCGGCCCGCTGAGCCGGGTTGCCCGCCTTGAAGATGCCGGAGCCGACGAAGACGCCCTCCGCGCCGAGCTGCATCATCATCGCCGCGTCGGCCGGCGTGGCGATCCCGCCCGCGGTAAACAGCACCACCGGCAGCTTGCCGCTCTCGGCGACCTCCTTGACCAGCTCGTACGGGGCCTGCAGCTCCTTGGCCGCGACGTACAGCTCATCGGTCGGCAGCGAGGCCAGCCGGCGGATCTCCTGGCGGATCTTCCGCATGTGGGTGGTGGCGTTGGAGACGTCACCGGTGCCCGCCTCGCCCTTGGAGCGGATCATCGCCGCGCCCTCGGTGATCCGGCGCAGCGCCTCGCCCAGGTTGGTCGCGCCACAGACGAAGGGCACTGTGAACGCCCACTTGTCGATGTGGTTCGCGTAGTCGGCCGGGGTCAGCACCTCGGACTCGTCGACGTAGTCCACGCCGAGCGACTGGAGGATCTGCGCCTCCACGAAGTGGCCGATGCGGGCCTTGGCCATCACCGGGATGGAAACCGCCTCGATGATTCCGTCGATCATGTCGGGGTCGCTCATCCGGGACACCCCACCCTGCGCGCGGATGTCGGCGGGCACCCGCTCCAGGGCCATCACGGCGACGGCGCCGGCGTCCTCGGCGATCTTGGCCTGCTCGGCGTTGACGACATCCATGATCACGCCGCCCTTGAGCATCTCGGCCATGCCACGCTTCACGCGGGCGGTGCCGACGACGGGGGCGGTACCGGTGTTCGAGGCGGTGTTTTCGGGCACGGGTCATCGCTCCTTGGACATGCTCTGGGGGTGGCAGCGAAAATGCTACGCGCGGTTCAACGCCGCACCGACAGCCAATCAGACCCCCGGTGGCCTGCACTGTGGCAGTGGTCACCGGCTCGCCCGTACCCGTCCGGGAGCAGGCGGCGACAGTCGGAGGTCAGGCGGCTGGGACGTCCGCCGGCACGACGAGAGTCGGGTCGTCGATGTCGAAGTAGCGCGGCCACTCCCGGCCCCGCCCCATCCGCAACAGGCGCACCAGCGGCCGGCTGCGCGCCGAGCGGGCGTCCCGGACCAGGTCGGTGTGCACCTGCCGGGACAACGCGAGCCGACGACTCGCGGCGATGACCGCCACGCAGTCCGGGTCGCCCGGGTCCAACTGGACGCCGCGCAACTGCCGGGTCAGGTCGTTCTCCGCCGCCTCCCGCTCGTCCGGGCTGGCGTCCAGGGCGATCCGGGCCGCCGCGTACAGCTCGACGCCGAAACGCCGCTCAGCCAGGACCGCAGCTGCCGCCGCGCGGCGCAGCAGGTGGGCGTCGAGGGCCCGGGCCGCCAGCTCCGCGCGGCCCTGTAGCCGCTCCACCCGGCCGGCGGTCCAGATGAGGTACGCCGCGACCAGCCCCACGACCACGCTCGCGGCCACCACCCACCACATGTGCGGCATCGTAGTGCTGCTCCGTTTCGTCCGATTGGGCGCGGGCGGACCGGTCCCTCCGGTCACCTCCGCACCATCCGTCACACCGGCTCAGCCCAGCCCCACCCATTCCTGGTCGATGACCCGCCCGTCGGTTGCCTCGATCGCCGCTGCGTATACCTCCAGGACGCGCCGAGCAACCACGGGCCAGTCGAAATTCGCGACCACCTGATCGCCGCAGGCACTCAGCGTGGCCCGCCCGACCGGGTCGTCCAGCAGCTCACTGAGCACATCACGCAACCCCTCCGGGTCACCCGTGGGGAAGAGCCGACCGGCCCGCCCACCGTCGAGCACCCGCCGGAACGCGTCCAGGTCACTGGCGATGACCGTCGTACCCGCCGCCAGGGCCTCGGTGAGGATCATGCCGAACGACTCGCCGCCGGTGTTCGGTGCGACGTAGAGGTGCACACTGCGCAGCATGCGCGCCTTGTCCGCTTCGCTGACCAGGCCGAGGAACGTGATCCGCTCGTGCAGTTCGGCGGGGAACTGGTCGTACAGGTCGTCGGGGTCACCCGGGCCGGCGACGAGCAACCGCAGACCCGGCCGGGTGGCGGCCAGCGTCACGAACGCGTCGCGCAGCACCGGGAAGCCCTTGCGTGTTTCGGTGAACCGGCCCAGGAAGCCGAGCGTCCCACCGGTGCCAGCCGCGCACTCCCCCGGCCAACCCGGCAACGGCTCGGCGTCGGCGAACTTGGCCACCGCCACCCCGTTGGGGATCTCCACCGCACCGCCGTCCATGTGCTCGACCTGCACCTTACGGGCCAGCGCGCTCACCGCGATCCGGGCCGTGATCCGCTCCAACACGATCTGGAGCACACCCTGCGCGGCGGCGAGGACCCGGGAACGGGTCATCGCGGTGTGGAACGTGGCCACCACCGGGCCACGGGCGGAGAGCACGGCCAGCAGCGACAGGCTCAACGTGAGCGGCTCGTGCACGTGCAGCACGTCGAAGTCGCCGTTGGTGATCCACCGCCGCACCCGGGCGGTCGACACCGGGCCGAACGCGATCCGGGCCACCGAACCGTTGTACGGAAGCGGAACGGCCCGCCCCGCGGACACCACGTACTCCGGCAGCGGCGAATCCTCGTCGGCCGGCGCGAGCACGCTGACCTCGTGGCCCAGCGCGATCAGCGCCTCGGCGAGGTCCATGACGTGGTTCTGCACCCCACCGGGCACGTCGAAGGAGTACGGGCACACGATGCCGATCCGCATCCGTCAGCCCACCTCCTCAGGCCGGGCCGGAGGCCGACGAGGGCAGCGCCGCGCCCTCCCCCGACCTCGCCTGGTCCAGCCACATCCGCTGCAACATGTGCCAGTCTTCCGGATGCCGGGCGATACCCGCCGCCAGACCGTCGGCGATCAGCTGGGTCAGCGACCGGACCCGCTGGTCCAGCGGCCCCGCCTCGGGGCCCGGCACCGGCAACGGACCAGCCAGCGACGCGCAGGCGGCATCCGGTTCGTACCAGAGCGAGGCCACGTAGAGCGGCGCGCCGGTGTGCAGCGCGAGCAACGCCGGCCCGGCGGGCATCCGGGTCTTGCCGCCGAAGAAGTCCACCTCCACCCCTCGGGCGGAGAGGTCCCGGTCGGCCAGCAACGGCACCACCGCACCGGCCCGCAGCCGGTCCAGCAGCACGTCGAACGCCGGACGCGGCCCCCCGTGGGTCGGCAGGATCTCCATCCCCAGACTCGCCCGGAAGGCCATGAAACGCTCGTACACGCCCTCCGGCTTGAGCCGCTCCATGACAGTGGTGATCGGCCAACCGGTGGCCGCCACCCAGGCGCCCGCGGCATCCCAGTTACCGGCGTGCGGCAGGGCCACCACCGCGCCCCGACCGGCGGCCACGTCGGCGGCGAGCAGCTCGGCGCCGTCGAGCCGGAAACCGGACAGGATCTGCGACCGGCTCAGGGCGGGCAGGCGGAACGCCTCCATCCAGTACCGGGCGTACGAGCGCAACCCGCGCTTGACGAGATCGTCCAACTCGGCGTCGGGCAGCTCCGGGCCGACCACCCGGCGCAGGTTCGCGCGCAGTCGGGCCGTACCCCCGCCGCCGGCGCGGTGGGCGCGGTCCGCGCCCGCCTGGAACGCCGCCGCCACCAACGGCCGGGGTAGCGCGCGGACCACCCGCCAACCGGCGAGGTAGCCCAGCTCGGTGAGGTTCACGCGACTCGGCCGCCGGTCGTCCGACGGCGGGTCGCCGGCACGCGCCTCACGCCTGGCCGTCCGGCTGGAGCTGCTGGGCCTGACGGTAGACGTGCGTCATCCGCTGCCCCACCGTGAAGATCGACACGGCGGCGAGCAGCCAGAGCGCGATCTCCAGGGCCGGATCGACACCGACACCGGTGAGGATGCCGCCGACCCCGACGATCAGCAGCCGCTCGGTGCGTTCGGCGATGCCCACGTTGCAGGTCATGCCGAGCCCTTCGGCGCGGGCCTTGACGTAGGAGACGAGGCCTCCGACGGCCAGGCAGACCAACGCGGCGGCCACCCCGGAGTGGTCGCCCTGCGTGGCCAACCAGTACGCGACAGCGCCGAAGACGGCGCTGTCGGCGACCCGGTCCATGCTTGAGTCGAGGAAGGCGCCGAACTTGGTGGAGCCGCCGCTCATCCGGGCCATCGTCCCGTCGAGCAGGTCGGTGAGCGCGAACAGGGTGACGATCAACGCGCCGGCGACCAGGTGGCCGCGGGCACCGAAGCCGAGCGCGCCGACGAGCACACCAACGGTGCCCGCGACGGTGACGGCATTGGGGGTGACGCCCGCGCGCAGCAGGGCGCGGGCAATCGGCTCTACGACGCGGGTCATCCCCGCGCGGGCCGACACTTGGAAGATCTTCGCCATGGCGGTCCCCACGATAACGGTCCGCCCAGCTCCGGCGATACGGACGGTACCGCCGACCCGCCCGGGGGAGGCTTGTGCCTACCCGGCAACGGGTGTGAGATCGAGCCGGGAGGTGAGCCAGCTCACCCGTCCGCCCGTCCCGTTCCCGCTGTGCAGCAGACCACCGGAGGATATCGCCGCGCACTCGCCCCGGGCCGCTTCCACCTCGCGCGGCGGTCGCCACCACCACCGGCTGAGGGAGGTGCGCCCCATGGCGCAGAAGAGTCACGAGAAGGGTTCCACCGGCGGCACGCCGGTGGTGACCGAGCCCGAGCGGGTCCGCAACGTGGTGCTCGTCGGGCACTCCGGGGCGGGCAAGACCACACTGGTCGAGGCCCTGCTCGCGGCGACCGGCACGATCGGCCGCGCCGGCACCGTGGTCGACGGCACCACTGTCGGCGACCACGATCCCGCCGCCGTACGCCAGCAGCGCTCGGTCAGCCTGTCCTGCGCGCCGCTGCTGCACAACGGCATCAAGGTCAACCTGCTGGACACCCCCGGGTACGCCGACTTCGTCGGTGAGCTGCGCGCCGGGCTGCGGGCCGCCGACGCCGCGCTCTTCGTGGTCTCCGCCGCGGGCGGCATGGACGCGGCCACCGTCGCGCTCTGGGAGGAGTGCGCCGCCGTCGACATGCCCCGCGCGGTCGCGGTGGCCCGACTGGACCAGCCTCGCGCCGACGTCGACGAGACGGTGGCGCTCTGCCAGCGCCTCTTCGGTGACAACGTGATGCCGCTCTACCTGCCGATGCTCGGCGACGACGGGGTCTCCACCGAGGGGCTGCTCGGCCTGATCACCCGTCGGGTCTTCGACTACAGTGCCGGGCTGCCCGCCGACGTCCGCGACCCGGACCCGGAGCACCAGCGGGCCATCGACGAGTCCCGCGACGAGCTGATCGAGGGGATCATCGCCGAGAGCGAGGACGAGACCCTCATGGACCGCTACCTCGACGGCGAGGAGATCAGCGACGAGGTGCTCATCGACGACCTGGAGAAGGCCGTCGCCCGGGGCCACTTCTACCCGGTGGTGCCGGTCTGCGCCCAGACCGGTGTCGGGCTGGACGTGCTGCTGGAGGTGCTGACCGCCGCGTTCCCGTCGCCGCTGGAGCACGAGCTGCCGGCAGTGACCGGCGTGGACGGCTCGCCGCGTCCGCCTCTGAGCTGCGACCCGGCCGGGCCGCTGGTCGCCGAGGTCGTCAAGACCACCATCGACCGCCACGTCGGTCGGGTCTCGCTGGTCCGGGTCTTCTCCGGCACGCTGCGCCCCGACCAGACCGTGCACGTCTCCGGGCACGGCATGGCCGAACGAGGGCACCCCGACCACGACGCCGACGAGCGGGTCGGGCACATCTACACCCCGCTGGGCGCCACAGTGCGGGAGGTGTCGCTCTGCGTCGCCGGTGACATCTGCGCGATCACCAAGTCGGGCAGCGCCGAGACCGGCGACACCATCTCGACCGCTGACGACCCGCTGCTGATCGCCCCCTGGGAGATGCCGGAGCCGCTGCTGCCGGTGGCTATCGTCGCCCGGAGCCGCGCCGACGAGGACGCCCTGGCCCGCAATCTCGCCCGCCTGGTCGCCGCTGACCCCACCCTGCGGCTGGAGCGCAACCCGGAGACCCACCAGCTGGTGCTCTGGTGCATGGGCGAGGCGCACGCGGACGTGGTGCTCGACCGGCTGCGTGCCGGCGGCGTCGAGCTGGACACCGAGCCGGTCAAGGTGTCGCTGCGCGAGACCCTGACCGTGCCCGCGAAGGGGCACGGTCGCCACGTCAAGCAGTCCGGCGGCCACGGCCAGTACGCGGTCTGCGACATCGACGTCGAGCCGCTGCCCCGTGGCAGCGGCTTCGAGTTCGTCGACCGGGTGGTCGGCGGCGCGGTGCCGCACAACTACATCCCGTCGGTGGAGAAGGGCGTCCGCGCCCAACTGGAGCGCGGGCTGGTCGCCGGGCACCCGGTCGTGGACCTGCGGGTGACCCTGGTCGACGGCAAGTCGCACAGCGTCGACTCCTCCGACGCGGCCTTCCAGACAGCCGGCGCGCTGGCGCTGCGCGACGCCGCAGAGCGTGGCCAGCCGGCCCTGCTGGAGCCGATCGACGAGGTCACCATCCGGGTGCCCGACGGCTCGGTGGGCACGGTGCTGGGCGACCTGTCCGGCCGGCGCGGCCGGGTGCTCGGCACCGAACCGGACCCGGACACCGAGGGCCGCACCCTCGTCCGCGCCGAAGTGCCGGCCACCGAGCTGCTTCGGTACGCCGTCGAGCTGCGCTCCATGACGGCCGGCACCGGCACCTTCCGCCGTCACTTCGTCCGCCACGACCCCATGCCCGCCCACCTGGCCGACCAGACCCGCAAGGAACAACTCCCCTAACCCCCGCCCCGCCCAGCCCCAGCCCCAGCCCCAGCCCCAGCCCCAGCCCCAGCCCCAGCGATCTTGCACTTTCTGTTGCCCTCATGTCGCTATTGCGGCATGAATCCCCGCAGGAAGTGCAAGATCGCCGAGGGCTGGGGTGGCTTCGCTTGTCGATCATGGAGTTGTGGTGGGCAGAACATTGGTCTATGCCCGATTCGCGGGGCACCACAACTCCATGATCGACCCGGGCAGGCTCGGGGCGGGGCGGGGCGGGCGGGGGCGGGGCGGGGCAGGCGGGGGCGGGGCGGGGCGGGTGGGCGGGGGCGGGGGCGGGCAGGGGCGGGCGGGATCGGGGTGGGGACGGGGCGGGTTACGGGTGGACTGTGGGGTGGGTGGGGCGGGGCCAGTGGGGGCGGTCGGCGTCGCGGAGGGCCGCGGTGCGGACGGCGGCAAGCTGACGCTCCACCTCGACGAACTGGTCGGCCGGCAGCGGGCCCCGGTGCAGCGCGGCGGCGTTCTCCTCGACCTGGGCGACCGTACGGCAGCCCGGGATCGGGATGGTGCGGCCGCTACGCGCCCAGATCCAGCCCAACGCGCCCTGGGCGAGGGTGCGCCCGTCGGCGGTGAGCGCGGCACGGACCGCACCGACCCGGCGCAGCCACTCCGGTGCCGGCCGGCCGCCCCGGAACCACTCCAACCAGCCCGGGGCCAGCCCGCGTACGTCGTCGCGGGGCAGTGTCGACCCGGCCGAGTACTTGCCGGTGAGCAGCCCCATCCCGAGTGGACCTCGGTTGACGCTGGCCAGGTCGTACTTGTCGCAGACGGCGAGCAGCTCGGGGGCGTCACGCAGCACCGACAGGGCGTGTTGCACGGCGGTGGCACCGGCGGCGGCCTGACCGAACGCGGCCGCCCGGTCGGTGCGGTCGGTGCTCCACCCGTACGCACGGATCAGGCCCTCGGCCACCAGGTCCTCACAGGTCCCGATCAGCGCCTGCGCCCTCGGCACCGACAGGTCGGCAAGGTGCAGCTGATAGAGATCGATCCGATCGGTGTCCAGCCGGCGCAGTGAGGCGGTCACTGCACTGCGCAGGTACCCGGGCGACGCGTCCTCGCCGGTGGCCTGCCGGCCGGCCTCGTCGAAGGTGTAACCCCACTTGGTGGCGATCACGGCGTCGTCGCGGCGACCGGCGAGCGCACGACCGAGCACCCGCTCACCGTGCCCGGCCCCGTACGTGTCGGCGGTGTCGAAGAGGGTGATGCCGAGGTCGAGGGCCCGGCGTACCGCCCGCACCGACTCGTCGTCGTCGACCGCGCCCCAGCCCAGCGGCTGGGTGCCCTCCGCCCAGGGCCCGCCGATCGCCCAGCACCCCATGCCGAGGGCGCTGACCTCGATGCCGCTACGCCCCAACACCCGTGTCGTGACTGCCATCGGCCGATCGTGCCACCTTCGGCAGGCCGGGGCGCAGCAGATCCGCGGGCGGACACGCGGGTGCATGGAGACGGTCACGGTGCGGCATGATCAATGCCATGCGACGGCTCGGGGTGGACATCGGCGGAGTCATCATCGAGCCGGCCGACGACGACGCGGACACGTCGTTCTTCGGCGCTCACTACCTGCGCACCCCGGCCGTCGTCGGGGCGTTCGACGCGCTCGCGGCGCTCGGCCCGGCGTTCGACGAGGTGCACCTGGTGTCCAAGTGCGGGGAGGCCACCGAGCGGCGTACCCGGGAGTGGCTGGCCCACCACGACTTTCCGGGCCGCACCGGCATCGCGGTCGAGCGGGTGCACTTCTGCCGCACGCGAGCGGACAAGGCGCCGATCGCCAGACGCCTCGGCCTGACCCACTTCGTGGACGACAAGCTGGAGGTGCTCGGCTATCTCGACTCGGTGCCGCACCGCTTCCTGTTCCGGCCCCGAAAGGCCGAGGTCGCCGCACACGCCGCGCTGCTGCCCCGCGTACGCCGGGTGGAGAGCTGGTCGGAGCTGACCACGCTGCTGCGCGCCGACTAGCCGGACCGGCGCGGAGGCCGCGCGACCGGCGCGGCGCAGCGGGCGGCGGTCAGGACGGCCAGGCGCGGGCGAGCAGGTCGCGGGTGTCGCCGAGCAGCTGCGGCAGGACCTTGGTGCGGCCGATCACCGGCATGAAGTTCGCGTCGCCGCCCCAGCGCGGCACGACGTGCTGGTGCAGGTGCGCGGCGATGCCGGCGCCGGCCACCCCGCCCTGGTTCATGCCCAGGTTGAAGCCGTGAGCGTTGCTGACCTTGCGGATCACCCGCATGGCGGTCTGGGTGTACGACGCCAGCTCGGTGGTCTCCGGCACGTCCAGGTCGGTGTAGTCGGCGACGTGCCGGTAGGGGCAGACCAGCAGGTGCCCCGGGTTGTACGGGTAGAGGTTGAGCACCACGAAGACGTGTTCGCCCCGGGCCACCACCAGGCTCTCCTCCGGGGGCAGCTGCGGCCCTCGGCAGAAGGGGCAGCCGGTGGGCTTCTCGTACCCCTCGGCCGGGCGGTCCTCACCGGAGATGTAGGTCATCCGGTGTGGCGTCCAGAGCCGCTCCAGGCCGTCCGCCATGCCGTCACTGTCCGTGTGCCGTTCCGCCCCTGTCACGAGCCGATCCTACGGAGCCGTGCGGGCACGCCGCGACACCCGCCTTCGGGAAATCCGGGACTGCAAGTTCTTGACGGATCAAAGTCGAGGCGTGAAACTTCCATGCATTCACGTACTTCCATGCATTGATGGAGGGCTACATGTTCCGACGGCTCGGCAGGTTCCTCGCGGCACTGGCGTTGACCGCCGCCACCACAGTGGCCGGCGTCACCCTCACTGCCGGCGCGGCCCAGGCGGACGGCTGCTACACCTGGGGACGCACCCTGTCCCAGGGGGCGTCCGGCGAGGATGTCCGGCAACTCCAGATCCGGGTCGCCGGCTACCCCGGCTACGGCGCGGTGCTCACCCTCGACGGCGCGTACGGCCCGGCCACCCGGTCGGCGGTGATCCGCTTCCAGCAGGCGTACGGGCTGCCCGCGGACGGCATCGCCGGCCCACAGACGTTCAACCGGCTCTACGCCCTCCAGGACGACGACTGCACCCCGGCCAACTTCAGCTACCCCGAGCTGAACAAGTGCAACAGTGACTGGTCCGGCGGCGCCGTCTCGGCGAGCACCGCCCGGTTCAACGCGCTCGTCTCGATGTGGAAGCTCCAGGCAATGCGGCACGCCCTCGGCGACGTGTCCATCGCGATCAGCAGCAGCTTTCGCAGCTACGCCTGCAACAGCGCCGTCGGCGGAGCGTCGAACAGCCGACACCTGTACGGCGACGGGGTCGACCTGGTCGGGTCCCCGTCGTTCTGCCGGCTGGCGCAGCAGGCCCGCTACCACGGCTTCGGGCAGATCCTCGGCCCCGGCTACCCCGACCACAACGACCACACCCACGTGGCGGCGGTCGGAGGCTGGTCAGCGCCCAACTGCGGCATCTGACAGCCGTGCGTGCCCGGCCGGCGCGGCCGGCCGGGCACGCGTCGCTACTACTCCGCGGCGGCGGACGGGCCGACGTTTGTCCGTGAGCTGACCACGTCCAGCACGTGGGTCACGGCCTCGGCGACCGGCACCCCGTTGCGCTGGGAGCCGTCGCGGTAGCGGAAGGAGACAGTACCGGCGGCCACGTCGTCGTCACCGGCGATCACCATGAACGGGATCTTCTGCTGCTGCGCCGTCCGGATCTTCTTCTGCATGCGGTCGTCACCCGCGTCCACCTGGGCCCGGATGCCCTCGGCGCGCAGCGCCGCGACGAAGCCGTGCAGGTAGTCGGTGTGGTCCTCGCGGATCGGGATGCCCACCACCTGCACCGGCGCCAGCCAGGCCGGGAAGGCGCCCGCGTAGTGCTCGGTGAGCACCCCGAAGAACCGCTCGATCGACCCGAACAGCGCACGGTGGATCATCACGGGCCGCTGCCGGCTACCGTCGGCGGCCTGGTACTCCAACGCGAACCGCTCCGGCTGGTTGAAGTCGACCTGGATGGTGGACATCTGCCAGGTCCGGCCGATGGCGTCACGGGCCTGCACGGAGATCTTCGGCCCGTAGAACGCCGCGCCGCCCGGGTCGGGAACCAGGTCCAGGCCGCAGGTCTCGGCGGCGGTCCGCAGCGCCTCGGTGGCCTCGGCCCAGTCCTCGTCGGCCCCGATGAACTTGGGCGAGTCGTCCCGGGTCGACAGCTCCAGGTAGAAGTCGTCCAAGCCGTAGTCGCGCAGCAGGTCGAGCACGAAGCTGAGCAGCGTGGACAGCTCGCCGGCCATCTGCTCACGGGTGCAGTAGATGTGCGAGTCGTCCTGCGTCAGGCCACGGACCCGGGTCAGGCCGTGCACCACGCCGGACTTCTCGTACCGGTAGACAGTGCCGAACTCGAACATCCGCAGCGGCAACTCCCGGTACGACCGCCCGCGCGACCTGAAGATCAGGTTGTGCATCGGGCAGTTCATCGCCTTGAGGTAGTAGTCCGCGCCCTCCAGTTGCATGGGCGGGAACATGGTGTCCGCGTAGTACGGCAGGTGACCGGAGGTCTGGAACAACTGCGCCTTGGTGATGTGCGGGGTGTTGACGAACTCGTACCCCGCCGCCTCGTGCCGCTGGCGGGAGTAGTGCTCCATCTCGCGGCGGATGATGCCGCCCTTGGGGTGGAAGACCGCCAGGCCGGAGCCGATCTCGTCGGGGAAGCTGAACAGATCGAGGTCCGCGCCGAGCTTGCGGTGGTCGCGCCGGGCGGCCTCCTCCAACAGCTTCAGGTACGCCTTGAGCTCGTCGCGGGTCGGCCACGCGGTGCCGTACACCCGCTGTAGTTGGGGGTTCTTCTCCGACCCCCGCCAGTACGCGGCGGCGGAGCGCATCAGCTTGAACGCGCCGATCAGTCGGGTGGTCGGCAGGTGCGGACCCCGGCACAGGTCCGACCAGCAGACCTTGTCCTCCTTGGCGTCGAGGTTGTCGTAGATGGTCAGCTCGCCGCCGCCGACCTCCATCACCTCGTCGGTGTCCAGGCCCTCACCCTTGACCTCGATCAACTCCAGCTTGAACGGCTCGTCGGCCAGCTCGGAGCGTGCCTCGTCCAGGCTGCCGAAGCGGCGGCGACGGAACCGCTGCCCGGACTTGATGATCTCCTGCATGCGCTTCTCGAGCTTGCTGAGGTCATCGGGCTGGAACGGCTTGTCGACGTCGAAGTCGTAGTAGAAGCCGTTCTCGATGGGCGGGCCGATGCCCAGCTTGGCCTCGGGGAAGATGTCCTGCACGGCCTGGGCGAGGACGTGCGCGGTGGAGTGGCGCAGCACGTTGAGCCCGTCGGGCGAATCCAGGCTGACCGGCTCGACGACGGTCTCCTCGGTCGGCGTCCAGTCCAGGTCGCGCAGCTGGCCCTGCGGGTCGCGGACCACGACGATCGCCTTGGGGCCGTTCGCGGGCAGTCCGGCCGCGGCCACCGCGTCGGCCGCCGTGGTCCCGGCGGCGACGACGACGGGGTCGGCCACGGCGGGGGTACGGGGTGCGGACACGGTGACTCCTCCAAGTGGTACGAAACGGTGCCGATCCTCGGCTCCTGCCGATGCTATCGGTCGCCCCGCCTCCGACCGGGAAGGGCACCTCCTTACCGCCGACGTTGAACCTTTCGCGCCTCGCAGCCGAACTAGAAGGTGTGGCCGGAAACCGGTGCCGGCCGCGTCGACACGGATGGGGGCACGAGATGGCGAGCACGTACGGCGGTGGCCGTCTGCGGCGGATCGTGGCGGCGACCGCGGTGACCGCCGCTGGGCTGCTGCTCTGGCCTGGCACGGCGTACGCGGCGGACGTGACGACCACCCCGACCGAGGCCCGGCAGGGCGACGCGGTACGACTGGAGTTCAGCGTTCCGGAGGAGCGGGCCGGCACGAAGACGAACCAGATCGAGGTCCGACTGCCGGCCGACGCGCCGATCGCCGAGGTCTACCCCATGTCGGTGAACGGCTGGGCGCCCCGGATCAGCTCCCGCACCCTGGACACGCCGGTGGCCGGTATCCACTCCTCCGGGGTGAGCACTGTCACGACCGCGGTGACCTGGGTCCGGGTCGGTGAGAGTGACCCCGGGCCGGCTCGGCTGGCGCTCTCCATGGGGCCGATGCCGCAGGCCGAGCGGCTCACCTTCGAGGTCGTCCAGACGTACGCCGATGGCACTGTGGTCCGGTGGGCGGACGCCGCCGGCCCGCACCGGGCCCCGACTCTCGCCCTGCTGCCGGCGGCGCCCGGCGCGGCGGGTCCGGCCGCACACGGCGGGCACGCCGGCCCGGCGGCCGGCGCACCGGCCGCAGCGGACAGCGGTGTGGACGCCGCACCGCCGGCCCCGGCGGACGGCGCCGACGAGGGCAGCGCCGACGGGATGCTGGCCGCCGGCCTGCTCGCCGGGCTGGGCGGCGGCGCGGCGATCGGCTGGCTCGTCAGCCGTTGGCGCCGACGCGACCCGGGCGAGGCCACCGCGCTCGCCGAGGTGACCGGCGGCCCGGACGAGGCCGCGACGCTGGCCGAGATAACCGGCCGCGGAGACGACACCGCAACGCCAGACCCGACGCCCGCCGACCCGCAACCCGCCGACCCGCGGTCCGCCGAACCGCAGCCCGCTGACCCGCGGTCCGCCGACCCCCAGGCCGCTGACCCGCGGTCCGCCGACCCGCAGCCCGCTGTTCCCGCAGCATCGCGGTGATCCACTCGGGTTCACGGAAACCGTGGCATCTCCGCCGCACGGACAGCCCGATTTAGCGGTGATCGACTCGGCTTTCAGGAAACCGCGGCATCCCCGCCGCCCGGACGACCCGATTTCCAGGAAGCCGAGTTGATCGTGCGCAGGCGCAGGCGCCGAGCAGCGCAGGGCAGGGCAGGCGCAGGCGCAGGCGCCGAGCAGCGCAGGGCAGGCGCAGGCGCAGGCGCAGGCAGGGCAGCCCGGTTGGCCAGGGCAGCTTTCGGGGGTCAGGGGAGCCAGGTAGGTAGCGGCTCGCGGGCGGCCAGCCACTTTTCGGGCACCCCGCCCGGGGTGCCGACGCCGGTGTGCGCCGCCACCACCGCTCCGGCGATGGCGGCCGTGGTGTCCACGTCCCCACCGGCCCGTACGCAGGTCTCGATGGCCGCCGGATAGTCGTCGAGGTGGGTGGCGGCCACCCAGAGGGTGAACCCGACGGTGTCCTGGGCGGTCACCCGGGAGCCGTTGCCGAGCGCCGTCACCACCCGGGGCAACGGCCGGCCGAGCAACCCGGCGGCCCGGTGTACGCCCCGGTGCACCTCGGTGCCCGGGTCGAGCGCGGCGGCGATCCCGGCGAGCAGCCGCTCCGGGGTCGGCCGGTGCCCGTCGAGGCGGGCTCGGGCGGCCAGCGCGGCGGCGACGGCGATGGCGACCGCGCCGGCGATCCCCTCCGGGTGCGCGTGCGTCACCTCGGCGGACGCGCGGGCCTGTGCCGCGGCGCGCGCCGTCGAGTCGGCGAAGTAAGCCCCCAGCGGGCCGACCCGCATCGCCGCGCCGTTGCCGCAGGAGCCCTGCCCGTCGAAGGCGGAGGCGGCGGCCAGCGGCCACGGGGTGCCGGTGCGGATCAGCTCCAGAATCAGCATCGCGCCCGCGCCGTAGCCCCGCCGCTCGGTACATCGCTCGGCGAAGGAGAGGGCGAGCCGGTCCCGGTCGATGCCGCCGGAGTCGGCCAACTGGGCGAGGACCGAGCAGGCCATCTCGGTGTCGTCGGTCCATTCCCAGGGCGCTGGCGGCAGCGCGTCGTCGGCGAGATCCACGGGCGCGGGCCCCGGCAGGAAGTACTGCGCGCCGAGCGCGTCGCCGGTGGAGAGACCGGCGAGGCTGTCCCGGGCGAGCGCCAGGCGGGCATCGGCGAACAGGGTGAACGACATCGTCGTACCAGCTTGCCCGGTCGCCAGGCACGCCGCAACGCGATCAACTTGCCAGGCCAAGTACGGTCTTGTCGTGGCCTCCGTGCTCCTGGTCGAAGACGATCACGTCGTACGCGGCGCGATGCTGCGGTCCCTCACCGACCGGGGGCATGCCGTGCACGCCGTGGGTACGGCGTTGGACGCCCTGCGTCGGGTCGCCGCGGAGACACCCGACCTGGTGGTGCTCGACCTCGGCCTACCCGACCTGGACGGTTCGGACGCGCTGCGGATGCTGCGCGGCATCACCGACGTTCCGATCATCATCGCCACCGCACGCGACGACGAGCAGTCGGTGGTCAAGCTGCTGCGCGCCGGCGCCGACGACTACATGGTCAAGCCGTTCACCGGCGCGCACCTGGACGCCCGGATCACCACCGTGCTGCGCCGGGCCGGCCGGGCCAGTCGGTCCGTGCAGCCCGCGGTGCACAGCGTCGGCGGGCTGCGGGTGGACGTGGGTGAGCGCAGCGCCCAGCTCGACGGGGAGCCGCTGGCGCTGACCCGCAAGGAATTCGACCTGTTGGCGTATCTCGCCGCACGACCTGGGCGGGTAGTGTCCCGCCGGGAACTCTTGGAGGAGGTATGGCGGCAGCCATCGGTCGGCGAGGATCAGACCATCGACGTTCACCTGTACTGGCTCCGCAGAAAGATGGGCGAGTCCGCGGCGAAGCCGCGCTACCTGCGCACCGTGCGGGGGGTCGGATTCCGGCTGGTGGCACCGGACTGAGGACGGCGCTGGCCCTGCTCACGGCCGGCATGTGCAGTCTCGTGGCGCTCGCGTTCCTGATCCCGCTCGGGCTCAGCCTGCGGGAGCAGAGCCGGGACGAGGCGATCGCCGACGCGGCGCGGCGCAGCGCGCTGGTGACCGGCGCCCTGGCGGTGAGCACCGACCCGGCGGTCGTCGAGCGTGCCGTGGTGGCCAGCGCCGAGGGCGCACCCACCCGGCCCGTGGTGCACGGGTTGGGGCTGGACGAGTCCGCCGGTCGGGCCAGCGGCAGCGACCTGGACCGGGCCCGCTCCGAGCGCCAGTCGTTGGTCGTCGACGTCGACGGGGGTGTGGCCCGGCTCGACCCGGTCGTCCTCGGTGACCGGACGGCAGTGGTCGAGGTGTTCCTTCCGGAGTCGACGCTGGGCGAGGGCGCCGGCGGCACCTGGCTGCTGCTGTTCGCGGTCGGCGCGGCGATGGCCGGCGCGGCGGTGCTGGTGGTCGACCGGGTAGCTGCCCGCGCGGTGGACTCGACCCGGGGTCTGGTCAAGGCCGCGCTCTCCGTCGGCGACGGCGACCTCGGCGTACGCGTCGAGCCGACCGGTCCGCGCGAGCTGGCCGAGGCCGGGTACGCCTTCAACCGGATGGCGGACCGGTTGGACGCCGCCCGCACCGACGAGCGGGAGTTGGTGGCCGACCTGTCACATCGTCTGCGTACCCCGTTGACGGTTCTGCGGTTGGACGCGGAGGCGTTGGAGTCCGACGACACCAGCGTGGGTTCGTTCAGCCCGGCGGAGTTGGACCGGCTGCGCGGGATCCGGCGTATCCGGCAGGCGATCGTCACCCTGGAGGGTGAGATCGACGTGCTGATCAAGACCACCCGTAAGACGGTGGCGCTCGAGGCCGGGCCGGCGATGTGCGACGTCAGCGAGGTGGTCCGCGACCGGATGGTGTTCTGGGCGGCGTTGGCCGGCGACCAGAACCGGCCGCACCGGGTCAACGGCGCCCAGCTGCGCATCCCGGCGCCGGTGCCGCGGGCCGAACTGGCCGCCGCACTGGACGCGGTCATCGGCAACGTCTTCCGCTACACGCCGCAGGGCACCGCGTTCGAGGTGGCGGTGTCCCGGCGCGACGGTTACGTGGCGATCCGGATCGACGACGCCGGCCCCGGCATCGCCAACCCGGACCGGGCGCTGCGCCGGGGCGCCAGTGACCAGGGCTCGACCGGGCTCGGGCTGGACATCGCCAAGCGGGTCGCGTTGCAGGCCAACGGCTCGGTGAGCATCGACCGCGCCCGGCTGGGCGGGGCCAGTGTGGTGATGCTGCTCGCCGACCCGGAGGCGACGCCCCGGCAGGTCAGCCGCTTCGGCCTGGTCGGCCGGATGGCCCGCGACGCCCGGGACACGAAGGCCACCGGACGTCGCTGGCCCCGCCAGCGCCCCACCGACGACTGACCCGGCCGAACCCGGGCTGTGCGCCGGCGCAAGTCTTCCTTAGATCGCGGTTAACGACCGCGTTGGATCGGCCTCGGGCTGACAGGATCAGAGCACGAACCCACCAGTTCCACCGGCTGAGCGCACCACGCACCCACGGCCGGTGGAGCCGCGCGCGCGGCGGGAGTCACAGGTCCCCCCACACCCACGCTCCCGCCGCGCGCCCTGCTCAACCAACCGGCCCAGCCGGCCGACCAGCCCAGCCGACACCCGAGCGGCCGACCAGCCCGGCCGACCAGCTCAGCCGGCGGTGGCGAGGTACGCGTCGATCTCGGCGAGGATCCGCTGCTGGCCGGCAGCGTCCAGGAAGGACGCGGTCACCGCGTTGCGGGCCAGCCCGGCCAGGCCCTCGGCACCGACGCCGAGCAGGCGGGCGGCCACCGCGTACTCGTCGTTGAGGGTGGTGCCGAACATCGGCGGGTCGTCGGAGTTGATGGTGACCAGCAGCCCGGCCTCGACCAGTCGGGGCAACGGGTGCTCGTCGAGGGTGGCCACCGCCCGGGTACGGACGTTGGACGTCGGGCAAATCTCCATCCCGATCTGCCGCTCGGCCAGGTACGCCAGCAGCTGCGGGTCCTGGGCGGCGGAAATGCCGTGCCCGATCCGTTCGGCGCCCAACTCGTTCAGCGCGTCCCAGACGGTCTGCGGCCCGGTGGTCTCCCCGGCGTGCGGGACCGAGCGCAGCCCGGCGGCGCGGGCCTGGTCGAAGTAGGGCCGGAACTGCGGTCGGGGTACGCCGATCTCCGGGCCACCCAGACCGAAACTGACCAACCCGTCCGGGCGCTCGTCCAGCGCGATGCGCAGCGTCTCCTCGGCCGCCGGCAGGCCCGCCTCGCCGGGGATGTCGAAGCACCAACGCAGCTCGATGCCGAAGTCGGCCAGGGCGCGCTTGCGGGCGTCCTCGATGGCCTCGCAGAACGCCGGCGCGGGAATGCCCCGTCGGACGTGCGAGTACGGGGTGATGGTCAGCTCCGCGTACCGGACCTGTTGGCGGGCCAGTTCCCGGGCGACCTCGTGGGTGAGGATCCAGACGTCCTCCGGGTCGCGGATGAGGTCCACGACGCTCAGGTAGACCTCGATGAAGTGCGCGAAGTCGCGGAACTCGAAGTAGGCGGCCAGCGCGTCCGGGTCGGCCGGCACGGGGGTGCGTCCCTCGTGGCGGGCGGCCAACTCGGCGACGATCCGGGGCGAGGCGGAGCCGACGTGGTGCACGTGCAGCTCCACCTTGGGCAGGCCGGCGATGAAGGTGGGCAGGTCGGTCACGGGTTCTCCTGGGCATGGTCGCCGGTGCGGGCGACGACGAAGACGCGGCGGAACGGGAAGTACACCTGACCCTGCCGCACCGGGTACGCCGCGGTGAGCCGTACTCCCAGCTCGGCCCGGAAGGCGGACCAGCCGGCGGCGTCCAGTGCGGCCCGGACCGGGCGCAGCGCGGTGCCCTCCATCCAGGCCAGCACCGGGTGCTCGGCGGCGGGTCGAGCCGGCAGCAGGTGCACGTAGGTAGTCTCCCAGGCGTCCACCGCGCAGCCGGCGGCGGTCAGCAGCGCCGCGTAGTCGGCCGGGTCGTCGACCGGGTCCGCGCGCAGCAGCGGCGCGACGTCGGCCCGCCAGGTCGGCCGGTTGGCGACCTCCCGCAGGGCGCGGTGCGAGTCGGCGGCGAAGTTGCCGGGGACCTGCATGGCGAGCCAGGCGCCGGCGGGCAGCTCGGCGGCCCAGCGGCGCAGCAGCTCCTGGTGGCCGGGGACCCACTGCAACGCCGCGTTGCTGACCACCACGTCCTCGTCGCCGGTCGGACCCCAGTCGCGCAGGTCGGCGACGGCGAAGTCGACGGGCGCGCCGAGGGCCTCGGCCCGCTCGATCATGTCGGGTGAGGAGTCGAGGCCGAGCACCCGACTCGTCGGCCAGCGCTCGGCGAGGACGGCGGTGAGCTGACCGGGGCCGCAGCCGAGGTCGACAACCGTCCGGGGTCGCTCGGCCGGAACCCGGGCGAGGAGGTCGTGAAACGGCCGGGACCGCTCGTCGCCGAAGCGCAGATAGGTCGTCGGGTCCCACATGGTCGCCTCCCTAACCGTACGTCCGTACTGCTGAAGGTACGGCTCCGCGTGGCAGGGTGGCAACCCGATCACTAGGCTCGGGGCATGGAACAGCGCAGCTTCAACCGGCTCGGCCGGACCGTTGGCGCGGTCGGCCTGGGCGCGTGGCAACTCGGCGCCGACTGGGGCACCGTCAGCGAGGACGACGCCATGGCGGTGCTCGCCGCCGCCGTGGACGCCGGGGTCACCTTCCTCGACACCGCCGACGTGTACGGCGACGGTCGCAGCGAGCAGCTCATCGGCCGCTTCCTGCGCACCCGACCCGACGCCGGGCTGACCGTCGCCACCAAGATGGGCCGCCGCGTCGAGCAGCGGCCGGAGGCGTACACCCTGGCCAACTTCCGGCAGTGGACCGACCGCTCCCGGGCCAACCTGGGCATGGACACCCTGGACCTGGTCCAGCTGCACTGCCCGCCCACCGAGGTCTTCTCCTCCGACGAGGTCTTCGACGGCCTGGACACCCTCGTCGCCGAGAAGGCCATCGCCGGGTACGGGGTCAGCGTCGAGACCTGCGACCAGGCCCTCACCGCGATCGCCCGACCGGGGGTGGCCAGCGTGCAGATCATCCTCAACGCGGTTCGCCACAAGCCCCTGGAGCGTGTGCTGCCCGCCGCGGCGGCAGCCGGGGTCGGCATCATCGCCCGCGTGCCGCTCGCCAGCGGCCTGCTCTCCGGCCGCTACGACGAGCACACCGAGTTCCCCGCCGACGACCACCGCAACTACAACCGGCACGGCGCGGCCTTCGACGTCGGGGAGACGTTCTCCGGAGTCGACTTCGACCGAGGTCTGGCCGCCGTACGCCGGCTGGCCCCGCTTGTCGACGCGGACCGCACGATGGCGCAGTTCGCGCTGCGCTGGGTGTTGGACCAGGCGGGCGTCACAGTGGTCATCCCCGGTGCCCGCGACGCCGACCAGGCCCGACGCAACGCCGCCGCGGCGGCCCTGTCCCCGCTCACCGACGAGCAGTTGGCAGCCGTGCGCGAGACCTACGACGAGCTGATCCGCCCGCAGGTGCACGACCGGTGGTGACCCGCGCGCCCGGGGTGCTCGCGTCGCGCCGCCCGGCCGGCGATGCTGGTCTGCGGCGCGCCGCCTCGGGCGGCGGAGAGGGGACGCGATGAGGGGCTGGCTTCCGCTCACCCTCGGCCTGCTGGCCGTGGTGATCGGTGCGGTGTGGACGGTCCAGGGCCTCGGCTACGTCAGCGGCAGCGTGATGACCGACGAGAAGATCTGGGCGGTGATCGGCCCGCTCGTGGCGGCGGCGGGGCTGGTGGTGATCTGGCTCGGCCTGCGCTCGCGTCGACGCTGACCGGACGCCGCACCGGGGAGCCCGAGCAGGCGAAAGCCCCGCATCCCAACCGGGATGCGGGGCTTTACCGCGACCCTTGAGCCGGATCGTCCCACTGGCCGGCGGGGGCCGGCCGTCCTACTCAGATGGGACGGACCTGCTCAGCCTGCGGGCCCTTCTGACCCTGAGCGATCTCGAACTCCACCCGCTGGTTCTCCTCCAGCGAGCGGTAGCCGCTGGACTGGATGGCCGAGAAGTGGACGAACACGTCGGCACCCCCACCATCGACGGTGATGAAGCCGAAGCCCTTGTCAGCGTTGAACCACTTCACGGTTCCCTGAGCCATGTGTTTCTCCCTCTAAAAACTGGCGGCCGTGCACGCCGTCCGGCCGATTGGCCGTTTTTGAGCAGCGGCGCCTGAGGCAGCCCCACGAAGGAGACTTCTCTCAACCCACGCCATCTCGCAACAGCGGGGACCAGCAAATCACGTACGCAAAAAGTCTGTCACGACCTCTCCGACTAATTTCTCCGACATGTGACCTGACGGATGCCTCAGTGCCGCTGGGCGGCGTCCGAAGCCATGCGAAAGCCCCCTTCCCATCGATGCGGGAAGGGGGCTGAAGTCGCTGTGCGGTCAGTCCGGCCAGCTGCCGGTCATCCGACGGACGCCGACCGCGCCGCCCCGGTCCACGGCGGCCCGAACGACCGCGAAGATGGCCCCCTGCAACGCCGCGGCGGCCAGGATCTCGCCCCAGCCGCGATCCTCGTCGGTCGCGTTGGGCGCCTCACCGTCGCCCGCGGTGACCTTCCAGACCTGCCGGAAGATCGCCCCGGCCACCGCGCCGGCGGCGATACCCATCAACACGCCGACCGGCCGGTACGCGACCCTGCCGATACTCTTGCTCACCTACGCCTCCCCCGCACGATCATCAGCACCACCACGGTGGCCACCGCACCGGCCGCGACGACCGCCCACGGCACCGGGTTGCGGCGCACCAACTCGCCCTTGTCGTACGCCTGTGCGCGTACCAACTCGCCCTTTTCGTACGCCTGCGCGCGGGCCATTCCGGCACCACGCGCGGCCTGCCCGCGGACCCGAGCGACGGTCTGCGCCGCCTGCTCCCGCATCCGCTCCTTCGCCTGCTCGGCGGACTCCTTGAGACGCGCCTTGACGTCGGCCTTGGCGGCCAACGCCTCCATCGTCTCGCCCAACTCGACCCGGGTGCGACGGATCTCCTCGCGGAGAGCCTCCGTGTCGCCGGTTCCGTTGCCGGTCATTGCCGCCCCCTGTCCTTCACCGCGGCGGTGACAGTGTCCATGTCGGCCCGGAGGCTGCGGACCGTCGCCGCCGGCACCGGTGGGACGGCACGGCTGACCTGCTTCTTGCCCACCAGGGCGAGGATGCCGGCCACCAGGAAGCAGGCCACCGCCACGATCAGCGCAGCGGCCCAGGCGGGCAACACCAGGTCGAGCAGCAGGATCGCCGTGGCGACCAACGCGCCCAGGCCGAAGAACGCCAGTGCGCCGCCGCCGCCGAAGAGCCCGATGCCAATGCCGGCGTGCTTGCCCTTCTGGGTCAACTCCGCTCGGGCCAGCGCCAGTTCGTCCCGTACGAGACGGGAGACCTGCTCGGTGGCCCGCTGCACCAACTCGGCGGTGGAGGGCTCGCTCCCATTCTGGGATGTGCGGGCTTTCGCCACGTCAGCCATGCTGTCCTCCTTTCCTCATCACCGCGCTGTATGCCCGAAGTCGCCGCTCGTCAATCCTAAAGCGCGCCAAGCAGCTCACCGTCCCCGTTGTCCGGACGCCGCGCCGCCAATACGCGGCCAGCCGCCGCGATCACGCCAGAGACGTCCGGCAGCACATCCCCCACCCAACGGCAACCAAACCTCCCAGACCCCATCCACCCACCCCACTGCGGTGATCATGAAGGCCAGCGGGGCGGTTCAGGGGCGGGTTTCTTCGGGGCCTACGAAGGCTTCGCTGCGGGCGTCGCCGTCGTTGCTGCCGCCGAAGACACGGGCGTCGTCGGGCGCCTCGGTGTCGGACGGGCGGCGGGCCGGTCGCCTCGGCTGCACCCACTGCCAGGACAGGTTGCTGTTGGAGTCGCCCAGCTCGGTGCGTAGCCGGGGCATCGCGGTCGGGCGGTTGTCCCGGATCCAGGCGACCAGGTGCTCCCGCACGAGGCAGCGCAGATCCCACAGGCTGCCCGCGTCAGCGGCGCTGACCAGTGCGCGCAACCGCACCGTCCCGCCGGTGGCGTCGGTGACCTGGAGGACGCAGACCCGCCCGTCCCACAGCTCGGTGCCCTCGACGAGGCGGCGCAACTCCTCGCGCATGGTCTGCACGGGTACCGCCCAGTCGACGTCGAATTCGGCGGTGCCGAGCACCGCCGCCTCGGTCCGGGTCCAGTTCTGGAACGGCTTGCTGGTGAAGTAGGAGGTGGGCAGGATCAACCGGCGGTCGTCCCAGATCTGCACCACGACGTAGCTGAGGGTCAGCTCCTCGACGCGACCCCACTCCCCCTCGACGACGACCACGTCGTCAAGCCGGACGGCGTCGCTGAAGGCGAGCTGGAGGCCGGCGAAGACGTTGCCGAGCAGGCTCTGCGCGGCGAGCGCGGCCACCACACCGACCACACCGGCCGAGGTCAGCACACCGGCACCGATGCCCCGCACGCTGGGGAACGTCATCAGCATCACGCCCACGGTCAGGATGACGATCACAGCGATGGTCAGGCGGCGCAGCATCACCACCTGGGTCCGTACCCGACGGGCGTGCCGGTTGTCCGGTACGTCGACCCGGAACCGGGCCAGCGCGGTGTCCTCCACGACGACCAGGAGGCAGGCGACCAGCCAGGCCACTGTGGCGATGACGCCGAGGATGAGCAGGTGCAGCAGCAACTGCCGCCAGCTCTCGCCGACCGCGTACCCGGTGGTGAAGCGGACGGCGAACTGCACGGCCAGGACCGTTCCGGCGACCTGGAACGGGCGGTGCGCGTGGTCGGTCAACTCGGTCAACAGCAGTGACCGGCGGCCGAACCGCCGGGTCAACCGGTGGACGACCTCAACCAGGAACAGGGCGACCGCCGCCGCGACGAGCGCGGCGACGGCCGTTTCGAGATAGTTCTGCACGGCTTCGGTGCTCCCCTTCGACCAGGCGTCGGGCACTCGGGCAAAGGCCCAAGAGTGCCCGACGGCCCGGGAATCGACCAGCTCAGACCTTGCGGTACCGGGACTGGAGGAAGCAGAAGACGCCGAAGGCGGCGATGCCGAGGGCCACCAGGGTCAGCAGGAACGTGCCGTAGGACTGCTCACGCAGGGTGTGCAGCGCGGCGTCCAGGCCACGGGCCTTCTCCGGGTCGTACTTCACCGCCGCCACGATGATCAGCAGACCGGCGATGCCGTAGGCGACGCCCTTGGCGATGTATCCGGCCATGCCCAGCCGGCGGGCGAGCTGGCGGGTCTTCGGGCTCATCTCGCCGGTCTTGAGGTGCTTCTCGAAGCGCTTGACGATCCCGTAGATCACCAGCCCGACACCGATCGCGGCGAGCACCAGCCCGGCCAGGCCGACCAGCCAGCGACCCCCGCTGGAGGTCATGAGCTTGCCGGTCAACGCCTCCTGCTGGTCGGCGCTGTTCGACCCGGCATCCTTGAAGACCTTGAAGGCGGTCCAGGCGAAGTAGAGGTAGACGATGGTCCGGCCGGCCGAGGCGAGCCGTTCCATGACCCGCTCCTTGCCGCGCTCGGCGCGGTGCCCGACCGCCGCCTCCAGCGCCTGCCAGATAGCCATCGCGAGCAGGCCGACAGCGACGGCGATGACCAGGAACTTGCCGAGGGGCTGTGCGGAGAGGGTACGCAGCGCGCCGGACTGGTCGCCGTCGGCGGCTGACCTGTCGAACGCGATCTGCAACGCCAACCAGGCGAAGAGGAGGTGGACGATGCCGTAGCCGATGAAGCCGGCCCGGGCGAGGAGTTCCAGCCACCGGCTGTCCGCCGTTCGGGAGGCGGTGGCTTCGGCGCTACGGGTGAGTGACATGGCGTCACAATCTCCGATTCGGAAGATTCCCAAACGTCGGCCACCGCCGCCCGCCCAGGTCAGCTGCCCGGGTTGCGCGATACGCGAATCTTGACCTGCTGGTCGGTCACGCTGTCCAGGGTGACAGCGAAGCCCCCGGCCTCGGCGGCCTGCTGGCCGGTGGTCAGGGTGAGCTGCTCGCCGGCGACCTCGACGGTCACCTGGTCACCCTCGGCGCCGACCAGCTTGGCCTCGACGCCCAGGATGGTGGCGCTCGCGTCGACACCCCGCTCGAAGGTGACGGTGCAGGCGTCCAGCCCGCAGTCGGTGGAGGCTCCCTGGGAGCTGCACCCGGCGAGCACGGCGAGGCCGAGCGCCAGACCGGCGAAGAGACCGGCGGCGCGGCGGACGGAGGGAATGGGCATGGTGGCGGGTCGGTTCGTCACCTCGCCAAGAGTACGAGACATCCGCGACGTCGCCGCCGAACGGTGATCACCTGGCGGCCGGAAAGGGTACGAGGAGCACCGGCTAGGGTCCCGGACATGCCGTTCGACATCGCCCGCACCCGGGCCGCCTACCCCGCCCTGACCGAGGGCTTCGTCCACTTCGACGGCGCCGGGGGCACCCAGACCGCGGCCGGTGTGATCGACGCGGTCGCCGACGCCATGCGGTCGGCGGTCGGCAATCGCAGCGCCGCCAACGTTGCGGGTCGCCGGTCGTTGGAGCTGGTGGCCGAGGCCCGTTCGGCGGTGGCCGACCTGCTCGGCGCCGACCCGGCCGGGGTGGTGCTCGGCCCGAGCGCTACCGCGCTGACGTACACCCTGGCCCGCACGCTCGGCGCGGCCTGGCGCCCGGGTGACGAGGTGGTGGTCTCCCGGCTCGACCACGACGCGAACGTACGGCCGTGGGTGCAGGCCGCCGAGGCGGCCGGCGCGACGGTGCGCTGGGCCGAGGTCGACCGGCACACCGGTGAGCTGCCCGCGGCCCAGTACGCGGACCTGGTGGGTGAGCGGACCCGGTTGGTCGCGGTCACCGCCGGCAGCAACGCCATCGGCACCATGCCGGACGTGGCGGCGATCGCCAAGACCGCGCACGCGGTCGGCGCGTTGGTCTACGTCGACGGGGTGCACTCGGTGCCGCACGGGCCGACCGACCTGGGCTCGCTCGGTGCCGACGTGCTGGTCACCAGCGCGTACAAGTGGTCCGGCCCGCACCTGGCGGCGATGGTGGCGGACCCGGCCCGGTGGGCGGCGCTGCGCCCGGCGAAGCTGGTGCCGTCCTCCGACGCGGTGCCGGACCGGTTCGAGTACGGCACGCCGAGCTTCCCGCTGCTGGCCGGCGTGGCCGCCGCGGTGGATCACCTGGCGGGGCTGGACCCGGACGCGGTCGGGGACCGGCGGGCACGGCTGCGGGCCGGGCTGGCCGCCGCCCAGGCGCACGAGGAGGCACTGCTGGACCGGCTGGTCGCCGGGCTGGCGCAGCGGCCGGCGATCACCGTCTACGGCTCGCCGGCGCGGCGCTGCCCGACGGTGTCGTTCCGGGTCGCCGGGATGTCCCCGGCGGCCACCCAGGAGGCGTTGGGCGCCGCCGGGTTCTGCCTCTCCGTCGGCGACTACTACGCCTACGAGTACTTCCAGCTCATGGGTCTACGCGACAGCGGCGGCGCGGTGCGGGCCAGCATCTACCACTACAACACGGCCGACGAGGTGGACCGGTTGCTCGGCGAACTCGACTCGCTGGCCGAGCAGGCGGGGAGAATGGCCGGATGAGCACCCTGGTCGAGGACAACCCGGCGAAGCGCCGCTTCGAGATCCTGGTCGACGACGCGCTGGCCGGCTTCACCGCGTACCTGCCGCGCGGGGAGGTCCTGGTCTTCACCCACACCGAGGTGGACCGGGGCTTTCAGGGCAAGGGGGTGGGCGGCACGCTGGTCCGCGGCACCCTGGACCAGCTCCGGGCCCGCGGCACGACAGTGGTGCCGCAGTGCCCCTTCATGTCCGCGTTCATCGACAAGCACCCCGAGTACGCCGACCTGGTCGCCGACCTCCCGTAGGGCGGTCCGTCAGCGGGCCCCGGTGAGCACCTCGGCGGCAGCCTGTCCACTGGCCCGGGTGGCGCCGTGGGTGGCCAGGTGCACCGCCCCGGTGACCAGCTCGGGCACGCCCAACTCGACCACGACCGCGTCCGGCCGGGCTGCCAACGCGCGGTGCACGGCGGCGCGCATCCAGTCGTGCCGGTGCTGGTCACGGACGACCAGGACCAGGGGGCGGCTGCCGGCACCGGCGCCCGGGTCCGCCGGCACGTCGGCTTCGGCGTAGCGGACCGTGCTGGTGCCGGGCAGCAGCTCGGTCAGTGGACCGCCGATGCCCCACGGGGTCTCGGCGCCGATGGCGATGTTGCGCAGCGGCTCGAACTCGACGACGTGTGCCGCGTGGGTCAGGGGCAGCGCGGCCGTCGCGCCCGGGGCGGCGGTGACCCGGACGGCCCGACGGGCGGCGACCAGCCCGACGTCGGTGGCGGCGCGCGCTCCGGCCGAGCCGGCGCTGCGGGCGGCCACCGTCCAGGCGGCGAGTTGACCGACGCGCTTGGCGGCCTCGGCGAGACGTTCCTCGGGCAGCTCACCGGAGACGACGGCGGCCACGATGGCGTCGCGCAGCTCGCGGGCGGCCTGCTCGTCGGCCCGTTCGCCACCGATGCAGATGGCGTCGGCCCCGGCGGCGAGGGCGCGGACCGTAGCCCCGGCGAAGCCGTACCGGTCGGCGACGGCGCGCATCTCCACCGCGTCGGTGACCACCACGCCGGAGAAGCCCAGCTCGTCGCGGAGCAACCCGCCGAGGATGCGCTGACTCAGCGTCGCCGGCAGGTGTGGGTCGAGTGCGGGCACCAGCAGGTGACCGGTCATCACCGCCTGCACCCCGGCGGCCACGGCGGCGCGGAACGGGGCCAGTTCGCAGGCGTCCAGCCGGTCCCGGTCGGCGGCGATCCGGGGCAGGTCGTGGTGTGAGTCGACCCGGGTGTCGCCATGCCCGGGGAAGTGTTTGGCGCAGGCCGCGACGCCGCCGGCCTGGAGCCCGCGAACCCAGGCGGCGGTGTGCCGCGCGACAAGCACCGGGTCGGCACCGAAGGAACGGACGCCGATCACCGGGTTCGCCGGATTGGAGTTGACGTCGGCGTCCGGGGCGTAGTTCAGGGTGATCCCCGCCGCGGCCAGCTCGGCGCCGAGGTCCCGGGCGACGGCTTCGGTCAGCTCCGGGTCGTCGACCGCGCCGAGGGCGAAGTTGCCGGGCCGGGAGCTGCCGTGCACCGACTCCAGCCGGGTGACGTCGCCGGCCTCCTCGTCGATCGCCACTATGACGTCCGGCCGTTCCGCGCGCAGCGTCGCGGTGAGCGCGGCCACCTGCTCGGTGTCGACGACGTTGCGGGCGAAGAGCACCACCGAGCCGAGACCCTCGCCGAGCCAGCGGCACACCCACGGTGGTGGGGTGGTGCCGACGAAGCCGGGTTGCAGGACGGCGGTGGCGAGCGCCGGGAGGTGCCCGTTGGTCGTGGTCACTCCGCCCCCTTGCAGTGATCGATGTCGATCACCGGCGACGGTGCGCCCCCGTCGACCCGCTGGTTGCGCTCGCTCATGCGGCCCCCGTACCCCATCTCTCGCGCGCCCTCGGCGCACCGCCACCGGCAGGCGGTCCTGCCATGGTCACACTGAGCGATTCAATAGTCAATAAACCTTACAGTTGCCTGGCGGCCCGCTCCCCGGGGAGAGTGCGGGGATGGATCCCGTCCTGCTGGCCGACGCGACAAGCCCGGCCGACATCCCCGGCGTACGCCTGCTCGGCCTGGTGGTCGGCGCCCTGCTGCTCCTCGCCGCGATCCGGGCGATGTTCGGTCGACGCTGAGCGACCCGTGCCGATCCGGGCCCACGGGCCGGGTGTGGTCGACCACGACCGGGGTACGGCTCTCCCCATCAGCAGGTCCGCGTGCCGAAGGGGTAGGCCATGAAGATCGGATATTTTCTGTCCAGTGAGGAGTTCACGCCAGCCGAGTTGCTGGAGCAGGCGCGCGGTGCCGAACGGGCCGGCTTCGAGGCGCTGTGGATCTCCGACCACTACCACCCGTGGGTGGACGCACAGGGCCAGAGCCCGTTCGTCTGGTCGATGATCGGCGCGCTCAGCCAGGTCTGTTCGCTGCCGGTGACCACGGCGGTGACCTGCCCGACCCTGCGGATCCACCCGGCCGTGATCGCGCAGGCGGCGGCGACCAGCGCGGTGCTGCACGGTGGGCGGTTCGTGCTCGGCGTCGGCACCGGCGAGGCGCTCAACGAGCACATCTTCGGCGACGCCTGGCCGCAGGCCGACGTCCGGCTGGAGATGCTGGAGGAGGCCGTCGAGGTGCTGCGCGCGCTGTGGGGCGGCGGCTTCGTCAGCCACCACGGCAAGCACTACACAGTGGAGCAGGCCCGGATCTACACGCTGCCCGACGCTCCCCCGCCGATCTACGTCTCCGGCTTCGGGCCGAAGTCCATCGACCTGGCCGCGCGGATCGGTGACGGCTACGTGAGCACCATGCCCGACGGCGAGATGGTCCGCCGCTTCCGCGAGAACGGCGGCGGCGACAAGCCGTGCCAGGCCGGCTTCAAGGCGGCGTACGCGGACAGCGAGGAGGATGGGTTGCGCATCGCGTACGAGCGCTGGCCCAACGCGGGCGTGCCGGGTGAGCTGTCCCAGGTGCTGCCCTCACCGCGGCACTTCGAGCAGGCCGCCGAGTTGGTCAAGCCGGAGATGCTGAAGGAGGCGTTCGTCTGCGGCAACAGCGCCGAGGCCCACCTGGAGATGATCGACAAGTACGCCAAGGCCGGCTTCGACGAGGTCTACGTGGCCAACACCGGCCCGCACTACCAGGGTCTGTTCGACCTCTACCAGCGCGAGGTCCTGCCTCGGCTGCGCTGAGGCGGCGATCAACGAGCCGACCGTCGAGGGCATGGCCGGCGCCCTGCCTGTGATCGCCCGAACGCGTTTCGGCGGTCATGGGCTCGGGTACCTCCGGCCCTCGATGAAACTGTCCACGCACTCGATGACGTTGCGCCGCGCGGCCCGCAGCCTTTTCGGCTGGAAGGCGCTGCGGCCCAACCAACTGGCCGCCATGCGCGCCGTGATGAAGCGGCGAGACGCCCTGGTGGTGTTGCCCACCGGAGCCGGCAAGTCGGCGATCTACCAGATCCCGGCCAGCCTGATCCCCGGCCCCACCGTGGTGATCTCGCCACTGCTGGCCCTTCAGCAGGACCAGATCGCCTCCCTCAACGAGCGGCAACGCCCGGAGCTGCGGGCGGTGCGGATCAGCTCGAACGAGTCGCCCGGCCAGCAGGCCGAGGCGATCACCGAGATCCGCGAGGGCCGGGCGGAGTTCCTCTTCATCACCCCGGAACAGCTCAGCAATCCCGACCGGATGGCCGAGGTCGCCGAGCTGAAGCCGGCCCTGGTGGCGATCGACGAGGCGCACTGCATCTCGGCGTGGGGGCACGACTTCCGCCCCGACTACCTGGCGCTCGGGCACCTCATCGACGGCATCGGTCGGCCGCCGGTGGTCGCGCTGACCGCCACCGCCTCCCCTCCGGTACGCGACGACATCATCGCCCGGCTGCGGCTGCGCGACCCGGAGGTGGTGGTCTCCGGGCTGGACCGGCCGAACCTGTTCGTCGAGGTCGCGCACTGCCCCACCGAGGACTACCGGTGGCGGCGACTGATCGCGCTGCTGAGCGACGATGAGCGACCCGGGATCATCTACGTGCCCACCCGCCGTGCCGCCGAGGAGCTGGCCACCCGGTTGACCGACGCCGGCTACCCGGCGCAGTTCTACCACGGTGGGATGGCGGCCGGCGCACGCCACGAACTGCATGAGGCGTTCCTCGCCGACCAGGTGCCGATCATGGTGGCGACCTCGGCGTTCGGCATGGGCATCGACAAGCCGAACATCGCCTGGGTGGTGCACACGGCACTGCCCGACTCGCCGGACAGCTACTTCCAGGAGATCGGCCGGGCTGGCCGCGACGGGCAACCGGCCCGGGTGCTGCTGCTCTGGCAGGCCGAGGACGTGGGCCTGCAACGGTTCTTCAGCGGCGGCCTGCCCGACGTCGACGAGCTGCGCGACCTGGCCGCGCTGCTGCGCAAGAAGCCGGCCACCAAGACCGAGCTGCGCGAGGCCTCCGGCCTCGGGCCGCGCAAGCTGGGCCAGTACCTCTCCCTGTTGGAGCAGGTCGGGGCGGCCGAGCCACGCGCCCGGCAGCGCATCGGCGCGCCCCGTTACTCCCCCACCCCGACCGACGCCGCCGCGGCGGCGCTGGCCGAGGCGGAGCGCCAGCAGACGGTGACCCGGTCCCGCACCGACATGATGCGGGCCTTCGCCGAGACCACCGCCTGCCGGGGGCAGACGTTGCTGGCCTACTTCGGCG
Organism: Micromonospora sp. NPDC051227; assembly: GCF_044455385.1. Lineage (NCBI taxonomy): Bacteria > Bacillati > Actinomycetota > Actinomycetes > Micromonosporales > Micromonosporaceae > Micromonospora > Micromonospora sp. NPDC051227. Next base: position 210,440 of record NZ_JBITET010000008.1, read on the forward strand.
AGCAGATGACGCAGGTCTGCGGCCACTGCGACAACTGCCACAACGGGACCAGCGTGGCCGACCAGGGCGCGGTCGGGCCGTTCCCGGTGCACAGCCAGGTGCGGCACCCGGAGTGGGGGTCCGGCCTGGTGCTGTCGTACGAGGAGGACAAGATGACGGTTCTCTTCGATGAGGTCGGGTACAAGACGTTGTCGGTGCGCGTGGTGTCCGAACAGGGCCTGCTGACCCTGGACTAGCCTGACCCGGGTGCCGCTTTCGGGCCCGGTGGATCGAGCAAGCAGAGCACCGATTGACAAAGCAGAGCAGGGCGGAAGGGGCATTGCCGTGATCGAGCAGCCGGCGTACACCGGTTTCGGTTTCTCCGACGGGGAGTGGGGGCTGTTGGTCGGCCTGCCGCAGTCGGTGCTGACCGCGGCGAGCGCCGCCGAGTCCGACGGCACCCGCCGGACCATGGCGGAGAACGCGGCCGGGCTGGAGACCATCGCCGCCGGCCGGGAGTCGGCCAGCCCGCTGGTCGCCGCCGTGGCCGGCGAGATCGTCACCCGGGTCGGTGACCCGGACACCGGCGAGGAGTTGCCGGCCATCGCGCCCGCCGACCCCGGGGCGTACATCGACGACGTGCTGCTGCGGGCCGGCCAGGCCGGCGCGTTGTTGGCGGCGCGGGTCGACGAGGGGGAGGCCGGCGCGTACAAGCACTGGCTCGTGAAGATCGCCGAGCAGGTGGTGGGCGCCGCGTCCAGCGGTGGGCTGCTGGGCATCGGCGGCGAGTCGGTCAGCGACTCCGAGCGGCGCTTCCGCGACCGGCTCGCGCACGTGCTCATCGACTGACCGACGACAACGAGGTACCGGCCGGACCGGTCGGCTCGACGGCCAGCGTCGTGGAGTCGGCCGGTCGGACGCCGCGCAGCGCGAGAAGCGCGGTGACCGCGCCGAGCAGCATCACCACCATGGCGGCGTACGCGGCCAGGTGCAGCCCGTCGGTGAACGCGACAGCGGCGGCGTGCCGCACCGCGTCGGCCAGATCCGCCGGCAGCCCCTGGGCGACCGCGAGCGCACCGCCCAGGGTCTCCTGGGCCGCGGCGGTGGTGTCGGCGGGCAGCCCGGCCGGCAGGCCGTCGACGATCTCGCGGCGGTAGACCGCCGCGCCCACGCTGCCCAGGATCGCCATTCCCAGCGCACCGCCCAGCTCGCTGCTGGACTCGGTCAGCGCCGACGCGACACCGGCCTGCTCGGGTGGCGCCGCGCCGAGGACCAGCTCGGTGACGAGGGACATCACCATCACCAGGCCGCCCGCGTAGACACTGGCGCCGACGAGCAGCAGCCACAGCGGCGTCTCCGGGGTGACCCGGGTCAACACCACGAAGCCGACCACGGCGATGCCGAACCCCGCACCGATCAGGTACGCCCGTTCGACGCGCTGGGCCAGGGCGGCGGCGGCCGGCGCGACTCCACCCACGGCGAGGGACGGCACGAGGCTCCACAGCGCCGCCCGCAGCGGGCTCAGGCCGAGCACCAGTTGAAGGTGCTGGGTGGTGAAGATGGCGAAGCCGACGATGGCGAACATCGCCAGCAGGTTGACCGCGAGCGACCCGGCGAAGCCGCGACGGCGGAAGAGCGCGAGGTCGACCATCGGGTACGCCCTGGTCCGCTGCCGGTGCAGGAAGATCGCCCCCACCAGCAGACCGCCGACGATGGAAAGGACCCGCACCGGGCTGAGGCCGTCGCGGGCCATCTCCTTGATGCCGTAGATCACCGGCAGTAGCGCGCCAAGCGACAGTGCCGCGCTGATCAGGTCGAACCGCCCGGTCGCCGGGTTGCGGAACTCGGGCACCAGGAGCGGCACGAGCAGGAGCAGCATCAGCATCGCCGGGATGTTGATCAGGAAGATCGAGCCCCACCAGAAGTGCTCCAGCAGGATGCCGCTGAGCACGGGGCCGATGGCGATGCCACCGGTGAGGGTGGCGGTCCAGATGCCGATGGCGGTCCCGCGCTGCTTGGCGTCGTGGAACATGTTGCGCACCAGGGCGAGCGTCGAGGGCATCAGAGTGGCCCCACCGACGCCGAGCACGGCACGCGCGGCGATCAGCGTCGCGGTGCTGTCGGCGTACGCGGCCAGCAGCGACGCCGCGCCGAACGCGGTGGCGCCGATCAACAGGAGGCGGCGTCGGCCGATCCGGTCACCCAGGGCACCCATGGTGATGAGCAGCCCGGCCAGCACGAAGCCGTAGATGTCGAAGATCCAGAGCTGCTCAGTGGCGCTGGGACGCAGCTCCGCGCTGATGAACGGGACGGCGAAGTAGAGCACCGACACGTCCATCGAGACCAGGAGCAGCGGCAGCATCAGCACCGTGAGCCCGATCCACTCCCGCCGGCCCGCCCGCGGTGCCGGTGTGGTGGTGATCGTCATGATCAGTTCCCCTTCTGCGTATGGCGTACGCTTTTATGCGTAGACCATACGCAGAACTAGGATGACGGGGCAAGGAGGAAATGTGGCGGCGAAGACAGACGACAGCGGGCCCGTACTCCCGGCGTCCATCGAAAGCGCGTGGGGGCTGCGGGAGCGGCCACCCAAGGGCCCCCGGCCGGGAATGAGCGTGCCCGCCATCGTGGACGCCGCCGTACGCGTGGCCGACGTCGACGGCCTGGCGGCCGTCTCGATGAGCCGGGTGGCCAAGGAGTTGGGCGCCGCGACCATGGCCCTCTACCGGTACGTCGGCTCGAAGGACGAGCTGCTGATGCTCATGGTGGACACCGGGTACGGCCCCTCCCCCGGCCCACCCGCGTCGGAGGACGACTGGCGCGCCGGCCTCACCCGGTGGGCCTGGGCCGAGCACGAGGTGCTGCGGCGGCGGTCCTGGCTGCTGCACGTGCCGATCAGCGGCCCACCGATCACCCCGCAGCAGCTCGGCTGGATGGAGGACGGGCTGCGCTGCCTCGACGGCACCACGCTCGGCGAGGGCGAAAAGATGTCGGTGCTCCTGCTGATCACCGGGTACGTCCGCAACGAGGCCACCCTCACCTCGCAGGTCGCCGAGGGCAGCCGGGCGGCCGGCGTCGAGCCCAGCGAGATGATGCCGGCGTACGGTCGGCTGGTGGCCCGGCTCATCGACCCGGCCCGCTTCCCCGCGCTGCACCGGGTGCTGAACGCCGGTGTGCTCCACCAGGACGACGACCCCGACGACGAGTTCGTCTTCGGCCTGGACCGGATCCTCGACGGCGTCGAGGCGCTGATCCAACGCCGGGCGGGCTGAGGGAGCCCCATGCTGCCGAGAGACATCATCGACACCACAGTCCTGCCACCGGGCGAACGGTTCGGCATGTGGCTGGACCTGGTCGCACGCACCTCGGCGCCGCTGCGCATCCAGTCCGCGCACAGCGACGACTTCGCCGCCCGCGCCAGTTTCATAGCGCTCGGCCCGATCCAGCTGGTGCAGTACGAATACCCGTCCCTGGACGCCACCCGGACCCGGAAGCTGGTCCGTCAGTCCGACCCGGAGCTGTACATCCTCGCCCTCACCACCGGCGGCATCGGCGCGTCCAGCCAGGACGGTCGCCGCAGCGAGATCCTGGCCGGCGAGTTCACCTTCTACGACGGGTCCCGGCCGCACGACGTCTGCCACCACGCCACCGAGCCGGACCGGGACCAGGCCACCTCGATCGTCACAATGATCCCGCACGCCGCCCTGCCCCTACCGCCGCAGCGGATGGCCGCGCTCTACGGCGGCCGGATGTCGGGCAGCGAGGGGATCGGGGCGCTGCTGGCGCAGTTCCTGCTCCAGGTCACCGGGCACCCCGAGCAGTACCATGCCGCCGACGCCAGCCGGCTCGGCGCGGTGGGGCTCGACCTGGCCACCACCATGCTCGGCCGGCACCTCGTCGCCGAGGACGCCGTGCCCAACGAGGTCCGCCGCCGGGCGCTGCTCACCCAGGTGCAGTCGTACATCCACCGCCACCTCGGCGAGGCGACACTCGGCCCGCAGGTCGTCGCCGACGCCCACCACATCTCGGTACGGTCCCTGCACCGGTTGTTCGAGGCCGAGGACGCCACTGTGGCGTCGTACATCCGGGATCTGCGACTGGCCCGGTGCCGGCGCGACCTGATCGACCCGGCGCTGCGCACGCAGCCCGTGCAGACCGTGGCGGCGCGGTGGGGTTTTTCCGACAAGGCTCACTTCAGCCGGGTATTCCGGGCCGCGTTCGGCACCACCCCGCAGGAACACCGTGACAGTGGCTCGGATTTGGCGCGGATCGTCAACCGCCAGGCGTCCACTGTCAACTCGCTGCCGGCAGACTGACACCAACGCGGCCGGCCATCACCTGGTGGGCCGCCAACGGGGGCCGTGGCGAGGCGCCCGCCGCGCGAGCGGCGGGCGGCCGCCCGGTGGCATCCCGCTGACGCCCGAGGCTCCGGCTCCGTCGCGCTTCCCCCCAGAACCGCCGACGGGGCCGGTCAGGCCCCCTCCAGCAGCTTCAGGACGACCTGCTCCGCCTCCTCGCGAGGCGCCCGCGGATCCACCGACGCCACCACCCCGTCGTGGTAGAGGTCGACCACCCGGGGGTCCACGTAGGACGCGCGAGCCACCGTCGGCGTGTTGCCCAACAGCTCCGCCACCTCACGCATCACGGCGACCACCGCCTTACGCCGGGCGGTCACCGAGCGGGCCGGGCCGACGGTGGCCAACTCGGTGGCCGCGAGCACTGTGGCGTGCCAGGTGCGGAAGTCCTTCGCCGTCATCTCCCCACCGCTGGCGTCGCGCAGGTAGCAGTTGACCTCGTCGCTGCGCACGTCGCGCCACTCCCGGCCGTCCCAGTAGCCGAACAGCCGCTCCGCCCGTCGCCGACGACGGCGCAGATTCACCAGCACCTGGCACAGCTCCGGGTCCTCGATCCGACGTACCTGCTCGATGCCTCCCTTCGCCGGAAACGCGAACACCACGCAGCCGCGCCGGGATCGGGCATGCTCGGGGCGCAGGGTGGCCACCCCGTACGTCGGGTCGTCGCCGTTCGCGTACTGGTCGCTGCCGACCCGGAACATCCCCATGTCCAGCAGTCGGGTCACCGTCGCCAGCACCCGGTCCCGGCCCAGTCCACGGCCGTCCAGGTCGCGCCCCACCCGCTCGCGCAGCGCCGGCAGCCGCCGGGCCACCTCCAGCATGTGGTCGAACTTCGCCTCGTCCTGCTTCTCCCGCCACCGCGGGTGGTAGACGTACTGCTTGCGCCCGGCCGCGTCGATCCCGATCGCCTGGATGTGCCCGTTCGGGTGCGGCGCGATCCACACGTCCTGCCAGGCCGGCGGGATGACCAACTCCCGCAGCCGGGCCAGGACATCCGGATCCCGCACCGGAGCCCCGGACGGGTCGACGAAGAGCCAACCCCGTCCGCGCCGACGCCGTCCGTACCCCGGTCGACCCGGGTCGCTACGCCGCAACCGCACCGGAGACCCGCACCACCCTCTCCACCTCGGCCACGGCGGCCAGCACCTCGTCAAGGCGCAGAGCCGCCATCGTCGGGTGGCTCCCTACCCCGTCCCACTTGGGCCAATCCGCCTCGCCGGCCCAGAGCACCCGGTGCCGTGGCCGATCCGGTGGAGGCCCCCAGTGCGCCGGCGGCACCGGCCCGAAGAGGACGACCGACGGGGTGCCGTACCCGGTGGCCAGGTGGGCGACCCCGGTGTCCCCACTGACCACCAGCCGGGCGTCGGCCACCAGCGCGGCGAGCGCGCCGAGGTCGGTCCGGCCGGCCAGCACGGCGTCCGAGCTCAGGCCCGCCGCCTCGGCCACCCGGGCCGCCAACGCCCGTTCGTCGGTCGAGCCGGTGAGCAGCACCCGGTGCCCCTGGTCGGTCAGTGCCCGGGCCAGCGCGGCGAACCGCTCGGCGGGCCACCGCTTGGCCGGGATCTTGCTGCCCGGGTGCAGCACCGTGACACCGCTGGGCAGCCCCGCCACCCCGGGCCGACGCAGGCTGAGGTCGGCGCGGTCGGCCGGGATGTCGTACCAGGACAGCAGCCGGCACCACCGGTCCACCTCATGCTCGTCGACGGCCCAGCGGGGGCCGGCGGCGCAGCCGGCGTCCGAGCTGGCGAAGGCGAGCAGCCGACCGGGCCGCGTGGCCGCGAGCAGCCGGTGCGACTGCGGGCCGCGCCCGTGCAGGTTGACCGCGACCCGCGGGGCAGACCCCACCCGGAGGGGGCGATCCAGCCCGGCGGTGTCCACCAGCCGGTCGACGCCACCGACCAGGTCGACCAGCGGGGCCAGCCAGTTGGGCGCGGCGAGCGCCAGCTCCCGCGACGGGTACGCGGCCCGCAGCGCCCGCAGCGCGGGCACCGCGGTCACCAGATCGCCGACGCCGAGAGCGCGCAGCACGAGGATCACGGGTACGAGGTTTCCTGCTCGGCGCAGACCACCATCTCGCGCACCGCGCAACCGGGCGGCTGGTTGAGCGCGAACATGATCGCGGCGGCGGTGTCGGCGGGTTCGTTGAGGTTCGCGTCCGGCCCCGGCTTGTACTGCGGGTCACGTTCGTCGAAGAACGCGGTGCGCATCCCACCCGGAATGAGCAGGGTGACGCCGACCTGACCGGCCAGCTCGGCGGCGAGGGCTCGGGTGAACCCCACCACGCCGAACTTCGCCGCGCAGTACGCGGTGGCGTCGCTGACCGCCTTGACGCCCAGGGTTGAGGCGACGGTGACGATGCGGCCTCGGGAGGTCAGCAGGAACGGCAGCGCGGCCCGGATCACCGCCGCGGTGGCCAGCAGGTCGACGGCGACGATCCGGTCCCAGGTCTCCCCCGGCAGGTCGGCGAGTCGGCCCGGCACGTCCGTGCCGGCGGCGGTCACCACCGCGTCCAGGCCACCGGCCTGCTCGGCGAGGTGCTGGGTGGCCACCTCGGCGGCTCGCGTGTCGGCCAGGTCGCACTCGGTCCAGGACACCCCGTCGGCCGGCGGTTGCCGGTCCAGCACGAGCGGTCGGCCACCGGAGGCGGCCACCGCGGCGACCACTGCGGCGCCGAGGCCGCTGGCGCCGCCGGTGACCAGGACGGTGGGCCCGGCGCCGGGCCGCGTGGCGGTCATCGGGTCCGCTCCGCAAGCGTGCGGACGATCAGGTCGGTGGTGGAACGACCGTCCAGGTAGGGCACCACCACGGTGTTCCCACCCCAGCGGCGCAGGACCTCCGCCTCCGGCAGGGTGACGCTCGCGTCCCCACCGCCGGTGGCGTAGTCGCCGCCCTTGACCCACACGTCGGGGCGTACCCAGGACAGCGCCGTCTCCGGGGTCGACTCGTCGAAGATGAGGACCGCGTCGACGCAGCTCAGGGCGGCCAGCAGTCGGCTGCGGTCAGCTTCGGACTGCACCGGCCGGTCCGGCCCCTTCAACCCGGCCACGCTGGCGTCGGAGTTCAGGCAGACGATCAGGCAGTCGCCGAGCTGCCGGGCCGCCTCCAGGGTGGCCACGTGCCCGGCGTGCAGCAGGTCGAAGCAACCGCCGGTCGCCACCACAGTGCCACCCGCGGCGCGTACCTCACCCAGGAGCGTGGCGACAGCGGCGACCCCAACCCGGTCGGCCACCGCACCACCTCGTGGTGACGGCTGGAGGGCTCGCGGCCCCGGCGCACTCCTGGCCCGCACCGTAGGGGCCGGCGGAGGCAGCGCCGTGGCCACTCCCCCACCGGCCACGTACGCGGACGCCTCGGCGACCGCCACCTGCACCGCCTCGGAGACAAGCGCGCCCTGGGCCAGTGCGAGGCTGGCCGCCGCCGCGAACCGGTCCCCGGCACCGCAGGTGTCCCCCTCGGCGCTACCTGGCGTCGGCACCACCAGTGGCGTCGACCCGGCGTGGCAGAGCAGCGCGCCGTCGCCGCCCAGCGTCACCGCGACCGCGCCGGCCCGCCAGCGCCGCCGTAGCCCCTGGGCGCCCCGGGAGGCGGTGGCCAGTCGCGAGGCGCCGGGCAGCGCGGGGACCAGCTCGCGCACCTCGGACTCGTTCGGGGTGGCCAGGTGTACGCCGGGCACGGCCGCCGGGCCGCGCGGATGCGGGTCCCACACCACCGGTGCGCGGGTGGCGGCCAACGCGTCGCGCAGCGCGGGCTGCCGGGCCACCCCCCGGCCGTAGTCGCTGACCAGCACCGCCGACGCCGCGGCGATCACCCGGAGCACCTCGTCGGAGGGCTGACCCGGCTCCCCGGACGCGCCGCCCCGGTCGTGGCGCAGCAGAACCCGCCCCCGGGCCCGCAACCGGATCTTCTCCGGCGTCGCGCCGGAGAGGGCCAGTGGGTACACCTGCACGCCTGCGGCGGCGAGCAGCGCGCTCAGCCGGGCCCCGCCGGCGTCGTCGGCGAGCGCGGTCACCAGCACCACCTCGGCGCCCTGCGCGGCGGCGAACACCGCCGCCAACCCGGCGCCCCCCGGTCGGTCGGTGGCCACGGTCTCGTCGAGCACCGGCACCGGGGAATCCGGGCAGAGCCGGTTCACCACACCTTCCACATCCCGGTCGAGCAGGGTGTCCCCGAGCACCACCACCGGTCCCCTCACGCTTGCCTCCTCATCCTCACGCCTCGACCTGCTGGCCGGCTCACGCGTCGACCTGCTGTCCGGGCCCCCCGTCGAGCACCACCTCGACCCCGGTGCGTACCGGCGCGGAAGGCAGCCGACCGGCCGGTGCGGGCTCCCCGGGCCCGGGGTGGACGACGGTCGGATCGGCGACTGCCGCCAGCGCGGCGGGCAACTCCTGTTCGAGGTACTCGCAGAGCAGATGACTGGTCACCAGGTGCAGCTCCTGGACGACCTGGGTGTCCGGGGACGCGACGGCCAGCACGTCGTCGCAGACGTCGGCGAGCGGGTTGGGCGCGGTGCCGGTGAGCGCCCAGGTGCTCACCCCGACGTCGCGGGCCGCCTGCGCGGCGGCGATCAGGTTGGGGCTGGTTCCGCTGGTGCTCAGCAACAGCAGGATGTCGCCCGGACGGCCGTGGGCGCGCACCTGGCGGGCGTACACGTCGGTGTAGCCGTAATCGTTGGCGATGGCGGTGAGCGCGCTCGTCTCGGCGTGCAGCGCAATCGCGGACAGCGGCTGTCGGTCGTCGTGCAGCTTGCCCACCAGCTCGGCGGTGAGGTGCTGGGCTTCGGCGGCACTGCCGCCGTTGCCGGCCACCAGCAGACGCCCCCCGCCAGCCAGCCGGCGGGCCAGGTCCGCGCCCCAGCGCGCCAGCTGTCGCTCACACCGTCGGTACGGCACCAGCGCCGCGGCGAGATTCGTCAGGTGGGTGTCGAGCAGGCTGCCCGTCGGCATCAGGCCACCACCCGGGTCGGCCGGCGCACGGCGGCCACCTGGCTGTAGACCTCGACCAGCCGCTCGGCGGTGGCCGCCCAGGAGTACCGCTCCCGGGCCCGCTCACGCGCCGCCGTCGCGTACGCGAAACGCCTGATCCGGTCGTCGAGCAACCCCTGGATCGCGGCGGCCAACGCGTGCGGGTCCCGGGCTGGCACGAGGTCACCGGTCGTCCCGTCGACCACTGTGTCCCGGATGCCGCCCACGGCCGTGCCGACGACCGGCACCCCACAGGCCATCGCCTCCAGCGGGGTCAACCCGAACGGCTCGTACCAGGGCGCCGCGACCAGCAGGTCCGCCGAGCGGTACCAGCGGCCCATCTCCTCCCGGGGCACCGCGCCGACCAGGTGCACCCGATCGGCCACCCCGCACGACTCCGCGAGGGCCCGCAGCCGGCGGGCGTACGGGTCGGTCTCCAACAGCCCCTCGGGCGGGCCGCCGACGACCACGCACTCGGCGTCCGGAACCAACGCCATCGCGCGGATCACGGTCTGGAAGCCCTTGCGCTCGACAAGCCGACCCACGGTGAGGATGCGGGCCCGTCCCGGTTCCCGGTCGGCGGCCGGTCCGAGCGGGGCGAAGGTGGCGAGGTTGACCCCGGAGGGCACCACTGTCATCCGGGACCGGGGCACACCCATCCGGACCAGTTCGCCCACCTCGTCGCGGCACTGAGCGACGATCCGGTCCACCGAGCGGCCCAGCTCCCGCTCGTAGGAGACCCGTCGGGCCGGGCTGGTGTCCTGCACACCCTGGTAGCGGCGCTTCACAGTGCCCAGCGCGTGGTACGTCTGCACCACCGGCACCCCGGTCTGCCGGCCGGCGGTCAGCCCGGCCAGGCCGCTCATCCAGAAGTGCGCGTGGATCACCTCGGGCACCCAGTCGCCGCCGCGCCACCGCTCGATCAGCCAGTTGCTGAACTCCCGCATGTGCGGCAGCAGCGCGTCCTTGGCCACCGGCTCGGCCGGGCCGGCCGGCACGTGCACCACGTCGTACCCGTCCGGGCTGCGGACGGTCACCGGCAGGTCGGGCGCGTCGCGGCGGGTGTAGACCCGCACCTCGTGCCCGGCGGCGGCGAGCGCGGCGGACAGCTCCGCGACGTGCGTGTTCTGGCCGCCGGCATCCTCCCCTCCGAGGACGGCGAGCGGGCTGGCGTGCTCCGAGATCATCGCGATCCGCATACTTCCTCCTCCAGCAGCCGGTCCCAGTCAGCGAGGAAACGGTCGAGGCCGTACCTGTCGCGCGCGGCGGTTCTCGCCGCCGCTCCGGCCTGCCGCGCGGTAGCCGGTTCGGCGATGAACCGGCGGGCGGCGTCGAGCAGGGTGTCGGTCCGGGTGGCGAGCGCCCCCGCCTCCGGGGGCACCGCCATCACCGCCTCGGTGGTGGCGAGCGCGACGATCGGCATGCCGATCGCCATCGCCTCGATGAGGCTGAGCCCGAGGGAGGTCCACCGGCACAGGTGCAGGTACGCCCGTCGCCGGGCCAGTTCGGTGTGCATCCGCTCCTGGGGCACGTCGTCGTGGCTGGTCAGCCGATCGGCGGGCAGCCCGAGGTGGTCGGCCAGGCCGGCGACGCCCATGCCGAACACGTCCAGAGGAGCGATCTCGGCGAACTGGGGCAGCAGGTCGGTGCCGGTGACCCGACCTCGTCGAACCGGCTCGTTGATCACCACGGCGAGCCGGTCCAGCTCGCCGTTGTAGGAGGCGGAGGGGGCGACGATGCCGTGGTCGACCACTGTGGTGCGGGTGGCGCCGGTGTCCCAGAAGATCTGGTTGAACCCGGTGACGTGGGCGATGAGCAGGTCGTCGCGGTCGGCCATCGGGTGGCGGGTGTTCGGCACGTCGCCCTTGGGGGTGTTGTGCTCCACGTAGATCGCAGGAAGGTCGCGGCCGGGGCGACGACGAAGCCACTGCTCGGCCCGGTCGATCTCCTCGGGGCGTTGCAGGATGACCAGGTCGACGTCCGCGCTCGGCAACTCCTCCGGGCTGACCTCGACCGCGCTGTCCGGCCACGGGTAGGTGCGGGCCCGGCCGAGGCCGTACGGGCCGCGGTCGGGTGTGGTGGGAATCAGGTAGCGGTGGCTGCCGTGCACGAACGACGTGGTCCAGGAGCCGTGCACGTGCCAGAGCAGGATGTTCATCGGCCGCCACCACCGCTGACGGCGAGGGTCCGGAGCGCGTCGACCACGTCGCCCGGGTCGACGCCACTGAGGCAGGGGTGCCCGGGGACCGGGCAACTGGCCGCCCGGGTGTCCCGGCACACAGCGGCGGCGTCGCCGAGCCGAACGGTCGGCACCCGGTAGGGCCCCCACTGGCCGAACGGAACGGTCGGTGCGAAGAGACTCACCACCGGCACACCGGCGGCGGCCGCCAGGTGCGCGGGCCCGGTGTTGCCGACCACTACCGCGCCGGCGTCCGCGACGATCGCGGCCAGCCCGGCCAGGTCGGTGCGGCCGCCCAGGTCGGTGCCGCCGGCCGCGGCGACCCGGGCGGTGACCGCGCGCTCGTCCGGGCCGCCGGTGACCAGCACCCGGTGCCCGGCGTCGGCCAGCGCCCCGACGATCCGGGTGGCCACCTCGGGCGGGCAGGCCCGGCTCGACGCGGCCGACCCGGGGTGCAGCACCACGTAACCCGCATCGCCGAGGTCGGCCGGGCGCGGCGGCACGGCGTCTCGGCGCAGCCGCAGGACCGGCTCGTCGCCGTCGGGCAGCCGATGGCCGGCGGCGGCGGCCAGGGAGAGGGCACGTTCGGGTTCGGGGACGCCCACCGGCACCCGGTGCCGGATGTCCAGCAGCGAGCCCGGATAGTCGTCGCTGATCGCCGCGATCCGGTCGATTCCCGCCATCCGCAACAGCAGCGCCAGCGGCAGGGCGGACTGGTGGAACGAGGTGAACACCACCGCCTGGTCCGCGCCGACCACGCCCAGCTGCGCGGACAGGCTCCGCATGGCCTCCGGGTCGACCGGCCCCGGCGTGGGGTCGATCCACGGCAGCGGATGCTCGATGATCTCGTCGACGCCGGGCAACAGGTCGGCGGCGGCCCGGCCGCGCGGCCCGCACAGCAGCACCACCCGCTCCGCTCCGGCCGCGACGGCGCGGATCGCCGGGCCGGTGACCAGCACGTCACCCGCCGAATCCGAGCGGACGACGAGCGCCGTCCGTACCGGTTCGGTGGGCGGGGTCGAGGGCTGCACGGCCTGTTGGCGGCGCAGGATCTCCGCCACCGCCGCCGGCAGATCGGTGGCCACCCACCCGGCGGCCGCGACCTCCTCCGGCCGGGTCATCGGGGTGGGCACCAGCACCCCCGCGGCCCCGGCGGCCATGGCGGCGCCGACGTCCCGGCCGATGTCGCCTACGAGTACGCAGCGGGACGGCGTCGTCCCCAGCTCCCGGGCGGCGGCGTACACCAGGCCCGGCGCCGGCTTGCGGCAGTCACAGCCGTCGGCGTCGTCGTGCCGGCAGACCAGCCACGCGTCGAACCGGCCCAGCAGCTCCTCGACGCGGGCGTGCACGGCCCGCATCTGCTCACCGGTGAAGTAACCCCGGGCCAGGCCCGACTGGTTCGTGACGACCGCCAGCCGCAGCCCGGCCGCGCGCAGCCGGTCCAGCGCCGCCCGCGCGCCCGGCACCGGCCGCACCTTCTCCGGGTCGCCGTTGTACGGCACGTCCTCGATCAGGGTGCCGTCGCGGTCCAGCAGCACCGCGTCGTAGAGCACCGCTCGGGGACTTGCGACAGACCCGGAACCGGCGCGGTCAGCAGCGGGGTACACCTGGGCTGACCTGCGCTGATACGGATCCTCCTGGTCCTGTCGCACAGCCGGCGGGTTCCCTGCGCCCCGAGGAGTAAACGTCGCCGTGGAGGGGGTGGGCCAGCGCCGCCAGCGATGCCCCGGGTCGGCCTTACCCGCCGTCTCAGAGAAGCTAACCAGGTCAGCAGTTAGCCCGTGCCGTGCTCCGGGTATGAGATCCCGGTGGCGATTGTGGAGAAAGTGATTGAGGCTTCCCCGCAGCAGGTGTTCGACGTGCTCGCGGACGGATGGACGTACAGCGACTGGGTGGTCGGGACGACACACGTGCGAGACGTGGACGACGCCTGGCCCCGGGTAGGCAGCCAACTGCACCACAAGGCCGGGCCGTGGCCGTTCTCCTTGCAGGACGCCTCGACCGTGCTGTTCTGCGAACCGCCGCACCGGCTCGTGCTGAAGGCCGGTCTCTGGCCGGCCGGCGAGGCGATCGTGGCCTTCACGCTGGAGCCGGTCGGCGAGAACGCCACCCGCATCCGGATCGGGGAGGATTTCGCCGCCGGCCCGCTGCGCTGGGTTCACAACAAGGTCAACGATCTGGTGCTGCACCGGCGTAACCGGGAGACGCTGGCCCGACTCTCCGACATCGCCACTCGGCAGAAGGGGTGACTGTGACCCGGACCGTGGTGGTGACCGGGGCGAGCGCCGGCGTCGGTCGGGCCGTCGCCCACGCGTACGCGGCGCGCGGCGCCCGGCTGGCGCTGCTGGCCCGGGGAGAGGCGGGTCTGGTCGCCGCCGAGCGGGAATGCCGACTGCGCGGCGCGACCGACGTGCGGGTGTACCGGGTCGACGTGGCCGACGCGGGCGCGGTGCAGCAGGCCGCCGACGACGTGGTGCACCGCTGGGGCGGCATCGACGTGTGGATCAACAACGCGATGGCGTCGGTGTTCGCGCCGGCCTGGGAGATTCCGGCGCGCGAGTTCCGTCGGGTCACCGAGGTCACCTACCTGGGCACGGTGCACGGCACCCTCGCCGCGCTGCGGCACATGCGCGCGCACGGGCAGGGCACGATCGTGCAGGTGGGCTCGGCGTTGGCCTACCGGGGGATCCCCCTGCAGTCGGCGTACTGCGCGAGCAAGCACGCCGTCCAGGGGTTCAACGACTCGCTGCGCGCCGAGCTGCTGCACGACTGCCCGGGGGTGAAGTTGTCAATGGTGCAGCTGCCCGCGGTCAACACGCCGCAGTTCTCCTGGGTTCGCACCCGGCTGCCCCGGCATCCGCAACCGGTGCCGCCGATCTTCACTCCGGAGCTGGCCGCCCGGGCCATCGTCTGGGCTGCCGACCGTGGCACCAGGGAGCTGAACGTGGGTGGCCCGACCTGGCAGGCTCGGGTGGGCGACGCCCTGTTCCCCGGCCTGCTGGACCGCAAGCTGGCCCGCGACGGCTACGACAGCCAGCAGACCGGCGAGGAGATCGATCCGGCGACCTGGCGGGACAATCTGGATCACCCCGGCGATGCGGACACGGACCGGGGCACGGCGGGCGTGTTCCGCGAACAGGCGCGGGACCGTTCCGCGGCGCTCTGGGTCGGCACGCACAAACCAGCGCTCTCCGGTGTCGCGCTCGCCGTCGCGGCGCTCGCCCTCAGCGCTGTCGCTCGCCGTCGTCGCTGACCACCGCGAGCCTCTGATCAGGGCTTCGACGCCTGCGCGCGATGGGTGGCGAGGGCCCGCAGCGCCCGGAAGGGGTGCCTCCCTCAGACCGAATGCGGGAACTAGATACCCTTTCCATGACCCTTGTCCGCAAACCGAGGATGACCGACATGATCAAGCCGGTGCAGTTGCCGACGCCGTGGCGCGACGCACGCCTGACCGTCGTGGTGCCCACGTACAACGAGGCGGGCAACCTCCCGGCGCTGGTCGAGCGGCTGCTCGCGCTGCCACTGCCGGGGCTGCGCATCCTCGTCGCCGACGACAACTCCCCTGACGGCACCGGGGAGGTGGCGGACAAGCTGGCCATCGAGCACCCCGACCGGATCGAGGTCGTGCACCGCGCCGGCAAGGAGGGCCTCGGCCGGGCGTACGTGGACGGGATGACCCGGGCGATCGAGGGCGGCGCCGAGTACGTGGCGCAGATGGACGCCGACCTCTCGCACCCGCCCGAGGCGCTCCCGGGAATGCTCGGCGCGCTGCTCTCCACCCAGGCCAGCGTGGTGATCGGTTCCCGGTACGTGCCCGGCGGCGAGCTTGACGAGAACTGGCCGCTCTACCGCCGGGCGCTCAGTGGCTGGGCCAACCTCTACGTGCACACCCTGCTGCGGGTACGCATCCGGGACCTCACCGCCGGCTTCAAGATCTGGCAGGTCGAAGCCCTGCGGGACATCGACCTGGAGCGGGTGCAGTCCAACGGCTACAGCTTCCAGGTGGAGATGCACTACCTCGCCACCAAGCTGGGGCACACCATCCTGGAGGTGCCGATCCGCTTCGAGGAGCGGCGCGACGGCGTCTCCAAGATGACCACCGCGACCAAGGTGGAGAGCGCCCTCATGCCCTTCCGCCTCCGCAGCAAACACCGCAACATCACCCGCTAACCCGGCCCCCACCCCGTCTGGTTGAGCAAGAGGTTTGCGTCAGATCCGCCGAGGCTGACGACGCAAACCTTTTGATCACCGAGACCCAAGGGTGGGGGTGGGCTTCAGTCGGGGTAGATGGCGCGATGGGCGGTGGAGATGGCCGCGGCGTAGGCGCGGCCGGTGAGCGCGCGGTCGCGGGCCAGCGCGGCGCGGGCCGCGTTCGCGCCCGGTGCGCCGTGCACACCGCCGCCGGGGTGCGCCGACGCGCTGGCCAGAAAGAGCCGGTCCACCGGGGTGTCCGCCCGGCCCAGGCCAGGGATGGGGCGCAGGAAGAGCTGCTGGTACGCGGCGGCGGTCCCGCCGCCGAGCGTGCCACCCACCAGGCTCGGGTTGCCCTTCTCCAGGTCGGCCGGCCCGGCCACGTGGCGGCCCACGATCAGGCTCCGGAAACCCGGTGCCGCCGCCTCCAGCACGTCCTCCATCCGCTGCACGTGCCCGGCGACCTCCTCGGCCCGCCAGTTCCGCCGGAACGGCAGATGGGTGTACGACCAGAGTGACTCGGTGCCCGGCGGGGAGTGGCTCGGGTCCGCCACCGACATCTGCCCGAGCAGCAGAAACGGGTCGCGGGGCAGCTCGCCGCGGGCCAACTCGCTGGCGTAGTGGGTGAGCCCGTTCAGGTCCGCGCCGAGGTGCACGGTGCCCGCGCCGGCCACCTGGCGGTTCGTCCAGGGCACCGGCGCGGAGAGCGCCCAGTCCACCTTCAGCGTGGAGCCGTCCCAGCGGAAGTGCGCCAGGTCCTCCACCAGCCTGAACGGCAACGCCGCCGCGCCGACCAGGTCGAGGTAGAGCGCCGGCGCCGGGACGTCGGCGAGCACCGCCCGCCGGGCCCGCCACAGCGCGCCCCCGACGGTCCGGACCCCCATGGCCCGGCCCCGGGCGGTGAGCACCCGCTCGGCCCGAGCGCCGTAGATGATCGTCCCGCCGCGCCCCTGTAGCCGATCCACCAGCGCGTTGGTGATCCGCTGCGCGCCGCCGTCGGGCACCGGCCAGCCGACCTGCTGGCCGAGCATGGCCAGCAGCCAGCCGTACACCCCGGAGCCGGCCTCCTCCGGGGAGAGGTCGGTGTGCAGGGCACACCCGGCCAGCAGGGCCGGCCCACCGGGGCCGTCGAAGAGTTCGTCGCCAAGTTTGCGGACCGGCACGACGAGCCGCCGCGCGAGTCGCAGCGCGCCGGCGACGCGCAACCGGCGCAGCAGGCCCAGCCCGCCGCGTACCGGCGGGAACGGCGAGGTGATCGCCTCCAGCATGGGCTCGGCCACGTCGAGCCAGTCGGTGTACGCGTTGAGCCACCGCTTGCCGTCCCCGGGGGCGAACTGCTCCAGCGACGCGGCGGTGACGTCCGGGTCCCGATTGATCACCGCGGCCCGACCGTCGGGCAGCAGGTGCGCCAGCACGTCCGGCGAGTGCCGCCAGGACAGCCCGTGCCGACCCAGGTCCAGGCCGCCCAGCACCGGTGAGGCGTACCCGAGGGGGTAGAACGAGCTGTAGAGGTCGCTCAGGTAGCCGGGCGCGGTGACCTCGGCGGAGCGGACCGCGCCGCCGGGCACCGCTGTCGCCTCCAGCACCACCACGTCCCAGCCGGCGTCGGCCAGCAGGTTGGCCGCAACCAGGCCGTTGTGTCCGGCTCCGACGATGACCGCGTCCGCGCTCTGCGCGGCGGTGGTTGTCATCGGATCCGCCTACCCGGCGCGCAACCGGGCGAAACGCGTTTGCCTCGTCGAGGCCGGGGCATCCAGCGCCGCATGTACACGGTTGCGCAGCTGGTGGGCGGGGTGTGGGGTGCGGGCGGCGACGGCGGCGAACTGGTCGTGCGTGATCCGGCGGACGATGCGCCGGTGAGCACGGTGCCGGTGGCCACGGCCGACGAGGTGGGCAAGGCGACGCAGGCGGCCCGCAACGCGGCGGCCCAGTGGGCGGCGACCGCGCCGGCGGAACGGGCGGCGGCGCTGCACCGGGCCGCGGACGCGGTCGAGGCGGTCACCGAGGAGTTGGCGGCGGCGGTCACCGCGGAGATGGGCAAGCCGTTGGCGGACGCCCGCGGCGGCGTCGAGGCGGGGATCGGCACCCTGCGACAGTATGCGGAACTGGCACCGCTGCGCGGCGGGCGCACGCTGAACGGCGAAACCGACGCGCTGGACTTCCTGACCCCACAGCCACGCGGGGTGGTCGCGGCGATCACCCCCTGGAACGACCCGGTGGCGGTCTCCTGTGGACTACTCGGCGCGGCAGTGGTGACCGGGAACGTGGTGCTCTACAAGCCGAGCGAACGGACACCGGCGACGGGTTGGCTGCTGGCCCGAGCACTGGACCAGGCACTGCCGGCCGGGGTGTTGTCACTGCTCACCGGCGGCCCGGAGGTGGGTGCGGCACTGGCGGCGCAGGACGTCGACGTGGTGGCCCACGTGGGTTCCACAGCGACCGGGCGGGCGATCGCCGCCGCCGCGGCCCACACCGGGGCGAAGGTGCTCCTGGAGAACGGCGGTAGTGACCCGTTGATCGTGGACGCGGGCATCGACCCGGAGTGGGCGGCGGAGCAGGCGGCGCTCGGCGCGTTCGCCAACGCCGGTCAGATCTGCGTGGCGGTGGAGCGGCTCTACGTGCACCGTGAGGTGGCCGACGACTTCGTGGCCGCGCTGGTACGCCACGCCGGAGCGCTGCGGGTCGGGCCGGGCCGGGACCCGGGCACCGAGCTGGGCCCGCTGGTCGACCGGCGGCACCGGGAGCACGTGCACGGGCAGGTGGCGGCCGCGGTGGCGGACGGCGCCCGGGTGCGGGTGGGCGGCGAGGTGCCGGACGGGACGGGAGCGTTCTACCCGGCCACAGTCGTCACCGACTGCCGCCACGACATGCCACTGGTCCGGGAGGAGACCTTCGGGCCGGTCGCCCCGGTGGTGGTCGTCGACTCGTTCGACGAGGCGCTGCGCTGCGCGGCGGACTCCCCGTACGGGCTGGCCGCAACGGTGTTGACCCCGTCCATGAGTCACGCGCAGCGGGCGTGGCGGGAGCTGCCGGTGGGCACGGTCAAGGTCAACGCGGTGTTCGGGGGTGCGCCCGGGGGTGCCGCGCATCCGCGCCGGGCCAGCGGGCAGGGCTTCGGGTACGGCCCCGAACTGCTGGACGAGTTCACCGCTACGAAGGCGGTGCACATCGAGGCGCCGGGCGGCGGGCACTGGTGAACGGTACGGGCGGACGCAGGGATGGCGCGTCCGCCCGTACCGCGTCGGTTGTGCTCCGGTGCGGCGCCGGTCAGTCGCCGCGGGCCTTGCGGGTGGCGCGGTCGTTGGCCTTCTCGATGGCCGTGACCAGCTCCGGCTTGGTCATGCTGGACCGGCCGGGTACGTCGAGTTTGCGGGCCACCGACATCAGGTGGTCCTTGGTGGCGTTGGCGTCCACCCCACCAGCGGTGGGTGCCCGCCGTTCGGGCCCGCCACCGGCGGCCTGCTGGTCGCTGGGGCCCTTGCGGCCCTTCGGCTCCCAGTGGTCGCCCACCTTCTCGAACTCATGCTTCACGGCGGCGAAGGCGGTGCGGTGCGACCGCTCCCCCTCGCCGTAGGTCTCGACCGCCGAGTCGTGCGTCTTCTCCCAGGTGCGCTGCGCCTTATCCGGAGAGCGCCGCAGCGTGCTGGGCAGGTCCTCGCGCCCGGGCATCTCGTCCTCCTCCGTGTCGACAGGGTCACAGTGACCGTTCCCGCGTGACGCGGCGGCAAACCATAGTGGCGTCGGCCGGGCAGCGGGTGGGTTTGTCGATTTCCCCATCCGGGTACCGCCGCGTCCAGGCCAGACCGGACGACCGGTCATCCGGCGGCCGGGGCGCAGGGAGCGGGCATGACGACCACGGAGCCGGGTACGACGCTCGACGGCACACCGCGCCCGGGGGTTCCCCGGCGGATGCGGCAGCTGAGCTGGCGGACCTGGCGCGGGGTGCTGGTCCGCAGCGTGCAGGGCTTCGTCAACGACAACTGCTCCGACTGGGCTGCCGCGCTGACCTACTACGGCGTGCTGGCGCTCTTTCCGTCCGCCATCGTGGTGGTGGCGCTGGTCGGTCTGGTCTCCGACGGGGAGCGGACCCTGGACACGGTGGCCGACCTGGCCAACCAGGTGGGCGCCGGGTCGGTGTTGACCAACGACGAGGGCGGCGTGGTCGGGGTGATCCGGACCGTGGTGCTCGACCAGAGCAACCCCAAGCTGCTGCTGAGCTTCGGCCTGCTCGGCGCGCTGTGGTCCGCTTCGGGCTTCATCGGCGCGTTCACCAGGGCCTCGAACGCCGTCTACGGCGTGACCGAGGGCCGGCCGGTCTGGAAGCTCCGGCCGTTGCAGATCGGCTTGGCGGCGATCTCGCTGGTGCTGCTCGCGGTGGTCGCCTTCGCGTTGATCGTCAGTGGGCCGGTCACCGATGCGGTCGGGGACCTGATCAACGCCGGTGGTCTGGCCCGCACGGTGTGGAGCGTGGCGAAGTGGCCGGTTCTCGCCATGATCATGATGGCGTTGCTGTCCCTGCTGTTCTGGATCGCGCCGAACGTGCGCCAGCCCCGGTTCCGCTGGCTGACCCCGGGCGGCGCGGTGGCGCTGATCTCCTGGGCGGCGGCCTCCTTCGGCTTCGGCCTGTACGTGGCCAACTTCGCCTCGTACAACACCACCTACGGCAGCCTGGGGGCGGCCATCGCGTTCCTGGTCTGGCTCTACCTGTCCAACTCGGCGCTGATGCTGGGGGTGCAGATCAACGCCGAGGTGCAGCGCGGGCGGCAGTTGCAGGCCGGCGACCGGGACCCGGAGGAGCCGGTGCTCCCGCCCCGCAAGCCCGCTGGCGACTGAGTTCCCGATCGGTCGCGGGGTCCGGTTCGCCGCCCGGCCGAGGGCCGGTTCGTGGCCCGGTGCCGGTTTATCGGGTGGGGTGCCGGGTAGCGCAGAAGGCATGGAGCGTGGGAACAGCAAGCACGGACCGAGGATCGACGAACAGATGAGTCAGGAGGTCAGCGGCCTCGTACAGGGGCCGGGGACCGGTGGCTCTCGGGTCGACGAGTCGCGGGTGCCGGAATCGGCTGGCGAGGACCAGCCGGAGACGACCACCGCCCCGGCCGGCGACCTGCGCACCGGCACCCCGCAGGGCATGAGCTCCACGGACGTCGAGCAGCGCAGCCGGCTCGGCCGGTTCATCTCGATGAGCGCGCTGCCGGGCGACCGTCTGGTGCTCATTGCCAGCGCCCGGGAGAACGAGGCGCCGGACGACATCGTCGCGGCGCTGGAACGGCTGCCCGAGGGCACCGTCTACCAGACGGTCTCCGAGGTCTGGGCGGCACTGGGCAACAAGAACGAGACAACTCGCTGGTGAGCGGATCGCCCCCGATCCGGCAATCCACCCGCGGCTGAAGGAGGTTTCCCCGATGAGTGGCGTTACCGAACATGTGGACGTTTCCGTGCCCGTACGCACCGCGTACGACCAGTGGACGCAGTTCGAGGAGTTCCCTCAGTTCATGGAGGGTGTGCAGGAGGTCCGGCAGCTCTCCGACACGATGACCCACTGGACGGTGGACATCGCCGGGGTGAAGCGTGAGTTCGACGCCGAGATCACCGAGCAGCTCCCCGACGAGCGGGTCGCCTGGCGCTCGACCGACGGCACCCAGCAGGCCGGTGTGGTGACCTTCCACCGGTTGGACCAGGACAAGACCCGGGTCACCCTTCAGCTCGAGTTCGAGCCGCACGGCGTGGTCGAGCAGGCCGGCGACAAGCTCGGCATCGTCGACCGGCGGGCCAAGGGGGACCTGGAACGGTTCAAGACCTACATCGAGCGGCGTGGTCAGGAGACCGGCGCCTGGCGCGGACAGGTGGACCGTCCGCAGCCGTGACCCTGAGCAGTGACACCGATGGCCGCCGGAATCCCGGCGGCCGTCGCCGTGTCCGGGCCTGGTCGCCGTTTGCGATCATCGTGCCCGGGTACGGCTGTTGGTATGACGGACGACAAGATCAGGGTGTGGCGGGACGAGGAGCGGCTTCCGTTGGAGGAGCTGGAGCGCGCCGTGTCCGGCTCCAGCCTCGACGGGCAGGCCGACGACGTGACGGGTAACGACGCTGGCGAGGAAGCCGCGTTCGGGCACGGGCCGGCGGCGACGGACCGCGAGGGGCAGGCCCAGAGCGGCAACAGCCGGGAGGCCACCGACCCGCAGCGCGCCTACCGCCCTTCCACCACCGGCCGGACCGGGCCGGACGTCTGACCCTCGCTCCCGGCCTGGCCGGGCACCACCGGCGCGGGGGGCCCGGCGCTGGGTCGGCGCGCACCCCACTCGTAGAGCGCGAGCAGCACCAGCGCGAGCGCCAGCAGGGCCGAGCCCAGCACCTGCACCGACGTCTGGCCGATCAGCACGCCCAGCCCGGCCGGGACGAGCGCCGCGCCGATGCCCGCAGCGCCGATCTGCAGCCCGATGGCCCGGTCCGCGTGCTTCGCGCCGACCCGTTCGGCGGTGGTGAGGGTGAGCAGCGGAAACACCGGAGCGGCGGCGAAACCGACCACGACCAGGCCGAGCACCGCCAGGACGGCCGGCCCGGGTACGGCGATCAGCGCCGCGCCGACGGCCATGCCGGCCAGGCTGACGCGCAACACCAGGCCCGCCCCCAGGCGCTCGGCCACCAGACCCTGCACGACCCGGCCGACGAAGAGGCTGCCCCAGTACGCGGAGACGCAGCCGCCGGCCAGCGCCGCGCTGAGCCCGCGCCCCTCGGTCAGCAGCAGGAACGCCCACAGCCCGGCGGACACCTCGATCGCCACGTACAGCACGAAGGCGAGCGTCCCCGACCAGACCGCCGGCAGCCGTAGCGTGTCCCGGACCGGGACCCGGACGGTCGGTGCCGGCCCGGCGGGCGGGGCCGGAACAGCGACGCCCGCCTCGGTGGGCGCGGTGGCAGCCGGGGCGCGGTGCCAGGCCCGCACGGTGAGCGCGAACGCGATGGCAAGGACGAGTTGGGCGCCGGCCACGATGCCGTACCCCCAGCGCCAGGCGAGCCCGGCGCTCAGCACCCCGGTCATGATCAGTGGACCGATGGCCACGCCGAGGCCGAAGAAGGCGTGCATCCAGTTCATGTGGCGGGGCCCGAAGGCCCCGGCGGCGTACGCGTTGAGCCCGGAGTCGACCGCGCCGGAGCCGAGCCCGAGCAGCAGCGCACAGCCCACCAGCACCGCCAGCACGGGGCTCACCGAGTAGCCGGTCAGCGCCAGGCTGGCCAGCAGGGTGCTGACGGCGAGCAGCGCGCCGACGCCGATCCGGGCCAGTGTGAAGCCGGCCAGCACGCTGGAGGTGAGGTAGCCGACGGTGCCGGCGGTGAGCACCCAGCCGACCGCTTCGGTCGGTACGTCGAAGTCGCCCCGGATCGAGGGCCAGCCGACGCCGAGCAGGCCGTCGGGCAGGCCGAGGCTGACGAACGCGAGGTAGGCCAGCAGGAGCAGCGAGGCGCGGGGGCGCGCGGGCGGGGTGGACACGAGGCACCATCCTGCCGCAGAGGCACCCTAGCGCTGCCGGCACCCGATCGCCCTCGGCGCGAAGAAGTCGTGTCCGTACGGTCGAGAAAGCGGACAGCTCATCCAGAATCGGCCGATCGGAGGACGGCAAGCCAACCGGTTCGCGTAAGAATTTCGGGATGCATCAAGGCTCCGGAATCCTCTCCACGCGTCAGCGTCGGCTCGCCTGGCTCGGCTTCCTGCTCGCCGCGCTCCAGGCGCCCGTTTCCGCCTGGCTCGTCGCCGACGAGTCGTGGCTGTTCAGCCTCTGCGTCGCGCTGATGGTGGCCACCGTGATCATCGCTGACGACGCGGCACGGCGTCGCCCGGCCAACGCGACAAGCGACTAGCCTGCGCCGCCCGGCCGGGCCTCGTGGCCCGGCCGGCCCCGGCTACGGCGGCGTTCCTTCATCTCCGCCTCGTAGAGGTGGCGCCGCCCACCCACCAACTCGTCGCGGGCCTGCTGGTCCAACTCCCGGAACAGCGCGTGGTAACCGTCGTCGAAGTCCTCGACGATCTGAAAAGTCCACCGTCCGGCGATGACGTTGCGGCCACGCAGCTCCGTGGCGATCCGGTCGGCGAGACGCGGATGCCCGGCGGCGCGAAACTGCTCCACCGCGTCGTCGAGCATCAGGTCGGCACGGCCGATCAACTGGTGCACCGAGTAGAGGTGCCCCCGGGCCCGCTCCACACACTCCAGCGCCTCGCTGAGCTTGCCGAGCGCGGCGACCGTAGCGTCGCTGACGCCGTCCGGCCGCCGGTGCCGCTCGTCGGGTCCGTCCGCCTGCTGTCCCATCCGTGCCTCCGTGCCGGGTGCCGTCATCAGTGGGGTGTCCTTCTGCTGCCCCGTCTGTGCCGGATCAATCCCCCAGGTCAGCGGCGACCGCCCCAGTGGGGCAGCCGACATCCGCCGAGCGGCCGAGGTCGACACTGTCACCGGTCGGTTAGCCTCGGTCACCATGCGTGTGCCGTTCAACCGGGTCGCCTCCCGTACCGCCGTCGACTCGGCGCGGTCCACCCTGGCCGCCCTCACCGTCTCCGTGGGCACTGTCGGGCTCGCCGCCGCCGCCGCGCGACCGGGGCTGCTGGCCCTCGTCGACCAGCATGCGGCGGCCGTCCGGGACAGCCTCGACGGGGACCGCACGCCGCTGACCTCCGCGGCGCTCGCCGGCTACGCCGAGGGGGTGCGCGCCGCCGCCCTGGAGCACGGGTGGACGCCGCCCAGCGGGCCGGTGGACTGGAGCCACCCGGAGTGGCTGCTCACCCGGCTGGTCGCGGTCTGCGCGCTGGCTCGCGCACTCGACCGGCACTGACACGGGAGGGAGGGCACCCCGCGCCGTACGCGGAACACCCTCCCACCCGTCGTCCCGTTCCGCCCGCTACGAGCGGTACTGCTGGGCTTCGTCCACCCGAGGCATGGCCTGGGTGCGGTCACCCCCGCGGTCGGCCATCTGCCGCTCCACGTCGCTACGCCCGGCCGACGCGGCCTGACGTTGCTGCTGCACCGCCCGAGCCTCCTGCGCCGCCCGCTGCAACCAGCCGTCCCAGCGGTTCTGCATCGGCTTCACGAGACCACCGCCGACGCCGACGATCAGGATGCCGGCCACCGTGGCGAGCACCGCGATCAGCACCGGAGTGGTCACCGTGGTGGCGATACCCACCTGGTTCAGTGCGGCGATCACACCGAGCGCGATGATGAAGATCGCCGTCAGGTCGGCCAGAACCTTGCCGTACGAGAGCCCTCCCAGCGCCCCGGTGACCAGATCCCGGACGGCGTTGGCGATCGCGGCCGCGATCACCACGATGACGATCGCGATGAACGCTCGCGGCAGCCAGGAAACTACGCCGCTGATCAGGTCACTGATCGCGTTGGGCCCCCAGACTCCGAAGGCGAACTGCAACGTGAACAGCAGTACGGCGTAGTACGCCAGTCTGGCCAGGATGTCGCTGGCGTCGTACTTCGTTCTCTCCAGGGCCCGTTTGATGCCACCACGTTCGACCGCTTGGTCGAAGTGCACCCGTTCCAGCACCGTATCCACGATCTTGAGGACGGCTCTGGCGATGAGCCAGCCGACCACGAGGATGACGATGAAGGCCACTGCCTTCGGGATGAAGAGCAGCACCGACCTCCAGGTGTCGGCGATGGCATCGCCGATGTCGGCCTGCCGGACCGCGAGGGTTTTCAGCATGATGTCCCTCCTGTCGCATGGACTGCGCCGGGCGCATACCCGGCAACCGGTCCAGCAGTCCACGCAGCGCACGGCGTTTTTCCCGACAGACCTCCGGACAGGGGCCCTGAACTGCCCGAACGGCCACGGCAACGGACTCGGCCACGGCCCGCCGCCATGGTCGGATGCCTTTTCCGGTCGGCCGACTAGGCTGCGAACATGCCAGGAACGGTCGGGCGGGTCCCCACGCCAGCAACTCCGGGCCCGGGCGCGCCCACCGGGTCCGGCCCGGCCGTCGGCGTGCTCGCCCACGACTGGGCCAACACGCCGCTGGGCCCGGCCGACGACTGGGACGTCGCCCTCCAAGCCGTGGTGGAGCTGGTCCTCGCCTCGCCGATGCCGATGGCCCTGGCGTACGGCGACGACCTCGTCCTGCTCTACAACGCCAGCTACGCCGAGCTGCTGGGCACCAAGCACCCGAGCGCCCTCGGTCGTCCGGCCGCCGAGGTGTTCGCGGAGATCTGGGCGCTGCCCGGCGTCGGCGCGGTGATCGAGCGCTGCTACCGGCAGGGCGAGCCCTTCCTGGAGAGGGAGTCCACCCTGCCGCTGGTTCGTGGGCACTCCGCGACGGTGGAGCAGGCGGTCTTCACCCGGAGCTACTCACCGGTGCGCGACAGCGCCGGGCAGATCGTCGGCGTGTTGACGGTCGCGGCCGAGACCACCCACGTCACCGAGCAGTTGCAGAGCCTCAGCGAGGTGGCCGCGGCGCTCGCCGGCACCCTCACCCTCGACGACGTGGCCCGGGTGGCGCTGCGGTACGCGATCAGCACGTTCGACCCCGACCAGGCCTCGTTCGCTGTCGACGAGGGCGGCGGCGGCTGGCGCATGGTGCGTCGGGTCCGTGGCGAGTTGTTGGACGAGGCCGACGAGAGGCTTCCCCCGCTCTGGCGGCGCGCGCCGGCGGACTGGTCGGCCCCGGTGGTGCAGGCGGCCCGCTCCAGCGCCCCGTCGTTCACCCGCGACGGGCAGCCGCTGCGGGACACCGCCGTGGACCGCCACGACCAGAAGGTCCGCGCGATGGCGGCCCTGCCGCTGGGCACCTCGGTGGTCCGCGGCGGGCTGGCGGTCGGCTACCAGGTTCCGCACACCTGGTCCCCCGCCGAACGGGCGTTGCTCGCCGCCTCGGCCGAGCTGATCGGCCAGGCCGCCGAGCGGGCCCGCCGGTTCGAGACTCAGCACGGCACGGCCCAACTGTTGCAGCGCAGCATGTTGCCGGAGCACCTGCCGGATCTGCCCCGGTTGCGGATCGCGGCCCGCTACGACCCGGGCGTGGACGGCAACGCGGCCGGCGGTGACTTCTACGACGCGTTCCTGCTGCCCAACGGCTCACTCGGCGTGGTGCTGGGCGATGTCGCCGGGCACGACGTGCAGGCCGCCGCGCGGATGGGGCAGGTCCGGGCCGCGCTGCGCGCGCTGGCCCTGGCCGACCCGGCGCCCGACGCGGTCCTGGCCGGCCTGGACCGGCTGGTGACCAGCCTCGGCGCGGAGGCCGGCACCCACGAGCTGTTCGTCACCGTGGCGTTCGGGGTGATCGACGCGGAGCGGCGGGAGCTGACCCTGTCCAGCGCCGGTCACCCCGCGCCGGTGATCCGCCGCGGCGGCCCGGAAGGTCGGTTCCACGCCGAGTACGTCGACGTCCCCCCCGGGCCGCCGCTGGGGTTGGGCGGCCGGCGGGGCACCACGACCGTCCCGTTCCGCCCCGGCGACACCCTGCTGCTGTTCAGCGACGGGGTGGTGGAGCGTCGCCGGCAGAGCCTCAGCGCCGGGCTGGCCACCCTGAGCGACGCCATTGCCAAGGCCGGCAGCGGCGACCCCCGTGCGCTCTGCGCGGTGGCCACCGCGGCGGTCCCGGGCGGTACGGAGGACGACGTGGCCGTGCTGGCCGTCGAGCACGCGCTGAAACCGAGTCGTTCGGCGAGCATGGAGGTTCCCGCCGAGCCGACCGCCCCCAGCCGGGTCCGGCACTGGCTGACCGGCCAGCTCACCGAATGGCAGGTGCCCGAGCCGGTGATCGGGGCGGCGGTGCTCTGCACCAGCGAGCTGACCACCAACGCGTTGCTGCACGCCGGCACGGCCGCCCGGGTGGAGATCGACCTCAGCGCCGAGCGGCTGCTCGTCTCGGTCGCGGATTCCGGCACCCGGGGCACCGTGACCCGAGCCCGTACCGACACGTTGAGCAGTCGCGGGCGCGGCCTCGGCCTGATCGAGGAACTCAGCGACGCCTGGGGCACCGACCCGTCGGTGCGCGGCTCCACCGTCTGGTTCGAGATCCTCACGCCGCCGCACCCGTGAGAGCACCCCCGGCACGGGGTAGGAGGACACCCATGGCTACCGACCGGCTCGCCGGAATCCTCTTCGATGTCGACGGCACCCTGGTCGACACCACCTACCTGCACACGGTGAGCTGGTGGGAGGCGTTACGCCAGACCGATCAGCCGGTGCCGATGGCGATGGTGCACCGTTCGATCGGGATGGGATCGGACAAGCTCCTGGATCATCTCCTCGGCCCGGAGCGGGACCGCGACGCCGACTCGAAGCTGCGCGACGCGCACGACACCCTCTACGCCGAGTACTGGGAACGGCTCACGCCACTACCCCGGGCGGCCGACCTGTTGCGTGCCTGCGCCGAGCGGGGGTTGCGGGTCGTGCTGGCCACCTCCGCCTCGGAACCCGAGGTGGGCGCGCTTCGTCGGGCGCTGGCCGCCGATGACGTGATCGACACGGTCACCTCCTCCGCGGACGCCCAGCAGAGCAAGCCGGCACCGGACATCCTGGTCGCCGCACTGGATCAGTCCGGGTTGGCCGCCGAGCGGGTGGTCTTCGTCGGCGACTCGGTGTGGGACGTCGCCGCGGCCGGGAAGCTGAACATTCCGTGTGTGGGCTTGACCTGCGGTGGCACCAGTCGCGGCGAGCTCGCCGGCGCGGGTGCCGTGTCGGTGTACGACGACCCGGCCGCGCTGTTGAACGAACTGGCGGACTCACCGCTCACTCGGCCGCGATGAGCATCACTCCGGTCCACCGGCGCGGACGCGCATAGCCGGAGACCTTGCGGGGCAAGGACTGTCACCACCTGCCCCGCGCCCCGCGGGCGCGGTTGAAGGGTGGTGCCGTGGAGCCGGTAGATGTGGCGTTCGCGCTGGTGGGTCTGGGCGCTCTGCTCGCCGGCATCCTGCCGCGGGTGCTGGAGCGGCGCCCGCTGTCCATGCCTATCGCCTTCCTCGCCCTCGGCATGCTGGTGTTCCTGCTGCCGGTCGGGCTGCCGTCGCCGGACCCCCTGGCCCACCCGGAGCTGACCACCCACCTCACCGAGATCGGGGTGATCGTCGCGCTGATGGGCGCCGGGCTGAAGATCGACCGGCCGTTGAGTTGGCGGCGGTGGTCGTCCACCTGGCGGCTGCTGGCGATCGCGATGCCCCTGTGCATCGCGGCGGTGGCAGTGCTCGGCTGGTGGTGGGCCGGGCTGGTGCCGGCCGCCGCGTTGTTGTTGGGCGCCGCGCTGGCGCCCACCGACCCGGTGCTCGCCGCCGACGTGCAGGTCGGCGAGCCGACCGACGTGGAGGATTCCGAGGACGAGGTCCGCTTCGCGCTGACCTCGGAGGCCGGCCTGAACGACGGGCTGGCGTTCCCGTTCGTCTACGCGGCCATCGCCATCGCCTCGACCAGCCTCGCCCCGAGCGACTGGTTGGCCGAGTGGTTCACCGTGGACGTGCTCTGGAAGGTGGGCGTCGGCGTCGGCGGTGGCCTGCTCATCGGCTGGCTGCTCGGCAAGCTGTTCTTCCGCGCGCCCAGTGAGCTGCGGTTGGCCCGGCACGCCGAGGGCTTCCTGGCGCTGGCCGCCACGTTCCTGGCGTACGGGCTGGTGGAGGTGGTCGGCGGGTACGGCTTCCTGGCCGTGTTCGTGGCCGCCCGGGCCATCCGGGCCGCCGAGCGGACCCACGAGTTCCACTCGGTGCTGCACGACTTCGCCGAGCAGGTCGAACGGCTGCTCACCCTGGTGCTGTTGCTGCTGCTCGGCGGCGCGATCGTGGGTGGTCTGCTGGGCCCGCTCACCTGGCCGGCAGCCGCCGTCGGGCTGGCGCTGGTGTTCCTGGTGCGGCCGCTGATCGGCTGGTTGTCGTTGCGCGGCGCTCCCGGACGCCCGGCCGAGCACTGGGTCATCTCGTTGTTCGGCATCCGCGGCGTCGGCTCGTTCTACTACCTTGCGTACGCCACCACCAAGGCCGACTTCCCGCAGGCCGAGCTGCTCTGGGCGACCGTCGGGCTGGTGGTGCTCGTCTCCGTCGTGGTGCACGGCGTCGCGGCTACCCCGGTCATGCAGCTGCTGGACCGCGAGGGAGAGCGGACCTCCGACCCGGCCGAGCGGGACGCCGACGCTCGGCCCGTGGCGGCAGCCGGACACGCCTGAGCGGGTGGCTCAGGCCAGGCGACACGCCTGAGCGGGTGGCTCAGGCCAGGCGGGCGGCCAGCGCACGGCCGAGGTCCCGCCCGGAGCGCCAGGCGCTCTGCACCCGGGGCTTGCCGAACGCGTCGCCGGCCAGGCCGATTCCGTCGGCGTCGAGGTGGTGGGTGGCGCCGCCGGCGTGGCTGGTCGGCTTCGCGTACGTCCAACGGTGCACGTGCACGTCGACGGCCTGCTCGGGCAGCCCCAGCAGGTCCCGGACGGCCTGCTCGATGGCCGGGCCGGCCCCGGTGGGTTGGGCCAGGTGACCGGCCGCGAACTCCGGCACGGTGTGCGCGACCAGCACCGGAGCGCCGTCACCGCGCCGGTCGCCGTCGTCGCAGACGAGGTTGAGGACCGGGTGCTCGTTGACGAACGCGCCCCGGAAGTCCGGCCAGCGCCGGGTCGGGAAGCGCAGCACCGCGGCCAGCGACGGCGACCAGCGTTGCGCCTGTACGACCCGGGTGGCGTCGGTCAGGGCCGGGTCGAGCAGCAGGGCGGCCTGCGGGCCCGGCATGGCCAGGGCGACCGCCGCACACGACTGCCCGTCGACGACCGGGCCGGGTTCCACTGTGAGCACCAGCCGGTCGACGGTCACCGGTGCCGAGCCGGCCAGGTGCTCGACCAACGAGCGCAGCCCACGGGGGGCGGCGAAGCGCATCGGCCCGGGCACCTCGCGGTTGCCACTCCGGTCGTACGCCTGGAAGGTGTCGGTCCATTCGCGGACCAGCCCGGCGGCGCGCCACTGCTCGACCAGTGCGGCGAAGTCCGGGTCGGTGGCGGTGAAGTAGGCGGCGCCGATGTCCGCGGGCCGACCCTGGAATCGTCTGCTGGCCATCCGGCCACCGCACACGTGCCCCCGCTCCCGGACCTGCACCGGCACCCCGGCCCGGGTCAACTCGACCGCACAGGCCACCCCGGCGATGCCCGCCCCGACCACCACCACGTTCGACCGGTCCTCCGTCATCCGATGATCGTAGGTGGCGGCGTTCGGGCATGAACCACGGATGATCGGGGTACTGGCACACCTGTTCGAAAGAAAGGGTGATGATGATGACCGACCGCCGCACCGAACAAGCCGACCAGAACGCCGCGATCAAGGACCCGGACGAGTGGGTCACCGGGGACGAGCCGCCGACCGCCGCCCAGGAGTCCTACCTGAGCACGCTGGCCCGGGAAGCCCACGCCGACCTCCCGGACGACCTGACCAAGGCCGAGGCGTCCAAGCGCATCGACGAGCTCCAAGCCGAAACGGGCCGAGGCCAGTAACCCCGACCCCCTCCACGCGATCTTGCACTTCCTGTCGCGACAAAGGGCGCGCGAGGCGCAAATCGTCGACAGCAAGTGCAAGATCGCGGGTGAGGGGCGGGGTCAGGATCAGGGTCAGGGGCGGGGCAGACGGTGCAGGCGGACCTTGGTGAGGGTGCCGGCGTGCACCTCGGCGGTGAGGTAGGTGGCGTGGGGTTGGGAGCGGCGGTCGGTGGGTGAGCCGGGGTTCAGCAGGCGCAGCCCACCGACCGCCTCGGTGTCCCAGGCAATGTGCGAGTGCCCGAAGACCAGCAATTCGACGTCGGGAAAGCGGGCCGCGCACCGCTTCTCCCGGCCGGTCCGGGGCCCGGTTTCGTGCACCACCGCGACCCGCAGGCCGTCGAGCTCGACCCGGGCCACCTCCGGCAGCCGAGCGCGCAGCGCCGGGCCGTCGTTGTTGCCGTACACCCCGATCAGTCGGCGCGATCGCGCGGTCATGGCGTCGAGCAGGGCCTCGTCCACCCAGTCGCCGGCGTGCACCACGACATCGGCCGCCTCGATGGCCGCCCAGAGGGGCCCGGGTAGGTCCCGGGCCCGCTTCGGTACGTGGGTGTCCGCCGTGATCACCAGCCGCATACCGGCATTGTCCCCCGAGTCCCGGCCGCCCACCCGGGGCACGTGGGTGGACGGCCGGGCTCCGCCTCCGCCGCCCGGCCCCGTGCGTCATCGACGCTCGGGTACGGGTGCCGAGCCGATCAGGGGGCGGTCACGGCAGGGTCCAGCGTTGCGCCCCGGTGCCGTTGCAGGTCCAGATCCGCAGTTGGCGGCCGTCGGTGAGGTCCGAGTTGGGGATGTCCAGGCAACGTCCGGACTGGGGGTTGCGCAGGCTGCCGTCCGGCTGGGCGGCCCACTGCTGGGCCCCGCTGCCGTTGCAGTCGTAGAGCTGCACGAGGGTGCCGTCGGTGGTGCCGCTCGCCTTCACGTCCAGGCACTTGGCGAGCCCACGCACCGTACCGTCGCCGGGCAGGGTCCAGCGCTGCGCGGCGGTGCCGTTGCAGGTCCAGGTCTGCACCTTGGTGCCGTTCGCGGTCTGGCTGGAGGCGATGTCCGCGCACTTGCCGAGGGCCTTCACCTCACCGGTGCGCGCCCCGCCGGTGCCGACGCCCGGGCCGGTGAAGGTGTAGCTGTCCACGTCCAGCAATGCCCCGCTGCCGCCGGTGACGACCAGGTACAGGTCGTGGGTGCCGTCGTCTGGCCTGGTCACCGTGGCGCTCAACTCGGTGTAGTTGTCCCAGCCGCCGGTGTTCGGCACCGCGATCCGGGCGACCTCGGTGCCGGTGGGTGAGTCGTACCGGAAGGCGAGGGTGCCGCCGGGGCCGCCAGAGGAGACCCGGGCCCGGACGCCGGTGATCCCCTTGAGGCTCACCGCGTGGTGCCGGACGCTCTCGCCGTTCTGGACGTCACCCAGCCGCTTGCCACCCTCGGCCGCCGCCTGGTCGATCACCTTGGGGCCGTTGAGCTGGACGAAGTGCTCGGCCTGCCACTGTTTCGGGTAGAGGCTGATCTCCTGCTCACCGGTGAGTGCGGCCGAGCCGGTCGCGCCGCGATCGGTGTAGCTGCCCCGCAGGACGAAGAACAGCACCGAGTCGGGGCCGGCGTGCACCGGGCCGGTGTTGAAGGTCGCGCCGCAGCCCGTCCCCTCCCCCTCCTCGTGGGCGTGCTCCTGGTGGCCCAGCGCGGCCCGGACGACCACCGCCGAGCAGGCCGGCGTGCCGTCCTGCGGGTCGCTGGCCGTGGCGCCCACCGCCAGGTCCTGTCCCCAGTCGAAGAGCCCGCCGGCGGGCAGTCCGGTCAACGTGACCGTCGGCCGGTTGTTGCCGACCACCACCGAGACCACTGTGGTGGCGCTGCGACCGGTGCCGTCGTTGACCGTGAGCCGGGCGCTGTAGCTGCCGTTGGCGGAGTACGTGAAGGACGGGTTCGCGGCGGTCGAGTCGGTGCTGCCGTTGTTGGTGAAGTCCCAGGCGTACGTCAGCGGGTCGCCGTCCGGGTCCGAGCTGCCGGCGCTGGAGAAGGTCACCGAGAGAGGGGCGAGTCCGTTGTCCCGGTTGACGGTGGCCCTGGCTACCGGTGACCGGCCACCCTGGACGTAGTTGATTTTGTAGAGACCGGCGTCGACCGCGCCGGAGAAGTAGCCGCTGCCGTACTCCAGCAGGTAGAGCGAGCCGTCCGGGCCGAACTGCCAGTCGATCGGGTGGACGAGTTTCATGCCGGCGAGCACCGGCTCGATGACGGTCGGCGCCCCGGTGGACGGGTTGCCGTTGTCGAACTGGACCTCCTTGATCCAGTTGCGGCAGTACTCGGAGATCAGCCACTTGTTGTCGTAGTAGGCCGGCCACTTCACGTCCGAGACGAGGTTCGGGTCGTAGTGGTAGACCTCGACGTGGTTGGGCGACCCGCACCCACCCGGGTTGTCCAGCGCCGGCCAGTCCTCACTGCCGCCGTGCTGCTCCCATACCAGCGCCGGTTTCGTCGGCGGAAGCTGCTGGACGCCCGTGTTGCGGGGTGAGTTGTTGACCGGGCCGGTCGAGCCGCCGCAGGGGAACCAGCCACGCGGGGTGGCGGTGGCGAAGTCCCAGTCGTTGTAGGCGACATTGGGGCCGCCACAGTACGGCCAGCCGTAGTTGCCGGGCCCGTTGGCCCGGTTGAACTCGTCGTAGGCCGCCGGGCCACGGTTGGCGAGGTCGGTGCCGGCATCCGGGCCGACCTCGCCCCAGTAGAGGGTGTTGTTGGCCTTGCGGTCCACCCAGATCCGGTACGGGTTGCGCACGCCCATCACATAGATCTCCGGGCGCGTTCGCGCGGTGCCGGCGGCGAAGAGGTTGCCGGTGGGGACGGTGTAGCTGCCGTCGTTCTCCGGGTGGATCCGGTTGATCTTGCCGCGCAGGTCGTTGGTGTTGCCCGAGGTGCGCTGGGCGTCGTACTGGGCGTTGCGGTTCGTCCGCTCGTCGATCGGGGCCATCCCGGCGGAGTCGCCGCCGGAGTTGGTGTTGTCGCCGACGGCGAAGTACAGGTTGCCGGCGGTGTCCCAGCTCATCGAGCCGGCCGAGTGGCAGCAGAGATCGCGTTCGGTGGGCCACTCGATCAGCACGTCCTCGCTGCCCGGGTCGAGCAGCAGCGTGGACGGGTTGAAGGTGAACCGACTGATCCGGTTGACCAACGGAGTGACCTTGGGCGAGTAGAAGAGGTAGACCCAGCGGTTGCTCGCGAAGCTCGGGTGCACTGTGATGCCGATCAGGCCGTCCTCGAAGCGGGCGTCCAGTGGCAGGGTCAGCGCCACGGTGGTGGACCTGGTCGCCGGGTTGTAGAGGCGGACCTGACCACCGGCGCTGCTGGTGCCCCGGTTGATGTAGAAAACCTTGCCGTCGGGTGCGACGGCCAGTTCGATCGGTTCGCCCATGGAGAGGCCGCCGTCGAGGGCGACCTTCTCGAAACCGATGGTGGCGGGCGGGGCGAGGGCGGCGGCCTGGGCCGGGGACGCGGCGGCCGGTAGAACGCTTGCCTGCGGGACGAGGCAGAGGGTGACCAGGACGGTGAGCAGGGTGGTGGCGCTGACGAGCCGTCGACGCAGAGTGCGGGACACGAGACCTCCAGCTGTCCGGGGGATCTCGGTGCCGCTCCCGCCGACTGGAGGAGCACCGCGGTGTTACCCGGACATTAACGCCTTTCACTGGAAGGCGATAGAACTTCGCGTCACCAGATAGAAAGTTGTCACGATCTGGCGGAAAGTCCGGCTCACTGGCGCACCGGAGAGAAGTACGCCGGGGGCATACCGCACTGGCGCAGCGTCGGGTCCCGCTCGACGTCGGTCAGCACACCGGCCGCGTTGATCAGGCCGATGTGGGAGAACGCCTGGGGGAAGTTGCCCAGCTGCTCCCCGGTCAGCGGGTCGATCTGCTCGGCGAACAGGCCGAGGTCGTTGACCCGACCCGCCAACCCCCGGAACAGCTCGTGCGCCCGGTCCCGCTCCCCGGCCAGCGCCAGGCAACAGACCAGCCAGAACGAGCAGATGAGAAACCCCGCCGGGTCGCCGTCCCAGCGCCGCAGCAGGCCGTCGTGGGAGAGCCGCTGCTCCACCGCGCGGATCGTAGAGCGCATCCGCGGTTCGTCGGCCCGCAGGAAACCGACCAGCGGCATCACCAACACCGACGCGTCCAGGTCGTCGGTCTCAAAACTCCCGGTGTACGACTGGAGCCGCTCGTTCCAGCCCCGCTCGAGCACCTCCGCGCGCACCGCGTCGCGGGCGGCAGCCCAGCGGGCCACGTCCTGCGGCTCGCCGAGCTTGTCACCGAAGCGCACCGCCCGATCCAGGGCGACCCAGCACTGCACCTTCGAGGACACGTGGTGGTGCTGGGTGCCGCGCTCCTCCCACATGCCCGCGTCGGGCAACGACCAGTCCCGCTCGGCCTGGTCGGCGAGCACCCGGAGCACGTGCTGCACCTCCAGGCCCATCGGCTCCAGCTTGTCACGCATCAACCAGGCGGCATCCAACGCCTCGCCGAAGATGTCGGTCTGCCGCTGCTGCCACGCGTCGTTGCCGATCACCACCGGTGGGCTGTCGCGGTAGCCGCCGAGCTGTTCCAGGCGGTGCTCGGTGAGATCCCGCTCCCCCAGCACCCCGTACATGATGGGCACCGGCTTGTCGTCGACGCGGCCCATCGCCCGACCCAACCAGGAGAACTGTCGCTGCACCTCGTCGAGGCACGCCGTCCGCCACAGCGCCCGCAGGGTCAGGCTGAAGTCGCGCACCCAGACGTAGCGGTAGTCGTAGTTGCGATCCCCGCCGAGTTCCTCCGGCAGCGAGGTGGTCACCGAGGCCACCACCGCTCCGCTGGGCCGGTACGTCATGCCCTGGACCACCAGCCGGCTGCGCCGCACCTCCTCGGCGTAGAGCCCGTCGTACGGGTGCTCGGCCGTCCAGGACCGCCAGCCGTCGACGGTGTCGGCGATGGTCTGGTCGGCGTCCGGCACCTCCGGCAGCGGGGCGTCGTAGGTCGGGGCGTACCCGAGGGTGAAGGTGTGTTTGGTGCCGGCGCGGGCGGTGAACGTCCCGGTGGCCTCGCCGTCGCCGGCGGTCAACCGCTCGCTGCCGCGCAGGGTGAGTCGGGCGGCGCCGGCGATGGCCTCCAGCATGTCCTCCCGCTCGATCAGGTACGCGATGGTGCGGCCGTACTCGAAGCGCGGCCGGTAGTGCACCCGCATCGGCACCGAACCGGACAGCCCCTCCACCGAACGGACCAGCACCTGCGGCGAGTGCAGACCGATGTCGTGACCGCGCGAGCCGGGCTCGAAGGCGAGCGCGTCGGTCAGGGCGACCTCCCCCTGGGCGGTGCGGAAGACCGTCCGCAACACCAGGGTGTCCTCGACGTAGCAGCGTTCGACGCGGTAGTCGCCCTCGGGCTGGATCGACCAGTGTCCGGCGCTGTCGTCGAGCAGCCGCCCGAAGACCGACGGGGCGTCGAACCGGCCCGGGCACCACCAGTTCACCGAGCCCGAGGCGTCCACCAACGCCGCGCTGCGGCCGTCGGCGAGGAAACCGTAGTCGCTGATCTGTCCGCTCTCCACCTGACTGCCTACCCGGGCAGTCCGCGCCCATTCCCCTCCTGTCCGACGGTCCAGACCGCGTTACCGGTCGGCCTGGACGGGAACCCGGCGAGCTGACGAGGGAGGATGCTCATGACGTCAGCTTCGGGGCCGACCGCCGCCTGGCGGTCCGGCACACAGGGTGGCGACCTGCTTCCATCCGGGCCGGCCGGCCGCCTGTCGACACCGGCCGGGGACGGCCACGGGCCGGAGGCCGGCCCGCCGACCGTGACGATCGGCTCGTACCCGGACTATCCGACCGCGCAGCGGGTCGTCGACTACCTGGCCGACAACCGCTTTCCGGTGGAGCACAGCGCCATCGTCGGCACCAACCTCACCCTGGTGGAGACGGTGCTCGGGCGAATGACCACCGGTCGAGCCGGTCTGCTCGGCGCCGGTACCGGAGCCTGGTTCGGGCTCTTCATCGGCCTGTTGTTCGGCATCTTCACCGTCGGCAACTGGCTGGCGGTGATCCTGGTCGGGCTGGTCATCGGTGCGATCTGGGGTGCCGTGTTCGGCGCGGTCGCGCACGCCATGACGGGCGGCCAGCGCGACTTCACCTCGGCCAGCTCATTGCGCGCCGGCCAGTACGCGGTGACCGTCGACGCGCAGCTCGCCGACCAGGCGCGGCAGCTGCTCGGTCGGATGCAGATGTCCGGCTCGGCGGCGAACGCCCGCTGAGCGACGATCGACCGCCGTCCCGGCAACACGCCGGGGCGGCGGCCGTTCAGTCGTGGTACGTCAGCTCGCCGGCGCGGATCTCGACCTCGACCCGGTTCTCGGGTGGCGCCAGCGGGCAGGCCCAGCGGTCGTCGTAGGCGCAGCTCGGGTTGTAGAGGTAGTTGGCGTCCAGCCGGACCCGGTCGCCGGGCAGCAGCTCGACGCCCCGGCCGAAGGTGCCCTTCACCGTGTCGGTGAGGTACCGGCCTCCGCCGTAGCTCTCCCGCCCGCTGGTGCCGTCGCGCAGCGGAACGAACAGTCCGCCCCCGTACGCCTCGATCCACCACAGGGTCAGCGGCCCCCACGGCGTCTCGGCCACCGCGACCCGCCGGTACGCGACCACCCCGTCCGGGCCACCGGTGTCGATGCGCAGCTCACCGCTGGCCGACCGCAGGGGCGCCTCGACCACGGCGTCGGGGTTGGGCGGGAAGTAGCGCACCCCGACGAAGTCGGGGCGCTCCGCCACCGGTATCGGGCTCTGCGGGTGGGTGGCGAAGAGTTCGTCGCGGCCGGCGCGGAAGCCGGCCAGGTCGACGTCGGACAGGTACAGCCGGGCCACCCGCTCCCGCCAGTCGGCCAGCTCCAGATCATCCACGCCACCGAGCCTATGCCGTGGCTCTGCGGCAGCTCAGCGCGACGGCCAGTTGGTGAGGACGGCGTCGAGGGCGTCCAGGGCGCGCGACCAGGAGTCGTCGGTGAGACGCGGGGTGTGGCGGAAGCCGCCGGTCTTCTCCAGGCTCACGAACCCGTGGAACGTGCTGTGCATCATTCGCACCGCGTCGGTCTGGTCGGGCTCGCAGAGCCGGTAGCCGCGCAGGATCGCCCGGGTCATCTCGGCGTGCCGGACGCCCGCGCTCGCGGCGGCCGTCTCCGGATCGAGGTCGGTCTGCATGGCCGCGTAGCGGCCCGGGTGCTCTCGCGCGTAGTCGCGGTACGCGTTGGCGAACGCCACCAGCGCGTCCTTGCCGGCCCGGCCGGCGAGCGCGGCGGCGACCCGGTCGGCCAGCTCCGCCAGTGCCAGCAGAGCGATCCTGACCCGCAGTTCGTGGGCGTTCCTGAGGTGGAAGTACAGGCTGGCGTCCTTCACCCCGAACTGGCGCGCGAGCGCGGCAACAGTGACGTTCTCGACGCCCACCTCGTCGGCCAGCTCGGCCGCGGCCAGCGTCAGGCGCTCGATGGTCACCCCGGCACGTGCCATGCGGCACACTCCAAACCTAGCCGTAATAATCGCTTGCCTAAGAGAGCTAGGCTACTACCTATGTTGGTCCTGACCGAATCTGTCATCCGCGCGTCCTTCGTCAATTGCAGCAAGGGCGAGGCGAAGCGGCTGGCCGTACCGAACGATCTTGAAACGCGCCAGTGGGACGACCTCGACTTTCTCGGCTGGCGGGATCCCTCCGCGCCGCAGCGGGCCTACCTGGTCGCCGAGACCGACGGCAGGCTGGCCGGGGTGGTGCTGCGGGCCGCCACGCACCAGATGGGGCGCGTGCGGCACAGCATGTGCTCGTTCTGCCTGACCACCCACCTCGGCGGTGGCGTCTCGCTGATGACCGCCCCCAAGGCCGGCCCGAGCGGACGGCAGGGCGACTCCGTGGGCACCTACCTGTGCTCCGACCTGGCCTGCTCGCTGTACCTACGGGGGAAGAAGCACGCAGGGCCCCCCGCGCCCGAGCCGCTGCCCCTGCCGGAGCGGATCGAGCGCGTCAGGACCGCCCTCGCGACATTCCTCGGCAAGGTCACCGAGTGACGGTTCGAGACGACCTTCGCGGCCGGGACCGGAGCGTGTTCGGGCCCCGGTCCACCTCCGGCTAACGGTCGGTGGCCAGGCGGGCGTGCAGGTGCTCGTCGTAGCGGCGGCCGTCGCCGTACCGGTACGACTCGCGCAGGGTCCCCTCGGCCGGGTAGCCGGCGCGGTCGGCGACCCGGCAGGACGCCGGGTTGGCCACCGCGTGACACAGCTCCACCCTGTGCAGCCCGAGATCCGCGAACGCCCAGTCGGTGAGCCGGACGACGGCGCGGACCGCCACCTGACGCCCCCTCGCCGCGGGCACCGTCCAGTAGCCGATGGACGCGTCGCCGTCGTGGATGCGGTGCAGCGACACCGAGCCGAGCAGTTTGCCGTCGTCCGCCGCGGTGACCGCCATCGAGGCGTGACCACCGGTGGACCAGTCGGCCCGGCGACGCACCCAGAGCAGCGCGACCTCGTCGTCGATCGGGTCGCCGCCCTGCGGGTTCCACTGGGCGATCGCCGGGTCCCGGAGGGCGTCGCGCACCGCCGGAGCGTCCGCGTCGCGCCAGGGGCGCAGCAACAGGTCGGCGGCGGAGAGTTCCACGTGTTCCACGAGGCCGGAGTCTGGCACAACCCGAGGCCTACGCGCCGCCTGATTAGCGCGGGTTTCCTTCAAAGCTGCACGATCCAGCGGTCAGGTCGTGGGGAAGTGACCCAGGCGACGCTTAACGACGGTATTTAAATTTTGAAAGAGTGCTATCGTCGTGGACATGACCGAGAGCCTGGACAGCACCCGAGAGGCCGCCTGGCGCGCCTACATCGAGGCCAGCCAGCGTCTCTACACCCAGTTGGAAGAGGACCTGCGGGTCGACAGCGACCTCAGCTTCGCCGACTACCACGTGCTGGTCCTGCTCTCCGAGGCACCCGGGCAGCGGCTACGGATGGGCGAGCTGGCCAGCCGGTTGATCTTCTCGCCCAGCCGCCTCACCTACCAGGTCTCCTCCATGCAGCGTCGTGGCCTGGTCAGCAAGGAGCCCTGCCCGGACGACCGGCGCGGCAGCGAGGCGGTGCTCACCGCCGCCGGGCTGCTCGCCCTGCGGGAAGCCGCACCCCACCATCTGGCGTCGGTGCGTACCCATCTCATGGACGACCTCGACGATGCCGAGGTCGCCTGCCTCACCCGGGTCTTCGACCGGCTCGGCGAGCGCCTGCGGGCATCGCGGGTCAGCTCGACCACCCCCGCCTCACGCTAGGAGCCCCGACATGCCCGCGATCACCGTCGACAACGTTCTCGTCCTGCCCCGCCTGCCCCGCCTCGACGAGGCCGCCACGATCCGCCCGGTCCGCACGGTGACCACGGCGCCCAGCGGCTTCGAGGGTGAGGGCTTCCCGGTCCGTCGCGCCTTCGCCGGGGTGTCGACCACCGACCTGGATCCGTTCATCCACCTCGACCAGATGGGCGAGGTCGACTACGCGCCGGGCGAGCCCAAGGGCACCCCGTGGCACCCGCACCGCGGCTTCGAGACCGTCACGTACATCATCGACGGCGTCTTCGACCACCAGGACTCCAACGGCGGTGGCGGCACCATCACCGACGGCGACACCCAGTGGATGACGGCGGGCAGCGGCCTGCTGCACATCGAGGCGCCGCCGGAGCACCTGGTGATGAGCGGCGGGCTCTTCCACGGCACGCAACTGTGGGTCAACCTGCCCCGCTCGGCCAAGATGAACCCGCCCCGCTACCAGGACATCAGGGGTCGGGAGTCGGCGCTGCTCACCACGCCCGACGGCGGCGCGCTGATCCGGGTCATCGCCGGCGAGGTCGCCGGGCACCGCGGCCCGGGTTCGACCTCCACCCCGATCACCATCACGCACGTCACCGTCCAGCCGGGCGCGCAGGTCGACCTGCCCTGGCGGCCCGACTTCAACGCCCTGGTGTACGTGCTGGGCGGTCGCGGCACGGTCGGCACCGACCGGCGGCCGGTGCGTACCGGCCAGCTCGCGGTGCACGGCCCGGGTGACGCGCTGCGGTTCAGCGCCGACACCGCGCAGGACAGCAACACCCCGGCACTGGACCTCTACATCATGGGTGGTCAGCCGATCCGGGAGCCGGTGGCACAGTACGGCCCATTCGTGATGAACACCCGGGACGAACTGCTCAAGGCGTTCGAGGACTTCCAGGCCGGCCGCCTCGGCGTGATCCCCACCGAGCGGCTCCCGCACACCGGCGGCCAGGGCACCCGGCCCTGACCACTGCCGACCGCTGAGGTCGGCGCCGGACGCCTCCGGGTCACCCCGGGGGCGTCGGCGCCGCCTCAGGAGACCGCGAAAATCCCGGCAACGCCCAGAATTACCATCACCAACACCGCTACCAGCGCACCCCGTTCGCTCTCCACCGCCGGCTCGCGGTTCTCGGTCACGGGATTCGTCGTGTCGCGGGGCATGGTGTGGCCTCCTCGGCTGTTGTCGCGTCGCTTCCGATGGCGTTGGCCAGGTCACCGGTCTGGGGGCCTGGCGTGCGGACCCGCATCGGGGGTCCTACCGTGAGGACGTTGCCGACCTCCAGGGGGGCTGGACGGTGCCGTTGCAGGACTGGTTCCTCACCGCTGAGGAACGCGCCAACCCGGTCTCTGGCATACCCGTATGGACCACGGGAAACCTCGCCGAGCCGTTGATTCACGGTGCCGCGTACTTCGACCGGCTGGTCGACGAGGTCGAGGCCCTGGGCCCCGGCGACCACCTGTTCTTCACCGACTGGCGGGGTGACCCGGATCAGCGACTGCGCCCGGACGGTCCGACAGTGGCCCAACTCTTCTCGCAGGCCGCGCAGCGCGGTGTGGTGGTCAAGGGGTTGATCTGGCGCTCGCACCTCGACGTCCTGGCGTACAGCGAGGCGGAGAACCGCGACCTCAGCGAGACGATCTCGGCCGCCGGTGGCGAGGTGCTGCTTGACCAACGGGTTCGGCGCGGCGGCTCGCACCATCAGAAGCTCGTGGTGCTGCGGCACCAGGGCGCGCCCGAGCGG
Source organism: Micromonospora sp. NPDC051227 (assembly GCF_044455385.1). NCBI lineage: Bacteria > Bacillati > Actinomycetota > Actinomycetes > Micromonosporales > Micromonosporaceae > Micromonospora > Micromonospora sp. NPDC051227. Next base: position 252,646 of record NZ_JBITET010000008.1, read on the forward strand.
GACGTCGCCTTCGCCGGCGGGATCGACCTGTGCCACAGCCGCCGCGACGACTCCGCGCACCACGGCGACCCGCAACCGGTGCAGATGTCCCCCCGGTACGGACCCAATCCCCCCTGGCACGACGTGCAGCTCGCGGTGCGCGGTCCGGTGGTCGGCGCGTTGGACACCCTGTTCCGCGAACGCTGGACCGACCCGATGCCGCTGGACTCGGAGAACCCGATCGCCTACCTGCGGGACCGGCTGCGCGGCTCGGACCTGCGCCCCGACCCGCTGCCCGAACAGCCGGCCGATCCGCCACCCTGCGGTCCGCACCAGATCCAGGTGCTGCGCACCTACCCCGCCGTCCGCCCGCGCTACTCGTTCGCACCGGACGGGGAGCGGACCGTGGCCCGGGGTTACACCAAGGCGGTACGCCGGGCCCGCCGGCTTATCTACCTGGAGGATCAGTACCTCTGGTCGACCGAGGTCGCGGACCTGTTCGCGCACGCGCTGCGGGACAACCCGGACCTGCACCTGATCGCCGTCGTCCCCCGTCACCCGGACGTGGACGGCAAGCTGGCGTTGCCGCCGAACATGGTCGGGCGCGAGCAGGCGCTGTCACTGTGTGAGCGGGCCGCACCGGACCGGGTGCACGTGTTCGACGTGGAGAACCACGCAGGCGGCCCGGTCTACGTGCACGCGAAGATCTGCGTGGTCGACGACGTCTGGGCCAGCGTGGGCAGCGACAACTTCAACCGGCGGTCCTGGACGCACGACAGCGAGTTGTCCTGCGCAGTGCTCGACGACACCCCCGACCAGCGGGAGCCCACCGACCCCGCTGGGCGGGGCGACGGCGCGCGGAGCTTCGCCCGGGACCTGCGACTGCGGCTGTGGCGCGAGCACCTGGACCGGGACCCGGACGGCGCGGACGACGCCGACCTGCTGGACCCGGCGGACGCCGTCGCGGCCGTCACGGCCGCCGCCGACGCGCTACAGCAGTGGTACGACGACGGCCAGGTGGGAGAACGGCCGCCCGGGCGGCTGCGCCCGCACCGCCCCGAACGGCTGCCGTGGTACACCCGGGCCTGGGCGCTGCCGGTGTACCGGCTGGTCTACGACCCGGATGGCAGGCCGCTGCGGGCGAGGCTGGCCGGCACCTGGTGACGCGGTCGGGCCGGCTCCGGCGCGGCGACCGCGTGCACGTTCAGCCCGCCGGGGTAGGCGAACGACGAGCGCGGTGAGTAGTAGCCGAAGCCGATGGTCAGCGGGTTGGCCGGGCGCAGCGCGTACATCGGGTGCCCGGGCTGGAGGAACTCCACCGACTCGATCTCGAACGGGGCGACCGGCTCGGCGACGAAGGGGTAGGCCGAGCTGAGCAGTTGGCCGTCGCGCCGGGTGAAGTAGCGGTGGTGCCCACTGCTGATCACGTGACCGGTCTCCCCCACCCGACACCGGGCCCGGACCAACGGTGTGCCGTCGATCTCCGTCTCGGAGAGCAGGTCCTCGCCGTTGACGTCGATCCGGGTGCGCCCGGCGAGCACCGGGGCACCACGGGCGAGGGCGTACTCGCGGACCCGCCGGCTGGAGGCCACGTAGTGGGTCCACCAGCCACCGGCGTTGAGGCCGCCCGGCGCGTCGACGCCCAGCAGCGAGATGCCGAGGTAGGTCAGCGAGTACGCGCCGAAGCCGGAGGTCTGCGTCTCATCGTCGACGATGTACTGGTTGAGGAAGACCTGCCGGTCGGGGCGGGGGCAGAGCCCCGGAGGGACCAGCGCGGCGACCGCGTCGGGGTCCGCCGGCAGCCAGCTGAAGTAGATGGTGCGACTGTTCACGACAAGCTGGGGAGCGGCTGGATCGAGCACGGTGCCTCCGAACCGGGTGTGTACACGCGACGCTACGGCCGGTCCCACCAGCGGGACAAGGACGGATAGTCGACACTCCTGCCGACTTGTCGGATTTCCTGTTGACCAGCCGACGCGGCGCGGGGGCCGATCGGCCGGGTTAACCCGACGACCGGGCAGCGGTCCGCAGCCGAAAAAGCGGGTAAGGATCCTCACAGCCACCCCAACTTCCGCGCCACTTGCCCCTTTTGTGATCGAACACGCCTTAAGTACATCAACCTTTCGGCTAGATTTCGGGGAGACGATCAGGTTAAGGTGACTCCCGAACAGCCCATTCGAAGCTAAACCAAAGCGTCACGTCTTTTTCGTCAGCGGACGAGGTGCAGGGAGGACCACCCATGACCGCGCCAACGATCACCGAGCAGCCGAGCGCCGCCGTCAAGGCCACCACCAAGCTCGACCCGCGCGCTCTCACCGACAGCGCCGCCGACCTGCTCAACGCGATGGCGGCGCTGCCCGCCAACCACCCGTCGCGCGCCGCTCTGCGGGACCGGGCGATCGAGGCCTGGCTGCCGCTCGCCAACCACCTGGCCCACCGCTACAGCGGGCGCGGCGAGCCGAACGACGACCTGGCGCAGACCGCCGCGATCGGCCTGATCAAGGCCATCGACAAGTTCGACCCCGAGCGCGGTGTCGACTTCGCCGGTTACGCGATCCCCACCATCATCGGCGAGCTCAAGCGGCACTTCCGGGACCGCACCTGGGACATCCGGGTGCCCCGCCGGCTCCAGGAGCTGCGGCTGGCCATCTCCGACGCCAACAGCTCGCTCCTGCAGACCCTCGGCCGCTCGCCGACGGTCGCCGACATCGCCGCGCACCTCAAGCTCACCGAGGAAGAGGTGCTGGAGGGCCTGGAGGGTGCCCGCGCGTACAACGCGGTGTCGCTGTCCACCCCGACCGGCGACGGCGAGCGCGCCACCGAGCTGGGCGACATGCTCGGCGGCGAGGACAGCGAGTTCGAGCTGGCCGAGCTGCGGGTCGCCCTCGGCCCGGCGCTGGCCACCCTCGACGAGCGCGAGCAGAAGATCCTCACGCTGCGCTTCTACGGCAACCTGACCCAGTCGCAGATCGCCGACCAGATCGGCGTCTCGCAGATGCACGTCTCGCGGCTGCTGACCCGCGCGCTGACCAAGCTGCGCGGCCAGCTCGACGGCACGTACTGACCGGTTGACGCACGGAGGGCCGGGTCCATTGACCCGGCCCTCCGTGCTGTCCGATTGTCACGTGTGCGTTACAGTGCGACCACAGGGCGTGTTCGTCGCGTCGACCCGACCGGCTCAGTGCCCGACCGGCTCGCGCCACATCGGCCAGAACGGCGTTCCGTCGGGCACCCGGAACGGCTCGCCGGCCAGGTAGCCGTGCTTCGCGTACAGGTCCCGGCTGCGCGGGCTGCTCGCCTCCAGGTACGCCGGCATCCCGTTGGCGTCCAGCCAGGCGTGGTGGTGGCGCATCAGCGCGCTTCCCAAGCCCTGCCCCTGCCGGTCTGGCCGGGTCGCCAGGAACGCGAGGTGGTGGTGGTCCGGATGCGGGTGGTTCGCCGCGAACAGCTCGTCGAGGTGCTGGAACCGGTCGGTCCACTCGCCGCACGCGGCGGCCAGTCGGGCGTCGTAGTCCGCCGGCGGCGGCGCCGGCTGGCCGACAGACGGAAACCAGACCGCGACCGAGGCCCGGTCCGCTGTGGCGTGGACGATGCCGTGCCGCATCGCGTGCCCGACCAGGATCTCGAAGTCTCCGGCCAGTACCGCCTCCCGCTTGCTCGGGTCGGGGACCAGCCAGTACGTCACCTCCAGGACGGTGAACGCCTCGGCGATCCGACCCGCCACGAGGGTGGTCTCCTCCGGCCCGAGTTGCTCGATGACCACGCTCATCGGGTCACCTCCACGGCGGCCGGCGCCTCCGGCTTGACGGCGGCCGCGGCGCTCGCCGCCCCCAGGCCGATCCGGGCGTACGTGTCCGGGCGGTTGCTGCGCAGCAGCAGGGCCCAACCGATGCCCAGCAGGGCGGCCACCGGGTACGCGGCGGGCAGCGCCCAGCGCAGCGTCGAGTCCGGCGCGACGCCGAGCAGGTTGGCGAAGTTCGACACGGCCAACCAGATGATCACGAAGAGCGCGATGGTGGCCAGGCCGGGCGCGATGGCCCGTCGCCAGAGGTTCTCGCCCCCGGCGGAGCGGGCGAAGTAGGCGATCACCGCCACCGAGGTGGTGGCGATCAGCAGCAGGACACCGAAGCCGCCGGTGGTGCCGACCCAGAAGAAGAGCTGGACCACCGGATCCCAGCCGTTGACCGCGTACAGCAGGATGACCAGCAGTCCGAGGACGCTCTGCGCCACCGAGGCGGCCCGCGGCGCCCCGGTACGGGCCGAGGTCTGCCCGAACACCGCCGGCAGCACCCGCTCCCGACCGAGCGCGAAGGTGTAGCGGGCCGTGGTGTTGTGGAACGAGATCATCGCGGCGAGCACCGAGGTCAGGAAGAGCACCTGCCCGATGGTGACCGCGGTGTCGCCGAGGTGCGCGGCGGCCAGGTTGAAGATGAGCCCGACGCTCTGCTCGCCGGCCTCGGCGACGATCTGGTCCTGCCCGACCGCGACGGTCATGGTCCATGACGACAGCGCGTACAGCCCGGCGATGATCGCCACCGAGAGGTAGGTGGCCAGCGGCACCGTCCGCTTCGGGTCCTTGCTCTCCTCGCTGAAGACCACCGCCGACTCGAAGCCGACGAAGCCGAGGACGGCGAGCACCAGCACCGCGCCGACCCCCGGCACGAAGAGGTTGTCCGGTGAGAACGGGGCGAAGCTGACCCCACCCTCGGCCGGGTTGCCGAGCTGTCCCAGATCGAAGACGAGGACCACCACGATCTCGGCGACCAGCAGCGCGGCCAGGACCATGCCGTTGAGGTCGACCCGGAGCAGGCCGAGCAGGCCGACCAACGCCCACGCCACCAGGGCCACGACGGCCCAGTGCGGGTGCCCGCCGAAGAGCCGGTCGAGCACCGGCTCGGCCGCCACGCCGATGGTGCCGTACAGCCCGACCTGCAACGCGTTGTACGCGATCAGCGCGACCCAGGCGGCGCCCACGCCGGCCGGTCGGCCGAGGCCACGGGAGACGTAGGCGTAGAAGGCGCCGGCGTTCTCCACCCGGCGGGACATCGCCACGTAACCCACCGAGAAGAGCGCGAGCACAGCGGCGATCAGCAGGAAGGCCAGCGGGATGCCGGTCACCCCGATGACGCCGTAGCCGGTGGTGACGACGCCGGCCACCACGGTCAGCGGCGCGGCGGCGGAGAGGACGAAGAAGATCACCGAGGGGATGCCGAGACGGCCTCGGGCCAGGGCTTCGGAGACGTTGCTGGGTCGGTCGACTGTCGATGTCGGGGGCATACGACTACTCCGATTGTCGAGGGGAGGGTTGGGGGTTACCGGGGGATCAGGGGACGCCGCGCAGCACGGCGGCGCCGACGGCGGCCTCGGTGTGCCCGACGAGTTCCTTGAGTGGCGCCGGCAGCGCGGGGATGAGGACGTTCAACCGGTGGTGCGCGCGGGGGCCGGCGCTCCACAGCACCTCGCGGGTCAGCCCCGCGGCCACGACCAGGCCGAGCAGCAGGGCGTCCGGCACGCCCGGCGGTTCCGGCCGGTCCAGCAGGGCCCGTAGCCGGGTGGCCGGCCAGGCCACCGCGTTGAGGTCGATCGGCAGGTAGCTGACCGTGGTACGCAGCAGCCGGCGACTCTCCTGGCGGCGCAGCACCCCGGCGCGGGCCAACCGCTCCCCCACCGAGGTCGTGGCGCTCTGCGCCAGGAAGCTCAGCCAGGTGCGCAGCTCCCGGTGCTGGGGCTCACCGACCAACTGGTCCAGCACCGTGTGCGCCAGGGCGTCGGCCGGCGGACGCCGGTCGATGACGGTGATCTGCCCGGCCGTGACGGTGATGTGTCCATAAAGGATCAGCTCGCCGAGGAGCCCGCCGGCCAGGCCGAGCCCGGTCGCCGCCGGGTGCAGTTTGGCCTTGCCGCGACTGTCGTTGTGTGCGATCAGGAAGAACTCGTCGGCGATGAGCAACGGTCCTCCCGCACAGGTGTGTCCACAGTGATCGCGACCGGGAAAGGATGCACCGACAGCTACTGCAACGCAACTCCCAGATTTGAAAGTTGCACTCCGTGCATGTGCGACCTGCGGATCTTGTCGTGGCAGACTCGGACGGTGACCGCCACTCCCGCCATCCGGCCCGCCGCCAGCCCTACCGTGCGGCGCCGCCGCATCGCCCGGGAACTCCGCCAACTTCGGGAACGGGCGGGCATGACCCTCGATGTGGCCGCCCGTCAGCTCGACATGTCGAAGAGCAACCTCTCCCGGATCGAGACCGCGCAGATCGGCATCAAACCGCGCGACGTCCGGGCCGCTCTCGCGCTGTACCAGGTGACCGGTTCGGATGCCGAGGCGCTGATCGAGATCGCCCGGGGGGCGCAGCAGCGCGGCTGGTGGCAGAACTACAGCGACGTGCTTCCCGAGTGGTTCGAGTTCTACGTCGGCCTGGAGGCCGAGGCGGCGGCGCTGCGCACGTACGAGGCCGAGTCGGTGCCCGGGCTGTTGCAGACCGAGGCGTACGCCCGGGAGATCTTCCGGCGCACCGCCGGCGAGGACGGCCTGGAGCGCAAGGTCGCCGCCCGACTGCGCCGACAGGAGGTGCTGCGCCGCGAGGACCCGGTCGACCTGTCGGTGATCCTCAACGAGGCGGTGCTCCTGCGCCCGGTTGGCGGCGCCGCAGTTATGGCCGAGCAACTCGTCCACATGGGTCGGATCGCTCAACTACCCAACGTGACAATTCAGGTACTTCCCTTCACGGCTGGCGGGCATCCGGCCATGAGCACCCCGTACGTGATCCTCAACTTCGCCGATGCCGCCGACGCGTCAGTGGTTTACCTGGATAACCTCACGATGGGGCTGGCTCTGGAGGAAGCCGATCATGTGCTCGGGTATAGCCTTCTGCACGAGGAGCTGTGCCGGATGGCGCTCGATCCGACGGCGTCGTTGACCCGTCTTGAGCATGCTTCTCGTAACTTTGCGTGACCGCTTCTGCGGCACGCCGACGCAGACGAGAGGTACCGCGGATGACGGCGTACGACCTGACCCGAGCGGATTGGCGCACCAGCACGCGCAGCAGCGGCAACGGCAACTGCGTGGAGGTCGCGACAGTCGACGGTCAGGTCGCCGTCCGGGACAGCAAGGACCGCTCCGGCCCGGTGCTCGCCTTCGGTGCGCCGGCCTGGCGGGCCTTCGTGCTCGGCGTCGGCGAGGTCCGTCGCTCCTGACGCACCCGTCCCGGTGCGAGACTGGGCCGTGCTCTCCGACGTAACAGTTGACCTGCCGGTCCGTCCGGTGCTGCCGGCGCTGGTCGCGGCTCTCGACGCGGCCGGCGCCGGTGTGCTGGTGGCCCCGCCGGGCACCGGCAAGACGACCCTCGCGCCGCTGGCCGTGGCCGACCGGGTGACCGGTCGGGTGGTGATCGCCCAACCCCGCCGGGTGGCGGCCCGTGCCGCTGCCCGGCGCATGGCCGAGCTGCTCGGCGAGCGGGTCGGTGAGCGGGTCGGCTACGCGGTGCGCGGCGAGCGCCGGGTCGGCCGGGCCACCCGGATCGAGGTGGTCACCACCGGCCTGCTGGTCCGCCGGCTGCACCACGACCCGGAGCTGCCCGGCACTGGTGCCGTGCTGCTCGACGAGTGCCACGAACGCCAACTCGACGCCGATCTCGCGCTGGCCTTCACAGTGGAGGCGCGCGCCACCCTCCGGCCGGACCTGTGGCTGCTGGCGATGTCGGCGACCCCGGACACCGACCGGTTCGCCGCGCTACTGGGCGGGCCGGCCCCGGCCCCTGTGGTACGGGCCGACTCGGCGTTGCACCCCGTAGAGCGGATCTGGGTGCCCCCGGCCCGCCCGATCGCCCCGCCCGGGGCCGGGCCGGTGGACCGGGCCCTGCTCGACCACGTGGCCGCCACCGTCCGGCGGGCGCTACGCGAGCACGAGGGCGACGTGCTCGTCTTCCTGCCCGGGGCCGGCGAGATCGCGGCGGTCACCGGCCGGCTGGCCGACCTGCGGGACGCGGTCGCGCTGCTGCCGCTGCACGGCCGTCAACGCGGCACCGAGCAGGACGCCGCTCTGCGTCGCGCGGACCGACGACGGGTGGTGCTGGCCACCGCGCTGGCCGAGACCAGTCTGACCGTCCCGGGTGTGCGGATCGTGGTGGACGCCGGGCTGTCCCGGGTGCCCCGGATCGACTTGGCCCGTGGGTTGGGCGCGCTGGTCACCGTGCCGGTCTCCCGGGCCGCCGCCACCCAGCGGGCCGGCCGGGCCGGCCGGGAGGCCCCCGGGTACGTCTACCGCTGCTGGTCGGCGGCGACCCACGAGCGGCTGCCCGCCCGTGCCGAGCCGGAGATCGCCACCGCCGACCTGACCGGCTTCGCGTTGGAGCTGGCCGCCTGGGGCGCACCGGACGGCGTCGGGCTCGCGCTGCCCGACGCGCCGCCGGCAGCCGCGATGACGGTGGCCCGGGACACCCTGGAGACCCTGGGCGCTGTCGACGCCGACGGTCGGATCACGGCGCGGGGGCGGTCGATCGCCGCCGCCGGGGCGCACCCACGGCTGGCCCGGGCGCTGCTCGACGGCGCCGGCCGGGTCGGCGCCGACCGGGCCGCCGAGGTGGTCGCCCTGCTCGCCGAGGAGAGCGCGGCCAGCCCCGGTGACGATCTGGTCGCCGGCTGGCGTCGGCTGCGCACCGGTGTGGACACGGGCGCGACCGCCCGCTGGCGCACCGAGGTACGCCGGCTGCGGGCCGCGCTGCCGCCCGGCGCCCCGCCGAAGGGCCGCGCCGACGCCGCCGGCCGCACCGGCTCGGGTGGACTGAGCGACGATCTCGCCGCCGGGCTGCTCGTCGGTCTGGCGTACCCGGAACGGTTGGCACGGGTGCGGCGGCCGGGCGGTTCGGCGTACCTGATGACCGGCGGGACCGCCGCGGAGCTGGCGGCCGGCTCGGGGCTGACCGGGTCCGACTGGCTGGCGGTGGCGGTCGCGGACCGCACCCCCGGCGCGCCGTCGGCCCGCATCCGCCGGGCCTCCCCGGTGGACGAGGCGACGGCCCGGGAGGCGGCCGGCCCGTTGCTACGCACGGGCCGTGAGGTCGGCTGGTCCGACGGGGACGTGGTGGCCCGGGAGGTGACCCGGCTGGGCGCGATCGAGCTGGTCCAGCGGCGGCTGGACCGGCCGGACCGGGCGGAGGTGGCCGCCGCGCTGCTGACCGGCCTGCGTCAGGACGGGCTGGGGCTGTTGCCGTGGACGCCAGCTGCTCGGGCGCTGCGCGAGCGGCTCGCGTTCCTCCGACACCACCTGGGCGAGCCATGGCCGGAGGTCGGCGACGACTCGTTGCTCGACGCCGCGCCGAGCTGGCTGGGCCCGGAACTGGCCGCCGCGCGACGCCGGGCCGACCTGGCGCGGGTGGACGTGCCGTCGGCGCTGCGTCGACTGCTGCCCTGGGCGCAGGCCGCCCGCCTCGACGAGCTGGCCCCGGAGCGGATCGAGGTGCCGAGTGGTTCTCGGATCCGGCTGGACTACGGCGACCCGGCCGCGCCGGTGCTCGCCGTGAAGCTCCAGGAGACGTTCGGCTGGCCGGCGGCGCCCCGCATCGCCGACGGTCGGGTGCCGGTGCTGCTGCACCTGCTCTCCCCCGCCGGACGCCCGGTGGCGGTCACCGCCGACCTGGCGTCGTTCTGGCGTACCGGCTATCCGCAGGTCCGCTCCGAGCTGCGCGGGCGCTATCCCCGGCACCCGTGGCCGGAGGATCCGGGAACGGCGACACCCACCCGGCACGCCACGCCACGTCGGCGCTGAGCGCCGGCCTACTCCTCGACGACGTCGGCCACCACGACTGTGACGTTGTCCGGCGCGCCGGCGTGCAGGGCCAGGTCGATCAGCTTGCCGGCGCAGGCGCCCCGGTCCGGATAGCCGCTGAGCACCTCGCTGAGGGTGTCCGGACGGACCACGTTGGAGAGGCCGTCGCTGCACAGCAGCCACCGATCGCCGGCCCGGGGCACCATCGTCGCGTACGACGGGGAGACCTCGTCGCCCTGCAACGCCTGGGTGACCACGGCGCGGCGCGGGTGGCTGCTGGCCTGGTCCGCGGTGATCACGCCCTGATCCACCAGCATCTGGACGAACGTGTCGTCCCGGGTGACCTGCTTGAGCACTCCCTCGCGGAACAGGTAGGCCCGGGAGTCGCCGACGTGCGCGAGGGCCAGGCAGCTGCCGGTACGGGCGAAGAGCAGGGCGGTCAGCGTGGTGCCCATGCCCTGACGCTCGGGATCCTCGGCGACCGCCTGTCGGATCCGGGAGGTGGCCAGCGCGATGCCGCCCTCGAGCGCGGCCACCAGGGCGTCCTCGGGTGTCTCCACGTCCAGCGGGGCGACCGCGTCGATGGTGAGGGCGCTGGCCAGGTCGCCGGCGGCCATCCCGCCCATACCGTCGGCGACGGCGACGAGCCAGTTGCCGGCGTGCAGGGCGTCCTGGTTTCCGCTGCGGATCAGCCCACGGTCGCTCGTTCCCACGGAACGCAGCTTCAGGGTCATGGGAGGCAGCCTGCCAGGAGAAGGGCGCAGTTGTCTCTAGGAGATCAGGACGACGGCGCGTGGCGCGGCCAATCTCACGTCCGGGTGGCGGCGCGTCGGGGGCGCCGCTCGGGCTGACCGCCCTCGTCGGATGCTGAAACCCATCCAACCAGATCAATTGACATGGCGTACCGGCACTGGAAACATCGAGCCGATACCTGGGAGCGCTCCCAGGTCACCTCCGCATCACAGTGCCACCACCAACGTCCCACTTTCCGTCCCGGAAGGACTCCCCGTGACGCCATCCCGACGCCGCCTCCTGTTGGCTGCGGCGACCACTCTGGCCCTCACCGGCGCGGGCGCCGGCGCGGCCCACGCCGACCCACCACCGGACGCCCCCGAGCAGATCGACAACGGCGACTTCAGCGCCGGGGTGAGCCCCTGGTTCTCCTTCGGCACCGGCGCGCTGGCGGTCACCGACGGCCAGCTCTGCACCACAGTCGCGGGCGGGCTGGCCAACCCGTGGGACGCCGGCATCGGCCAGGACGGCGTGCCGCTGATCGCCGGCGCCGAATACACCCTCGGCTTCGCGGTCTCCGCAACTCCCGGCGCCGCGGTCAAGGCCGTGTTGCAGCTCGGCAGCGCCCCGTACACCACGTACGCGGCCGTGGACGCCACAGCGACCGGCACCCTCCAGCGGGTCGAGCAGACCTTCACCGTCCCGGACGACAACCCCAGCGCCCAACTGATCTTCCAGGTCGGCGGTTCCGCCCAGGCGCAGACCATCTGCCTGGACGACGTCTCGCTGCGCGGCGGCGAGCCGCCCGAGCCGTACGAGCCGGACACCGGGCCACGGGTGCGCGTCAACCAGGTCGGCTACCTTCCCGGCGGCCCGAAGAACGCCACTGTCGTCACCGAGGCCACCGAAGCATTGCCCTGGCAGCTGCGCAACGCCGCCGGCGCCGTCGTGGCCAGTGGCACCACCACCGCTCGCGGTGTCGACGCCGCCTCCGGGCAGAACGTGCAGACGGTCGACTTCTCCAGCTACCGCACCCCCGGCAGCGGGCTCACGCTCACCGTGGACGGCGAGACAAGCCACCCGTTCGACATCTCCGGCACCCTCTACGACCAGCTGCGCTCCGACTCGTTGCAGTTCTTCTATGCCCAGCGCAGCGGCATCGCCATCGACGGTGACCTGATCGGCGACGAGTACGCCCGACCCGCCGGCCACCTCGGTGTCGCACCCAACCAGGGCGACACCAACGTGCCCTGCCAGCCGGGTGTCTGCGACTACTCCCTGGACGTGCGCGGCGGTTGGTACGACGCCGGCGACCACGGCAAGTACGTGGTCAACGGCGGCATCGCCACCTACCAACTGCTGAACACCTTCGAGCGGACCAAGACGGCGGCCACCGCCAACGGCGGCGCGGAACTCGCCGACGGCACGCTGCGGGTGCCCGAGCGCGACAACGGGGTGCCGGACATCCTCGACGAGGCGCGCTGGGAACTGGAGTTCCTGCTGCGCATGCAGGTGCCCGCCGGCAAGCCGCTCGCCGGCATGGTCCACCACAAGATCCACGATCAGAACTGGACCGGGCTGCCCCTCGCCCCGCAGGACGACCCGCAGCCGCGCGAGCTGCACCCGCCGTCGACCGCGGCCACCCTCAACCTGGCCGCCACCGCCGCCCAGTGCGCCCGGCTCTTCGCCCCCTACGACGCGGCGTTCGCGACCCGCTGCGGCACTGCCGCGAAGACCGCCTACGCCGCGGCCAAGGCCCACCCGGCGGTGTACGCCAGCCCGACCGACGGCACCGGCGGCGGCGCGTACGACGACAGCAACGTCACCGACGAGTTCTACTGGGCGGCGGCCGAGCTGTACCTGACCACCGGGGCGCAGAACTACCTGGCCGACCTGACCGCGTCACCGCACCACACCGGAAACGTGTTCGACGCCCGGGGCTTCGGCTGGCAGAGCGTGGCCGCGCTGGGCCGCCTCGACCTGGCCACCGTGCCGAACGGGCTACCCGCCGCCGACCTGGCCCGGGTCCGCGCCTCGGTCACCGCCGCCGCCGACACCTACCTCGCCGAGCTGCGCCGGCAGGCGTACGGGCTGCCGATGCCCGGTGACGCCAACAGCTACTTCTGGGGCGGCAACAGCAACGTCATCAACAACGCCGTGGTGCTGGCCACCGCGTTCGACCTGACTCGCAACCCCGTCTACCGCGACGGCGCCGTGCAGGCCATGGACTACATCCTCGGTCGCAACGCCCTGAACATCTCCTACGTCACCGGGTGGGGAGAGCACGCCGCGCAGAACCAGCACAGCCGGATCTTCGGCCACCAGCTCGACCCGAACCTGCCCCGACCGCCCGCCGGTTCCCTCGCCGGTGGCCCGAACGCGGCCCTCCAGGACCCGTTCGTGGCGCAACTGCTCGCCGGCTGCGAGCCGATGTTCTGCTACGTCGACGACATCAACTCGTACTCGACCAACGAGGTGGCGATCAACTGGAACTCGGCGCTGGCCTGGATCTCCTCGTTCCTGGCCGACCAGGGTGACGCCGGCGCGGTGCCGGCCACCACCTGCACGGCCCGCTACACCAACTACGGCGCCTGGCAGGGCGGCACCGGGTTCACCGGGCAGCTGACCATCCAGAACACGGGCACCGCGGCCATCAACGGCTGGAGCGTGCGCTTCGCGTTCACCGGTGACCAGCGGGTACGCGAGGCGTGGCTGGCGAAGGTCGCCCAGTCGGGAGCGACGGTGACCGCGCGCAACGAGTCGTACAACGCCAAGATCGCACCCGGCGGCACTGTGACGTTCGGCTTCAACGCGACGACAGGCGGCGGCGCCAACCCGAGCCCCGGCCTGGTCACTGTCAATGGAGCGGCCTGCTCGCTGACCTGACCGACGTCCTGGTGGCCGCCCTTCCCGGGCGGTCACGGGGACCGCACGATCAGCGCGGCCGGCGGGTCAACCGCCGGCCGCGTTGTGCTCCGCCACCAGGCTCGGGAGTTCGTCCAGCGAGTCGATCCGGAACAGGCACCGCACGGCCACTGTGGAGGGATCGAGGATGTGCCCCCACGGACCGCGTCGGATCAGGCACGTCTTCATGCCCGCCTCCAGGGCCGGACGCACGTCGTTGTCGGGCCGGTCGCCGACGTACAGGATCGACGACGCGACGCCACCGCCCGCGGCGACGACCCGCTCGAAGAACACCGGTGACGGCTTCGCAACACCCCACCCGTGCGACGTGCCGATCACGTCCACCGGAAGGTCGAGATCGCGCAGAGTCGCCTCCGCATGAGCTGGCTGGTTACCGGCCAGGCCCACGAACAGGCCCTGGTCCTTCAAGGACTCCAGGCACCCCCGCGCGTCCGGGTAGAGATCCTCCTCGGCGAACGACTCCGGCTGGCCGGCAGCCGCCCGACGCTCGAGCTCGATGGCGAGATCGAAGTCGGGCCGGAAGACCCGGAACGTCTCCTGATAGTCCAGACCCCGGGCGATCACCGCACCGAAGACCGCCGAGAACGTGTGCCGGGGCACGCCGAGCCAGTCGGCCCAGGCGGCGAACTCGTGGGACTCGTCGAGAATGGTCCCGCCAACATCGAAGATGACCGTGTCAATCATGTCCGTCCCCCGTTGACGCTCGCACGTCGGTGAAGCATAGACGGGAGTACGGCCGCCACCAGGGCTTCCATGATCACTTGATGGGGTGCCGCTGGCCCGCCGGAGGCCGTTCGGGACGAGTGGGCGAGGGCCTGCGGCTGGCACTGTCGAGCTGATGACGTGAACGAATCACCGGGCACACCGCAAAACCGATGGATCGGTCGCCCCGAGTGAGCCATGGTGACGCCATGGATGGCGACGAACTGCCGGGCGCGGAGCGTCGGGTGTGGGCGGCGATGCCGGCCGGGACGCGGACCGCGTTGGCCGGGCTGTCCGGCGCGGACCTGCGTACTCTGCTGCTGGGCCTGGCCCGCGACCGGGCGGCGGCCGTGCGCCCACCCGAGGTGCTACGCCGCTGGGGCGAGGACCGCTTCGTCCGCCCGGCCCGCGCCGATCCGCGCGTGCTCGCACAGGTGGAGGCCAGGATGTGGCAGCTACTACCCGCCGACGTCGCCGGTGTGGAGCTGTCGCCGGTCGTACCGGTCGGCACCTGCTCGGCGGTCGCGCCGGTCAGCCAGAACAGGGTCGTCACCACGATGCGCGCCAGCGAGGTGCTGAGCGACCCCACCAACGCCCTCGCCATCGAGGCGGCCGTGCGTCGCCGCCGACAGAGCGAGGTGCACCTGGCCGCCGCCCATCGGGTGCTGCGGGCGCAGGATTTCGGCGGCGACGCGTCGGCGCACTTCCGGCTCTTCGCCCTGGTCTCCAGCGCCCGGGACACTGGCTCGGGCGGCACGCAGGCCCGGCTGCTGGTCCGGCACCTCAGCTACTGGCGGGCCGTGCTCGCCGAGTTGGCACCGGCGGCCGCGCCTCGGCTGCACGTCACCGCCTTCGACGATCGGGTCATCCGGGAGCGGCTGGCCGACACCGTCCGACCGGCGCTCGCCGGGGACGTGGTGCCGCTGGTGGACGAACCGGAACGATCTCGCGGTCGCGGCTACTACACGGGGTGCGCCCTGCGGATCACCGCCCTGGGCGGCAGCCTGGAGATCGGCGACGGCGGCCTCACCGACTGGACCGCCAGGCTGAGCGGCGACGCAAAGGAACGATGCCTCGTCTCCTGCCTCGCCACCGAACGTCTCGTCGACGGCATCAGCCGCTGAGCCGGGCGCAGTGACGACCGCCCTGCCCCGGCGCGCCGACCCAACGTCGGCCAACGCTCAGCCGATCTCCTCGTCGACGAAGCACCAGCGCCAGGCCTCGCCCGGTTGCGCCGAGCGGATCACCGGGTGGCCGGTGGACGCGAAGTGCTTGCTCGCGTGCTGGTTCGGCGACGAGTCACAGCAGCCGACCTGCCCGCAGCTCAGGCAGGTGCGCAGGTGCACCCAGTAGGTGTCACCGATGGCGACGCAGTCCGCGCACTCGTCGGGGGTACGCGGCTCGGCGGCACCGGCCTCGGTCAGGTGCTGACAGCTCACTTCTCAACCTCTCGCAGCAACGACTCTTCCAGGTCCAGGTCACGGTAGGCCCGCACCAGCACTTCCTCAGGAATCCGACCGGAGTCCCGGGCCGCCCGGAACACATCCCGCTCGGCGTCGATCATCTCCTGCCGCAGCCGACCGTACGCCTGCGACGGGGTCTCCCGCTCGGTGCCACCGAGCCGTTCCCACGCCATGTTGGTGCGGTCCTCGACCGCCCGACGCAGCCGGTCCACTACAGCATCCGGGGCGCTGTCGGCCAACTCGTCGAGGCGGTCCTGGGCGGCCTTGCTGGCCTGCTGCTGCACCCCGGCCGCGGAGAGCGCGTCCTGCACCGGGTCGTCCTGTGGCAGCTTCAACCGGCGGGCGACGAGCGGCAGGGTGGCGCCCTGGCCGACCAGGGTGAAGACGATCACAGCGAAGGCCAGCCAGATGAACAAAGCCCTGGGGTACGGCTCGTCGCCGGCCAGGGTCAGTGGAAGGGCCAGCGCGGCGGCCAGGGTGACCACGCCCCGCATGCCGGCCCACCCGATGATGATCGGGAACTTCGGTGACGGGCGCTCGTCACGGCGGCGGACCCGGGGGACCAACCGGGCCAGGTAGGTGGCCGGGAAGAGCCAGACGAACCGGGTCAGGAAGACGGTGGCGAGCAGCGCGAAGGTGATCAGGATGAGCGAGCCGATCGGCTCGTCGAGATCCCGCAGCACCTCCCGCAGCTGGAGCCCGACCAGCAGGAAGACCAGGCCCTCCAGCAGGAAACGGACCAGCCGCCAGAATGCGCCGACCTGCAACCTGGACGCCGCCGACAGCAGCTGGGGCAGCTTGTGCCCGAGCACCAGCCCGGTGACGACCACCGCGACCACCCCGGAGGCGTGCAGGTGTTCGGCGGTGAACACCACAGCGAACGGGATGATCAGTGACAGCGCGTTGTCCAGCAACGGGTCGGTGATCCGCCGATGCAGGAAGCCGAACACCAGCGCCCCGAGCGCCCCGATCAGGATGCCGCCGCCGGTGGACCGCAGCACCTCGATGGCGATCTTGTCGGCGCCGGCGGCCGAGCCGACGGTGGCCATCGTCGCGACCCGCAGCAGCACCAGCGCGGTGGCGTCGTTGACCAGGCTCTCGCCCTCCAGGATGGTGACGACCCGGCGGGGCAGCCCGACCCGGCGGGCGACGGCCGTGGCGGCCACGGCGTCCGGTGGGGCGACCACCGCTCCGAGGGCAAGGCAGATCGCGAACGGTAGCTGCGGCAACAGCAGGTGCAGCACCAGCCCGACCACGAACGCGGTAAACAACACCAGGCCGACCGCCAGCAGCAGGATCGGCCGGATGTTGTTCTTGAACGCCGGCACCGAGGTCTCCAGCGCGGCCACGTAGAGCAGCGGCGGCAGGATGCCGACCAGCACCAACTCCGGGTCGAGTTCCACCTGTGGGAAGCCCGGCACGAACGAGAGCCCCAGGCCGAGAACAACCAGCACGATCGGCGCGAGCAGGCCGAGTCGGCGGGCCAACGCGGCACCCAGGGTGGCGATCGCCAGGAAGACGACGACCGGAAACAGGCTTTCCATGGGGTACGAGCCTAGGGGTACGCCTGTTCGATCAGCCGCCCGGGCGCAGCTTCGGCAACACCTCCGCACCGAACGCGTCGATGAAGCCGCGCTGCTCCTGCCCGACGTGGTGCAGGGCGATCTGGTCGAAGCCGAGCTGCACGTACTCCTCCAGCCAGCCGACGTGCCGACCCAGGTCCGCCGACACGTTAACCACCTCGGCGACCCGCTGCGCCGGTACGTCGGCGGAGACCACGTCGAAGTGTTCGACCGTCTCCAGGTCCCAGCAGACCGGCGGGGCGAAGACGTTGCTGCGCCACTGGTCGTGGGCGATGGCCTCGGCCTGGGCCTGCTCCGGCGCCCAGGAGACGTGCACCTGGAGATGCAGCGGCCCCCGCCCGCCCGCGTCCCGGTACGCGTCGATCATCTCGCGCAGGTGGGCCACCGGGGCGTTCACGGTGATCAGCCCGTCCGCCCATTCGGCGCACCAGCGGGCGGTGGCCACGCTGACGGCGGCACCGACCAGCGCGGGCGGCTGCTCGGGGCGGGTCCACAGCCGGGCCCGATCCACCCGGACCAGGCCGTCGTGGCTGACCTCCTCGCCGGCCAGCAGGGCCCGGATCACGTCCACGCACTCGCGCAGCCGGGCGCTGCGTACGTCCTTGCGCGGCCACGGGTCGCCGGTGATGTGCTCGTTGCTGGCCTCGCCGGTGCCCAGGGCCGCCCAGAACCGGCCCGGATACATCGCGCCGAGGGTGCCGATCGCCTGCGCGATGATCGCCGGGTGGTACCTCTGGCCGGGCGCGTTGACCACGCCGAACGGCATGCCGGTGGCCTGCAACGCCGAGCCCAGCCAGGACCAGGCGAAGCCGGACTCGCCCTGCCGGGCGCTCCACGGGGAGAAGTGGTCGGAGCACATGGCGGCGTCGAAACCGGCCCGCTCGGCGTGGATCACCGCCTCCAACAGGGCGCGTGGACCGATCTGCTCATGTGAGGCGTGGAACCCGAACGACGTCATGGGCACACTTCCTACCCACGACGACGCCGGCTGACGCGTGCCGCGCCCCGAACTACTCGGCGTGTGCGCCGGCGCCGGCCGAGGCGGCACCCTCGCCCACCCAGACGGTCTTGGTGTTGCAGAACTCCCGCATGCCCAGCGCCGACAGTTCCCGCCCGTAACCGGAGTTCTTCACACCGCCGAACGGCAACTCGGGGTACGAGGTGGTCATCCCGTTGATGAAGACGTTGCCGGCGTCCAGGTCGGTGGCGAAGCGCTCCTGCTCGGCGGGGTCCCGGGTCCAGGCGTTCGAGCCGAGCCCGAAGCTGGTGCCGTTGGCGACCTCGATGGCCTCCTCGTACGACGAGACCCGGAACAGACCGGCCACCGGGCCGAAGACCTCCTCCGACCACATCCGCATCCGCGGGGTGAGGTCGGTGACCACTGTCGGCGGGTAGAACCAGCCGTCGCCGCTCGGCGGCTCGCCGCCGCAGAGCACCGTCGCGCCGTTGTCCGCCGCGTCGCGGACCTGCGCGTGCACCTCGTCGCGGCCACGCTCGCTGGCCAGCGGCCCGACGTCGGTGTTCGGGTCCATCGGGTCGCCGACGCGCAGCGCGGCCATGTTGGCGGCGAACTTCTCGGCGAAGGCGTCGAACACGTCGGTGTGCACGATGAACCGCTTCGCGGCGATGCAGGACTGGCCGTTGTTCTGGCAGCGGGCGGTGGTGGCCACCTCTGCGGCGCGGTCCACGTCGGCTGAGGGCATCACCACGAAGGGGTCGCTGCCGCCGAGTTCGAGGACTGTCTTCTTCAGCTCCCGGCCGGCGATCTGGGCGATGGACCGGCCGGCGGGCTCGCTGCCGGTGAGCGTCGCGGCGCGTACCCGGGGGTCGCTGAGGATGTGGTCGACCGCCTCCGAGTCGACCAGCACTGTGGTGAAGGCCCCCTCGGGGAAGCCTGCTCGCCGGAACACGTCCTCCAGCAGCAGCGCGGTCTGTGGCACGTTCGAGGCGTGCTTGAGCAGGCCGGTGTTGCCGGCCATCAGTGCCGGGGCGGCGAAGCGCATCACCTGCCAGAGCGGGAAGTTCCACGGCATCACCGCGAGCACCACGCCGATCGGCTGGTAGCGGATGAACGCCTGGGTGGCCTTCACGGCGGCGGCGTCGGCGGGCTCGTCGGCGAGGAACGCGGGGGCCTTGTCGGCGTAGAAGCGGGCGGCGGTGGCGCACTTGGTCACCTCGGCCTGCGCCGAGGCGTACGTCTTGCCCATCTCCGTGGTCATGATCCGGGCGATTTCGTCGCGCTCGGCGTCCAGCAGGTCGGCCGCGGCGTTCATCCACTGGGCGCGCTGGTCGACGGTCGTCGCCCGCAGCTGGCGGAACGCGAGGTCGGTGCGCTCGATGGCGTCGTCGAGTTGCTCGGTGGACATCGCCTCATAGGTCTTGAGCACCTGTCCGGTGGCGGGGTTGGTGGTGGCGATGTGGGGCATTCCGTCCTCCTGTCACTCGAACAACGAGTGTCGTACGCCCGGCTCCTCGCGGCGGCGGGCGGCGCGGCGGCGCTGGATCACGACCAGGTCGACCACGGCGACCACGGCGAAGATCGCGCAGAGTACGCCGAGCCAGGCGATGCCGGCCCAGAATGCCAGCACCGCGAAGAGCACCATGATCACCAGCCCGAAGCTGGCAAGGGTGAGCCGAAGGTTCAGCGCGCTGTTCGCGTGGCCGACCGTGCCACGGGCGCGCCGGGGCTGCGATCTCGTCATACCCACCGACCTACCCCCGATCGGCCGGATTAACCGGTACCCCGCGCCCGCGCACCCGCACGCGTCGGTGTGCTCCGGCACATCCGTTCGCGCCGCGGCCCCGTCGACCGCAGGATGGGCGCATGTCAATGACCCTCGCCGTGCCGGTGACCGTCTCCATCGCCCGCCGCGTCGACCCCGGCCGGGCCAGCGAGATGGTGGCGTGGATGCGGGCCGGTACCGCGCTGGCCGAGGCGTTCCCCGGCTTCCTCGGCGCCGGATGGGTGCAGAGCGGCCCCGGTTCGCCGGAGTGGCACATGCTCTACCGCTTCGCCGACGCCGAGACGCTGCGCCGGTGGGAGGAGTCGCCGCAGCGGCACTGGTGGCTCAGCTCGGCGCAGGGCATCGTCGAGCACACCCGGGTCGAGCGGCGTACCGGGATCGAGGGCTGGTTCGACAGGCCGCTGGAGCACTCGGTGGACCCGGTGGAGTCGGCCCCGCCCGCGTCGCCGCCCCGCTGGAAGCAGGCGGTGACGATCTGGCTGGCGTTCTTCCCCCTGAGCCTGACCGCCACCCTGCTGACGAGCCGCTTTCTCGACGCGGTGCCACTGGCGGCCCGGGTGCTGCTGATGACGCTCTGCCTGACCCCGCTGATGACCTATCTGGTGCTCCCCCGGATCACCCGGGCGTTGCACTGGTGGCTGCACGGTCAGCGGGCACCGTGGCGGGACGCATAGCACCCCGACGGCTTCCGCGTCGGCACTCTGCCGCATAGCCGACAGCAACTTCCCGGCAAGCCACATCCTGCGCATAGAGTTACCGAGCTGTCGCTCTGTGCTGCGGGAACGGGAGACGTCATGCCTCGACGCTGGGTCGCCGCACTGGCCTGTCTCGCGGCGCTGGTAGCGCTGGCCTGCGAGGGCGGCAACTCCGCGGAACCCCGCCCCACCACGAGTGCCCCGCCGTCGAGCGGGCCGGGCGGCATCGCCGCCCTCGGCGACTCGATCAGCACCGGCTTCGCCTCCTGCCTGGTGCTCACCTCCTGCGAACGCAACTCCTGGTCGACCGGGGACGGGCTGCGGGTGCAGAGCCACTACCGGCGACTGCTCGAACAGAATGCGGCGATCCGCGACCGGACCTACAACCATGCCCGTCCCGGCGCCCGAGCGGACGCCCTGGCGGGTCAGGCCCAGGCGGCGGTACGCGACCGCCCCGACTACGTCACAGTGCTGATCGGTGCCAACGACGTCTGTCGGGGTGGGGTGGACGCGATGACGCCGGTGGCCCGGTTCCGGGCCGACGTCGACCGGGGGCTGCGGGTCCTGCGGACCGGCCGGCCGAAGGCCCGGGTGCTGGTGGTGAGCATTCCCGACCTGTACCGGCTCTGGGAGGTCGGGCACGACGACGCCCGGGCGACCCGCGCGTGGCGGCGGGGAATCTGCCCGGCCCTGCTGGCCGACGCGACCTCGACCGCACCGGCCGACCGGGCGCGCCGGGCCGCCGTCCGGGACCGGATCGACGCGTACAACGCCGAGTTGAAGGCGGCCTGCCGGGCGTACGGGGCACGGTGCCGGCACGACGGCGGCGCGTTGCACAAGGTCCGGTTCACCCTGGACCTGCTCAACCCGCTGGACTGGTTCCACCCCAACGCCACCGGCCAGGGCCGCATCGCTGAGGTGACCTGGCGCTCCTCCGGCCTGGCCGGCTGACGACCCCGGACGGGCCGTCAGGGTTGGCGCGGCTCCGGGACGGCGTCGCCGCGGGAGCCGTAGAGGGCCCGGGATCGCTGGGCGAGGTCTTTTGTAGCCGACGAGTTGGCCCAGGTGCCGAGCACGATTGCCGCACCGGGGACGATCTTGGCGACCATCCGCTTCGCGGCCCGGACGCCGGCCATCTGGGCCAGCCGGATGCCGAGTTGCAGCATGACCCGACCGAGCGGACGCTGACCGCCCAGGCCGAAGAGCGCGTCGGCGCGTTCCCGGCCGGCGGCCACGCCGAGCGCCAGCCGGGCGCTCTCGGCGACCTTGTGCACCCGCTGGAGCACCAGCAGGTCGGTGGCGCGGTCATTGTGCAGGGGGTCGACGTCGTACGCGGCGGCGATGTGCAGCACCATGCGCGCCTGGGTCCATGCCAGCACGCCCACGTCGATCACGGCGCCGGGCAGCCCGGCCGCGCCGGAGACCGCGCCGGACAGTCGGGCCAGGTTGACGAACTTGCGGGCCGCCTGGTCGGCCAGGACGTCGGCGGAAACCCCGGGCTGCTCGGCCCGGGCACGGGCGGCCCACTGCACGGCTTCCGGCCCGAGGCGGCGCACCGCCTCCAGGGCAAGGTGCTCCGGCGCGTACTGCGGGTCGTCACGCATCCGGTCCCAGAGCCGGGCCGGCGGACCCTCGGGGGCGTCAACCGGCCCGGCCGGCACGTCGACGGACGGCTGCGGAGTAGGTGCGGCGGGCTGACCGCCGACGGGCGGGGTGTCGGTCACCAGGTCTCCCCAGGGGTGGAAACGGTGGACAGGGCGGCCGATGGAGCGGTCAGCGGCGGCGGTTGGAGAACCGAGCTGCCAACCCCTTCAGCTTCTGCTGGTTGCCCGGCTTGGCCATCTCGCGCCGGCCCCGGTCGACCAACTGCTGCCCCTTCGGTGATTTCAGAAACGCGCTGATCCGCTGCATCAGTGACATAACGTCCTCCTGTCGGTGGTCCCGTAGTCATGTGTACCCCGAACCCGCAACACATGTACCCGGGATGCGACAGCCTCAACCCTGACCGTCCATAGTGGGCGGTAGGTTACCGCCCCGCCGGCACGATGGCGTCAACGACCCGGGTGGCCCGCCACTCGTGCTGCTGGTAGTGCTCGGGGTACGCGGAGACCTGCACCGCCTGGGCGGCGTCGGTGAGCCGCATCCGCTGCCAGCCGGGCACCTGCTCCAGCGCGCTGAGGAACTGCCGGGTGGCGAACTCGGGGTCCATCAGCCGCTCCACCGGGCCCCAGCCGCTGCTGGAACGCTGTTGGAACAACCCGACCGAGTCGTGGTCCCAGCCGACGCCCTGGTGCGGATAGTCCTGCGACTCGGGCAGTACGCCGCTGGCCACGTTGTAGAGATTGCTCTCCTGCATGGCGGTGGCCACCGCGATCACCAGACCCCGGCGCGGCACACCCATCTTGCGGCCGGTACTGACGATCGCCTCGGCGTTCTCCATCTGGTCCTCGTCCAGCCCGGCGACGGGCGCCGGGTCGGTCGGGCGAGCGGGGGCGACAGTGCGTGCCCGCGCGCTGGTGTCCGGGTCGGCGGGGCTCGCCGCGGCGGACTGGGCGGCGGCGGAGGTGCTCGGGGCAGGCGTGCGGTCGAGGGAACGGGAGGCGCGCTGCTGCTCGGCGCGCTGCGCCAACTCGGCACTGGAGAGCGATCCACTCCGGGTCGCGGCGTCGGCGTCGTCGTTACGAACCTGGACGACGGCGGTCAGACCGAGACAGCACACCACACCGGTGGCCAGCGCCAGCTGTGCCCGGCGTCGACCGGTCAGGTCCCGGGCGTACGCCCGGAGCCGGCTCGCGGTGGTTGTCCGTTCGGTTGAGGTGCCATCCTCCGTATCGGCAGTGGGCCTGCTCGGGGCGTACGGGTCGTCGAGGGTGCCGTCGTCACGCATCAACCGAGGCTAGGCAGGCGGAAACCCTGATCACGCACGGTGATCACGTGGCGCTCGACACAGATCGGAGCCGTACTGCTGGACGACCTGGGCGGGGTGACCCGCCCGGGGAACGGACCTCGCGTACCGGATGAACCTGGCGCCACACGCGGACCGGCACGGCCCGGACAGGACGGCACATTCCACCGCCGAGTCTGACATGATCGACAAACTCGGCCTTTGGGCCGAACCGTCCCTCGGTCGATCGGCCAGGAGGCTCGACCTGATGGCGTAAACAGCCGATTAGTCTGGTCACGCCCACCACCCGGCCAACGGATCGCCCGACGCAGGAATGCACCAGGATGGCGGGTACGTTGCCCGAACGGGTGCCCTCCGTCGCGAGGCACCCCGCAGGCACATTTCAGGGAGGTCCGCACCGGTGCTCGACCCACACGAGCTCTACCAGCTCACCGACGATCTGCCCGACCTCGGGCAGCCGGTCCTGATCCAGGCCCTCACCGGGTTCGTGGACGCCGGAAACGCCAGCCGACTGGCGCGTGAGCAGCTACTCACCTCGCTGGAGGGTCGGCCGATCGCCACGTTCGACGTCGACCAGCTCTTCGACTACCGATCGCGACGACCGGTGATGACCTTCGTCGAGGACCACTGGGAGAGCGTTGACGCGCCCAAGCTGGAGCTGCACCTGCTGCACGACGACGACGAGACCCCGTTCCTGCTGCTCACCGGCCCCGAACCGGACCTTCAGTGGGAGCGTTTCGTGGCCGCCGTCGCCGGGCTCGCCGCCCGGCTGGACGTCCGGCTCACAGTGGGGCTCAATTCGATTCCGATGGCGGTCCCGCACACCCGGCCCACCGGGGTGACCGCGCACGCCACCCGCCCCGAGCTGATCGCCGGCTACGAGCCCTGGTTACAACGCGTCCAGGTGCCCGGCAGCGTCGGTCACCTGCTGGAGTTCCGCCTCGGCGAGCAGGGCCGCGACGCGCTGGGCTTCGCCGCCCACGTGCCGCACTACGTGGCGCAGACCGAATACCCGGCCGCCGCCGAGGTGCTGCTCACCTCGGTGTCACGCAGCACCGGGCTACTGCTGCCCGGCGACGGGCTGCGCTCGGCCGCCGAGGTGGTCCGGGTGGAGATCGACCGGCAGGTCGCGCAGACCGAGGACGCCGCGGCCCTGGTCCAGGCCCTGGAGGAGCAGTACGACGCGTTCGCCCGAGGTCGGGGCGAGAAGAGCCTTCTCGCCCCGGACGCCGGCCCACTGCCCACGGCCGACGAACTCGGCGCCGAACTGGAACGGTTCCTGGCCGAACAGACCCGTCCCGGCGACACCCCGGGCAGCTGACCCGGCGTCCCGGCGGCGGATGCGGCAGGCTGGGGGCATGCGCCTGGCGACCTGGAACGTCAACTCGGTGAAGGCCCGCCTACCCCGGCTGCTCGAGTGGCTGGCCGACACCGGGCCGGACGTCGTCTGCCTGCAGGAGACGAAATGCCCGGACGGCGCCTTCCCGGCGACCGAGGTGGGCGCGCTGGGCTACACCGTGGCCAGCCACAGTGACGGCCGGTGGAACGGGGTGGCCATCCTGTCCCGGGTCGGGCTGGGCGACGTCCGGGTCGGGTTCGCCGGTGAACCCGGCTTCCCCGAGCCGGAGGCCCGGGCCATCTCCGCCACCTGCGACGGGGTGCGGGTCTGGTCGGTGTACGTGCCCAACGGCCGGACGCCGGACGACCCGCACTACGCGTACAAGTTGGCCTGGTTCGCGGCGCTGCGCGACGCACTGGACGCCGAACTGGCCGGTGGGTTGCCGCTGGCGGTCTGCGGCGACTTCAACGTCGCCCCGACCGACGCCGACGTCTGGGACCCGGCGGTCTTCACCCACTCCACGCACGTCACCCCGGCCGAGCGGGCAGCCCTCGCGGCGCTGCGCGACCTGGGCCTCAGCGACGTCGTGCCCACCCCGATGAAGGGCCCGCACCCCTTCACCTACTGGGACTACCGGGCCGGCATGTTCCACCAGAACAAAGGCATGAGAATCGACCTGGTGTACGCCTCCGCGCCGTTCGCCCGAGCGGTCCGCTCCGCGTACGTGGACCGGGAGGCCCGCAAGGGCAAGGGCCCCTCCGACCACGCGCCGATCGTTGTCGACGTGGACCTGGTCCCGGCGGTCGAGGCGTTCTGAGTGGCTAGGGTGGGCAGATGGCAGTCGTGAAGATCAACGCAATCGAGGTCCCGGCCGGCAGCGGCGCGGAGTTGGAGAAGCGGTTCGCCGCCCGGGCCGGCGCGGTGGAGAGCTCCCCCGGCTTCCTCGGCTTCGAACTGCTCCGCCCGGTGGCCGGCGAGACCCGCTACTTCGTCTACACGAAGTGGGAGAGCGAAGAGGCGTACCAGGCGTGGGCCGCCGGCCCGTCGCGCGCCGCCCACGCCGCCGCCCCCGGCGACAAGCCCCGTCCCCCGGTCTCCGCCGGTGCCAGCCTGCTGGAGTTCGAGGTGGCCCTGCACGTCCCCCAGCCCTGACCATCCACGCGGCTTGATCCACTCCGGTTCAATGAAACCGGGGTGTCCGAGTCCGTGGGATACCGCGACATCAAGAATCCCGTGTCGATCACCACCGCGGGGCCGGGCCGCACCGCGCCTCAGCCAAATGCCGGCGGGCCGGGCGTTTCCGTTGATAGCGTCGAAGCGGCCCGAGCGGCAGCCGGCCACCAGTCGCCCTGCCCGCCGGCACAGGCCGTTCACGCCGAGCGGTCCCAGGAAGGTGCGGGGTCCGGCCATGTTCGACGGCTTCGAAGAGTTCGACATCGACACGCCCGGCGCGACGATCCACGGACGCCGCGGCGGAAGCGGGCCGCCGGTTCTGCTGCTGCACGGCATCCCCGAGACGCACCTCATGTGGCATCAGGTCGCGCCACGGCTCGCCGAGCACTACACAGTCGTCGCCACCGACCTGCGGGGTTGGGGCGACAGCGGTAAGCCTCCGAGCAGTCCGGATCACGAGCCGTACAGCATGCGAGCCATCGCCCGGGACCAGGTCGCGGTGATGCGGAGTCTGGGCCATGAGCAGTTCCGCCTCGTCGGCCACGATCGCGGGGCGCGCTGCGCGTACCGGCTCGCGCTGGACGAGCCGGACGCCGTCACGCGGCTGGCCGTGATGGACGTGGTGCCCATCGGAGACGTCTACGACCGCGCCGACCGGACGTTCAGCCTCTCCTACTGGGTCTGGTCCTTCCTGGCGGCGCCCGCGCCGGTGCCCGAGCGGTTCATCGACGCGGCGCCCGCGGTGCTCGTCGACTTCATGCTCGACACCTGGCCCGAGGTGCAGGACGCCTTCCCCGCCGAGGTCCGGGCGGCGTACGTCAAGCAGTTCAGCGACCCCGCGACCGTGCACGCGATCTGCGAGGAGTTCCGGGCCGCCTCGACGCTGGACTACCAGCAGGACGAGGCGGATCGCGGGAACCGGAAGATCACCTGCCCGGTGCTGTTTCTCTGGAGCCAACGCGGCCAGGTCGCGAAGCTCTACGACGACCCGCTCGCGATCTGGCGCGAGTGGGCCGACGACGTACGCGGCGAGCCGGTCCCGGTCGGGCACTTCATTCCGGAGGAAGCCCCCGACGAGACCACCCGCCAACTCCTGGCCTTCCTGGGCTGACGCCGACGCTGTCCCGGCGCCCGCCGCCGCTGTCCGTTGCCCGCCGCCGACGCTGCCCGGCGCCCCTCGCCGACGCTGGCCCGGCGCGCCCCCGCCGGCTTGATCCACTCGGGTTCAATGAAACCGGGGTGTCCCGGTCGGTCCGATACCGCGACTTCAATGATCCCGAGTCGATCAACCGCAGCGGCCGAGGATCGGCCGACCGGACAGGCCGACGACCAGGCGGGCGGACGGCCCCGCCAGCCCGGCCGGGTCGGCCTCAGGACTTGCGGGACGACTGGAGGGTGGCGAAGGCGATGACGTTGTCGGCGTAGCCGGTACGGCCGCCGATGAACTGCCCACCGCAGGTGATCAACCGCAGCCCGGGTGGCCCGTCGTGGCCGTAGATCCGCTCGGCGGGCAGCTGGTCCTTCGGGAAGTGTTCGACGGTGTCGACCCGGAACACCACCACCGACTCGTCCGCCCGGGCCACCTCGATCAGGTCGCCGGGGTGCAGCTTGCCCAGGTCGTAGAAGACCGACGGGCCGGTCTTCGTGTCCACGTGCCCGACGATCACCGCAGGGCCAGGCTCACCGGGGGTGGGACCCCGGTCGTACCAGCCGGTTTCGTTGTGCCGTTCCAACGGCGGTACGGCGATCGAGCCGTCCCGCGCCTGCCCGACGGGCGCCACCGGCGCGGTCACCTTGATCGCCGGCACCGAGAGGCGCACCGGGCGACTGGCCGACAACCCGACCGACTCACTGCGGGCCGGCCGGTCGCCGCCGGTCGGGGCCAGGTCGAACGGGCCGACCGAACGGGCCAGCCCGGCTCCGGTGGCGAAGACCCCTGCCAACACCAACACCACTGCCAACGGTACGGACCAGGGGCTGCGACCGGAGGGACGACTACGCCGGGGGGCAACGACGGTCGGTGGCCGCGCGGCCACCGACGGGCGGTCGGGATCCGGCGGGCGGTGGGGCTTCGGCGGGCGGTGGGGCTTCGGCGGACGGTGGGGCTTTGGCGGACGGTCGGAGCCCGGCCAACCGTCATCCAAGGGCAGCCGGACGTCATCGGGCGGCGAGGCGGGGCGACCGGCGAACGGCTGGCGGGCAGCGTCCGGCGGCGAGGCGGGACGACCGGCGAACGGCTGGCGGGCAGCGTCCGGCGGCGAGGCGGGACGGCCAGCCGCCGGCGGGCGTGAACCGGCCGGCGGCGGCGTGGGGCGGAAGATCTCCATGACGGGCCTCAGCGACGCGCGGCGGCTCGGGGGCGGCGCAGCGCCATCACGGCGAGGACCAGCCCGGTGATGATCAGTGCCGCACCGCCGGGCAGCAGCAGTTTGCCGGTCATCCCGCCGGTGCTCCCACCGAACCCGGTTGCCGGACCCCGACTCGGCTGGTTGGGGATCTTCTTGACGACCTGAAGCATTGTCGAGGCGGTCTCGCCGTCGCGGCACTCCAGCTTGACCCGGTAGTTGCCGGGGCGGGTGCGCTCGCGGACCATCGGCGCGGCGGTGAGCACCCCGCCCTGCGGCTGCACGCCGACCGCCCCGAAGGCGTCGGAGACCACTGTGGCGCCCACCGAGTTGTCCCGACAACTGGCCCGGATGCCGACCAGGTAACCGGGCTGCACCGTGCTGGGGCTCACCTCGACGAAGATGTCCATCGCCGAAGTCGGTTGGGGCGCTCCGCCGGGCAGCCCTTCGGGCTGCGGCGCGGGCGCGACAGCAACAGCCTGCTCGGGCGCGACAGCAACGGCCCACTCGGGCGCGGGCGCGACGGCAACAGCCTGCGCGGGCGCGGGCGCGACCGCAACAGCCCACTCGGGCGCGGGCGCGACGGCAACAGCCTGCTCGGGCGCGGGCGGGACGACAGCAGCCTGCTCGGGCACGGCAGGAACGGCAGCAGGCTGCTCGGGCACGGCAAAGACGGCGACGGCAGACTGGGACGCAAGCGCAACGGCGGCAGGCTCAGGCGCGGCGAGAGCGGGCGTGGCGAGGGCGGGCGCTGCGGCCAGCAGGGGGCCGGCCAGCACGGTCACCAGCGACAGGGTCACGACGCCGCGGGTCACTCTCACGATGCCCCCTCTCGACGCCGTGCGGCCGGGTCGGGCGGTGGAGCACCCGACCTGCCGTACCAGTTGGATCCTCTCATTTCCGGTCGCACATCACATCCGATCCGCCGGCGGCGTCGCGTACGCTCGGGTCGCTGTGACCGCCACCGACCATGACCCCGCCGTCCCGCCCGCGAGCCGGACGATCCGCACGTTCCACCCCCGCCGGGGTCGGATGAGCGACCGGCAGACCGACGCGCTGAGCCGGCTCTGGCCCGCGTACGGCCTGGATGTGCCGGACGGACCTGCGCTGCCCGTCGACCTGGCCGACCTGTTCGGTCGCCGGGCGCCCGTGGTGCTCGAGATCGGCTCGGGCATGGGCGACAGCACCGCTGCGATGGCTACCGCCGACCCGGATCGAGATTATCTGGCGGTCGAGGTGCACACGCCGGGAATCGCCAACCTGCTCGACCTGGTGGAGCGTGGTGGCCTGCGCAACGTACGGGTGGCGCAGGGTGACGCGTTGTCCCTGGTCAGCGGCTTGCCCGAGGGCGTGCTGGACGCCGTGCACGTCTTCTTCCCGGACCCGTGGCCGAAGTCCCGCCACCACAAGCGGCGGCTCATCCAGCCGGCGCACGTGGCGCTGCTGCGGTCCCGGCTGCGCTCCGGCGGCACGCTGCACTGCGCGACCGACTGGGCCGAGTACGCGGACGTGATGCGGGAGACCCTCGACGCGGACCCGGAGCTGGTGGACGCGTACGGCGGCTTCGCGCCGCGGCCGGCGCACCGACCGGTGACGAAGTTCGAGCGGCGAGCAATCAGGGCCGGTCGGCCGGTCGCCGACCTGCTGTACCGCCGACGGTGACCGCCGAAACGCCCGAACCGGCACGGGGCGGCGCGTTCGGGACGCCCGGACGGGGGTCCGGTGCAGGCCGGGTTGGCGTACCGGGGCATGATCCAGGCACCATGGACAGGCTATGACGCTCACCGCCGCGCTGCCGACAAGCGCCGACCCCGACACCCTCTTCGACGCGTTCGCCGGCTGGGCGAAGGAGCGCGGCCTCGACCTCTACCCCCATCAGGAAGAGGCGGTCATCGAGATCGTCTCCGGTGCCAACCTGATCATGAACACGCCCACCGGCTCGGGTAAGAGCCTGGTGGCGATCGCCGCGCACTTCGCGGCCCTCGCCGACAGCCGGACGACCTTCTACACCGCGCCGATCAAGGCCCTGGTGTCGGAGAAGTTCTTCGCGCTCTGCGAGGTCTTCGGCGCCGAGAACGTCGGCATGCTCACCGGCGACGCCAGCGTCAACGCCGACGCCCCGATCATCTGCTGCACCGCGGAGATCCTGGCGAACCTGGCGCTGCGCGAGGGCACGAAGGCCGACGTCGGTCAGGTGATCATGGACGAGTTCCACTTCTACGCCGAGCCCGACCGGGGCTGGGCGTGGCAGGTGCCGATCATCGAGCTGCCGCAGGCCCAGTTCATCCTGATGTCCGCCACCCTGGGGGACACCACCCGCTTCGTCGACGACCTGACCCGGCGCACCGGGCGGCCCACCGCCGTCGTGCGGACGGCGGAGCGGCCGGTCCCGCTCATCTTCTCGTACGCGATGACGCCGCTGCACGAGACGCTTGAGGAGCTGCTGGAAACCAAGCAGGCCCCGGTGTACGTGGTGCACTTCACCCAGGCCGCCGCGCTGGAACGCGCTCAGGCTCTGACCAGCGTCAACGTCTGCACCCGCGCCGAGAAGGACATGATCGCCGAGGCGATCGGTGGTTTCCGGTTCACCGCCGGCTTCGGCAAGACGCTGTCCCGGCTGGTCCGGCACGGCATCGGCGTGCACCACGCCGGCATGCTGCCCAAGTACCGCCGCCTGGTGGAGACCCTCGCCCAGGCCGGCCTGCTCAAGGTCATCTGCGGCACCGACACCCTCGGCGTCGGCATCAACGTGCCGATCCGGACCGTGCTGTTCACCGGCCTGTCCAAGTACGACGGGGTCCGTACCCGGCTGCTCAAGAACCGGGAGTTCCACCAGATCGCCGGGCGGGCCGGGCGGGCCGGTTACGACACCATCGGCCGGGTCGTGGTGCAGGCCCCGGAGCACGTCATCGACAACGAGAAGGCCCTCGCCAAGGCCGGCGACGACCCGAAGAAGCGGCGCAAGGTGGTCCGCAAGAAGCCGCCGGAGGGCTCGATCGGCTGGGGCCAGCCCACCTTCGACCGACTCGTCGACGCCGAGCCGGAACCACTGACCTCCAGCTTCCAGGTCAGCCACTCGATGCTGCTCAACGTCATCGGTCGGCCCGGGGACGCGTTCACCGCGATGCGGCACCTGCTGACCGACAACCATGAGGAGCCCGCCGCGCAGCGCCGGCACATCCGCCGCGCGATCGCCATCTACCGGGCCCTGCGTGCCGGAGGCGTCGTCGAGGAGCTGCCCGAGCCGGACGAGACCGGCCGGCGGATCCGGCTCACCGTCGACCTCCAGCTCGACTTCGCCCTCAACCAGCCACTCTCCCCCCTCGCGCTGGCCACCATCGAGCTGCTCGACGCCGAGTCCCCGTCGTACGCGCTCGACGTGCTGAGCGTGATCGAGTCGATCCTCGACGACCCGCGGCAGATCCTCTCCGCGCAGCAGTTCAAGGCGCGCGGCGAGGCGGTCGCCGCCATGAAGGCCGAGGGCATCGAGTACGAGGCGCGCCTCGAACTGCTCGACGAGGTGACCCACCCGAAGCCCCTGGCCGAGCTGCTGGAGGCCGCGTACGAGATGTACCGGCAGGGGCACCCCTGGGTCGCCGACCACCAGCTCTCCCCCAAGGCCGTCGTCCGCGACATGTACGAGCGGGCCATGACCTTCACCGAGTACGTGCAGTTCTACGGGCTGACCCGCTCGGAAGGTCTCGTCCTGCGCTACCTGGCCGACGCGTACAAGACGCTGCGCCAGACCGTGCCCGAGGACGCCAAGACCGAGGAGCTGATCGACCTCATCGAGTGGTTGGGCGAGCTGGTCCGCCAGGTCGACTCCAGTCTCATCGACGAGTGGGAGCGGCTGCGCAACCCGTCCGACGTCGCCGAGGTGGCCCAGGCGCACGCCGCCCTGACCGATCGGCCACCGGCGGTGACCCGCAACGCGCGAGCCTTCCGGGTGCTGGTGCGCAACGCGTTGTTCCGACGCGTCGAGTTGGCCGCGCTACGCCGCTGGGACCTGCTCGCCGAATTGGACGCCGAGGACGGCTGGGACTACGACGCGTGGGCCGACGCGCTGGCGCCGTACTTCGAGGCGTACGACTCGATCGGGGTCGGGCCGGACGCCCGCGGTCCGGCGCTGCTCATGATCGAGCAGGGCCGGGAGCGGTGGACCGTACGGCAGATCTTCGACGACCCGGACGGCGACCACGACTGGGGCATCAGCGCCGAGATCGACCTGGTGGCCTCGGACGAGGTCGGCGCGGCGGTCGTGCGGATCACCGACGTCGGCCAGCTCTAGCGAGCGTCTCGACAGGGGGTCGTCCGAACGCCGGACGGCCCCCTTTGTCGCGTCTTCCGCACCCCTTCTTTGGCTGGGCGATGTCAGACCCGTCGATTAGAATGTATGTACTAATCGAGTTCCTGACCTGCAGGATTACGATCCGGGAGGACGCCCGTGACCGCGCCCGCCTCCACGCCCCTCACCCCCTACGCGACACTGCTCGGTTTCACCCGCTACGTCGACCGCACCGGCCCCACCAAGGCGACCTTCGTCGGCGGGCTGCGCAAGCAGCGCGCCAGCCGGTCCGGCTTCAACCCGCACGGCCAGTTCGTCAAGGCGCTCAAGGCCGACATCGCCTT
This sequence comes from Micromonospora sp. NPDC051227, assembly GCF_044455385.1. Classification (NCBI taxonomy): domain Bacteria; kingdom Bacillati; phylum Actinomycetota; class Actinomycetes; order Micromonosporales; family Micromonosporaceae; genus Micromonospora; species Micromonospora sp. NPDC051227. Next base: position 285,629 of record NZ_JBITET010000008.1, read on the forward strand.
CCACACCGGCGGCACCCACCTGGCCGGGGTGGCCGACATGGTCAAGCCACGATGGCGCCCGCTCTACCAGGCGCTCGTCCCCGGCGCCACGACCTGGTTGCGCTCGCTCGGCGAGCCGACCGCCGTCGATCTCGCCCAGACCCGCGACGCCCTCGCCATGCTCGGCGACCTGCCCGTCAAGATCAACCCCCACTTCGGGGTACGCCACGCCGACGGCCGCGCAGAAGCGGTCCGCCTGCACTTCGACGAGGCCCCACCGAGCGAGGAATCGGTGCTCGCCACCCTGCACCTGATGGCCCGACACATGGACGCGGTGCTCCCACACGCCGAACCGGTCCTGGTCGACGTCCGCCGCGGCCTGGCCCACCGCATGCCCACCGACGCCAAGCCCGACCAGATCGAACGATGGCTCTCCGGCGAGGCCGCCGCCTTCCGCGCCATCTGGTCCACCGCCGCCTAACCCACGCCGCCTGACACAGGCCGCCGCCCGAGCACCTGCCGCCGTTGACCGGTCTGGCTTGTCGCTTGGGCGGTGGTCTGCTGGTCGCGCCAGCCCCGACCGCGTCCAGCCTGAGCTGCCCCCCCGCGCTCTAACCGCCCAAGATCCGCGCAACTTCGGGGATGCTGCTGTCTCGCGCCGCGAGAAGGCAGCAAGAACACCGAAGTTGCGCGGATCTTGGCGTTCCGGCCCTGGTTCAGGGTTATCCACAGGGGCTGCGGGCGAATGCGAACGCCGGTCATGGTGTCTGTCATGCCTGTTTCCCCACGACGGCCGGCGAGCCTGCAGGGACGCGTCTTTCGCGGCTCCCGCGTCGTTGCCCAGGGCCTGTTGACCCGGACGGAGCTGCGCAGCAGGGCGTGGCGTCCGCTGTTCCGGGATGTCTACGCCGATGCCCGGCTGGCGGTCACCCACCGCACTCGTTGTGCCGCCGCGGCACGGTGGGTTCTGCCAGCGGGTGCAGCGATCGCTGGTCGCAGTGCGGCGGCGCTGTACGGCGCGGCGTCGGTCGCCGACCATGAGCCCATCGATGTGCTCGTGCCCGCTGGCACGCGGTTCGGTCCGGTCTCGGGGCTCGTCGTGCACACCGGTGCGATCGCCGCGACCGACGTCGCGGTCCGTCAGGGCATCCCGCTGACCACGCCGACGCGCACCTGTTGGGACCTGGCCCAGTGGCTGCCGACGGAGGACGCCGTCGCCGTCGTGGATCGCCTCGCCAACCAACGGCTGGTGGCGCTCCCTCGACTACGCGCGGACTCCCGAACATGGATCGGCAACCGGGGTTGGAAGCGGATGGCGCGCGTGGCTGAGCTGGCCGACGCGGGCGCGGAGTCGATCCCAGAGTCCCGGCTCCGCGTGCGGATAGTGCTCGCCGGGGTGCCGGCGCCCGTGACGCAGTTCGTGGTCGAGCGCGATGGGAAGTTCGTGGCCCGTCTCGATCTGGCGTGGCCGCACCTCAAGGTCGCCGTCGAGTACGACGGGTTGTGGCACGACGACCCCGAGCAGTTCCACCGAGACCGACGCCGCCTCAACCGACTGCTCGGTGAGGACTGGATCGTCCTGCACGTCACCGCGAAGCGGTTCCGCGAGGACTTCGACGGCTTCCTCGCCGAACTCCGTCAAGCCCTCCGCGCCCGCTCCCGCTGACTCGCCTCGGGCCCAAACCCAGACGCTCCAAGATCCGCGCAACTTCAGGGATTCTGCTGCCTCAACAGCTCACGAGGCAGCAGTTTCCCCGAACTTGCGCGGATCTTGAGGCGGGTGCGCGGGGTGCGCGGGCGGGGGCTTGTCAGGCGGCGGGGAGGTACTTGGCCAGGTCGTCGAGGATCTTGTTGGCGGCGCCGACGCCGATGCCGGTCATCCAGACCTCGTCGGAGACGGGGTACGCCTTGCCGGCCTTTACCGCGCCGAGGCCCTTCCACAGCGTCCCGCCGGCGACCTTGGTCTGCTCGGCGGCGGCCTTGTCGCCGTACGCGGTCACGAAGATGACGTCACCGTCAACCTCGTTGATCCGCTCGGGGCTGACCAGGTCGAAGCGCTTGTCCTCCTTGTTGGCGAGCAGCTGCCGCTCGGGGCGGCCCAGGCCGGTGTCCCCGATGACGATGCCGGAGAACGAGTCCGGCCCGTACACCCGGATGTTGCCGGGCAGGAACCGCACGATGGACACCTTGCGCGCGGCGGCGTCGCCGAGCGTCGCGCCGAAGTCCTTGGCCCGCTTCTCGTACGTGGCGAGCAGATCCCTGGCCTGCTGCTCGCGGCCGAGCGCCTTGCCGTCGAGGAGGAGGTTGTCCTTCCAGGTGATGCCCACCTTGTCGGTGAACACGGTCGGCGCGATGGCGGCCAGCTCGTCGTAGAACTTCTCCTGGCGGAACTTGCTGCCGAGGATGAGGTCCGGCTTCAGCGCGTTGATCGCCTCCAGGTCGGGCTCGGTGAGCACCCCGACCTCCTTGATGCCGGTGAGCTTGTCCGCGCCGAAGTACGTGGGCCAGCTCTTCGCCTCACCGGCGGTGGCCGCGCCGACGGGCGTGATGCCCAACGAGAGCGCCGTATCGATCTTGTCGGTGTCGAGCACGACGACGCGCTTGGGCTCGGCCGGGACCTTTGTGGTGCCCATGGCGTGGGTGATCTCCCGGGTGTCCCCGGTGGTGGAGCCGGCGACCGGGTCGCTCTCACCGCAGGCGGTGAGGCCGGCACCGAGAGCGACGGCCGCGGCGAGAGCTGCGACGAGACGACGCATCAGAGTCCTTTCGAGGGGTGCGAGCCGGCGAGCGGGTTGACCGCGCCGCCGGGGGCGGGTCGGGCGTCCGGTACGGACGCCGTCGACGAATCGGGGTCCTTCTCGCCAGCGGACGCGGCGGCCGGGTCACCAGCGCCAGCGGACGCGGCGGCCGGGTCACCAGCGCCAGCGGACGCGGCGGCCGGGTCACCAGCGCCACCTGACGGAGCGACCAGGCCGCCCGACGCGGCAGCCGGAGCGTTGCCACCGGTGTACGCGGGCACCACCAGCGGTGCGCCGGTCACCGGGCAGGGCACGACCACGCAGGCCAGCCCGAAGACATCGCGGACCAGGTCGGCGGTGAGGATCTCCCGGGGCGGTCCGGCGGCCACCACGGCGCCGGCGCGCATGGCGACCAGGTGGTCGGCGTAGCGGGCGGCCAGGTTCAGGTCGTGCAGCACGGCGACCACGGTGCGGCCCCGCTCGGAGCGCAGCCGGTGCAGGAGGTCCAGCACCTCCACCTGGTGGGCCAGGTCGAGGAACGTGGTGGGCTCGTCCAGCAGCAGGGCGTCGGTGTCCTGGGCGAGGGTCATGGCGATCCACACCCGTTGCCGCTGACCGCCGGAGAGGCTGTCCACCGGCCGGTCGGCCAGGTCGGTCACGTCGGCCAGGGCCATCGCCTGGTCCACCGCCGCGCCGTCCTCCGCCGACCACTGCCGCCACCACCGCTGGTAGGGCTGTCGGCCGCGTCCGACCAGGTCCGCCACCGTGACGCCCTCGGGCACCAGCGGGCTCTGCGGCAGGACGCCGAGGCGGCGGGCGACCTCCCGGGTCGGCAGGTCGCGGATCGCGGTGCCGTCCAGCAGCACTGTGCCTCGGCGGGGGGTGAGCAGCCGGGCCATCGTGCGCAGCAGGGTGGACTTGCCGCACGCGTTGGGTCCGACGATCACGGTGAACGCATCGGTCGGCAGGTCCAGGTCGAGCCCGTCGAGCACGGTCCGGTCGTCGTAGCCGGCGACCAGGTCGCGGGTGGAGAGCATCACAGGACTCCTTGAGGCGTCACGACGACCGCCGCCGACCACGCAGCAGCAGGAAGATCAGGTACGGGCCGCCGATCGCGGCCGTCAGCACCCCGGCGGGCAGTTGGGTGGGTGCGAACAACCGCCGGCCGGCCAGGTCGGCCAGCACCAGCAGGAGGGCGCCGAGCAGGGCCGCGCAGACCAGTGGCGGTCGTTCGGCGCGTACCAGCCGTCGGGCCACCTGCGGGGCGACCAGCGCCACGAAGTCGACGGCGCCGACCTGGGCGGTGACCATCGCGGCGACGAGTACGCCGGTGCCGGCGAGGCCGATCCGGCGGGCCACCGGGCGCAGCCCGACGCCCCGGGCGGTGTCGTCGTCGAGGGCGGTGCTGTTCAGCGCCCAGCCGGCCCAGGCCAGCACCGGCAGCAGCACCAGCAGGGTGCCGGCGATCCAGGCGGCCTCCGTCCAGCCCTTGCCGGCCAGGGTGCCTATCAGCCAGATCTGCGCGCGCAGCCCGTCGATCGGGTCGGCGGTGAGCATGACCACCTCGGTGAGCGCCCGGAAGCCGAACGCGACCGCCACCCCGGCGAGCACGAACCGCTGCGCCGCCAGCCCGTGCCGGGCACCGAGAGCGAACAGCAGCACCGCCGCGAGCAGCCCGCCCACCAGCGCGGTGGGCGCCACCAGCACCGCGGCCATTCCGCTGGTCAGGGCCACGGTGGCGGCGAGACCGGCACCCTGGGTGATGCCGATGACGTCCGGGCTGGCGAGCGGGTTGCGGGCCACGCTCTGGATCAGCGTGCCGGCCACGCCGAAGGCCGCGCCGGCCACGGCCGCCAGCACGACCCGCGGCAGCCGAAGATCAAAGACCACGAGGTCGTACGGGGTGCCGGCTCCGGAGAGGGCACGCAGCACGTCGGCCGGGGCGACGTAGGGGGTGCCCAGCGAGAGGCTGAGCACGACGGCCAGCAGGAGCAGCACGGTCAGCGCGGCGGCCACCAGGACCGCCCGACAGCGGATCAGCAGGCTGACCGGCCCGATCCGCAGCAGCGACCGCCCGGGCAGCCGAGCACCGTCGGCACCAGGCGAGCCGACGGCCGCGACGGTCGACAAGCCAGCGGGCCCAGCCGAGCCAGCGGGCCCAGCCGAGCCTGCCGGGCCCGGCAGGCCGGGTGGGTCAGCGGGGCCCAGTGGGCGGCGGGTGGTGGTCACGCGGTCACCACCCGGGCGCGGCGGACCAGCACGGCCAGCAGCGGCGCACCGATCAGCGCGGTGACGATCCCGGCCGGGATCTCACCCGGCGGGGCGACGAGCCGACCGACGATGTCGGCGGCGAGCAGCAGCGCCGGCCCGAGCAGGGCGGAGACGGCGAGGGTCCAGCGGTGGTCCGCGCCGACCAGGGCGCGCGCCAGGTGCGGCACGGCCAGCCCGACGAACGCGACAGGTCCGGCAGCGGCCACCGCGGCACCGGTCAGCAGCACGGCGGCGAGGCCACCGCCGAGGCGGACCAGGCCGATCCGGTGGCCGAGACCACGGGCCACGTCGTCGCCGAGGGCCAGCGCGTCCAGGCCGCGGGCCACCAGGGAGGCCAGCACCAACCCGACGAGGACGAACGGCAGCACCTGCGCGGCGACCGACAGGTCCCGGCCGGCGAGCCCGCCGACCACCCAGAAGCGGTATTCCTCGAAGGTGCGGGCGTCGATGCTGAGCAGCGCGTACACCCCGGAGGCCAGGCTGGCGTCGAGCGCCGCGCCGACCAACGCGAGGGTGACCGGGCTGGCGCCCTCGCGGGCGCGGGTGGCGATGGCGAAGACCAGCAGGCCGGCGATCAGGGCTCCGGCGATGCCGAACCAGACGTACCCGGCGAGCGTGCCGACGCCGAAGACGGAGATCGCGAGGACCACCCCGAACGACGCGCCCGCGCTGATGCCGAGGATGCGCGGCTCGGCCAGGGGGTTGCGGGTGAGCGCCTGGAACAGCACCCCCGCCACGGCGAGCGCGAGCCCGACCGCGAGGCCGAGCGCGGTCCGGGGCATCCGCAGCTCACGGACGATGGTGCTGGCGTCGCCGCCGTCCGGCGCGACGAGGGCGTGCCAGACCTGGTCGACGCCGAGTTGTCGGCTGCCGAGCGCGAAGCTGGCCAGCACGGTGAGCAGCAGCACCAGCGCGGCCCCGACGGTGACGGCCACCCGGCGGCCGGTGCGGGTGCCGGACCGGTTGCGGGCCGGGGTCGGCCGGGTGGCGAGGGTGGTCACGAATCTCCTGCACGTTAATGCTTAGGTTCGCCTAACCTTAGCCGAGCTGCGGAAAGGGGCCTAACCGGCGCCTGTCGATGCCGTCCCGGGTTCCACGGCCCGCCCCGGCGAGCCGCCGTCTCCGGCCGCCGCGCCGCCGCGCGGTAGGACGTTCAGCGGCCGCATCATCTCGTTGTCCTCGTGTTCCAGCAGGTGGCAGTGCCAGGCGTACCGGCCCGGCAGGTCGAAGTGCGCCTTGATCCGAGTCACCTCCCACGGGTACGCGAGCACCGTGTCCAGCCACCCCCGGTCCCCCGGGCCCGGCAACGACCGGCCCGAGCGTCCCCGGCCGAGCAGCTCGAACTGGACCTGGTGCAGGTGCACCGGATGCACGTGCCGGGTGAAGTTGCGCACCTCCCACACCTCGGTTTCGCCGAGGATGGGCTGCTCGGTCACCGGGTCGCTCCAGCGCAACGGCAGGCCCCGGCCCCGCTCGTCGAGGACGCCCAGCAGCATGATCATCGACCCGCCGGACCTCCGCTCGTTGAGCGACAACCGGCGTACCCGCTGGGCCGCTCCGAGCCGAGGGTGGGACGGCAGCCGTAGCTGCTCCGGTGGGACGCTCGGGTCCGCGCCGGTCGCGTCGGTGACCACGAACCGCAGCACCTGCCCGGTGGTCTGCGGGTCGGCCGGCGGGAAGTCCACCCCGGGGCGACCGCCGCCGTACATCCCGTCCGGCCCTTCGTTCACGAGGTACAGCTCGGTGCCGGCCGGAACGTCGGTGAAGTCGACGATCGCGTCGACCCGCTGGGCGGGGCCGAGTGACACGCGTTCGTGCGGCACCGGCTCGGGCAGGAAACCGCCGTCACTGCCGATCTGCCAGACCGGCAGCACCGGTCGGGCCGGCCGCGCCGTGGCGTTCGCGGCCACGCTGAGCAGCAGGAATCGGCTGTTGCAGCCGTTGAGCAGCCGAAACCGGTAACGCCGACGCTGGACGGTCAATGTGGGCCAGGTGCGGCCGTTGACCACGATGGTCGAGCCGGAGAACCCGGGCACCCAGGTCGGCGGCCCGTCGCCGCTGGCGGAGTACCGCTCCGGATAGTGAAGGTCGCCGTCGGCGGTGAAGCTGCGATCCTGGATCATCAGCGGGATGTCGTGGTACGAGCTGTTCGGCGGGTCATCGCGGGTCGACGCCGGGCCGGGCAACACTCCCTCCGGCAACTCGTCCCCACCACCGAGCAGGTAGAACCCGGCGGGCCCGGCGTAGACGTTCTCCCGGGTGAGTCCGAGCGCGTGGTCGTGGTACCAGAGGGTGCAAGGTCGCTGGTCGTTCGCGTACTCGAAGGTGGCCGAGCCCGGCGCCCAGCGCAGGCCGGACCGCTCGGCGAACCGGGACCGGAACTCGCGGTACGCGCTGCCGGTCACGGCGAAGCCCGGGGGCAGGTCCCGGGCCACCGGCAGGTACCACGCCTCGGAGTGCCCATCGCTCTCCTGGGAGCTGTGCGCGCCGTGCAGATGCACCACCTGGGGCACCGGCCCGCGATACCCCTGCGGGCTGCCGTCCCACTGCCCATGACGGTCCCGGTACTCGATGCCACCCGCCGGGTTGGCCCAGTGCACTGTGGGGTCCACCGGCAGCAGGTGCGGCAGGTAGCCGCCCCAGGACGGACATATAGCAGATGACACCCAGAAGAGAAAGATTCGCGCCATAGGGTGTGGGCATGCGATTCGACCAGCACACGGTCGTCCTGCTGACCCGCCCGTCGGATCCGCCGGAGCTGCCGCAGGACGCGATCGACCGGTTGCGGGACGCGCACCTGGCCCACCAGGCGGGCCTCGTGCAGCAGGGGCTGGTGCTCGCGGCCGGCCCGTTCCTGCACCCCGACGACGAGCAGCTGAGGGGTTTCGTGGTGCTGTCCATCGCCCCGGACGAGGCCCGCGCGCTGTTCGCCAACGACCCCGCCGTGCGGGCCGGTCGCCTGGTCGCGCGGGTCACGTCGTGGCTGCTTCCGGAGGGCACCCTGCGGTTCGAGAGCGTGCCGGTGCCGCAGTCGATGCTGGAGGCGGCCTCCGGGGACTGACGTGCCCCCTCAGCCGGCCGAACCGCTGCCGGCCTCCGCCGGCAGCTCACCGAGCGGGACCACCCGCAGGGCGTCCATCGGGCCGAGGACCACCCGCAGCTCCGGGACGTAATCCCGCAGCACCTGCTGGCACCGGTCACAGGGCGCGACGACCTCGCGGCCACGGTCGGCGACCGTGACGATCGTCTCCAGCGCGGTGACGCCCTGGGTGGCGGCGGTGCCGATCACGACAAGTTCGGCGCAGGCCCCTCCGGTGGAGTGCTGGACGTTCACGCCGGTGAAGACCCGACCGTCCGCGGTCCGGGCCGCCGACGCGACAGTGTGGTGCTGGCTGCGGCAGCGCAGCTTGGAGACCGCCGTGGCGGCCTGCACCAACGCGCGGTCGGTGTCGCGCATCTCCATCCGGCTCCCCCAGCGCTCGACGTCGGCCGCCAACTCTAGGGCCCGCTCCTGGCCGTCAAGGGACCGGAGGTGGCCGTCGGGGAGCCGGCCGCTCGGTAACCCAGGGGCGGTGCGCCGCCGGGCTGCCTATCCTTGGGCACGACATGCAGAATCCAACCGCCTCCGTCGCGTCCGACCCCGTTCGCGAGCTGCACCGCCGCCTCACACCTCTGATGTTCCGCGACCAGCGCCGGCTCCAGCGGCGACTGGACGGTGCCCGCAAGCTGCGCGACCCGCAGCGTCGGGAGGCGGCGCTGACCGAGATCACCGCCGACCTGGTCCGGGCCGAGCAGCGGCTCGCCGCCCGGCAGGCGGCGGTACCCGTGATCACGTACCCGGTGGGTCTGCCGGTCAGTGAGCGCAAGGACGACATCGCCGCTGCCATCCGCGATCACCAGGTGGTGATCGTGGCGGGCGAGACCGGCTCCGGCAAGACCACCCAGATCCCCAAGATCTGTCTGGAGTTGGGGCGCGGGGTGCACGGCCTGATCGGGCACACCCAGCCCCGGCGGTTGGCCGCCCGGACGGTGGCCGACCGGATCGCCGACGAGCTGGGCACCGAGTTGGGCGACGTGGTCGGCTACAAGGTGCGCTTCACCGACCAGGTCAGCGAGCGCAGCCTGGTGAAGCTGATGACCGACGGCATCCTGCTGGCCGAGTTGCAGACCGACCGGATGCTGCGCCAGTACGACACGCTGATCATCGACGAGGCGCACGAGCGCAGCCTCAACATCGACTTCATCCTCGGGTACCTGCGGGAGCTGCTGCCCCGACGACCCGACCTCAAGGTGATCATCACCTCGGCGACCATCGAGACCGACCGGTTCGCCAGGCACTTCGTCGGGCCACCCACTGCCGACGAGCCGGAGGGCGTGCCCGCGCCGGTGGTCGAGGTCTCCGGGCGTACCTACCCGGTGGAGGTGCGCTACCGGCCCCTCGTCGAGCTCGCCGAGGGCGAGGAGGACGGCGACGGCGACGAGGAGACCGTCCGCGACCAGATCCAGGCGATCGGCGACGCCGTCGAGGAGTTGGCCGCCGAGGGCCCCGGCGACATCCTGGTCTTCCTCAGCGGTGAGCGGGAGATCCGGGACACCGCCGACGCGCTGGGCAAGCTGGTGCAGAAGAAGCGAACGCTACTCGGCACCGAGATCCTGCCGCTGTACGCGCGGCTGTCCTCCGCCGAGCAGCACCGGGTCTTCGCCGCGCACTCCTCGCGCCGGGTGGTGCTCGCCACCAACGTCGCGGAGACCTCGCTGACCGTGCCCGGCATCAAGTACGTGGTGGACCCGGGCACCGCCCGCATCTCCCGCTACTCCAGTCGACTCAAGGTGCAGCGGCTGCCGATCGAGCCGATCTCCCAGGCGTCGGCCAACCAGCGCAAGGGCCGCTGTGGCCGTACCTCGGACGGCATCTGCATCCGCCTCTACGACGAGCAGGACTTCGGATCCCGGCCCGAGTTCACGGACCCGGAGATCCTGCGGACCAACCTGGCGTCGGTCATCCTCCAGATGACCGCGATCGGGCTCGGCGACCTCGCCGCGTTCCCGTTCATCGACCCACCGGACAAGCGCAACATCACCGACGGCGTGAACCTGCTGCACGAGCTGGGCGCGTTGGACCCGACCGAGGCCGACCCGGCGAAGCGGCTCACCGCGCTCGGCCGGCGGCTGGCCCAGTTGCCGGTCGACCCCCGCCTGGCCCGGATGGTGGTCGAGGGCGAACGCAACGGCTGCGCCACCGAGGTGCTGGTGATCGCCGCCGCGCTCTCCATCCAGGACCCACGGGAGCGGCCGGCGGAGAAGCAGGCCCAGGCGGACCAGGCGCACGCCCGGTTCGCCGACAAGGAGTCGGACTTCGTCGCCTACCTCAACCTGTGGCGTTACCTGCGCGAGCAGCAGCGGGAGCTGTCCTCCAGCGCGTTCCGGCGGATGTGCAAGGCGGAGTACCTGAACTACCTGCGGATCCGCGAGTGGCAGGACATCGTCAGCCAACTGCGGCAGGTGCTGCGTACCCCGTCCGACGGCGACCGGCGTGGCGGGCGGCCGGCACGCGACAGCTCGGACGACGCGGACGCCGGCCGGGGCCGCCGGGGTGGCGCGGACCTGCCGGAGGAGATCGACACCCCGAAGGTGCACCAGTCGCTGCTGCCCGGCCTGTTGTCGCACATCGGCCTGAAGGACGCCCAGAAACACGAGTACCTGGGGGCGCGGGGCGCGAAGTTCGCGCTCTTTCCCGGGTCGGCGTTGTTCAAGAAGCCGCCGCGTTGGGTGATGGCCGCAGAGCTGGTGGAGACCTCCCGGCTGTGGGGGCGGATCGCCGGCCGGGTCGAACCGGAGTGGGTCGAGCCGCTGGCGCAGCACCTGGTCAAGCGCAGCTACAGCGAACCGCACTGGGAGAAGAAGCAGGCCGCGGTGATGGCCTACGAGAAGGTCACCCTGTACGGCGTCCCGCTGGTCAGCTCCCGCAAAGTCAACTTCGGGCGGATCGACCCGACGCTGAGCCGGGAGCTGTTCATCCGGCACGCCCTCGTCGAGGGCGACTGGCAGACCCACCACCAGTTCTGGGCGGACAACAAGCGGCTGCTCGCCGAGATCGAGGAGTTGGAGAGCCGGGCCCGACGCCGGGACATCCTGGTCGACGACGAGACCATCTTCGGCTTCTACGACCAGCGGATCCCGGCCGACGTGTCCTCCGGCCGGCACTTCGACAGCTGGTGGAAGAAGACCCGCCGCGAGCAACCCGAGCTGCTCACCTTCACCCGCGACCTGCTGGTCAACGACGGCCGACCGGGAGTGGACGAGGACGACTACCCGGACGAGTGGCGGGCCGACGGGGTGAGCCTTCCGCTGACCTACCGGTTCGAGCCGGGCACGCCGGACGACGGCGTCACGGTGGACATCCCGCTGCCCCTGCTCAACCAGGTGCCGGCGGAGACCTTCGACTGGCAGGTGCCGGGGCTGCGCGAGGAGACGGTGATCGCGCTGATCCGCTCGCTGCCCAAGGCGATCCGCCGCAACTTCGTCCCGGTGCCGGACTACGCCCGGGCCGCCCTGGCGGCGATCACCCCCGGCGAGGAGTCGCTGCTGGACGCGCTCACCCGGCAGCTGCGCCGGATGACCGGGGTGACAGTGCCCCGCGACGCCTGGGAGCCGGGCAAGCTCCCGGCGCACCTGCGGGTGACCTTCCGGGTCCTCGGCGACGACGAGAAGCCGGTCGCCGAGGGCAAGGACCTGCCGGCCCTGCAACGCCAACTCCGCCAGGAGGTACGCCAGGTGGTGGCGGCCGCCGCACCGGAGGTGGCCCGCACCGGGCTGCGCGAGTGGAGTATCGGCGCGCTGCCCCGGACCATCGAGCAGGTCCGCGCCGGTTACGCGGTGACCGCGTACCCGGCGCTGGTCGACGAGGGCGCCACGGTCGGGGTGAAGGTGTTCGACTCCCCCGCCGAGGCGGAGGCGGCGCACTGGGCCGGCACCCGTCGGCTGCTGCGGCTCACAGTGCCGTCCCCTGCCCGGTTCCTCCAGGGGCGGCTGGACAACGAGGCGAAGCTGGCGCTGAGCCGCAACCCGCACGGCGGCGTCCAGGAGTTGATCGAGGACGCGGCGGGCGCGGCCATCGACCGCCTGATCGGTGTGGCCGGCGGGCCGGCGTGGGACGCCGACGGGTTCGCGGCGCTGCGCGAGAAGGTGCGCGCCGACCTGGTCGACACTGTCGTCGAGGTGATGGACCGGGTCCGCAAGGTCCTCGCCGCCGCGTACGCCGTCGAACAGCGGCTTGGCGCGACCCGCAACCTCGCCGTGGTGGCGGCGCTGGCCGACATCCGCAGCCAGCTCGCCGGGCTGGTGCACGCCGGTTTCATCACCGAGACCGGGTACGCGCGCCTGCCCGACCTGCTGCGCTACCTCACCGCCATCGAGCGTCGGCTGGAGCGGCTGGGCGGCAACCCGCAGCGGGACCGCCAGCAGCAGGAGCGGATCGCTGTGGTGCAGAAGGAGTACGCGGACCTGCTCGCCAACCTGTCGCCGGCCCGCCGCCAGGAGACTGCCGTCCGGCAGATCCGCTGGATGATCGAGGAGCTGCGGGTGAACGTCTTCGCTCAGGCGTTGGGCACCCCGTACCCCGTCTCCGAACAGCGGATCTACCGGGCGATGGACGACGCCGAGGGCCGCTGAGCCGACGGCCGGGCCGCTGCCGACCTCTTCGCGGCGGCGGCCCCGTCCGGCCTCTTCGCGGCGGCGGGCCCCGGGTCAGGTCAGTGGCTCGACGCCCGGGGGCAGTTCGCCGAGGTCGATCGCCGACTGGATGTAGTCGAGCAGAATGCGCCGAAGCTCCCGACCGGCGTGGGTGGGTACGACGTCGCGCCGACGGGCCACCGCGATGGTCCGCCGCACCCCGGGCGGGGCGAGGGGGGTGATCCGCACGCCCGGCCGGCGAGCCAGCACGATGCCGGGCACGAGAGCGATGCCGAGCCCCGCCTCGACGAAGCTGAGCACCGCGTCCATCTCGCCGCCGTCCACAGCGAAGGTGGGTTCGAAGCCCGCCTCCCGACACGCCTGGATGGTCGCGTCGCGCAGGTCGTACCCCTCCCGGAACATCACCATCGGCTGATCCCGCAGGTCGGTGATGCGCAGCTCCCCGGTCAGCGACGCGGTGGGCACCTCCCCCACCGAGGCCACCACCAGGCTCTCGCGCAGGATCGGGTCGACCCGCAGCCCCGGGTCGGCCCCCTGCGCCGGCATGATGATGAGGGCCAGGTCGAGGTCGCCGCGGAGCAGATCGCGGACCAGGTCCTGCGAACCGCCCTCTTCGACGCGCAGGTCGACGGTGGGGTGCGCGTCGCGGAAGCGGCGCAGCACCGGCGGGGCGAGCGAGGTGGCCAGACTGGGGGTGGCACCGAGCCGGACCCGGCCCCGGCGCAGCCCCACCAACTCCTGGACCTCCCGGGTCGCGGTCTCCACGTCGGCGAGGATCCGGGTGGCCAACGGCAGCAGCACCTCACCCGCCGCGGTGAGTGCGATGTTGCCCCTTAGCCGCTCGAACAGTGGTGCTCCGAGGTCGGCCTCCAGAGCGTGAATTTGCTTACTGAGAGAAGGCTGAGTGATGCCCACGAGGTCGGCGGCTTGGGTGAAATGTCGTACTTCGGCCACCGCCACGAAGTACCGGAGCTGATGGAGCTGCATCTACATAGCCTACGGCTATCAACACTGCGAGTTTGATGCATTGGACGACTGATCGAAGTGCTCCTAGCGTCGGTCCTGTGGTAATCACGAAAACTCGGTCGCCCATCCGCTCGAACGTCGGCCTCAAGGCCGTCATGGCGGTGACGGGCATCCTGCTGGCGCTGTTCCTCATCGCCCACATGCTCGGCAACCTGAAGGTGTTCACGGGGGAGACCTCGTTCGACCACTACGCGCACTGGCTGCGCGACATCGGCAAGCCACTGCTGCCCGGCGTCTGGTTCCTGTGGATCCTGCGCACCGTGCTGGTGGTGGCGGTCGTCGCCCACATCGTGGCCGCCACCGTGCTGGCCCGGCGGGCCCGTGCCGCCCGCCCGGTCAAGTACGCCCACCGTAAGAAGGTCAACGGCAGCTACGCGGCCCGCACGATGCGCTGGGGTGGAGTGATCATCCTGCTCTTCGTGATCTACCACCTGCTGGACCTGACCACCGGCACGCTGAACCCGGTTGGGGACGAGAGCAAGCCGTACGGCAACGTCGTCGCCGACTTCGCCCCGGAGCGCTGGTACGTCACGCTCTTCTACACGCTGGCCATCCTCGCGGTGGGCTTCCACCTGCGTCACGGCGCGTTCAGCGCGTTCCGCAGCCTCGGCCAGCAGACGCCCCGCGGCGAGCGCAGGGCACGTACCGCGGCTCTGATCTTCGCCGTGCTGCTCTGCGCCGGGTACCTGGTGGTCCCGTTCGCCGTACTCACCGGATTGGTGTCCTGACATGGAACTCTTCACCGAGGGCGACCCGATCGCCGACACCAAGGCTCCCGCCGGCCCGGTCGAGAAGCGTTGGGAGACCCGGCGCTTCGAGGCCAAGCTGGTCAACCCCGCCAACCGCCGCAAGATGACGGTGATCGTGGTCGGCACCGGCCTGGCCGGCGGCTCGGCCGCCGCGACCCTGGCCGAGCAGGGCTACCACGTCAAGTCCTACTGCTACCAGGACAGCCCGCGGCGTGCGCACTCCATCGCGGCACAGGGCGGCATCAACGCGGCGAAGAACTACCGCAACGACGGCGACTCTGTGCACCGGCTCTTCTACGACACCGTCAAGGGTGGCGACTTCCGCTCCCGGGAGTCGAACGTGCACCGGCTCGCCGAGGTGTCGGTCAACATCATCGACCAGTGCGTCGCCCAGGGGGTGCCGTTCGCCCGCGAGTACGGCGGCCTGCTGGACACCCGCTCCTTCGGTGGCGCCCAGGTGCAGCGCACCTTCTACGCCCGGGGCCAGACGGGCCAGCAGCTGCTGCTCGGCGCGTACCAGGCCCTCGAACGGCAGATCGGCCTGGGCAACGTGGAGATGAACACCCGGCACGAGATGCTGGAGCTGGTCCTGGTGGACGACAAGGCCCGGGGCATCGTGGTCCGGGACATGGTCACCGGCGAGATCAGCACCGAGATGGCCGACGCCGTGGTGCTCGCCTCCGGCGGCTACGGCAACGTCTTCTATCTCTCCACCAACGCCAAGGGCTGCAACGTCACCGCCACCTGGCGCGCGCACCGCAAGGGCGCTTACTTCGCCAACCCCTGCTACACGCAGATCCACCCGACCTGCATCCCGGTCTCCGGCGACCACCAGTCGAAGCTGACCCTGATGAGTGAGTCGCTGCGCAACGACGGCCGGGTCTGGGTGCCGAAGACCAAGGGTGACGACCGCAGCCCGAAGGACATTCCGGAGGACGAGCGGGACTACTACCTGGAGCGGATCTACCCCTCCTTCGGCAACCTGGTTCCCCGCGACATCGCCTCCCGGGCCGCGAAGAACGTGTGCGACGAGGGTCGGGGCGTCGGGCCGACCAAGCTCGGCGTCTACCTCGACTTCGCCGACGCAATCGGCCGGCTGGGCCGCAAGGCCATCGAGGCCAAGTACGGCAACCTCTTCGAGATGTACGAGCGCATCACCGGCGAGGACCCGTACGAGGTGCCGATGCGCATCTACCCCGCCGTGCACTACACCATGGGCGGCCTGTGGGTCGACTACGACCTCCAGTCGAACATCCCCGGCCTGTTCGTGATCGGCGAGGCGAACTTCTCCGACCACGGCGCGAACCGGCTCGGCGCCTCGGCGCTGATGCAGGGCCTCGCCGACGGCTATTTCGTGCTGCCCACCACCATCGCCAACTACCTGGCCTCCGGCCCGCTGGAAAAGGTCGACGCCAGCCACCCGGCGGCGGTCGAGGCGCGTACCGACGTCGAGGACCGCGTCCAGCGGCTGCTCGCCGTCAACGGCGACCGGACCGTGGACTCGTTCCACCGGGAGCTGGGCCAGATCATGTGGGAACACTGCGGCATGGAGCGCAGCGAGGCCGGGCTGCGCAAGGCGATCGACGAGATCCGCGCCCTGCGCGAGCAGTTCTGGCAGCGGGTCAAGGTGTCCGGCACCGGCGAGGAACTCAACCAGTCGCTGGAGAAGGCCGGCCGGGTGGCCGACTTCTTCGAACTGGCCGAGCTGATGTGCATCGACGCCCTGCACCGCGAGGAGTCCTGCGGCGGCCACTTCCGGGCCGAGCACCAGACCCCCGACGGTGAGGCGCAGCGCGACGACGACCGGTTCGCGTACGTGGCGGCCTGGGAGTTCACCGCCGACGGCGAGCCCTCGGTGCTGCACAAGGAAGACCTGAAGTTCGAATACGTCCACCCCACGCAGCGGAGCTACAAGTGAACCTGACCCTGCGCATCTGGCGCCAGAAGGGCCCTGAGGACAAGGGTCGGATGGTGACCTACCCGGTCGACGACGTGTCCCCGGACATGTCGTTCCTGGAGATGCTCGACGTGCTCAACGAGCGGCTGATCCTCGCGGGCGAGGACCCGGTGGCGTTCGACCACGACTGCCGCGAGGGCATCTGCGGCATGTGCGGCCTGATGATCAACGGCGACGCGCACGGGCCGCAGCGCGGTACCACCGCGTGCCAGCTGCACATGCGGCAGTTCAAGGACGGCGAGACGATCGACATCGAGCCGTGGCGGGCCAGCGCCTTCCCGGTGGTCAAGGACCTGGTCGTCAACCGGAGCGCCTTCGACAAGATCATCGCGGCTGGCGGCTACGTCACCGCGCCGACCGGCAGCGCGCCCGAAGCCCACTCCACCCCGGTGGCCAAGGCCAACGCCGACGCCGCCTTCGAGTCGGCGGCCTGCATCGGCTGCGGCGCCTGCGTGGCGGCCTGCCCGAACGGTTCCGGCATGCTCTTCACCGCCGCCAAGCTCACCCAGCTCTCGCTGCTGCCGCAGGGCCAGCCCGAGCGCTACACCCGGGTGATCGGCATGGTCGACGCGCACGACGAGGCCGGCTTCGGCGGCTGCACCAACGCCGGCGAATGCACCCCGGCCTGCCCGAAGGGCATCCCGCTGAACACCATCGGCCGGCTCAACCGCGACTACCTCACGGCCACCGCCAAGGGAGCCAACAACACCCCCGGTTCCTGAGGTCCGCCGTACCGACCGCCGTATCCCGCTTTCCCAGGGGTACGGCGGTCTGGCTTTGGCTCTTTGGCTTTGGCTTTGGTTTGGTTGCGGTGGGAGCTGGGGCGACCGTCCCCGGCTCCGGGCGGTCAGGCTTGATCCCTCCGCCGGGGACGGTCGCCCCAGCCCTGACCCTGGTCACGGCTCGTCCGCACCACCGGCCCCCTCGCCTCGCCTCGCATGGCCACACCTCGCCTCGCCTCGCCTCACCGCGCCTCACCTCGCATCGCCGCGCCTGATCCACTCGGGTTTCAGGAAATCGGCCTGTTGCCGGGCGCCGGATACCGCGACTTCAAGGAACGCGAGTGGATCAACTCGATCTCGGCCGGACGAGCCGTACACCAGCGCGACAAAGACCGTCAAGGCGCACATATCGCCGCCGAAGCTGGGGACGGCCGCCCCCAGCCCTCCACCGCACCCACCCACGCCAGGGACAGGCGGCCGGTTCAAGTGCCCGAGCCCGGGTAGCAGTCTTGAGACGGCAGTGAGAAGGGATGAGGGACATGAAGGCGCTCACCTGGCAGGGCAAGCGAGACGTACGGGTCGAGGACGTCCCGGACCCTCGGATCGAGGAGCCGACCGATGCCATCGTGAAGATCACCTCGACCGCGATCTGCGGTTCCGACCTGCACCTCTACGAGGTGCTCGGACCGTACCTGAAGCCGGGTGACGTCCTGGGTCACGAGCCGATGGGCATCGTCGAGGAGGTCGGGTCGGAGGTGACGGGGCTCAAGCCGGGCGACCGGGTGGTGGTGCCGTTCAACATCGCCTGTGGCAGTTGCTGGATGTGTTCGCGCCAGCTCTACGCCCAGTGCGAGACCACCCAGGTCACCAGCGAGGGCAAGGGCGCGTCCCTGTTCGGCTACACGTCGCTCTATGGCTCGGTGCCGGGCGGGCAGGCCGAGTACCTGCGCGTACCGCAGGCCCACTTCGGGCCGATCAAGATCCCGCAGACCGGCGCCGACGAGCGCTACCTCTACCTGTCCGACATTCTGCCCACCGCCTGGCAGGCGGTGAAGTACGCGGACACCCCGCCGGGCGGCACCCTGGCCGTCTTCGGCCTGGGTCCGGTCGGGCAGTTCTGCGCGCGGATCGGCCGCCACCTCGGCGCGGGCCGGGTGATCGGGCTGGATCTGGTTCCCGAGCGGCTGGAGTTGGCCCGCCGGCACGGCATCGAGGTGCTCGACGTCAGCGAGTTGTCCGACGTGCCGGGCGCGCTGATCGACCTGGTCGACGGCCGCGGCCCGGACGCGGTGATCGACGCGGTCGGGATGGAGGCGCACGGTTCGCCGGCGGGGAAGTTGGCGCAGACCGCCGCCGGGCTGTTGCCGGACAAGCTGGCCCAGACGATGACGGACCGGGCGGGTGTGGACCGGCTGTCCGTCCTGCACGCCGCGCTCAAGGCGGTTCGCCGTGGCGGCACCGTGTCGCTCTCCGGGGTGTACGGCGGCGAGGCGGACCCGATGCCGATGATGGAGATGTTCGACCGTGGCATCCAGCTGCGGATGGGGCAGTGTCACGTGCGCCGGTGGACCGACGAGATCCTGCCGCTGCTCTCCGGCGACGACGACCCGCTGGGCGTGGAGGACCTGCGTACCCACCGGTTGCCGCTGGCCCGGGCGCCGCAGGCGTACGAGATGTTTCAGAAGAAGGAGGACGGCTGCATCAAGGTCGTGCTCGAACCATGAGTGCGAGAGTGCCGTGAGCCGGGTGGTCGTGATCGTTGGCGCGAGCAGCGGGATCGGCCGGGCGACCGCCCGGGCGTTCGCCGAGCGCGGCGACCGCCTGGTCCTCGCCGCTCGCGCCACCACGACCCTGGCCGAGGTACGCGCGGAGTGCGCCGACGTCGACGTGCTGACCGTGCCGACCGACGTGACCGAGCCGGACGCGCTGGACGCGCTCGCGGGCGAGGCGATCGACCGTTTCGGCCGCATCGACGTCTGGGTGCACACGGCGGCGGTGATGGCCTACGGTCGCTTCGACGAGTTGCCGGAACGGGTCTTCGACCAGGTGGTGCGGACCGACCTGCTCGGCGCCGCCGGCTCGGTGCGGGTGGCGCTGCGGCACTTCCGGGCCACCGGGGCCGGCACGGTGATCCTCACCGGTTCGGTGCTCGGGCACATCACCGCGCCGTACATGAGCGCGTACGTCGCAAGCAAGTGGGGGTTGCAGGGTCTGGTCCGGACGGTGCAGCAGGAGTTGCGCGACAGCCCGGAGATCCGGCTGTGTCTGGTCAACCCGGGCAGCGTGGACACACCGGTGTACCAGCAGGCGGCCAACTATCTGGGTCGGATCGGGCGACCTCCGCCGCCGGTCGCCGGCCCGCAGCGGGTGGCCCGGGCCATCGTGGACTGTGTTGACCGGCCGCGCCGGGAGGTGTCGGTCGGTCGGCTCAACGTGGTGCTGCGGGCCGGATTCACCGTGCTGCCGGGGGTCTACGACGTCCTCGTCGGGCCGTTGATGCGGGCGGCGGGCCTGAGTGGACGGTCGGTCGCCGCGCACGACGGCTCGGTCTTCGCCGCGAACCCGGCCGGCGAGGCGGTACGCGGCGGCCACCTGCCCGACCTGCGGCAACTCGTGTCCGGGCCGGTGGTTGCGGCGGGCGCCGCGCTGCGTCGACGGTTCGGTTGACCTGTTCGGGACTGTTCGGGACAAATTCGGGGGCGTCGTGCATCGATCAACTCGCCTAGGGTGGTGGGCCAGCAAGCGCTCTGGCACACCACGATCGGGGAGACGATTGACCATGCGACTGAACCGCAGAACGGCACTCGGGTTGGGCACTGTGGCCACCGCCGGCACGGTGCTGGGCGCTGCTGCCCCGGCGAGCGCCGCCGAGACCACAGAGGCGTCGCCGACCACCCCCGCTCGGGCCGCCCGCCGGATCGCCTCCGTCTTCACCAAGCACAGCACCGAGGCTGGCGGCAACTGGCAGGCGTACGTCAGCGTCGCCGACCCGGCCGGTGCGCCGGTGGTCGCGGTCGAGGCTGACGCGGACCGGCGGATCGAGGCGTACAGCGTCAACAAGATCGCCGTCGCCACGGCGGTCCTCGACAAGGTCGACCGAGGGCTGCTCACCCTGGACCAGCAGGTCGAGGTGAGCGCGGCGATCGTCGTACCGGGCGGTGACGGCATCTTCAGCCTGGACGGCGCGTACCCGAGCCTGGTGACCATCGGGCACGTGCTGGCCAACCTGCTGACCGTCTCGGACGACACGGCGGTGCGGCTGTGCGGGCTGGTCGCCCCGGCCGCCGAGATCAACTCCATCCTGGTCGCCAAGGGTTTCCCGAACACCCAGGTCCAGCCGGTGGCGAACCCGAACCGGTTCTTCCTCGGCACCAGCACCCCCCGGGAGACGCACGACCTGCTGCGCGCCCTGGTCGCTGGCACGCTGCTCTCCCCCGCCTCGACGACGTACCTGTTGGGCATCCTGCGCTCCCCGGTGGCGTTCACCGACGGCATCCGGCGCACCATGTCCTCCGACGAGCGGGCCCGGATCGCCACCAAGGCCGGCTGGTACGCCGACGCCCGGCACGAGGCCGGCGTGATCTTCGACCGCTCTGGCGCGGCGGTGCTCACCTACGCCCTCTTCGCCGACGGTCAGGCCAACCCGGAGGACTTCGGCGCGACCCACCCGGCGGTGCAGGCCCGGGCCGCAATGGGCCCGAAGTTCCTGGCCGCGGTCGACCGGATCGCGGGCGTGGGCAGGACGTTCCGGATCACCGCCCGACGCCCCAGCAACGGCGGCTAGGGCACCCCGTAAGTCCGTCCCGGTCGGTCGCCGCTGTCGGCGACCGACCCGGCGTGGCGACCACCGAGGCACGGGTCGGTCCGGGTGACTACCGTGTAGGGCGGACACGTCGGAGGGACGGCAATGGCACGAGTGCAGAACACGGACGTCGAACGGTCGCTCGGGCGGCGGATGCGGGGCGCCGCCGGCCTGGCCGCGCTGGCCGGCCTGGCCTGGGTCGCCCGGGATGTGCCGGCGGCGCTGGGTGGCCGTCTCAGCGGGGCGCGGGCCGAACGGGCGGCCCGCTCGCCGCAGTTCCGCGAGGGCACCTTCCACAACCGGGCCGGCACCCGCACGATGATCGCCGAGCCGGGGCGCAACCTGGTCCGCGAGCTGATCTTCGGCAAGCAGAAGCGGCGTCCCACCGCACCCGTGCCGCTGCTGCGCCCCAGCGCCGGCGGGCCGACGGCCACCGACACCGCCGACGAGCTCAACATCGTCTGGTACGGCCACGCCTCGACCCTGATCGAGATCGAGGGCCGGCGGGTGCTGCTCGACCCGGTCTGGAGCGAGCGGTGCTCCCCCTCGGGTCTGGTCGGCCCGCGCCGGCTGCACGAGCCACCGGTGGGCGTCGACGAGCTGCCCCCGCTGGACGCCATCCTGATCTCGCACGACCACTACGACCACCTCGACATGGCCACCGTGCGGGCGCTGCTCGCCGGGCAGTCCGCGCCGTTCCTGGTGCCGCTCGGCGTGGGCGCACACCTGGACCGCTGGGGCGTACCCGCCGAACGGATCATCGAGCTGGACTGGTCCGAGTCGCATCAGGTGGCCGGCTTGGAGATCACCGCCACCGCCGCCCAGCACTTCTCGGGACGAGGCTTGCGCCGCGACGGCACGCTCTGGAGCTCGTGGGTGGTGGCCGGGGCCCGCCGCAAGGTCTTCTACACCGGCGACTCCGGCTACTTCGACGGGTACGCGGAGATCGGCGCCGAGCATGGGCCGTTCGACGTGACGCTGATGCAGATCGGCGCGTACGACCGGGCCTGGCCGACGATCCACATGTTCCCGGAGGAGGCGGTCAGCGCCCACCTCGACCTACGCGGTGGGCTGTTCGTGCCGGTGCACTGGGCGACGTTCAACCTGGCCCTGCACGACTGGTCCGAGCCGGTCGACCGGCTGTGGGCCGAGGCGAAGGCCCGCGACGTGCGGCTCACCGTGCCCCGGCCGGGCGAACGGGTGGTGGTCGACGACCCGCCCGCCGTCGACGGCTGGTGGCAGGCCGTCGCCTGACGTCAGGTCAGAGCACGAACGCGTCGGTCCAGAGCGCGCCGGACCGGCCGGAGAGCGCGTCCAGCATCGCCACCGCCTGACCGTCGGTGAGCTGCGCGACGAAGTCCACGATGGCTCGCCCCCGGGCACGACCGATCCGGTCCGGGGTACGCGGGTGCAGCTCCGCCTCGGCCAACTCGACCAGGTCGTGCAGCCGCCGGGGCAGCCGGGACTCCTCCTCCGGGTCGAGCAGCCACTCCCAGAGCGCCTCGACCAGGGTGCCCAGCAGCCGGGCCTGGCCGCGCTGGTGCAGGGCGAGATCCGGGCGGGCCAGCACGAACCGGTGGTGGACGAACTTGAGCACCTGCACCTCGTGCCACTGGGCGCAGCCCAGCAGCACGTGCCCGGAGCGCACCGACGGCTGTTCGGTGACGGTGATCGCCTCGACGAAGCGGGTGGACCAGCGGGCGGAGAAGCGGGCCACGTACTGCTCGGCCTCGATCGAGCCGTCGAACGGCATCGCGAGCAGCCCGTCCACCAACTCCTCGCGGACGTGCTCGACGGCGGCGGCGAACGCGTCGTCGTCGGCGATCCAGGCGTCCTTGCGGTGCAGTTGCCGGCGTAGCCGCTCGATCGCCGCCCCGGGTCGCCGGGCAGCCGTGGCCAGCGCCGCGTCGGTGATCGCCCGCAGCTGCCCGCTCTCGCGCTGCCAGGCCATCAACTCCGCGGAGACCGAACCCTGCTGGAGCACCCCGACCCGGTAGAAGTCCTCCACGTCGTGGATGGCGTACGCGATGTCGTCGGCGGTGTCCATCACGGACGCCTCCACGGTCTGCTGCCAGTCCGGGATGCGACCAGCGAACGGCGCCCGGGCCTGCCGCAGGTCGTCCAGCTCGGTCCGGTACGCGCCGAACTTCGACGAGCCGCTCTCCGGGTCGTCCGGCGGTGGGGTGGCGCCGCGCGGCGGCGGGTCCATGGTGCGCGGGTGCGGGTCGGGGTGGTCCAGGCGGGTCCACGGGTACTTCAGCATGGCCGCGCGGACCGCCGCGGTCAGGTCCAACCCGGTGGTGGCCGCGCCGCGGATCTCGGTGCTGGTGACGATGCGGTACGACTGCGCGTTGCCCTCGAAACCGTCGGGGAGGCCGAGACGCTGGCGGGCCAGCCGGTCCAGCACCCGCTCCCCCAGGTGCCCGAACGGTGGGTGGCCGAGGTCGTGGGCGAGCGCCGCCGCCTCCACCACGTCGGGGTCGCAGCCGCCGAGCTTGTCCAGCAGGTCACGCCACCGCTCGTCGGCGGTCAACCGCTCGGCGACCGCCCTGGCCACCTGGGCGACCTTGAGGCTGTGGGTGAGCCGGTTGTGCACCAGCAGCCCGGAGCCGACCGGGCTGATCACCTGGGTGACACCACCGAGGCGGGCGAAGAACGGCGAGCCGACGATCCGGTCCCGGTCGGCACGGAACGGGTTGGCCGTGAGGTCACCGAGGGCTCGGGCGCTGCCGCCGAAGAGCCGCCGGGCGCGCGGCTCCGCAGCAGATTCCATGATCGCCACGCTAGCGCAGGCCCGACGGGACCGCCGCCGGTCACCCCGGCCGGGCGCGGCGGTTCGGCCCCCCGCCCCGGCCGGGCGCGGCGACAGCGCCAGGGCCCGCCCGGCAGAATGCAGGCGTACCCACTCCCGAAGGCGGATCGAGATCGTGACCCAGTCTGTTCATCAGCGGATCGCCGACGAGCTCGGCGTGGCCGAGCGTCAGGTGCGGGCGGCCGTGGAGCTGCTCGACGGCGGCGCCACCGTGCCGTTCATCGCCCGCTACCGCAAGGAGGCCACCGGCCTGCTCGACGACACCCAGCTGCGCACCCTGGAGGAGCGGCTGCGCTACCTGCGCGAGCTGGACGAGCGGCGGGCCGCGGTGCTGGAGTCGATCCGCGGCCAGGGCAAGTTGGACGAGGCCCTGGAAGCGCAGATCATGGCCGCCGACTCGAAGTCCCGGCTGGAGGACATCTACCTCCCGTACAAGCCGAAGCGGCGGACCCGTGCGCAGATCGCCCGCGAGGCCGGCTTGGCGCCGTTGGCCGAGACGCTGCTGGCCGACCCGGGTCAGGACCCACGGGCCACCGCCGCCGGGTTCGTCGATGAGGAGAAGGGCGTCGCCGACGCCGCCGCCGCGCTGGAGGGCGCAAGGGCCATCCTCATCGAGACCTTCGCGGAGGACGCCGACCTGATCGGCACGCTGCGCGAGCAGATGTGGTCGCGGGGCCGGCTGGTTTCCCGGGTACGCGAGGGTCAGGAGGCGGCCGGCGCGAAGTTCGCCGACTACTTCGACTTCTCCGAGCCGTACCCGAAGCTGCCCTCGCACCGGATCCTGGCGATGTTCCGGGGCGAGAAGGAGGGCGTGCTCGACCTGACCATGGAGTCGGAGGAGGTGGGCGAGGCGGACGCCGTACCGACCGGCCCGACCCGGTACGAGGCGGCCATCGCCGGCCGGTTCGGGGTGTCCGACGCGGGCCGCCCGGCCGACCGCTGGCTGGCCGACACGGTCCGCTGGGCGTGGCGTACCAGGATCCTCATCCACCTCGGCGCGGACCTACGGATGCGGCTGTGGCAGGCGGCCGAGGAGGAGGCGGTCCGGGTCTTCGCCACCAACCTGCGGGACCTGCTGCTCGCCGCGCCGGCCGGCACCCGGCCCACGATGGGCCTGGACCCGGGCCTGCGGACCGGCGTGAAGGTGGCCGTTGTGGACGCCACCGGCAAGGTGGTCGCCACCGACACCATCTATCCGCACGAGCCGCGCCGGCAGTGGGACGCGTCGGTCGAGACCCTCGCCCGGCTGGCCGGGGCGCACGGGGTGGAGCTGATCGCGATCGGCAACGGCACGGCCTCCCGTGAGACCGACAAGCTCGCCGGTGATCTGATCGCCCGGCATCCGCAGCTCAACCTGACCAAGGTGATGGTCTCCGAGGCCGGCGCGTCGGTCTACTCCGCCTCCGCGTACGCCTCGCAGGAGCTGCCCGGGATGGACGTGTCGCTGCGCGGCGCGGTCTCCATCGCCCGCCGCCTCCAGGACCCCCTCGCGGAGCTGGTCAAGATCGACCCGCGCTCGATCGGTGTCGGTCAGTACCAGCACGACCTGTCCGAGGTGAAGCTGTCCCGATCGCTGGACGCGGTCGTGGAGGACTGCGTGAACGCGGTCGGGGTGGACGTCAACACCGCCTCCGCGCCGCTGCTGACCCGGGTCTCCGGTATCGGCGCCGGCCTGGCGGAGAACATCGTGCTGCACCGGGACGCCAACGGGCCGTTCCGTACGCGTACCGAGCTGAAGAAGGTGGCCCGGCTCGGGCCGAAGGCGTTCGAGCAGTGCGCCGGCTTCCTGCGCATCCCCGGTGGCGACGACCCGCTGGACTCCTCCAGCGTGCACCCCGAGGCGTACCCGGTGGTGCGCCGGATCCTCTCCACCACCGGGCAGGACCTGCGCTCGGTGATCGGCAGGAGCGCCATCCTGCGTGGGCTGCGGGCCACCGACTTCGTCGACGACCGGTTCGGCCTGCCCACCGTCACCGACATCCTCGCCGAGCTGGAGAAGCCCGGCCGGGACCCCCGCCCGGAGTTCCGCACCGCCACCTTCGTCGAGGGGGTGGAGAAGATCAGCGACCTGAAGCCGGGCATGGTGCTGGAGGGCGTGGTCACCAACGTGGCGGCGTTCGGCGCGTTCGTCGACGTCGGGGTGCACCAGGACGGTCTGGTGCATGTCTCGGCGATGTCCCGGACCTTCGTGAAGGACCCCCGCGCGGTGGTGAAGTCCGGCGACGTGGTCAAGGTCCGGGTGCTCGACGTGGACGTACCCCGCAAGCGGATCTCGCTGACCCTGCGCCTGGACGACGAGCCCGCCGCCGGTGGTGGCGGCGGTGGTGGTCGGACCAGCCAGGAGGGGCGTGGCGGCCCGGCGCAGCGCGCGCCGCAGGGCGGTCGCGCCACCGGACAGCAGAGCGGTCGTGCCGGGCAGGGTGAGCGCGGCGGACAGGGTGAGCGCGGCGGACAGGCCGGCCGTGGCAGCGGGCAGGGTGGTCGCGGCGGTCAGCAGCGCCACGGCGCACCGGCGCCGGCCAATGACGCGATGGCGGAAGCCCTGCGCCGCGCCGGGCTGGCCTGACCCCGACCATCCGGCGCGAAGAGCCACCGGAACGCCCACGCCACAGCAGATCTTGGACAGTTTCCGTTCGCACGGCGGGCTCAACCGGTGGTTGCAACACTCTTTCGTGATTGTCGTTGGGGTGGTTATGGCGTCGAGGTTGAGCCCGCTGGAGCGGGAGCAGATCGGGTTGGGTCGGGCTGCGGGTGAGTCGTTGGGGTCGATC